>NZ_JBYTDE010000002.1:502931-620497 GCF_058791075.1 Curvibacter sp. EU05-FHT14A10
GGTCTCCGGACCCCCCCCCCCCCCCCCCCCCGCCCACCTGCAGTCCCGGAGGGCCCTCAGAAGCTGTGCTTCATCCCCAGCGAGATACCGGTGCTGGTGGCACTCAGGCCGGCGCCCTGGTAGTCGCGCTTCCAGCGGGTGTTGTCGGCCTCAAGGTAGACCAGAGAGCGCTTCGACAGCTTGTATTCCAGGAACGCAATGGTCCGGTTGTAGCCGTCATCGAGTGCCGCCGTGCGCGACCGGTTCACACGGTAGTGCCCGACCAGCAGATCGAGCTGCGGCGTGATGGGCCAGGTGCCGCCCAGGCCCAGCACCTGGTTGCGCGTCTTGGCCGTGGCCGAGGTGTCTGCGGTGTGGCCGCTGTAGGTCAGGTTGAGCCTGCCCGCCCCCACCGGCACGGCAACACCACTGACATAGCCGTTGAGGGTGAGGCCCGTGACCGTCTTGAACTGCGTGTAGGCCACGACGGCCTGCCAACCTGCAGCCTTGTATTCGATGCTGGCCCCGTTCGAGGACAGCTTGCTGTTGCTGTCGGCCTGGTTGCCGAACGCGTGCATGACCCGAGCCGTGGTGTTGCCAAAGCCATAGGCGTACTTGACCGAGTTGTCCAACCGGTAGCTGCCGGTGCTGGAGCCCGAAGCACCATATTCGATGCCCAATTGATGGGCACTGAGCGCCGCAATCGCCACATTCGAGTTCAAGCTGGCAAAGCGGGTGGCCAGGGGGTCCACCGGCAGCACCGCGTCGGCCAGCAAGGTGTTCTGACGGCCCAGGGTGAGGGTACCCAGATCGCCCCGCAAACCAGTGTAAGCGCCGCGGTCAAAGAACTTGCTGCTGCTGGCGGTGGCGCCGGTGTTGATGTTCAGCCCCGACTCCAGAAAGAACAGGGCCTGCAGCCCGCCGCCCAGATCTTCGGTGCCGCGGTAGCCCAGGCGGCTGGTGGTGTTGATGCCGCTGTTGATCATGCTGGCACTGCCCACCGAGCGCGCATTGGCAGGGTCCATGCCGGAGGTGCTGCGCACCCCTGCGTCCATGATGCCGTAGACCACGGCGCTGCTCTGGGCCTGAGCCAGGCCCGAGGCCAGCAGGCCCAACAACAGCGTGGGCAGGGCATAGGCTGCCCGATGGGGCATCTTCTTCTTGGTCATGCAAGTCTCCTCGTTTCCCGGGATATCGTTTTGGTGAATGTGCTCCGCCGCCTGCAGCGGCCATGGCGTGGCGGACCCCGCGCAAAAGCGGCGTGATGATGCCGGGTCAACGGCTATTTCTCAATTGCATTAATTTGATTTATAAATGCTTCATGCGCATCAATATCGAATTAGGGGAACTGCAGGCCTTCCTGGCCGTGGCTGAAAAATCCAGCTTCAAGGCCGCGGCGGAGAGCCTGTTCCTTTCGCAGCCAGCACTCAGCCGCCGCATCGAGAAGCTGGAGCTGGAGCTCAAATGCCAGTTGTTTCAACGCACCACACGGCGCGTTGCACTGACGGACGAAGGCCGTCAGTTGCAGGCCCATGCGCAGATCGTGATGGAAGAGTTGCGCCTGGCTTACCAAGGCCTGGAGGCCCGGGCCTTGGCCCGCACCGGCAAGGTGACGGTGGCCTGCGTGCCCTCGGTGGCGCATCACATCCTGCCGGCCGTGCTGGCCCACTACGGCAGCCTGAACGAAGGCGTGCGGGTGAAGATCATCGATGAAAGTGCGCAGACCGTGCTGGACAGCGTGTTGCACGGCCATGCGGATTTCGGCGTGAACTTTCTGGGCAGCCAAGAGGCCGATCTGGAGTTCGTGCCCATCCGAACCGAGGACTACGTCGTGGTGGTCCCCGAAAGCCACGGCCTGGCCCGGCGTCGCAGCGTGTCCTGGAAGACGCTGCTCAAAGAGCCTTTGATTGCGGTGTCCAGCAGCAGCGGCAACCGCCTGCTGATCGACAGTGCCATTGCACGCACCGGCATGCGCCCCACCATCCGCTACGAGGTCAACCACGTCACCGGGGCCTTGAGCCTGGTGGCAGCGGGGCTGGGGGCGGCTGTCTTGCCGGCGTTGGCCGTGCAGGGCCCGCTCCAATCGGGCCTGAAAGGGGTGGCCCTGACCGACCCCGCGGTCTCACGCACCCTGGGCCTGATTGTTCACAAAGGCGCCCGACTGCATCCAGAAGCACAAAGCCTGGCTGACCTGTTGGTGCAGGCCATCCAGGCGGTCTGAGGGCGGGCGACAGAGGCCCCTTCGGGCCAGGCCCCCGCCTCGGGCATCAAGGCTGGCAGCTGAAGCTGGCGGCCGACTCGACGTCCCCCGTGCCGTTGTAGCGCGCCACCTTGGGGTAGGCGCACAGCGGTCGAGTGCGGGTGGCCGACCAGGTGCTGGGCACATCGGCATTCACGCCACCCGCATTGCCGGCCCCCCGGGCGCTAGCCACCACCTGATCCGGGGCCTTGCCCTGCTCCACCCAGGCCACCAGGGGCGTGATCATGTCGAACTGGTCGGTGGCGGGGCCGCCCGAGCAGTGGTTCATGCCAGGCACCTTGAACAGGCGGGCAAAGTTGGTGGCATCGCCTCCGTTGGCAGCGTTCAGGCCGTCAATCAAGGCCACGGTGTCGTTGACCGAGAAGATCGGATCGCTCACACCGTGGTAGACCATCACCTTGGCGCCCCGGTTCTTCAACCCGGACAGGTCGGTCGGGTTGGGTGGCGTCATGAAGCCCATGCCCGACTCGGTGTAGGTGCTGTTGGTGGCATTGATCTGGGCCACCAGGGTGTCGATGTTGGCGCCCAGGGTGAAGGCCGGCCCGTTGAAGGTGGCTGCCGCCTCGGGCGGGGTCTTGAAGATCAGGCCCACGGCGCCTGAATCAAGCTGCAGCGGCGCCGTGAACTCCCAAAAGGCCACGCCGGCACCCCCATGCCCGCTGTCGAACGGGAAGCTGTTGTAAACGGCGGCGCCCGCGCTGGTTGTGGGGCCCTTGAAGATGTTGGACACCGCCGTTTTCTGAGCCGTGGTCAGGCAGGTGCCATCGCGGCTGCCGGTGCAGGTGGGCACATCGGTGGCGATGTTGAACGCGGCCTGACAGGCCTTGCCATCCTGGATCATCCCGTCCGTGGCGCCGTCCAGTGCGTCGCACTTGGCCAGCACCGCCTTGGAGACCATCGTGCGCTCGGCGGTTGTGTAGGCCGTGCCCAGGCCGGCCGGGGTACTGGGGTCGGTGCCTGCCGCGACCAGGCTGGCGTACTGCTGGCCCCGGTAAATGCTGCGCACGGCCGCCTTGGGCAGGTTGTAACCCGGGGCGCCTGCCAGAAAGCCATCGTACTGGTCGCTGTAGCGCGCCGCCCCGACCAGGGTGTGACGCCCCCCGTTGGAGCAACCGCCCAGGTAAGACCGATCAGGGCCCTTGCCATAGGCCAGTTGAATCACGTTTTTGGCCATTGGGGTCAGCTTTCCGACCGCTTGGTAACCGTAGTCGAGGCGAGCTTGGGGATCGATACCGAACGTCGGGTTCTGGGCCGCAGTGTGTCCGGCGTCCGAACTCAACACTGCGAACCCCTGCAGCAAGGCATGGGTTTGGGGCCCCCCGCCAAAGCCACCTGTGGCCGTGACCACATTGCCGTCGGTACCCCCATTGGCCTGGTAAAAGAAGCGGCCATTCCAATTGACCGGCAGGCGCATTTCAAAGCCGATGGCATAGGTCTGACCATCGACGGCGCTCACACGCTGGTTCATCTTGCCTGTGACCAGGCAATGGGCCGGCACGGCCTGCCCCCCCACCGTGAGGGTGCCGGCAGCCACGGTGCTGGTGCCCGTGATGGCCGTGTTCTGCAGGGCGCCCAACTTGCTGGCCAAGGCCTCGCAGGTGCCGCTCAGGCTAGCACCGGTGGCGGCCCCCAACTGGGGGATCACCACACCGCCGCCACCGCCGCCACAGGCCGAAAGCACCGCCACAGCGAATGCAGCGGGCAACCATCGGCACGCGGCAGAATCATTTACCTTATTAAGCATCTTCATGTCTCCTCGTGGGTCAATTCGCGATTTATATTGGGAAAGTCCAACTCACGACCTTCCAGATACTTACTATATGTAATTAGTTTTGCACAAAAACTAGGGATTACGCGAAGGAATCGAAGAGGGGATGGAAGCCGATCCGGCGCACTTGGACAGGTGCCCCAGGCGAAAAGGCCACGGTGCACACAGGCGTGTGGTCACCCACGCAAGGGCCACTCGTCCAAAGACAAACAGAGATTCAGTGGGGATCAGGCTGGGCCAACACCCAGGCGGCCAGTTGACGGGCTTCGACCTCGGTCACACCAGGCTGGCGAGGCATGATCACGCGCCCCCAACGCCCCACCGAGCCGGCGCGGATGATCGCCGCCAGCCGCTCCGGGGCTTCGGGATCTCCGCGGTAGCGCTGGGCCACCTGGGCGTAGCCCGGCCCCACCTGCTTGTGCACCAGGCCATGGCAGGACAGGCAACCATGGCCACGGGCCAGACTCAGGCCCGGGTCGGTCACATCGCTGCCCGCATCGCCGAAAGCCACCCACAACAGGCCGGCCAAGGCCAGGCCCAGCAGCCCCGTCAGCGCCGCGGGCCAGAGGTGACGGATTCGATGGATCAAGGCAGGGGCACTTTCAGACCTTGCGGTGTGCAGCGACCTTGGCCAGCAACTCAAACAACAGGGTGCGCTCACCCGGGCTGAGGTGGCTCAGCAGATCCGCCTCCATGCGGTCGATGATGGCTTCCAACTTTTGCACCAGCACCTCACCGTCGGGGGTCAGCCTCAGGTGCTGCACACGCCGGTCCGTCTCGCTGCGCTCACGCTGCAGCAGCCCCCGCTCTTCCAGGCGCCCCAGCAGCAGCGTGAGGTTGGGGCCCGGCACATTCATCGCCACCGACAGGCGTTTGGGTGTGACATGTTCATTGGAGGCCACCAGCATCAACAGGCTGAACTCCAGCTTGTTGAGCTGGCAATGGGTCTCGATGTTCGACTTGAAGAGCCGATTGGTGGGGATGGACGCCTGCGCCAACTGATAACCCAGCAGGCGGGTGAGCCGATGGTGATCAAGGTGGCCGGGGCCGGTGGGGTCAGAAACACGTGTGCTGGGCATACCCGGGTGAGTTTAGCGCCGGCCCGGGCCAGCGGGGCCCGCCATCCTGACGCTTCAGGCAGGGTGCCTGATCAGCCCCCCCTTGAAGCCCAACAATGACACGGCCGCCAACAGCATGGCCAACAGGGCCAGCGTCATATCCGACAACGCTGGCACGCTCAAGGCATCGGCCCCGCCAAGCCCCACCCCGCCCGGGTCAGTGATCGTTCCATCAACCAACCCATCGTCGTCACCAGAGCCACCATCTGTCAGCGTCAATGTGACCGTGTTACCCGAGATTGAGGCCCCGGAAAAGACATACCAGTGCGCCGCGTCTGTAGGGCTGGTTTTACCGTACTTCCAGTACCGGGCACCTGCTGGCAAGGCCTGCGGGTAAGTCAGGGTCAGTTGAACGGTTCCCCCAACCGTGGCATTGCTGATGACCATGTCAAACAGGCCGTAGGGGAAGCTGACCCCCGCGGGCGCAGCTGTTGCTGGGGAACCGGCGTCACCACTCACCGCGATGAGGCGGGCACGGGTCAAGGTGGCACTGCCGCCCCCACCGGTGAACGCCGCCCCCACCGATCCGGAACCACCCGAGGGCGTGCCGCTGTAATTTCGCGCCGTGACCGGCAAGCTCAGCGTTTGTGATGGGGCTGCCGCATAGACGGCATTGCCTGCCTGACTGGCTGTAACAGTGCAAGTGCCCTCGGCTACACCCGTGACCACCTGTCCGCTCACGGTACAAATCGAGGTGGTCTGACTGGCCCAACTGAGCGTCAGGCCTGAACTGGCACTGGCGCTGAGCGTGCCCGTGCCACCCACAGACACCACCGGCGCGCTGCCCAGGGTGATGCTTTGAGTGGCCTGACCGACGGTGATCGTATAGGTGCTGGTGCTGCCATCTTGCGCAGTCACCACCAGGTTGATGGTGCTGCCCGCGGCGACGGCGGCCGAGGCCTGGCCTGCAAGCAGCGAGCTGCCGTTCAGGGCCATGCCCGCATGGCTGAGATCGTCGGGGGTGGCGCTGACCTGCACAGCGTTCGCGCCATTGTTCAACACTGCGCTGTAGCCGTAGACGGTCGCCGAAAAGACCGGCGAAAGCGTGGCGTTGCTCAGGCTGAGTGCCGCAAGCCGAGAGTCGTAGGAAACCACTGCGCCGAGGGTGACCGTATCCACCCGCGACTTCTTGATTGGGTAATCGTGCTGAATGGCGTTGACATCGCCATCCAGATCCTTGGCGCCAAGGCCATCGCCGTAAAAGACCACATCACCACTGTCGCTGATCAAATCCACCGTGCTGGCAGAGTTGGTGGTGTCCGGGACCTCGACGACGCCTTCGACAGAACCGCCATAGTTGGGCGCCGTGATGCTTCCCAAGGCGGTCGCCCGCATCTGAAGATTCGTGGCCAGACCCGTGCTGGAATCAAATGAACCGTCCCAGGTGAACAGACGGAAATCGTAAGGTGCCGTCCCCGTGGCGCTGTTGGCCGGCCCGGCAATGATCAGGTACTGTCCTGCCGCGTTTTTCTTGATGTCGCGGATGCCCCGCCCCCCAAGATCGAGTCGGATCGGCAGGCCCAGACCGGAACTCGGTTGACTGGCGTTGTAGGTGCCACCACTGGTCGTCAAGACCTGATTGGTGTCACGGTAATTGGCCACCTGAATGATCAGTGCGTGGGTACGGCCCGCGTTGTTGCCAGAGGTCACGCCAGGTTGTCCGGGTGCGGGTACCAAGGGGGCGCGGAATGCGAACCAACCCACGGAATCGTTTGGTGAGGTGGTCAACCCCTCGATGTTGAAGCCGTCCAGACTGCTGCCCTCCGGCGCGTTGCCGTCTGCCGTACTGGCCGCCAAGCCGAAATAGTCGCCCCCCAGACCATGCATGTTGCCACGGTCCCAGTTGATCAAATCAGGACGCAGGTACTTGTAGTAGCCCACGAAGGTCAAGCTCGGGTCGGATGGAGTACTGTCGTCCAGGGTATAGGCAAAGTAGCGCCAACGGGCTGGGCGGATCTGGCCGGAGCTGCTGTTGCTGTGGGAGCCAGACCAGTAGGTAACATTGCCAACCCGGGTCGCGGCCTCCATGTCGGACTCCAGGTTGGTGTTGCATTCATTGGCGCCATAGCTGGCGATGGTGGCAGCAAAGGTGCAATCGACACCTGTCTTGCCCGTGTTCACCTGAAGATCGGCAGAGATATCAAATACCTTGATCGGCTGCCCCGACCGCGTTCGGTCCCAGAGGTTGATGACGTTGCCTGGTTCATCGTCGGCCACCAGCACATAGGGGCTGCCAGCACTGCCGCTCACGATGGCATCGGATGAATCTGAGCGCCCGGCCATCCAGCGTGGATTGGTGCCTCCAGCGAGGTCGGCAGCGCTGCGCGCTGACACGGCGAAATGACGAGTTGCCGTCGTGACCGCCTGGTTCTGTCCCTGGGCATCGCCCCCATCGGTGACCGACACGGTCACATCGACATAACCTGCCCCGGTCAACGCCGCCGGGCTGATGGTCAGGGTGCAGGCTCCGGTACTGCAGCCGCTCAAACCCAGCCCCGAATCGGGCAACAAGGCTGTGTTGCTACTGTGCGCTGTGACCGTCAAGTTGGCTGTCGGCGTCTCGGCGTCCGACACGGTGAAGCTCAATCCCGTGCTGGCGACCGGATCGTGGGTGTCGCCTGCCGTGATCGGATAGCCGACGGTGTCAGTGCCGTCGGTGACCGAGGCAAAGGTCAGCAACGGTGCCGTATTGGGAGCCGCAATGGCGGCAGAAACCAGATCCGTGCTGGAACCCAGGCTGTTCACCGCACGAACCCTGAAATAGTGGGTTGCACCACTGAGTCCGGAGACCGTGACCGATGTCTGGGTGCCGGGCACGATCAGGGTCTGGGACGGCGCGGTGGCAAAGTTGTCGCTCGACACTTCTACCACGTAGTAGGCCACATCCCCGCCGGAACTCGGCGCATGCCATTGCGCAACAAAGCTGGTGGCAGTGACAGTGCCTGCATCAGCCTGGCTGGCACTGCCAGGGGCTTCAACAGGCAGACTCGCTTCAGGAGCTAACGCCACACCATAGAAGAAGGTGTTGGTCGAGGTGGTCGTGGCATCGCCCGTTGCCGTGGCAATGATGGCCGGTGTGCTGGCCGCCATGCTTGCCGTCGGACCCGCACCATCCACACTGCGGTACAGATTGCCGGTGTTGGAATCGGTGTAGAACAGCGCCACACGCCCATCGCCAAGATTCAGTGCCGCCAGCCCCTGCAGGTTGCCGACGCCCGTAGCAGTCAGGCTGCCCCGGCTGGTCCAGAGGGTGCCATCGTAGGAGTACTTGTCAATGCTGCCTGCACTGTTGTTGGCCAAATACAGGGTGTCACTGCCCGAGACACCAGTTTGCAGATCCAGCAAGGCCATACCGCGGTAATTGCCCACGGTCGTGATGCTGCCGATGGCGCTACCGGTTTGGCCTGTGGTGGTCGGAAGGCCGGTGCCAATGATGTTCAGCGTTGAGCTCTTGAGAGAAGCCCACAAACGGCCATCGGCCACCAGCAACCCATGCACGGCATTGGTGCTGTAGACCTGTGTGGCACTGGTGCTGCCTTTGGTGGCATACCAAACCCCCTGCTTGGCCGACGTGCTGCCGTCCCCACTGAGCCAGGCATGGCTGCAGTTGTCACTGACCGCTGCGCGAGGGGATTTGGTATTGAACGCATTGCTGCCCAGCGTGGTGGTGGTGTCCACAGCGCCGGCAGCGCTCACGATCGCCAACGAGCGCTGCACCGTGCCGCTGGCCGAAGCCGCCACACCTGTTGTGCCGGCCGCTGTGGCATACCCCGGCACCAGCAGGCAGGCCCCATCAAAGGAACGGGTCAACAACCCCTCCGAGCCCGTGCTGCTGGCGGTCAGAGCATTGGTCAGAGGTGCAGTGCCGGCAACGGTCGGCATGGTGATGGTCTGCACCAAGGTGCCATCCGCCCGGTATTCATCCAGGTAGACCGCCGTAGCTGCTGTGCTGGCTGAGATCGAGCCATCGCCCACCCTGTACAAGACCAGATTGCCCGGCGTGAATGCAGCTGCATGCACCGTACTTGCAATTGTCGCCACCACACTGAACAGCAAACTTGCCGCCAGCACCCTCTTTGATGCGAGCTTCATGACCGTATGTTCCGAACCCAAAGCGTACGAACATAGTTCGCAACGATGACAGGGTCGTGAAACCCCCGTCCGCCGCGGCGATGCACTGCGTCGTGCCAAAAAAGGGGCTAGAAGCACTCACTCATTAACCGTATAAACTATATATACTGTTTATATTTGCATCCCACCACGAAAGGAGGTTAACCCAATGACACTTCTGCTTGCTCTCTTATTCGCGATGCTGCTGATGGCATGGCAGCGCCAACTCCACCTGGGGCTTTACCGCGTGGTTCGCACGCGGCGCAAGGGCTGGATGACAGCAGAGCTGCGCTATCGGGACTTCCTCATCGCCCCGCACCGCGAGGCCTTTCCAGAGCCACGCGAAGAACGGCTGGTGGTATGGCGGCTGTTGGGCTGCGTGATTTATGTGCGCCGCCGCAGCGTGGCCCTGCCCAGCCAGTGCGACGCCCGCATCAACCACATCAGCGAGCGCGACTTTGACGCCCGCTTCGAGAACGACTTTCGCCTGACCGCCTGGTGAACTGCCCGCACCTGAGGATCTCAGTGGCCCCGTACCAGGCTGAGCAAGGCCTGGGGTGCACCATACAGCACCTGCCCGGTGACCACCCTTGAGCCGCCCGCGGCCTGCACCTGCAGGGCCGGCACCCCTTGAAGCCCCAGTTGCTGCCAGGCACTGCGGGCTTTTTGCATGCGCTCGCGGGCATGGGCCAACAGGCCGGCATCGCCGGTCTGCAAGGCCTGGGCCGCGGCCTGCAGGCCCAGGCCATTGAGCAGGGCGACCACCACGGCAGCATCGCTGGTGGCCAGGCCATCCACATACCGCGCATGCTGCAGCGCGTGCAGGGTCTCAAGCTCACGCCCGGGGGCCGTGATCTGCACCGCACTCAAAGCCCGGGTGGCAGGCCCCGAATCGAAGGGCCTTGAAGCGTCTCCAAGCACCTGGTCTCGGTATGCCGGGCTGAACACCTGACCGGTCAAGGCCTGGATGCGTTGGTCATTGGCCCAGGCATAGGCCGCCATGCCACTGTCCATGGGCCGGGCCGCCTGATCGGCAAACAGGCCCACTGGCGCCAAGGTCAGCGCAATGTCGGCTTGCCCCTGCAACACCTTGAGGGCTGGCGTTGCGCCATAGCACCAGCCGCACAACGGGTCAAAGAAATAGCGAACCTGGATGAGATCGGTCTGGCTCATGTGGCACTCCGGTTGGGTTGACGGGATGGCGTGATCGTTCAGCGGCTTACCACTTCATCTCGCCCTTGTTGACCTTGGCCCCCAGGTCCAGCGACATCCCGCCGGGCAAGCCCGGGTAGGCCTGGTTCATGCCCTGCACCACCGCCGCGCTGTTGGCGCCCTTGGCCAGTTGCTGCTCAAAGGTCTTGAGGTAAGTGCTGGTGAAGCTCAGATTGGCCGGCGTCAGCGGGGTGGCTGCCGCCATGTGGCCCGGCACCACCACCTCCGGCTTCAGGGCCGCCATCTCGTCCAGCTGGGCCACCCAGGCGGCCCGCTCGGCCACCGTCTGCGTATCGGCCGTCCACACATGCATCTGGCCGAACACCCCCAGAGCGCCAGTGACGGTCTTGATCGAAGGGATCCAGACATAAGGGCGGTGCGCCAGCAGGCCTTGCGTGCCGCGCAGTTCAATGACTTCGCCGTCCACGCTCAGGCTGTTGCCTTGCAGGGCCTTGGGCAGCACCGGGGTGACCGGCGCATTGGCGCCCATCTTGGGGCCCCAATAGGCCAGCTTGCCGGCCAGCTTGGCCTGGATCTTCTCCAGCACCGCAGGGGTGGCCACCACCTCGGCGGCCGGGAACAGGGATTTCAGCGTTTCCACGCCAAAGTAGTAGTCGGGATCAGCCTGGCTGACCAGGATGGTCTTGAGCTGCCGGCCGGAGTCGAGCACGTTGGCGGCGATGCGCAGGGCATCGGAGCGCGTGAAGCCCGCGTCGATGACCACCGCCTCCTTGGCGCCATAGACCAGGGTGGAGTTGACGTTGAAGCTGTTGGGCCCAGCGGTATAGACCTGCAGGTGAAGGGGCTCGGCCTGGGCGGCGGCGGCAAAGGCCAGGGACAGGGTGGCGGCGATGACGGTGGTGCGGAACATGAGCAAGGTCCTGGTGGTTGATTGGGATGACCGGCAGTTTAGTTTCCTGAATCGCGCAGATAAACCCGATAATCTGCGCATATCTGTTGCACAAATCGATCAAATCATGGACCGTCTCACTGCCATGCGGGTGTTTGCCGAGGTGGCCACGGCCGGCAGCTTCAGCGCCGCCGCCGACACGCTGGAGATGTCACGCTCGATGGTCACGCGCCATGTGGGCGAGCTGGAGCAATGGCTGGGCACCCGCCTGCTGCAACGCACCACCCGCCAGGTGACCCTCACCGACGCTGGCGAAAACTGCCTGCGCCGATGCCAGCAAATGCTGGCCTTGGCCGACAGCCTGCAAGAGGAGACCGACACCCATGGCGACACCTTGCGCGGCCTGCTGCGGGTGACCTGCAGCGTATCGCTGGCCTACGCGCAACTGGCGGCGATGCTGACCGATTTTCTGAGCCGGCACCCGCAGCTCAAGATCGACCTCAATGCCAGCGAGGCGGCCCTCAACCTCGTTGAGGCGCGGGTGGATCTGGCCATCCGAATCAGCAGCGACCCCGACCCGATGTTGATCGCCCGCCCCCTGGCGCCCTGCGAATCGCACCTGGTGGCGGCGCCAGGCTACCTGGCCCGCCAGGGCCGGCCCGAACAACCCGAAGACCTGGGCCGGCACCGCTGCCTGAGCTACGCCAACTTTGGCAAGCATGTATGGCGACTGACGCGTGGCGATGAGACCCGTGAGGTGGCCGTGGCGGCGTATTTCAGCGCCAACGAAGCCACCGCCCTGATGCAGGCCACCCTGGCCGGCGCGGGCATCGCCCTGCTGCCCAGCTACCTGGTGCACGCCGAGCTGGCGGCGGGCCGGCTGCAGGCCGTGCTGCCCGAATGGCAACTGCCCACCCTCACCATCCAGGCGCTGTACCCCTCGCGCCGGCAGCTGTCACCCGCTGTGCGCGCCCTGCTCGATGAGTTGGTGCTGCGCTTCGCCAACCCGCCCTGGCAGACGCACTCGCCCTGACGCGGCGCAGAACCTCGGAATCCAAGCCCCGTGGAATCCCTGGGGGTGGCAGTGGCGCGGCCACCGCGCCCCGATCCTCCAACTGAAGTCTCAGGCCACTGGCCCCGCGCCGCGCACGCCGATCTGGCACACCGCCGTGGCCGAGGCCACCGCCCGACCGCCTTGGGACAAGGTGGCGCTGAGGTTGGCCACGCGGCGACCGCGGTGGACGAAGCAGGCCTCGGCCTGCAGCGGCCCCGGGCGGGCGGGCCGGTGGAAGGCCACATTGAGGTTCAGGGTCAGGACGACGCCCTCGCCGGCCAGACTGGCATCGAGCAGGCAGGCCGTCACATCGTCGAGCATGGCGCAGAGCATGCCGCCCTGCACCGTGCCAGCCGGGTTGAGAAAGGCGGCCGTGGCCTCGTAGGCCACGCTCAGCCGCCCCTGCGCCAGGTCCAGGGCCAGGGGCTGCGCCCCCAGCAGGCGTGCCACCGGCGGTGTGGGCGGCAAGGCGGCCAGCCCGGGCTCAGGCCTCGTCGCGGATGCCATTGCGCAGCACGCCGATGGCGTCGATGTCGATCTCGACCACGTCACCAGGCTTCATGAACACCGGTGGGGTGCGCTTGTTGCCCACCCCACCCGGCGTGCCGGTCACGATCACGTCGCCGGCCTCCAGCGGAATGAAGGCCGAGATGTAGGCGATCTGGCGTGGGATGCTGTGAATCATCATGTCGGTGGTGGCCCGCTGCATTTCCTGGCCATTGAGGCGGGTGACCAACGTCATCTGCTGATCGGGGGCGATCTCGTCGGCACTGACCATCCAGGGGCCGAAAGCACCGGTGCGGTAAAAGTTCTTGCCGGGTGTCCATTGCGAGGTGGCCACCTGCCAGTCCCGGATGCTGCCGTCGTTGTAGCAGCTGTAGCCGGCAATGTGGCTCCAAGAGTCCGCTTCGCTGATGCGGCGCCCGCCACGACCGATGATGATGGCGATCTCGCCTTCATAGTCCAGGCGGTGCGACTCGGGCGGACGGATGATGTCCTGGCCGTGGGCCACCTGCGATTCGGTGGTGCGCAGAAACAGCACCGGGCACTCGGTGACCTGCTTGCCCGTCTCACGCACGTGCTCACCGTAGTTCAGGCCCACGCAGACGATCTTGTTCGGATTGGGGATCACAGGCAACAGGGTGAGTTGCGAGAAGCGCAGCGTGGCCGCGTGCTGACCGGCCGCCTCGGCAGCAGCGCCCAGCAGGTCGAGGGCAATCAGCGTCTTGAGATCGGGGGCACGGTCGCCAAACAAGGGCTTGAGGTCAAGCACGTGTTCGCCTTGGACCAGGCCGTAACTGGGAACACCTTGGTTCAGGAAGCTGACGAATTTCATGGGAACTCCGGTAGGGGTGCTAGGGGATGCGGACCGTGATCTCCTGCGCGGCGCGGGTGAGCAGACGCGCCAGCTTGGGCAGGTCCACCAACGCCATGCGCTGCACGGTCGTGACAAGGGAAATGGCGCCAAGGACAGAGCCGTCGGCGCGGTACAGCGGCGCAGCCAGTGCCGCCAGCTCGGGCTCCAGTTCTCCGTTGGAGAAGTAGTAGCCCGTCTTGCGGATAGCGCTGTAGTACTTTCTGAAGTCGGACCAGTTGGTAGGCAGTCCGACCGAGCCCACCTCATCGAGGTGCTCGTCGAACAGGCGGTGCAACTGGGCCGGGCTGAGACCGGCCAGAATGACTTTCGGGGCCGCGCCCTGAAACAGGGGACGGGGCCGGCCCCGGCCATAACTCAGGCTGGCGGGTGCGGTGCCAAGTTCGCGGTGGGTGTCCAGCAACTGCTGGCCATACAAGGCCGAGATGACGCAATCAAATCCGGTCTGGGTGACCAGTTCCTGCATGAAGGGCACACCGTGCTGCAGCACCGGATCGGCGCGCCGGATGTAGTAATCCAGCATGATGATGCGCGGTCCCAGCGTGTACTGGGAGTCGGCCGAACGCTGCAGCAGGCCCGCGTCCGTCAGCATCTTCACATAGCGGTAGCCCGTCGGCAGGGAGACCTGGAGCGCGGCCGTGATGGCCTCGGCGCTCCAGCTCAGCTGGCGGTCAGAGAACAGATCCAGCACGCTGAGCATGCGCACGAGGCTGGAATCGGATTTGTCGGTCATGAGGCTCGGATCAGTGGGGTTGGAGGGGCGCCACGGGCATCAAAGCCGTGATGGCATCCAACTCCCCGGGCGACTTGGCCAAGCCCATGATATAGCGGTCGGGCCGCAACACCACGGCCTGTGCCGCCTGGGCCTGCAGCCAATCCTGCAGGCCGGCGTCGGCCTCCAGCACGGTCGCGCCGGACGCCTGCCAATGCGCCTGGGTGGCCACCGAGGCCGCCGCCAGCGCCGGGGCGAGGCCGATCACGGCGAAGCGTTGGCCCAGGGCCTCGTCCAGCAGGCGGCCGTCGGCCAAACGGGGCTGAGGGAAGATCTGCGCCACCGGCGCGGCCTCGCCCCGCCACAGGCCTGGGCCGATGCGGGGAGCCGGGAACTCGAAGATCTCGGGCTGATCCTGGCGAAAGCGCGCATCGCGGACGCGCGCCTGCTCGGGATCGGTGGTCTGGATGATGTTGCCCAGGCGCACCGCCAGTTCGATGAACGCGTGCACATGGGGCGAACGCTCGGCCTCGTAGCTGTCCAGCAGCGTGTCCGGGGCTTGCCGAGCCAGCACGGCCTGCAGCTTCCAGGCCAGATTGGCCACATCGCGGATCGCCGCGCACATGCCCTGCCCCAGGAAGGGCGGGGTCTGGTGGGCCGCATCGCCGGCCAGCAGCAGGCGGCCCTGACGCCAGCCCTGGGCAATCACGGACTGGAAGGTGTAGATGACGGCCCGCTCGATCTCGGCATGCTCGGGGCTCATCCAGCGGCTGACCAGGCGCCACAGTGACTCGGGCTTGACCAGCTCAACCGGGTCGTCACCGGGCAACACCATGATCTCCCAGCGGCGGCGGCGGCCCGTGACATTGCACCAGGTCATGGGGCGCGCCGGGTCGCAGTACTGCACCGTGTGCTCAGGCAGTTCGGGCGCGTTGTCACGCAGCAGTACATCGAACACCAGCCAGGGCTGACGCAAGCCCAGGTCATGCATGGGCGAGCCCATGGCGCAACGCAACATCGAGCGGGCCCCGTCGCAGCCCACCACATAGCGCGCGTGCAGGTTCAAGGGCTCGACATGGTCGGGCGACCGCACGGTGAGCCGCACCTGCTCACCCTCGTCCTGCACGGCCAGCACCTCATGGCGCAACAGCACCTGCACCCGCTCGAAGCGGCGCAAGCCCTCGCGCAACACCTGCTCCAACTCGGGCTGATTGAAGTAGTAGTTGCTGGCGCAGCCGTGCGGGCCATTCAACTGGGTGCCCCCCCGGATCATCAGGGTCTCCCCGTCAGCATTCACGAAGCGCATGCCGTTCAGGCCCGGACGCGAGATCGCTTCCACCTGCTGACGCAGGCCGATGCCCTGGAAGGCCCGCATCACCTCGCCATCGAAATGGATGGCCCGCGGCAGCGGGTAGATGCCGGCCTCGCGGTCCAGCACCAGCACCGACAGCCCGGCCTGGCCCAGCAGGTTGGCCAGCATCGCCCCGGCTGGCCCCAGACCGACGATGGCCACGTCGTGAAGTGTGGTGCTCATGCTGCGCCTCCTTCGGCCCGCCCCATGCGCCGCGCCATTCCGGCCTGCCACTCTGCGCGGCTCTGGAATCGCGGCCGGCTGCTGGCCAGTTGGCGCGCCTGCTCGAACACCTGCTCGTCCGGCTGATCCAGGTCGATGGGCTCACGCAGTGGCTGTTCGCAGTACCAGGGCATGTCCATGAACACCTCCAGGCGGTTGCCTTCGGGGTCGCGGAAGTAGATCGAGATGGCATTGCCATGGGTGGCACTGATCAGTTCACTGCTGCCACTGTCGGCCGCCACGCGCGCTCGCACCGCGCGCAGGGTGGCCAGATCGGGCACCCGCAGCGAAATCTGGTTGATCACGCTGAACGCCAGATCGGCCGGGCGGCCGCTGGCCAAGACGATCTGGTGGTGCTCGGCCGGATCGCGGCTCATGAAGACCAGTTGCACCGGCCCCAGGTCGCCCCGGTCGGTCTCGGTGAAACAAAGCACTTCTTGGTAGTAGCGCGCCATGCGCTCCAGGTCGCACACATAGAAGCCCATGTGGCTGAACACCAGGGAGCCGGGCCGGCTCAAGGGCGGAACAGGAATGCTCATCTTGTCTCCTTTTGATAAGTAGGCATCTGTTTTTTATTCTGCACCAGTTTTTTATCTTTGTTTTCTTATATTTTGACATTTAATTGTTTTTTACTGCAGAATTCAGCCGTCGAACGACAAAGAGACTCACACCATGAAAAACAGGAGACTTGCCTTGAACCTATTCACCCGCTGCCTGGGCGCCTTGCTGCCCACTCTGGCTTTGCTGAGCAGCCCCGCGGCCAGCGCCCAGGACTACCCCAGCAAACCGATCCGGATCATTGCGCCCTTCGCCGCGGGCACCGGCCCCGATGCCAACACCCGCGAAATCGCGGCCGAGTTGACACGCGTGCTAGGCCAGCCCGTGGTGGTTGAGAACCGCCCCGGGGCCTCGTCGACCATCGGCATGGATGCCGCTGCCCGCTCGGCCCCCGATGGCTACACCCTGGTGATGGGCTCGACCACTTCACACTCGGTGGTGCCAGCCCTGTACCGCAAGGTGCCTTACAACGCAGAGCGCGATTTCGCCCCGATCAGCATCCTGGGCCTGCTCAATACCGCCTTGCTGGCCAATGCCAACCTGCCCGAGACCAACGCCCGTGAGGTGCTGGCCCGGCTGAAGTTGCAGCCCGAAGGTCTGGTGGCCGGCACCTCCGGCGTGGGCAGCTACTCGCACCTGGCCGGCGAGTGGTTTGCCCACAGCGCAGGGGTGCGCTTGAACTTTGTGCCGTACAACACCACCAGCCCCTATGCCGACCTGGTCTCGGGCCAGGTTCAGCTGATGTTCGATGCCCTGCCCACCGCCCTGGGCAACGTGAAGGCCGGCAAACTCAAGGTGCTGGCCTTGACCGGCACCAGCCGGCACCCCAGCTTTCCGGATGTGCCCACCTTTGCCGAACTGGGCCTGAAGGACTACAGCCCCACAGCCTGGACCGGCCTGTTTGCCCCGGCCGGAACGCCCAAGCCCATCGTGGACAAACTGAGCGCAGCCATGCAAAAGGCCAGCACCCAGAACCCGGCCTTGATCGAACGGTGGCGCTCCTATGGCGGCGAGCTCAAGGCCAACACGCCTGAAGCCTTTGCCGCCTTTCTGAAGCAGGACGCCGTGCTGTGGGGCCAAGCCATCCGCCACACCGGCCTCAAGCTGGACTGAGCGCCATGAGCCCCACCCTTGAGCCGATGGCCCAGGCCCAGGCGCTGGAGGCCGGGCGCGCCGCCGCCCTGCTGGCGGGCGACCGCGCCGGTTTGCAGGCCCTGCTTTCGCCGGGCCTGGTGTATGTGCATTCCAGCGGACTGCGCGACAGCTGCGCCAGCCTGATGGCCCGGCTGACCAACGGACAGCTGCGCTACCAGGACCTGTCGCTGGACGACCTGCAATGCCAGGCGCACGAAGGCACGCTGATCGTGACTGGGCGCATGCGTGCCAGCGTGCTCAAGGCCGGGCAGGCCCTGCGCGTGGACAGCCTGTTCATGACCGTCTGGCTGGCGCAGCCGTGCGCACCGAGTGGCGCCCGCTGGCAACTGGTGGCCCACCACGGGCTGCCCACGCCGCGTTGAGCCAAATGGCCGCGCTCTTTTCACCTTCTTCCATTTGCAGGAGCAAGCCTTGATCGACAAAGAACGGCCTTCCGTGGCCGCGGCCCTGGAGGGCTTGCAGGATGGCGCCACGGTGCTGATCGGCGGGTTCGGCACCGCGGGCATTCCCAATGAACTGATTGAGGGCCTGATCGAACGCGGCACGCGCGATCTCACCGTGGTCAACAACAACGCCGGCAATGGCCACGCAGGCCTGGCCGCCCTGCTCAAGACCGGGCGGGTGCGCAAGATCGTCTGCAGCTTTCCGCGCAGCGCCGACAGCTTTGTGTTCGACGAGCTTTACCGCAGCGGCCGCATTGAACTGGAGCTGGTGCCCCAGGGCAACCTGGCCGAGCGCTTGCGCGCGGCGGGCGCAGGCATCGGGGCCTTCTACACCCCGACAGGCTACGGCACTGCACTGGCCATGAACCCAGATGGCCGACCCAAGGAAACCCGCGTGATCGATGGCCGCGGCCATGTGCTGGAGTACCCGCTGCAGGGCGACCTGGCCCTGATCAAGGCCGAGTCGGCGGATCGATGGGGCAATCTGACCTTCCGAAAGGCCGCCCGCAACTTCGGCCCGGTGATGGCCACCGCGGCCAAGCGCACTGTTGCCACCGTGCATGAGATCGTCGAACTGGGCCAACTGGATCCCGAGACCATCGTCACGCCCGGCATCTTTGTCTCCCACCTCGTGAAGGTCGGACGCACCACCACCCAAGCCGGCGGGTTCCGATCCGCGCAGCCTCAGGAGTCCTGAATGAGCCCCCCCCAAGCCCGCAGCAAGACCGCACTGGCCCAGCGCGTCGCGCAGGACATCTTCGACGGCGCCTATGTCAACCTGGGCATCGGCATGCCTACCCAGGTGGCCAATCACCTGCCCGCAGGTGTCGAGGTGGTGCTGCACAGCGAGAACGGCATCCTGGGCATGGGCCCGGCACCGGCCCCTGGCCAGGAGGACTACGACCTCATCAACGCCGGCAAGCAGCCGGTCACCCTGCTGCCGGGCGGCGCCTTCTTTCACCATGCCGACAGCTTTGCCATGATGCGTGGCGGCCACCTCGACATCTGTGTGCTGGGCGCCTTCCAGGTGTCGGCCACGGGCGACCTGGCCAACTGGAGCACCGGCGAGCCGGGCGCCATCCCCGCTGTGGGCGGCGCCATGGACCTGGCGATTGGCGCCAAGCAGACCTGGGTGATGATGGACCTGCTGAGCAAGTCGGGCCAGAGCAAGGTGGTGGCGCAGTGCACCTACCCCTTGACCGGGGTGGGCTGCGTGAAACGCATCTACACCGACCTGGCCACACTCGAGTGCACCCCTTGGGGTCTGCAATTGATCGACCGGGTCGATGGCCTGAGCCACGCCGAACTTGAGGCCCGGGTCGGCCTGCCGATCCGTGGCTGAGGCGCCGCAAAGTCAAACTCCTTGAGCCAACCCCATGGCCCAGCCTCCCCCCCCCACCACCGAGGCCTCGGCCACCCTGGCCAAGGGCCTGCGCATCCTCAGCGAATTTGCGGCTTGCGAGAGCCTGGGCAACGGCGATCTGGCCGGGCGCACCCAGTTGCCCAAGGCCACCATCTCGCGCATGACCTCGACCCTGCATGCCCTGGGCTACCTGCGCTGGGACGACGGCACACGCAAGTTCAGCATGGGCGAGCGCCTGCTGTGCATGGGTGCCAGCATCCAGCAGCGGCTGGGACTGGGCCCCGAGACCGACTGGCGGCTGCAGCAATGGGCCCAGGCCCAACACTGCGAGGTGCTGGTAAGCCGGCTTGAGCACGAACGCGTGCTGTGCCTCAAGGCCTATGGCCCCCGGCCAGTCACGGCTGCGGGGCCGTCCCAGGTTCGGGCCGGCGACGCGCTGCCGCTGTGGCACAGCTCGGCCGGCCTGCTGCACTGCATCACGGGTCCTCTGGCCACCCGCACCCGGCTGCTGGCCCAATTGCACCAACAGCCCGAGGCCCAGCAGACGTTGGCGCGCGAGCACATTGCAGCCGCCTACCGGAGCTTTCAACAGCAGGGATTCATCCGGCTGGAGGAAGACTGGCGTCCCGGCACGGTGGGCTTGAGTTTTCCGGCTCGATTATGTGAGCAGTCCACCTTCCTCAGTATTACCTTGCTATTTGACAGACCAGAAAATATCAACCCGATTTGGATTGATGATTTCATGAATACCTTTCAAACGACAAGCCAGCACCGACCACCCGGGCCATCCGACAAGCCCGGATTCATTGGGCCTTGAAGACTTGCAAGCCCATCTCGGTGCGCCATTCGAGCGATCGAATGGCATTTTCAGTACTGTTCCAACTGATGGAACGAAAGCCGATCAAGGCTCCACATACAGCGCCAAAGATAATCCGCCATCCATAATCAAATGGCTTCGGCAATTCATTATCTTTACCAATAATCAGGAGACCTGTTTTGAAACGCTTCCACCCCACCCCCTGGTTGATGCTGGCCGGCCTCGGCTTCAGCGGCTTGGCTCAGGCCCAGTCCTCGGTCACCTTGTTCGGCATCGTCGACGCCGGCTATGAAAGTGTGCGCACCGCCTCCGGCCGGGTCTCGGGCCTGGCCCCCTCGGGCAACAGTGCCAGCCGCCTGGGCTTCAGGGGCACTGAAGACCTGGGCGGCGGCCTCAGCGCCAGTTTCTGGCTGGAGGCCGCACTGGCCATCAACAGTGGCATCAGCAATTCAGGCACCTCGCCCAACAACCAGAACGGGGTGGCCTCGAACGTGGCCGGCGGGGGCCTGACCTTCGGCCGGCGTGCCACGCTGAGCCTGAACAGCGCGGCCGGCGAGCTGCGCCTGGGCCGCGACTACGTGCCTACCTTCTGGAACCTGGCCGTGTTCGACCCCTTCGGCGTGGCCGGCGTGGGCACCCTGATCGCCACCTACGCGGCCCTGGGCGCCTCGGGCGGAGGCAGCGGCGCCACCTCGGTGCGCTCGTCCAATTCGATCAGCTACTTTCTGCCGGCCAGCCTGGGTGGGCTGTATGGCCAGGCCAGCTACGCCTTCGGCAACAACGCCGACACGGCGTCCGCCACGGCCTACGGCAGCAGCAACGTGAACATCAAAGACAACGGCAACTACGCTGGCGCCCGCGTGGGCTATGCGGCGGGGCCTGTGAACGTGGCGGCGGCCTACGGCCGACGCAGCTACCAGGCGGGCACCAACAGCACGGCCAACCTGCTGGGCATGCCCGTCACCGGAGGCAACTACACCGACACCAACCTGGGCGGCTCCTACGATTTCGGGGCACTCAAGCTGATGGGTACCATGACCCGCCAGCAGGTCGCCGACGTGGGCAGCCTGGGCAACACCGCCTCGATCAAGGGCTGGTCGCTGGCCTTCAACGCCCCCGTAGGTGCCGGCAACTGGATCGCCCAGTACGGTGCCTTGAAAGTGGGCGGCGCCCGCGCAGACAAATGGGCTGTGGGCTACGTGCACAACCTGTCCAAGCGCACCGCGCTGTACACCACCTGGGCGCATGTGGGCAACCAGGGCGGTGCATCGATGACAGCCGGCTCGTTCAGCGGCGGCTCGCTGGTGCCGGCAGGCACGGCCAGCAGCAATGCCAATGGCAGCTCGACCGGGTTCGACCTGGGCATCCGCACCACCTTCTGAGCCCACCGGGCATGCCGCCACACCGAAGGCCGGCACCGCGACTTTCTCCAAGCCCCCTGCCGGCCCCGAGCTGGCCTGGGCTTTTCCCGGCCTTGCGGCCGGATTTTTTCACACGCAGCCGCCTTATCCAATGTCAGTCGGGCACCGGCCGGAAAAGGCATGCTCCCTGCTTTTCTTGACAGCCAAACTGTTAACGTTACCATTCTGCTTGTGAAATCTGAATACGCTTAAGCAATTGGCTTTCTTCTGCTTGGCGTGTCAACCCAGAATGACAACGTTTTCTAGTGAATCCCCAAGATGACCTCAAGCCCCGCCACCCCTCTGTACATCACCATGCACGCGCTCGACAACGTGGCCATTGTGGTCAACGATGGGGGCCTGCCCGCGGGCACCCGCTTTGCCTCGGGCCTGGTGCTGCGCGAGAAAGTGCCGCAGGCCCACAAGGTGGCCCTGGTGGACATTGGCCAGGGTGAGGCGGTACGCCGCTACAACGTGCCGATCGGCTATGCCTTGCAGGCCATCCCGGCCGGCAGTTGGGTGCACGAAGGGCTGTTGAAGATGCCAGCGGCCCGTGAACTGCAAGGCCTGCCCATGGCCACGGTGAAACCCGCCCCGTTGCCGCCGCTGACGGGCTACACCTTCGAGGGCTACCGCAACGCCGATGGCTCGGTGGGCACGCGCAACATCCTGGCCGTGACCCAGACCGTGCAGTGCGTGGCCGGCGTCACCGACTTTGCCGTGCAGCGCATCAAGGCCGAGCTGCTGCCGCGCTACCCCCACGTCGACGACGTGGTGGCCCTGGAGCACACCTATGGCTGCGGCGTGGCCATCGACGCCCCCGATGCCGTCATCCCCATCCGCACCGTGCGCAACATCAGCCTCAACCCCAACTTTGGCGGCGAGGTCATGGTCATCAGCCTGGGCTGCGAAAAACTCCAGCCCGAGCGCCTGCTGCCCCCGGGCAGCATCCCCATCCGCGACGAGCGCGGCCAACCCACCGGGGCCGATGCCCCGCTGGACACCGTGTGCCTGCAAGACGAGGCCCACGTGGGCTTCATGTCCATGGTCGAGCACATCTTGCGCCAGGCCGAGGTGCACCTGCAGCGCCTGAACGCACGCCGACGCGAGACCGTGCCCGCCAGCGAGCTGGTGGTGGGCGTGCAGTGTGGTGGCAGCGACGCGTTCTCGGGCGTGACCGCCAACCCCGCGGTGGGCTTTTGCACCGATTTGCTGGTGCGCGCCGGCGCCACCGTGATGTTCTCGGAGGTGACCGAGGTGCGCGACGGCATCGACCAGCTCACCGCCCGTGCCGCCAGCCCCGAGGTGGCCCAGGCCATGATCCGCGAGATGGCCTGGTACGACGCCTACCTGAACCAGGGCCGCGTGGACCGCAGCGCCAACACCACACCGGGCAACAAAAAGGGCGGGCTGTCGAACATCGTCGAAAAGGCCATGGGCTCGATCGTGAAGAGCGGCAGCGCCCCCATCAGTGGCGTGATCTCGCCCGGCGAAAAGCTCACGCAAAAAGGCCTGATCTACGCCGCCACCCCGGCCAGCGACTTCATCTGCGGCACGCTGCAGCTGGCTGCCGGCATGAACCTGCATGTGTTCACCACCGGCCGAGGCACCCCCTACGGGCTGGCCGAGGTGCCGGTGATCAAGGTGGCCACGCGCAACGACCTGGCCCAACGCTGGCATGACCTGATGGATGTGAATGCGGGCCGCATCGCCAGCGGCGAGAAAACCATCGAGCAGGTGGGCTGGGAACTGTTCGAGCTGATGCTCGAGGTGGCCAGCGGCCGCCAAAAGACCTGGGCCGAGCGCTGGAAGCTGCACAACGCCCTGGTGCTGTTCAACCCGGCACCCGTGACCTGAGGCGCCAGCCCGACAGCGATTTTTCAACGAAGACGGAGACAAACATGAACGAACCCCAAGCAACCCCGGCACGCCGCCAATTCATGAAGACCGCCACCGGCGCCGGCCTGGCCGGCTTGAGTGGGCTGGCGGCAGCCCAGAAGATCGACTTCAAGCCCAACGCACGCTACCCCGACATGGCCGTCGAGGTGCTGGACCCGAGCTTTCTCAAATACCGCCTCTACAGCAGCTCGGTCGAGCAGTTGGCCAGCGGCATGCGCTGGGCCGAGGGACCGGTGTACTTTCCAGCCGGGCGCTACCTGCTGCTGAGCGATATCCCGAACAACCGCATCATGAAGTACGACGAAACCAACGGCGCCTTCAGCGTGTTCCGTGAGCAAGCCAACTATGCCAACGGCAACACCCGCGATCGCCAGGGCCGGCTGCTGACCTGCGAACACTCACTCACCCGCCGCGTGACGCGCACCGAGTACAACGGCAAGATCACCGTGCTGGCCGACCAGTACGAAGGCAAGCGCCTGAACGCACCCAACGACATCGTGGTCAAGTCGGACGACAGCGTGTGGTTCACCGACCCGCTGTTCGGCATCAATGGCGAATGGGAGGGCTTCAAGGCCAAGTCCGAACAGGCCACCACCAACGTGTACCGCATCGACCCCAACGGACAGATCCGCGCCATCATCACCGACCTGGTGAACCCCAACGGCCTGGCCTTTTCGCCGGACGAGAAAAAGCTGTATGTGGTGGAGTGGAAAGGCACGCCCAGCCGCAGCATCTGGGCCTATGACATCGCGGCCGACGGCAGCGCCTCGAACAAGACCAAGTTGATTGATGCCAACGGCCCGGGTGCTCTCGACGGCTTCAAGGTGGACCGCGACGGCAACCTGTGGTGCGGCTGGGGCTCGGATGGACGCCTGGGCGTGAACCCGGCCGACCACGACGGCGTGCGGGTGTTCAACTCCCAGGGCAAGGCCATTGCCCACATCCACCTGCCCGAACGCTGCCCCAACCTGACGTTTGGCGGCCCCAAGGGCAACCGCCTCTACATGGCCAGCTGCCACTCGCTCTACGCGTTGTACGTGGAGGCCGAGGGCGCAGCCTGAGCCGCAGTTGCTTTTAATCAGGCCCGGGGCGGGTGGCGAGGTCGCTGCGTCATGCAAAATCGAGGCTGAGCTGGCACCAGCCCGCTTGACCTCAACCCGGCCCGACCTTGACCGTGACTTCACCTCGCCCGCAGCCTCTCCGCAAAGCCCCAGCCCGTGCGCTGGAGTTGGTTGAACAGTTGGCGGCCCGCATCCAAGCGGGCCAGCTGCGCGCTGGCGACAAACTGCCCGCCGAGGCCGATCTGATGGTGCAGTTCGGCGTCAGCCGCACGGTGGTGCGCGACGCACTGACCAGCCTCAAGGCCCGGGGCTTGATCTATGCGCACCAGGGTCTGGGGACCTTTGTGTCTGCGCTGCAAGACGCCCGCCCTTTTTCGATCGACCCGGCCAGCATGCACTCCCTGCCCGACCTGCTGGCCGTGCTGGAGCTGCGCATGGGCCTGGAGCCCGAGGCCGCCGCCATGGCGGCCCAGCGGCGTACCGAGGCCCATCTGCAGCAACTGCGCCAGTCGCTGGATGCGGTGTCCCAGGCCTGGCTGGCCAATACCGACCCGGTGGGGGCCGATTTTCGCTTTCACTGCGAGATTGCCCGTGCCTCACAAAGCCCGCATTACATCGCGATGATGGGCACACTGAGCCCCGGCAGCCTGCCGCGCTGCTGGCAAACCACGCAAGACCCGGTTGAGGAAGGCCGGCGCAACTACCTCGACCACGTGGCCGACGAGCATGAAGAGATCTACTCGGCCATCCTGCATCAACAGCCCGAGGCGGCGCGCGCCGCCATGCGCCTGCACATCGCCAAAAGCCGCGAACGCCACCGGGCGCTGGAGGCCCGCAACACGGCGGGTTGAGGCAGCCACCCGAGAGGCCCACCTCACGGCGGATCAGTGCGCCTGCGACACCAGCGGCCGGCCGGCAAAAAACGCCTCCAGGTTCTCGATCACCCGGTCAGCCATGGCCTGGCGGGTTTCGTGGGTACCACTGGCCACATGGGGCAGCAGCACCACCTGATCCATCTGGCGCAAGGCCTCGGGCACCTGGGGCTCGGCCTCAAACACATCCAGCCCTGCGCCGGCAATGGTGCCGTCGGCCAGGGCCTGCACCAGCGCGGCCTCATCGATCACGCTGCCCCGGGCCACGTTGATGATGAAGCCCTTGGGGCCCAAGGCCTGCAGCACAGCCTGGTTGACCAGGTGGTGGGTGGCGGCGCCACCGGCAGCGGCGATCACGAGAAAGTCACTCCAGCGCGCCAGTTCGATCAGGCTGGGCTCGAAGGTATGGGGCGAGCCCGCCACCGGATGCCGATTGGTGTAGCGCACGCTCATGTCAAAGCCGCTGGAGCGCCGGGCGATGGTGCTGCCAATGCGCCCCATGCCGAAGATGCCCAGCTTCTTGCCACTGACACGGGTGGTCATGGGGTACTTGGCCGACGCCCAGGCGCCACGGCGCACAAAGCGGTCGCCGGCTGCAATCTGCCGGGCCACATCGATCAACAGGCCGAAGGCCAGGTCGGCCACGCAGTCGGTCAGCACTTCGGGGGTGTAGCCCACCTGCACCCCCCGTGCGCTGGCGTAGGCCACATCGATCTTGTCCAGGCCGACGCCGAAGCTCGAAATCACCTTGAGCTGAGGCAACGCTGCGATGACGGCGTTGTCCACCCCGATGGCGGCCGAGGTGACCAGGCCGGCGAAAGTGTGGCCCTGGGCCTTCAGGAAAGCGGCCGGGTCGGCCTCGTCGGCCAGGCGGTGCACGGTGTAGCGGGCCGCCAGCGCGGCTTCAAGCTGGGGCATCTGACGGCCGATCTGGATCAGGCGGGGTGAGGTGGTGGTCATGGGAGAAGCTCGGGTCATTCAGGGAAAAAAGTCAGTCGACGTGGATGTTCTTATCGGCAATGATTTGCGCGTAACGCTTGCGGTCGCTGGCAATGAGCTTGGCAAACGCGTCGGGGGTGCTGCCCACGGGCAGTGCGCCCAGTTCGGCCAGCCGGGCCTTGACCTCATCCAGCGCCAGCACCTGCCGGATGTCGGCTGAAATCTTATCGGTGATCTCCCGCGGGGTGCCGGCCGGCGCCAACAGCCCCACCCAGGAGATGGAATCAAAGCCCGGGATGGCGCCTTCGGCCAGCGTCGGCACCTGTGGCAAGGCGGGCACCCGGGTCTTGCCGGTGACGGCCAGCGCACGTACCTTGCCACTCTTGAGGTGCCCACTCGATTCAAGCACCGTGGCAAAACAAAGTTGCACATGGCCGGCCAACAGGTCGCCCACGGCCGGGCCACCCCCCCGGTAGGGCACGTGTTGCACAGCGGTTCCGGAGCCACTCTTGAACATCTCTGCCGCCAGGTGCATCGAACTGCCCGCACCCGAGGTGCTGTAGCTCATGGCATCAGGCTTGGATTTGGCCAGTGCGATGAACTCTTCCACCGTCTTGGCGGGCACCTGGGCATTCACCATCATCACCAGGGGCAGTTCCGCCACCAGGGACACGGGCACGAAGGCCGTGTCGGGCGAATACGGCATCGACTTGTACAACGAGGGGTTGATGGCCTGGGTGCCGATGTTGCCAAACAGCAAGGTGTAGCCGTCGCTTTTGGCCTTGGCCACGAAGTCAGCGCCGATCATGCCGGCAGCGCCGCCCTTGTTGTCGACGATGACCGACCTGCCCCACTTCTGACTCAGGCGCGTGGCGATCAGGCGGGCACTGGTGTCGGTGCCGCCGCCGGGTGGAAACGGCACCACCAGGGTCACCGGTCGGTTCGGGAAATCATGGGCCTGGGCATGCACGGCCGTGCCCAGAACACAGGCACTGAGCGCGGCCAGGCCCAGGATCCAACGACGGCCTGAAAGGTGGGAGGGTGTTTTCATGCGGGTCTCCTGAGGTTGTTGTGGGGCTTCATCCGGGCTCGATGCCGGCTGGCTGGATCAACATCGATGCGGCGCCGGCGTGCACCCGCGTGATCGACCACTGCAGCTCACTGGCCAGCACTGGCAGGCTGGGCAGGGCCGGTCTGGCCAACAGCAGGGATGTCATGTCGTCTCCATGTGCGCTCGCTCATGGCGAGCGCTTCATCAATGATTGTCGTTGTCATTACCGTCACATTTTTTGAACACCCACCCTGCAAATAAGATGTTGCAAGGGGATTTTTCTATTTGAACAGCAATGACAACGATACCATTTTTAGAAACGACTGAACAGAAGCCACCAGGCGGCCCTGCCCCCCCCCATGCCCACGCAAACCCGCCGGACGGGTATCAGGGCCTGACAAGCTCCTGCAAGGCCGCCACGCCCACCGGCGGCTTCGCGGTCCAGGGAACGCTGTAGACCGAATGCCCGGCCAGCCCCAGGACACGCTCGATTTGCCGGTGCTCACTGAGCAGTCGCGCCTGGAGCAAGGGATCCTGGGTGGCCGTGGCCAGCAAGGATTTGTTGATCACCCACGCAAAGGGCTCGATCTGGGCGCGCAGCAGGTCATCCTGAAGAGCCGCCGCCTGCGAGACCGGCGTTGCCTCAGGCAGGGTCACCAGGATGATCTTCGTGTAGTCGGCATCTTGCAGGCGCATCAGCGGGGTCACGATGCGCCCTGCCCCTTTGCCTTCAAACTCTCTGAGCATCTGACGGTGGTAGGCGCCGGTGGCGTCCATGAGCAACAAAGAATGCCCGGTTGGAGCGGTGTCCAGCACAACAAAAGCACTTCTCGCCTGCGAAACCACATGCGAGAAGGCATGAAATACCGCCACCTCTTCTGTACAGGGTGAGCGCAGGTCTTCGATCAACAGGTCTTTTTCGGCAGCCGTCATGCCGGGCGACCTGGCCGCCACGATTTTGTCCACGTATTTTTGGGTCTCGGCCTTGGGGTCGATCCGGCCGACGCTCAAGCCAGGCACCTCGCCCTCGAGGGTGACCGCCAGGTGAGCGGCAGGGTCGGTGGTGCTGAGGTGAACCGATTTGCCATGTCGGACCAGGCCCAGGGCCAGCGCAGCTGCCATGGTGGTTTTACCGACGCCGCCCTTGCCCATCACCATGATCAAGCCGTGCTCGTCCTTGGCCAGTTCGGCCACCAGATCCCCCAGACCGGGATGCGCCCGGGCCAGATCAAGCGCCAGGGGTGGAGGGGCATCGACCGGATTGCCCGACAGCAGCGCCCTGAGCGCCGCCAAGCCCACTGAATCGACAGGACGCAAGGCCACCAGATCGCAAGGCAAGTGGCGAAGTGCATCGGGCATCGCCCGCAGCGCCTGCTGCCCCAAGTCCTCCAGTGCCATGGCGATGGCGTCTTGCCGGTCGCTGGCCTTGAACACGGCATTGACCACCAGGCGCTGCCGAGTCAGCCCCAGCGCCAGCAGTTCGACCGAGGACCTGGCGGCCTCCTGCAGGGCGCTGGCCTCGGGGCGGGCCACCAGAACCAGGCTGGTCAATGCCGGATCGTTCAGCGACTTCAAGGCCCGGTTGAAGAGTTGCTCCTGCATCTTCAAGCCCGAGTGCGGGCCCAGGCACGAAGCCCCCCGGTCATTGCCGCCCAGAAACCCGCTCCAGGCCTTGGGCAGGCTGAGCAGCCTCAGCGTGTGGCCCGTGGGCGCCGTGTCAAACACCACGTGGTCAAAGGCATCGCCCCCATCCGAGAGAAGGCTGGCAAATTCGTCGAACGTGGCGATCTCGGTGGTGCAGGCACCCGAGAGCTGCTCGCGCACCGTGGACACGTCCTCCGAGCTGGCCTGAGGCCCCATCTGCTCGATGACGCGCACGCGGTAACTCCGGGCAGCGGCCTCGGGGTCGATGTTCAAAACCGAGAGGCCGGCCACACCCGGCACGGTGACCGGTTGATTGCGCAACTCGACCCCCAGCATCTCGTCCAGGTTGGAGGCTGAATCGGTGCTGACCAGCAAGACCTTTTTGCCTGAATCTGCCAGGGCAATGGACACCGCTGTGGACACTGAGGTCTTGCCCACGCCGCCCTTTCCGGTGAAGAAAAGGTACTTGGTCGGGGCATCCAGAAGACGGATGGATGACGGCATGAATTTCCTGTTTCAGAAGGCCAGCGAGGTGTCTGCGCGCAGCGCGACAAGTTGGAAATCACCTCGACAGGCTTAAATTTACAACATTTCCAATATCGTTGTATAGTTGATGCATGAAAGAACAAGATGTCGTCCGCTCCCTGGCAGCACTGGCCCAAGAAGTGCGCCTGCGGGTTTTTCGAGCCCTGGTGGTCGCCGGCCAGGCGGGCATGACCCCGGGGGTTCTGGCAGAGCAACTGGCCGTTCCGCCCAACACGCTGTCGTTTCACCTCAAAGAGCTGACCCACGCGGGGCTCATCAGCCAGGAGCGCCAGGGACGCAATCTGATCTATCGAGCATCGTTCGAAACCATGAACGAGTTGTTGAGCTACCTCACCGAAAACTGCTGCCAAGGCACGGACTGCACGCTGTCAACAGCGCGCCCGTGCGATTGTTGAACGTCCATTCAGGAGAGCCCCATGAAACGATTCCATGTTCACATGCACGTTGAAGACCTGGCCAAGAGCATCGGCTTCTACACCCAACTGTTCTCTGCCGAGCCGACCCGGACAGAGGCTGACTACGCCAAATGGATGCTGGAGGACCCTCGGGTGAACTTCGCCATCTCCACCCGCGGCAGCAAGCCGGGGCTGGACCACCTGGGCTTTCAGGTGGATGAGGCGGACGAACTGGCCGAGCTCAAGGCCCGGGCCCGATCGGCTGACCTGGCGTTGCTCGACGAAGGCAGCACCACCTGCTGCTACGCCCGCAGTGAAAAGCACTGGGTCACAGACCCCCAAGGCATCGCCTGGGAGCACTTTCACACGCTGGGTGACATCCCCGTGTTCAACGAGAACCCGCCAGCCACCGCAGCCGGCGCCTGTTGCAGCCCATCGACACCGACAGCCGCGCTGCAATCCGGGCAGGCGGCCGGCAGCGACCGGGCCGCATCGGCTTGCTGTGCCCCCGTTGCAGTAGCGCACGCCCCTGAACAAGCGGCCTGCTGCACCCCCAACACCACCCGATCCACCTGCTGTTGAGCCTGTCATGACCACCGAAACCACCCCCCTGAATGTCTTGTTTCTCTGCACCCACAACTCTGCCCGCAGCGTGTTGGCAGAGGCCTTGCTGAACGCCATGGGCCAAGGCCGCTTCAAGGCCTTCTCCGCCGGCAGCAGCCCACGCGAGAACCAGAAGCCCAATCCGCTGGGCTTGCAAGTGTTGCAAAAGGCCGGCATCTCCACCGAAGGCCTGCGCAGCAAGAGCTGGGATGAATTCGCCGCGACAGACGCCCCCAAGATGGACCTGATCATCACCGTGTGCGACAACGCCGCGGGCGAGGTCTGCCCGATCTGGCCGGGGCACCCGGCCACCGCCCACTGGGGCTATGCCGACCCTTCCGAAGGCGAGTCCTCGGACGAGGAAAAGCTGGAGGCCTTCCGCCAGACCCTGCACCTGATCAAGCGTCGCCTGGAGTTGCTGATCAACCTGCCAGCCGACAAGCTGGCCAAGGCCATGCTGCAGACGACGGCCCGTGAACTCTCCAAGGACTGACATGAGCGCCCCCTGCGAAACCACTGCCCAACGAGCGGCCAGCGCCCCCATGAGTGTGTTTGAGCGCTACCTGACGGTCTGGGTCTTTCTTTGCATCGTCGCCGGCATCGCCCTGGGCCAACTCATGCCGGGCGTGTTCCAGGCCATCGGCCGCCTGGAAGTGGCCCAGGTCAACCTGCCCGTGGGCCTGCTGATCTGGGTGATGATCATCCCGATGCTGGTGAAGGTCGATTTTTCTGCGCTCGGCGAGGTCCGCCAACACGTCAAGGGCATCGGCGTCACCCTGTTTGTGAACTGGTTGGTGAAGCCCTTTTCAATGGCATTTCTGGGGTGGCTGTTCATCCGCCACTGGTTCGCGCCACTGCTGCCGGCCGATCAACTCGACAGCTACATTGCGGGGCTGATCCTGTTGGCAGCCGCACCTTGTACCGCCATGGTGTTTGTCTGGAGCCGCCTGACCGGCGGCGACCCCTTGTTCACGCTGTCCCAGGTCGCCCTCAACGACAGCATCATGGTGATTGCCTTTGCGCCGCTGGTGGGCTTTCTGCTGGGGCTATCAGCCATCACCGTGCCCTGGGACACCCTGCTGACATCCGTGGCGCTCTACATCGTGATTCCGGTGATCCTGGCCCAGTGGTTGCGCAGGTCGCTGCTGGCCAGAGGCCAGGCCGCTTTCGATGCGGCCATGGCCCAAATCGGGCCCTGGTCGATCACGGCCTTGCTGGCCACGCTGGTGCTGCTGTTTGCGTTCCAGGGCGAAGCCATTCTGAAGCAGCCATTGGTGATTGCACTGCTGGCCGTGCCGATCCTGATCCAGGTGTTTTTCAACTCGGCGCTGGCCTACTGGCTGAACCGCGCCGTGGGAGAAAAACACAACATCGCCTGCCCATCGGCCTTGATCGGTGCCTCGAACTTTTTCGAACTGGCGGTGGCAGCGGCCATCAGCCTGTTCGGCTTCAACTCAGGTGCGGCACTGGCCACCGTGGTGGGCGTGCTGATCGAAGTGCCGGTGATGCTGCTGGTGGTGAGCATCGTCAACAACAGCAAGCGCTGGTATGAACGCTCGCCCGTGAAGACGGCATGAACCCGACCGCGGTATCGCACTCCAGTGCGACACCGCACCGCCGGCCACGGCTCTCTGCACGCGTGGCCCTTGGCGCCGCCGAAGCGGCACGCTGAGCGCCCTGCAGACCCGCCTGGCTTTACTTGCCAAACAGCTTGGCCAGGCCCTGCCAGGCGCGCAGCATCAGGCCGGCACGCTCCACTTCAGCCTGCGCCACGAGCGGGGCTTCACCCACTGGCTTGCCATTCGAGGTGGCGACCACCTTGCCGATCACAGCCCCTTTGGCCACCGGAGCCTCCAGATCAGCCTTCAACTCAACCGCCGTCTGCACCTGCTGGCCCCGCGGCACGGTCAGGGTCCAGGGGGCCCCCAGGCCTGCGGCCACGGTATCGGCCTTGCCGTAGCCGACCTTGGCCGTGGCCACCACCGCGTCCGGCTGGATCGGGGTGGCCTTCTCGAAGGTGCTGAAGCCCCAGCCCAGCATGGCTCGCGTCTGGTCAGCACGGGCCTGGGCACTGCTGGTGTTGAGGATGACGGTGATCAAACGCATCCCGTTGCGCTTGGACGAAGTGACCAGGCAGTAGCCAGCCTCTTCGGTGTGGCCCGTCTTCAGGCCGTCCACGGTGGGGTCGGTGTACAGCAGGGCGTTGCGGTTGCCTTGCTTGATGCCGTGGTACTTGAACTCGCGCTCCGCGTAGATGGGGTAGTAGTCGGCACTGTCTCGGATGATGGCGCGCGCCAGGATCGCCAGGTCACGCGCAGACGACTTGTGATCCGGATCGGGCAGGCCCGTCGGGTTCATGAAGTGGGTGTGCGTCATGCCCAGGCGCTGGGCTTCGGCATTCATCAGCTTGGCAAAGCCCTCCTCGGAGCCGGCCATGTGTTCGGCAATCGCCTTGGAGGCGTCATTGCCCGACTGGATGATGATGCCGCGCAGAATATCGATCACCGTGGCCTGGCTGTTCAGCGGCAGGTACATGCACGACTCGGTGCTGGAGCCACGGCACCAGGCGTTCTGGCTGACCGAGACCAGATCGTCCTGCTTGAGCTTGCCTGAGCGCAGCGCCTGCTCGACCAGGTAACTGGTCATCATCTTCGTGAGCGATGCGGGCGGCAGGGGTTCGTCGGCGTTGGCCGAGGCCAGCACCTCACCGGAGTCAAAGTCCATCAGCAGCCAGGCCTTGGCTGGCAGCGCGGGTGGGCTGCCGGCCAGGGTGGTCTGGGCAGCCAGGGGCGGCAGGGCGTTGGCCGCAGCAGCGGCGGCGGCCTTCTTGGGAGAGGCAGCCTTGGCGGCATGGTGTCCACCCGCAGCAAATGACGCCGAACTTGGCACCAGAGCGCCCGCAGCGATGGCGAAGATGACAGGAAGGATGGAGAGAGTCTTGGTTTGCATGGCGTTTTCAATCGGTTCGCCGATTGTCGCGAATCGGCAGGGTGGATTGTCCACCCGGCGAGCGGCCCCCCCACGCTGAAAGCGGGCCGCCCCGCGAAGAATTTGCCTCGTGCGCCACCGCATCAGTGGGGTTTTGTGAGTCGATGCGTTGATGGGAACAGGGGCAGAAAATTGTGACAAATCATGACAAGCGGTGCCAAGTCAGGTTTTGGTCAGTCGACGCCCTCTAAGTTACGACACAAGTCAACTCCAAAAGGTGCCTGATGAAACTACCTGCCGCGCCCTACTTCAGTGACTCCCTGATTGCACAGGAAACACGCCCCATGGAGCCCTTGCCCCGAGGCCTGAACCCAAACCCGAACACTGGATCGCACTGGAACAAGGCATTGCTTGCGGGCGTGTTGCTGGGTGCCGCGATCGCCATGATCGGGTTCTGGCTCGACACCATCGGCTGAAGGCCGCCCTGGCCGTCGGCCCGCGTGCTGCCCAGACTGTCGAAAATCCGCCTCCCCCAGCTCAAACGCCGAGGGGGCCGCCGGCGCAAGGAACGGCGCAGGCCCGGGTGATGCCCTGGTTCTGGCACCATGGGCAACCCGTCTCAAATTGCGCCACGCCATGCTCCCATCGCCCAAACTGCTGCAGCAACTCGACGAGGGTGTACTGACCCTGACGCTGAACCGCCCCGACAAACTCAATGCCATCGACAATGAGCTGGCCAGTGCGCTGCTTCAGGCGCTGGAGAACGCGGCGGAGGCCCCTGACGTGCGGGCCATCCGGCTGCGCGGCGAGGGTCGCGCCTTCTGCGCCGGGCGGGACGTCTCGGCGCCCCCCACGGAACAAGACCTGGTGCTGGTTCAGGCCGTGGCCCGCGCCATCGTGCACAGCCCCCGGCCGGTACTGGCCGAGGTGCATGGCTGGACTGTCGGTGCCGGTCTGGAATGGATGCTGGATGCCGATGTCGTCGTGGCGGCAGAAGACACGCGTTTCAAGCTACCGGAAGCCTCACTGGGCGTGTTCGTCACCGGCGGGCTGACCGCCACGCTGCCTGCCCTCGCCGGGCTGGCTCGGGCCAGAGCCCTGATGCTGCTCGGCGATGAATTCAATGCCGTGCAAGCCCAAGCCTGGGGACTGATCTGGCAGGTGGCCCCTGCCCCAGCGCTGCCGGCCCAGGGGTTGCAGATCGCCAGGCGTCTGGCCGATCTGAAACCCGAGGTGGCCGCCAGCTTCAAGCGCGTGCTCAACCAGATCGGCCTGCCGGACTTTGATCGCGCTGTGACCGAAGAAAGCCGCGCGCAACGCCGGCTGCAAGGGGGCTGAGAGTCGACGCAGGGGTCCATCCCGGACTCGGAGGTTGCGATTTGAGCCGGGCACCGAGCGCCGGGCTGATCCGGTCGGGTTGACCCAGCACAGCTTCTAGAATGCCCGACCAAGAAGCATTACCCCCAGATCGACGGCCTTCAGACGGCGACACGCAAACCATGAACCCGAACCAGATCCAAACTCGCACGCCCACCACCGACGCCGACCGCATCAACCACCAGCCCTGGAGCGTGGCCCAGGTGCTGGAACTGCTGGAACTGCCTTTCAACGACCTGATGTACCGGGCCCAGCAAGTGCATCGCCAGCACTTCGACCCCAACGCGATCCAGCTCTCCACGTTGCTGTCGATCAAGACCGGCGGCTGCGAAGAGGATTGCAAGTACTGCCCCCAATCGGCCCACTTCGACACCGGTCTGAAGGCCGACAAGCTGCTGCCGCTGGCCGAGGTGCTGGAGGCCGCCCGCGCCGCCAAGGCCAACGGCGCCACGCGTTTTTGCATGGGTGCGGCCTGGCGCTCGCCCAAGGCGCGCCATGTCGAGGTCATTGGCGAGATGATCAGCGAGGTCAAAGCCCTGGGCCTGGAAACCTGCCTGACCGCCGGCATGCTGGCCGACGGTCAGGCCGAGCAACTGCGCGAAGCGGGGCTGGACTACTACAACCACAACCTGGACACCTCGCCCGAGTTCTATGGCCAGATCATCACCACCCGCACCTACCAGGACCGCCTCGACACCCTGGAGCGGGTGCGTGATGTGGGCCTGAAAGTGTGCTCAGGGGGGATCGTGGGCATGGGCGAATCACGCCGTGAGCGCGCGGGCCTGATCGTGCAACTGGCCAATCTGCAGCCCTACCCCGAGTCGGTGCCCATCAACAACCTGGTGCAGGTGGAGGGCACCCCCCTGGCCGGCACCCAGACACTCGACCCGCTGGAGTTCGTGCGCATGATCGCCGTGGCCCGCATCTGCATGCCACGGGCCATGGTGCGCCTGTCGGCTGGGCGCGAAGACATGCCCGAAGCCCTGCAGACACTGTGCTTTCTGGCGGGTGCCAACAGCATGTTCTATGGCGACAAATTGCTCACCACCAGCAACCCGCAGGCCGAAAAAGACCGGCAGCTGCTGCAGCGCCTGGGCATGCACTGCGCCACTGAAGAGCAGAGCAAGGTCCCGTTGGGCGCTGCCGTCAACTGATGGCCGAGGGGCTCAGGCCCTTGGGGCGACCTCAGGTCTGATACCCTGACCGGTATTCCGCAGCAAGCATCCGATGAAGACCACAGCACCCAAGAAAGCGGCCACCCTGCACGACGTTGCCCGTGAGGCCGGCGTCTCTCTGATCACCGCCTCGCGCGCCCTGAGCAAACCTGAACTGGTGTCCGACAAGACACTCGAACGGGTGAAACAGGCCGTGGCCGCCACCGGTTACCTGCCCAACCTGCTGGCCGGGGGCCTCAAGTCGCGCAAGAGCCAGATGATCGCGGGCATTCTGCCGGCGGTGTCGGTGGCTCAGTTTCTGCCCACGCTGCAGGCCCTGACCGATACCCTGGCCCAGGCGGGCTACCAGCTCATCCTGGGACAGAGTGGCTACAACCAGGACCGCGAAGACGCCCTGATCAACACCATGATCAGCCGCCGCCCCGATGGCCTGTTCATGGCCGGGCTGGTGGGCTCGGCCTCAGCCCGAGAACGGCTGGTGCAGGCCGGCATTCCGGTGGTCGAATCCTGGGATCACAGCGACCGCCCGATCGACATGCTGGTGGGGTTTTCGCACCTCAAGGTGGGCGGTGCGATTGCCGGCTACTTTCTCAGCAAGGGCTGGAAACGGGTGGGCATCGCCAGTGCCGACGACCACCGGGCCCGCCAGCGCTGCGAAGGCTTCGTGGCCACCTGGGGCCGCGAGGTGCCCACCGCCTTCGTGCCCGCCCCCAGCGGGCTGGCCTTGGGGCGCCAGGCCCTGAGCCAGCTGCTGGCGCAGGCCCCCGATCTGCAGGCGATCTATTGCAGCTCCGACCAGATGGCCCAGGGCGTGATGATCGAAGCCCAGGCGCGCGGCCTGCGCGTGCCGCAAGACCTGGCCCTCTGCGGCTTTGGCAATGCCGAGTTCTCGGCCCATGTCGAACCCGCGCTGACCACGGTGAGCGTCGATGGGCGTCTGATCGGCGAGCTGTCGGCCCGCCTGATCCTGGAGCGCTGCGCGGGCCACACACCACAGCACCCGATCGTGGACATCGGCTTCCAGATCCTGGAGCGTGCCTCGACCGCCCAAGCCGCCTGAGCGCGGCGCGGGGTCGCTGAACCGGCACCTGACCGCCTCAGGGCTTGGTGTTCAGGGCTTGATGGCGACCTTCAACACCCCGTCGCGTTGGTGCGAAAACAGGTCATAGGCCGCCACGATCTGATCGAGCGGGTAGTGGTGGGTGACCAGCACGCCCAAATCCAGCCGGCCTGAGGCCAGCACGTTCATCAGACGGCGCATCCGCTCCTTGCCGCCCGGGCACAGCGCGGTGTTGATGCGGTGGTCACCCAGTCCAGCGGCAAACGCCGACAGCGGGATCGTCAGGTCACCGGAGTAAACGCCCAGGCTCGACAGGGTGCCCCCGGGTTTGATCACGCGCAGGCCCGCTTCGAAGGTGGCCTGGGTGCCCAGCGCCTCGATCGCCGAATCTGCTCCGCGTCCGCCCGTGAGCTTCAGCACCTCGGCCACCACATCGCACTCATGGATGTTGAGGGTCACGTCCGCCCCCAATTGCCTGGAGATGCCCAGCCGGTGGGCATTGCCGTCCACCGCGATGATGGTGGTGGCACCCAGCAGACGGGCCCCGGCCGTGGCGCACAGGCCGATCGGGCCCTGGGCAAACACCACCACGGTGTCCCCAATGCGGATATTGGCGTTCTCAGCGCCCTTGAACCCGGTGGACATGATGTCGGGGCACATCAGCACCTGCTCATCGGTCAGGCCATCGGGGATCGGGGCCAGGTTCGCCTGGGCGTCGGGCACCAACACGTACTCGGCCTGAGTGCCATCGATCAGGTTGCCAAAGCGCCAGCCTGCTGTGGCCTTGAAGCCATGGCAGCCGCACAAGCCCTGAGGCACCAGGTAACTACCGTCCTGCGAAGGAGCACCGTCCTGGGCTGCATACGAATTGAAATTGGGACAGATGGCCCCCGCAATCACCCGCTGCCCTTCCTGGTAGCCCTGCACGGCGCTGCCCAGCTTCTCGATCACCCCCACCGGTTCATGGCCCACGGTGAGACCGCGGGCCACCGGGTACTCCCCTTTGAGGATGTGCACATCGGTGCCGCAAATGGTGGTGGTGGTGATGCGCAGCAAGGCATCGTTGGGCCCGACATCGGGAATGCGCTTGTCGACCAGTTCAATGCGGCCGGGTTCGACAAAAACGGCGGCTTTCATCAAGGTACTCATGGGCTGACTCCTGGAGATGAGGTGCACGCAAGGGCGCGCCTTCCCACTCTAGAGCCGCTCTGGGGCGAAACCATGACTCAGCGCAACAAGCACCGCCGATGCCCCCGGCCAGCCACACAGGGAGTGTTCTGGATTTGCGTTTGATCAACACCTTGAAAATCAAATCAATCATTATTTGCAGTCGGCTATTGTTCATTTTTGACTTTTAAATGATCATAGCGATACAATTGACATCGTCCATGGCGAGACAATTGATATTTACGGCAGCCACAAACACTCTGGAGCACAACATGGCCATTCCGGCTCTCAACCATCCCTGCTGGCAAAAGCTGGCCGCAGGCGGGCTCAGCAAAATCCGCACACAGCACCTGGGCACCCAACTGCTGGCCAAGCGCATCGAACGAAGTACCGATCCGCTGCCCGCACGCGCCGCCGAGCTGCATGCCTTCTTCACCAAGTGGGAACGCATTCTCCCGACCGAAGTCGCCCAACTGACCACACTCTGAGGACCGAACCATGAACAATTTGATCTCCGTGCAGGCTGCGGCCGAACTGATCCGCCAAGGCACGCCGCTGAGCTTGGCCGGCCCCGAATCCGCACTGGACCAATTGCCTGCCGGCAACTGGATTGGCGGCACCATCCCTTATTTCATGGTGCCCAGCGGTGGCGTGGTGGTGCAGGACGGTCAGGTTTTTGCCACCGATCTGTCGCCCGTCGGCGAGGTGAGCTTTGCCAGCTACGGCCCCGAGGCCCTGGGCGACATCAGCCGCAACGGCCCTGACAACGGCTTTGCCGTGACCATCATCCCGGCCGGCAGCAGCTCGCACCAGAAGTTCGCCGCAGGTGCCGCCAACTTCGAAGACGCCTTCATCAAGCCCACGGTGGGCTGGATCGCCGGTGTGCACCTGTCGCAGCTGGGCAGTGCCACCCCCAAGGTCTACGACGGCCGCACCGCCACCAAGTACGAAGACCGCGCCGTGGTGGCCTATGTCAAGCTGCCCGAAGACAAACTGGCTTCGATCGAAATCGTCAACCTGTTTGAGCCCGGCACCGGCGACCTGCTGCAGTTCGAGCAGACCACCTTCGAAGTGGGCCAATGCCTGGTCAATGGCCAGCCGACCAACTTCGCCGCGTATGTGCGCGAACACGACCTGGAAAACGGCCAGTTGCCCCTGGTGGGTGACTTTGCCGGCGCCCACGTGAATGCGTCGCTGCAAAGCGTGGGCGAGGCGGGCGGCAAGGTGGTGCTGTATGCACCCGTGTTCCCCGGGGTGGACTACCGCTTTGCCAAACCCGTGGGTGACTACGCCGCCGCCTTCCGCGCCCGCCTGGCCGACCAGAGCGCAGACGGCCTGGCCCTGTCGTGCAACTGCATTCTGAACTTCGTGTTCGGAGAGCTCGAAGGCAAGGCCATCGGCGGCATGGCCGGCCCCATCACCTTTGGTGAAATCGCCTACCAACTGCTGAACCAGACCATGGTGAGCGTGCGCGTGCATTGATTGCCGCGCATCCAGCCCCCGTGCCGGTGCTTTTCCGCATCGGCACGGGGGCTTTTTTTTGTCTGTCTGCCGCTGCCGACCCGGCCGCCCAAGGCTGATTCCGAGCCCACCGCCTCCCCTGGCCTGCGTCGTCACCAGTGACTTCCCGGTCCACATCCAGCCGCGCCGCAAGCGGAGGCCAGATGTCGCGCACCAGACAGATGGTGCTTTGCGTCAAAGGGTTTTCCTTAGCTGAAATGCCTTTCAGGAGGTCTATCTTTCCGCCAGTCGACAGGCTTACCCGCCGGTAACCTGATCTCGATCAAGCCAGGAAAGGTCGGTGTCCGTGCCTAAAACTGCTGCTGCAAGCGTCCAAGGGAGCCAACCGCCCGAGCCCAAGGGCTCGCCCTGGGCCACCCGCCATGAGCGGGAACCTGCGCGCCAGGCCAAGAAGGACGCCGTGTTGCTGGCAGCGGCGCGCCTGTTCACCAAGAACGGTTTCCAGCACACCTCGCTCGACGACATCGCGCGCAGCCTGGGGGTGTCCAAGCCAACGCTTTACTACTACGTCGACAACAAGGAGCAGATCCTTTTTGACTGCGTGGAGCGCGGACTGGCCGAGTTTCACACTGGCCTGGCCCAGCTGCAGGGCCAGGGGCTGAGCGGGCGTGAGCGCCTGCGCGCCGCCATGGCCTTGTACGCCAGCGTGGTGACAGGTGATTTCGGCCAATGCGTGATCCGCCTGGGCGAGGACACCCTGCCCGAAGAGCGGCGGCGCGAGTTGCGCCGCCTCAAGCGTCAGGTCGACGCCGATTTCCGGGTGCTGATCGACGAAGGCATGCTGGCCGGCTGGATCGTCACCGGCGATGCCGCCGTCGCCTCATTCACCGTGGTCGGCGCCCTGAGCGGCATCGGTCGCTGGTACCGACCGGGCCAGCACAGCGCCGAAGCCTTGCGCCACGCCGTGGACCATTGCCTGGAGATGTTGCTGCGCGGCGTCTTGAGCGAGCCCGCGGCCCACCCGGCCCGCCCCGACCAGACTGGAGACAGCATGCCCCTGACGCGTCGCGAAACCCATTTCCAGAACCGTGTGATGCGCTGCTACAGCGAACGCCCGATCAGCCTGGGCCACATGCTGCAGCGGGCCGCCCAGGCACACCCTGATGCGCCAGCCCTGGTTTCAGGCGGGCTGCGGCTGAGCTGGCGTGAGCTGCAACACACCGCCGCCCGATATGCCGCCGGCCTGGCACGCCTGGGCGTGCAGCCCGGTGACCGTGTGGCCCTGCACATGGCCAACCGGCCTGAATTCGTCTTGCTGGGGTTGGCCTGCGCCTGGATGGGCGCCGTGCTGGTGCCCATCAGCGACCGGGCCCGGGGGCTTGAGCTGGCCCATGCCCTGGCCGATTCAGCGGCGGTGGTCGTGGTGTGCGCACCCGAGCTGGTCGAGTGGTTCCCACACGACCAACCACCCGAGGCGCTGCGCTGGCGGCTGGTGTGCGGAAGCCAGGCCGTGACCGGCTTCAGCGCCCTGTCCGGCCTGCTGCAAGGCGAGGCCATGACCCAACCCCACGCCGCCCACGAAGACGATCTGGCCGTGCTGCTCTACACCTCGGGCACCACCGGCAAACCCAAGGGGGCCATGATCTGCCAGCTCAACATCATCCACTCGGTGATGCACTTTGCGCAGGTGATGGCCTTGGGCGCCCAGGAGCGCACGCTGGTGGCCGTGCCCCTGAGCCACGTCACCGGGCTGGTGGCGCAGCTCTACACGATGCTCCACTGCGCCGGCTGCCTGGTGCTGATGCCCCCCTTCAAGGCGGGCGAGTTTCTGCGACTGGCCGAGGCCGAGCGCATCACCCACACCATCATGGTGCCGGCCATGTACAACCTGTGCCTGCTGCTGCCCGATCTGCAGAACCACGATCTGCGGCACTGGCGCATCGGGGCTTTTGGGGGCGCCTCGATGTCGACCGCCACCATCGATGCGCTGGCGCAGCGCCTGCCCGGCCTGACACTGATGAACGCCTACGGCGCCACCGAGACCTGCTCGCCCGCCACGATCATGCCGCCCGGTCAGACCGACCACCACCGCGACAGCGTGGGCCAGGCCGTGCCCTGTGGCGAGGTGTGCATCGTCGACGACGAGGGCCGCGAGCTGCCACGCGGCAGCGTGGGCGAGATCTGGATCGCCGGTCCGATGGTGGTACCGGGTTACTGGCGCAACGAGGCGGCCACCGCCAGCGAGTTCAGGGGCGGCTTCTGGCGCTCGGGCGACATCGGCAGCCTGGACGCCGAAGGCTATCTGCGCATCCTGGATCGCAAGAAAGACATCATCAACCGAGGCGGCTACAAGGTGTATTGCGCCGCGGTGGAGAACGTACTGGCCGAGCACCCTCAAGTCATCGAAGTGGCCCTGGTCGGTGTGCCCTGCGCGGTGCTGGGTGAAAGAGTGCACGCCTTCGTCACCGTGCGTGCACTGGGTGACGACACCCAGGCCCCGGTGTTGCAGGCCTTCTGTGCAGAGCGCATGGCCGACTACGCCGTGCCCGAGACCTGGACCATCGATACCGAACCTTTGCCGCGCAACCTGAACGGCAAGATCGTCAAGCGCGAGCTGCGTCGCTCGCTCAACGCCGCCCTGACCTGACCCGAGGAGCCCGCCATGACCATCCCCAAACTGCGTGCCACCCAGCAAACCATTGTGTTTGCCCTGTTCATCGTGATGTTCCTGGGCTTCACGGTCCTGCTGCCCGGCTTTTCCAACCTGGACAACCTGCTCACGCTGCTGCAGAACGTGGCCATCCTGGGCATCCTGGGCCTGGGCATGGCGGTGGTGGTCATCGGGCGCGGCATCGACATCTCGATGATTGCCGCGCTGGCCGTACCGGCCGGCCTGATGCTGCAGATGGTCGCCAATGGGCAGTCGATCGCCTCGGCAGGGCTGATGGCGCTGGGCCTGTCGCTGGCTTTTGGCCTGATCAATGGCTGGCTGATCGCCTATGCCGAGGTGCCTTCGCTGTTCACCACCCTGGCCTCGGGCCTGTTTCTGGCCGGCCTGGGGCAGGCGGCCATCTTTCAACTGGAGGTGGTGCAATGGCCCGCGGCGCTGGACGCCGTGGCCGGCATGGGGCGCGGCTCGCTGGGGGGCATCCCCATGCCCGTGGTCATGTTCGCGCTGGCCTCGGCCCTCATGGCCTTGCTGCTGCGCAAGGTGCGCGCCGGCGCCTTCATCTATGCGATAGGCGACAACCCCTTCAGTGCCCGCGCCACCGGCCTGCCCACTCGGCCGGTGATCGTCTTTGAATACGTGCTGGCCGCCTTGATCGGCCTGTTTGCAGGCCTGGTGATGGCCGCCTCGGTCAACAGCATGCCCACCCGCATCTACAACTCGACCATGGTCTATGACGTGGTGCTGGTGGTGGTGTTGGGCGGCATCGGCCTGTCGGGTGGCCGCGGCGGCGTGGCCAACGTGGTGATCGGTACCTTGCTGATCGGCACCATGCTCAACGGCATGACCATCATGGACATTTCTTACTCGGTGCAGAACATCATCAAGGGCCTGGTGCTGCTAGCCGCCATCCTGATCGACTCGGTGCTCAACCCGCGCAACGAAGAGACAGCCCAACAGGGCGACATCTAGAGCCGCCCGCTCCCATTCTGGTTTCGGTATGCCGCACGCCCGGCCTCAGGCGCTTTTGATCCTCAAACAAGCAAGGAGACAAGCATGCACAACGCAGGAAACGCAGGAAAGTGGACGACAACCTTCGCCGGTCTGGCCCTGAGCCTGGGGCTGGCGGGCAGCGCACTGGCCCAGAGCAAGGGCCTGGATGAGCCCTTCCGTGAGGGCTACAAGAAGGCGCTGGCCGGCAAGACCGTGGGCTACATTCCGGTGGCCATGGGCTTTGACCTGGCTCAGGGCTGGTACCAAGGCCTGAAAAAGGAGCTGGAGCCCTCGGGCATGAAAGTGGTGGCCCGTGACCCGAACTGGAACACCAATGCCGGCGCCCAGGCCTTCACCTCGCTGATCGCCGAAAAGCCCGCCGCCATCGTGATCCACAACCCCGATGTGCAAACCTACGCCAAGCTGATCAAGAAGGCCGAGGACGAAGGCATCTACGTGGTGCAGATCAACATGCGCTCGGCCCAGCCCTCCACCGTGTTTGTCGGCGCCGACTGGGTGGACATCGGTGAACGCACCACCACCGCGGTGGTCGAGTCCTGCAAGGGCAAGTCCAACAAGATCGCCATTGTGCAGGGCGCCCCCACGGCAGCCGCCAGTGCCTACACCCTCAAGGGTGTGGAGAACGTGCTGGCCAAGAACCCCACCGTGAAAGTGGTGTCCAACCAGGCCGCCGACTGGGACGCCGCCAAGGCCAAGGCCCTGACCCAGACCGTGCTCAAGCAACACCCTGATCTGTGCGGCATCGTGGGCTTCTGGGACGGCATGGACATCGGCACGGCAGCGGCCATCAAGGAGGCCGGCCTGACGGGCAAGGTGTACCTCGCCACCTCGGGCGGCGGCGAGCAAAAGGGTGCATGCGACATGGTCAAGAGCGGCGGCTTCGACTACGACATCAGCTACGACGTGCCCACGCAGGCCAGCAACATGGCCGCCATGATCAAGTGGCTGGTGCAGAACGGCCTCAAGGCAGGCCAGGCGCGCCAGAACATCTACACCACGCTGATCCCGATCACCAAAGAGAACGCCGGGGCCGACGGCACCTGCTGGAAGCTGGCTGCCAAATAAGCCGCTGCGCCTGTGCGCACATCAACCGAGCCTTGGCGCCCTCTGGGGCCGCCGGGCCGGCCCCCCCAACGCCGGCGCCAGGCCCGCCCTTGCGCCAAGGGCGCCTCACCAATGGATGGAAACCTGCCATGAGTGACCCTTCAAGCACCACCTTGCCCCCCTTGCTGCAGGCCGGCGCGCCGCCGCGCCAGCACGCGGACGCCCCCTCGTGGTCCGAGACGCTGACGCGCCTGCGCTATCGCTACTGGCCCGACCACTGGGTGGGCGAAATCCTGTCCAAGCGCTGGACCGAGACGGCCATCCCGGTGATCCTGCTGCTGGCGGTGCTGATCGCCTCGGGGCAGTTGCTGCCCAACTTCTACAGCCTGGCCGTGATGGCCGACACCTTGCGGCAGGCCGGCGAGGTGGGCTTTGTGGTGCTGGGCCTGGCCCTGGTGATGATCGTGGGCGGCATCGACCTGTCGGTGGGTTCGATCTTTGCACTGACCAATTTCAGCGCGCTGATGATGATGCATGTGCTCAAGTGGCCGGTGCCGGCCGCCGTGCTGGGCACCCTGCTCACGGGCGCGGTCTTGGGGGGCATCAATGGTGTGCTGATCGGCTACCTGCGCCTGCGGGCCTTCCTCACCACCTTGATCACGCTGATCATCTTCCGCTCGCTGTACGAGATCCTGAGCCTGCGCTATTCGACCGAGATCGCCGGCAACCTGCCCGACTCGGCCTGGTGGGATTTCTTGGGCGGCGGCACGTTTCTGGAGATCCCCTCGGTGGCCTGGGTCTATGCCGTGGTGGCCATTGCAGGCCACCTGATGCTGACCCGGCTGCGCTGGGGCTGGCATGTGATGGCCATTGGCGGCTCACGCCGCTCGGCCTACAACTGTGGCATCGCTGTGCGCCGCACCGTGGCCTTGAGCTATGTGGGCAGTGGCGTGCTGACGGCCGTGGGCGGCTGCTTCTTCGCATCGCGGCTGGCCACGGCAGGCGCCGACATCGGCGTGGGCATGGAGGTGCTGGTGTTGACCGCGGCCGTGCTGGGCGGCATCAGCCTGGGCGGTGGGCGCGGCTCGGTGACCAAGGCCCTGGTCGGCACCCTGGTGGTGCTGCTGATCACCAACGGCCTGACCTCCCTGTCGGCCCCCGGCGGCGTGACACGCATGGTGTTGGCGGCCATCCTGATCGCGGCCGCCGCGATCGACGTGCGCTGGCTGAAAAACCGCCACCGCATCATCAGCAAGGTGTACGTGAGCCCCACCTACCTGTGCCTGCCAGCTGCCCCCGACTGCAGTGCCCAGGCGCCCACCGCCTGGGCCGTCAACAACAAGCTGCGCGATGTGGACCTGATCGGACTGGGCCGCATCGAAGCCCCCGAAGACGTGATCCTGGACCGCGACAACCACCTGTATGCGGGCTCGCGCCATGGCGACATCATCCGCTTCAAGGCACCCGACTACCAGGAGATGGAGGTCTTTGCCCACATCGGCGGCCAGCCGCTGGGCATGGCGTTCGACCGCGACTGGAACCTGCTGGTCTGCGTGGGTGGCATGGGCCTGTACAAGGTGACGCCAGAGCGCGAGGTGCACTGCGTGACCGACGAGACCAACCGCAGTTGGGCTTCGATCAACGACGACAGCCGCCTGCGCCTGGCCGACGACCTGGACATCGCGCCCGATGGCCGGATCTTCTTCAGCGAGGCCACCACCCGCTATGAAATGCACGAATGGCCGGTGGACGGCTTGGAGGCCCGCGGCAACGGCCGCATCGTGTGCCACGACCCGCGTGACGGCAGCACCCGCACCCTGCTGCGCGGGCTGAAGTTTCCCAACGGCATCTGCGTGGGCAGCGACGGCCAGTCCATCCTGTTTGCCGAGACCTGGGGTTGCTGCGTCAAGCGCTATTGGTTTGACGGGCCACGCCAGGGCCAGGTCGAGGTGGTGCTGGACAACCTGCCGGGCTACCCCGACAACATCAACCTGGCCTCTGACGGGCACTACTGGATGGCCCTGGTGGGCATGCGCGCGCCGGCCTACGACCTGGCCATGCGCATGCCGGGCTTCAGGCGCCGCATGGCCAAGCGGGTGCCGGTGGACGAATGGCTGTTCCCCAACATCAACACCGGCTGCGTGCTCAAGTTCAGCGAGCGCGGCGAAGTGCTTGAAACCCTGTGGGACCTGGGCGGCGAGAACCACCCCATGATCACCTCGATGCGCGAGCACCGGGGCTACCTGTACCTGGGCGGCATTTCCAACAACCGCATCGGCCGCTACAAGCTGCCCGACGCCAAGGCGGATTTCGCCCACTACGAACAACGCTGGGAGCAACGCTGATGCTGGCCACCTTCAGACAACTGAGCGACCGCTTTCTGGGCCGGGGCGATGCCGCCATCACCGTGCCGGTGATGGATGGCGCCCTGAAGCCCAACCGGGCCCTGGACGAGGCCCAGGTGGTGGCCCATCTGCCGGGTCTGAACGACCTGGCCAGCGACGGGCGCCAGCTTTGGATGAGCGCCGGCAATGCGCTGTATCGCCTGGACCAGGACGCCGGGCCCGTGGAGCAACTGCGCTTTGACCGCCCCATCACCGCGCTGGCCCTGCAAGGGCCTGAACGCCTGGCCGTGGCCCTGGGCGGCAGCGAGTTGCGCATCCTGTACCGCCCCAACCAAGACCCGGTGTGGCACACCGAGGCCAGCCTGCAGACACTGGCGGGCACGCCGCTGCTCAGCGTCAACGCGTTGAGCTTTGACACCCAGGGGCGGCTGTTGTTCAGTGAAGGCTCCTCACATCACGGCACCGAGGCCTGGTGCCACGACCTGATGGCCCTGGGCCACACGGGTCGGGTCGGCTGCTGGACACCGGGCACACCGCAGGCCGACCTGCTGGCCCAGGGGCTGCGTCATGCCTTTGGCGTGCTGGCGCTGGGCTCGCGGGTGCTGGTCAGCGAAAGCTGGCATCACCGGGTGCTGGACCTGAGCGGCGCCGGCCCGCGCCAGGGCCACTTGCTGAGCGCTGAACTGGTGGGCTACCCCTCGCGCATGGCGGTGGATGACCGTGGCGGCTTCTGGCTCAGCTGCTTTGTGTGCCGCTCGCAACTGGTCGAGTTCGTGCTGCGCGAGCCGGCCTACCGCCAACGCATGATGGCCGAGATCGATCCACGCCACTGGATCGCACCTGCGCTGTCATCGGGCCAAAGTTTTCTGGAGCCGCTGCAGGGTGCAGGCGTCAAACAGATGGGCGTGCTCAAACCCTGGGCCCCTCCGCACTCCTATGGGCTGGTGCTCAGGGTGGCGGCCGATGGTCGGGTGCTGTCGTCTCTGCACAGCCAGGTGGACGGACAGCACCACGGCATCACGGCGGTGGCCCAGGTGGGCATGGTCTTGTATGTGGCCTCGCGCGGTGCGGGGCGCTTGTTGCGGCTGGACGCCCAGCCGACAGGGAGTCAGACATGACGGTTTCTCAGCTGGATTCCACCCACACCCCCTCACCCGCCCCCCTGGCCGACGAGGTGGTGCTGGAACTGCGCCAGGCCACCAAGAAGTACGGCGGTGTGCCAGCCGTCGACGGCGTCAATTTCGATCTGCGGCGCGGTGAGATCCACGCCCTGCTGGGCGAGAACGGCGCCGGCAAATCCACCCTGACCAAGATCATGGCCGGTGTGGTGGCGCTGAGCGAAGGGCAGATGCTGGTAGAAGGGCGCGAGGTCCAGCTCAAGACCCCGCTGGAGGCCCGCGACGCGGGCATTGCCATGGTGTTCCAGGAGACCAGCCTGGTCCCCACCATGACCGTGGCACAGAACCTGTTCCTGGGGCAAGAGCACTTCTTCAACCGCTTGCGCGGGGTGTACATCTCGGCGCAGCAGTTTCTGCAATCGCTCAACTTCGATGTCGACCCCACGGCCACGGTGAGCCTGCTGGGCGCCGCCAAGAAACAGATGGTGGAGATTGCCCGCGCCGTGCTGCATCAGGCCCGAATCATCATCTTTGACGAGCCCACGGCCAGCCTGACCCCCGAAGAGAAGAAATACTTCTTCGACCTGATGCTCAACCTCAAGGCACGCGGCGTGTCGGTGATCTTCATCTCGCATGCGCTGGAAGAGGCGCTGCTGCTGGCCGACCGCATCACCGTGCTGCGCGATGGCCAGCACGTGGTGACTGACCTCAAACAGAACTTCGACCGCGCCCGCATCATCCAGGCCATGGTGGGCCGCGACCTGTCGCAAACCCTGTACGGGCAAAAGAAGACCCAGGTCCGGGCCCAGGGGGACTGCGTGCTGTCGGTGCGCAACCTGCGCATGGCCTCGATGGTGAAAAACAACTCGCTGTCGGTGTTTGCAGGCCAGGTGACGGGTGTGTTCGGACTGGTGGGGGCAGGCCGCACCGAGACCTTCAAGGTGGTGGCCGGCCTGATCAAGCGCGACTTCTTTCACGGCGGCGAGGTGCTGCTGCGCGGGCGCCCGGTGCGCTACCGCGTGGCACGCCAGGCCGTGGCCGATGGCATCGCCTACATCACCGAAGACCGCAAGGTGGAGGGCTTTTTCGAGACCATGTCCATCACCCAGAACATCTACATGGGCTGGCTGGGCAAGCTCGGCTCGATGGTAGGCCTGCTCGACCCGGGCCGCGCTGCCCGCATGGGCGAGCACTGGAGCCAGCTGCTCAATGTGCGCGCCATCAGCCGCGACGTGAAGGTGATCGAACTGTCGGGCGGCAACCAGCAAAAGGTGGTGATCGCCAAATCACTGGTGCAAGACCCCGATGTGATCATCTTTGACGAGCCCACCCGCGGCGTGGACGTGGGGGCCATCACCGAGATCCATGCCGAAATCAACCGACTGGCCGATGCCGGCAAAGCCGTGGTGGTGATCTCGTCCTATCTGCCCGAGGTGATGGCCCTGTCCGACCGCATCCTGGTGGCCAAACAAGGCAAAGTGGTGGTCGAGTTCTCTGCCGAGCAGGCCAGCCAGGAAGCGATCATGTACGCGGCCATCCACTGATTTCACAGGCCGCCACCGACGGCAGCTGGGCACCCCAATTGGCATTCAAGGCGGCCGAATCCCAGACACCTGCTTCAGACGCCGGGTCGGAACGGTCTACCGCTTGCCACACCACTCGGCAAGCGCCCGCACGGCACGGATGACTTCGTCCTCTGTGTTGTAGAAGTGAGGCGCGATGCGCAACACGTCATTGCGGGCCGAAGTGATGAAGCCAGATTGCCGCAGATGCTGTTCGCTGGATGCGGCATCCTGTACCAGGATGGCCGTGTTCAGGGTGCCCACCCTGAGGTCGCTCACCACGGGCTTCAGACCCAGGCGCCGGGCCTCCTGACGACCTATTTGCGACAGTTCCAACAGGTAGCCCTGCACTTCAACGCAGTCCATGGCGTTCAACAGTTGCAACCCAGCCCGCGCTGCGTAGGCGTTGACCATGGGGGGCGTGCCAGTGTTGAAGCGATTGGCATTGTCGGAAAAATCCAGTTTCCGGATATCGAACGCGAACGGCTCTCGGCGGCCAAACCAACCGGTGTGGGTGGGCTGCAGTGTCGTGGCCAGACCGGGCCGCACGTAAAGAAAGGCGATGCCGGGACAGCCCAACATGAACTTCTGTGCACCAGCCACCAGGATGTCCACCTGGTCGCGTTCGACATCGATGTCGAGCGCGCCCGCCGACTGGTAAGCATCCACGAAGACGATGGCGCCATGGTGGCGCGCGAGCTGCCGGATCGCCGCCAGGTCCTGGATGTAACCCGTGTCATAGGCCACATGAGAGACATGGATGAGCAGGGTGCGGTCGTCGATCACAGCCTCCAGACACGCGGGGGTGACGCATCTGTCAGCCTGGGCGGTGGCGAATCGGACACGCGCTCCGCGAGGCTCCTGGGCCAGCCAAACGTGGCCCTGTGACGGGAAATCGCTCTCACCGACCACCACGCACTCCTTGCCGGGCTCGAACCTCAGTGCGCTGCCCACGGCGCTGGTCGCGTCGGCCACCGAGCCAGCCACAGCAATGTCCTGGGGCTTTGCGCCGATCAGGCGTGCAAATTCGGCCTTGGCCCCGTCGACGGCCAGCATCCAGCCGGCCCAGTCCATACCCTGGGTCTGCCAGCTCTCGAGGTAGGCCTGAACCGCCTCGATCACCGGCACGGACAACGCGCTCTGGGAGCAACTGGAGAGCTGGGCCTGGTGATCCAGGATGGGGAATTGACTGCGGAAGGCGGCAAACGGGTGGTGCATGGCGTCACATGAGCAAAGTGATTGAGGTAGGCGCAGCGTAGGACGGCGTCATGGTGGGGTCTGCCAAGCGCTTTACACAACAGGGCGAGGGCACAATCGGTGGAATCAGCCGCCTGAGTCGATCACCCGAAACCAAGCCCATGAGCCCCCCAGTGAGTGAACCCCAAAGCGCCTGCACCTTTTGGCTCGGAGAGCCCCGGCACGACTGGGCTTCGCTGATTGCCGATCGACCCGCCAGGCCGCTGCGTCGGGGAGCCGTCCTCTACACGCAGGGCGACCTGTTTCGGGCGCTTCACATCGTGCTGCGCGGGCGGATCCGGCTGGTGCGCTACACCCCCGATGGCCACGAGCGGCATCTGATGGTCATCGGGCCCGGTGGCTTGCTGGGTGACGAAGGAGCATCTCAATCTGGGTTCCATGCCTGCACGGCGGTGGCCTCGTCCGAGGCCCTGGTGGTCGAGTTGCCCTGGCCGCAGGCGATGGCAGACCTGCAGGCCGAGCCCACGCTGCTGGGTCAGTACCTGGCGTTCTCGAACCAGCGCTTGCAGGCGCTGCTGATGCACCATGACCTGCTCAGCCATGGCGGCGCAGGCCGACGGGTTGCCACCGCCCTGCTGGGCTTGCTCCACTCACACGGGCAGGCCCACCCCGCGGGGCGCCTGATCCGGATCAACTTCACACAGGAGGAAATGGCCTGCCTGTGCAGCCTCTCACGCATGAGTGTGTCCAGCGTGATGACAGAGTTGCTCAGGCGACGGGTCCTGTCCCGCGAAGGCCGCCTTTATGTGGCCATGGACCCCGCCGCATTGCAGGCGCTGGCTCAGGCCTGACCGAACCACGCCCCAAGGGCTCAAGACTCTGACTGCGCCAGGCAGTTCTTCAGGTAGTCGAGAAACGTCAGCACCACCCCTGGCAGGGTTCGACCCACCAGCGTCTGCAATTCGATGCTGCGACTCTCCAGGCCCGCATCGCGGATGGGCAGGCCGACCATGCGTCCTTCCCTGAGAAAGTGCCGCACCGAGACCTCGCCGGCAATCGACGCGATACCGCTGGAGAGCACCAGCCTGTGCAGCGTCGCAGCACAGTTGCTCGCCACCGTCGGCTCGATCAGCAGCCCGCGTCGACTGCAGGTGATGTCAAAGATCTGCCTCAGGCTGGTCTCCTGGGTCGGCAATGCCAAGGGGTGGGCGGCCAGCTGCGAAAGGCTGAGGCTCTTCTTGCTGGCCAAAGGGTGGTCGGGGCGCATGATCACCAGGATCGGCGCGGCAAGCCGATGCTCCACCTTGATCTCGCGCTGCGCCAGGCGATTGAAGGCGAGGCCAATGTCGGCCTCTCCGTTGCGAACCCGCTCGGTCACCTCGTCAGGGCCGGACACGTTCATGTTGAAGGTGATGCCGGGGTATTTCTTCTGGAACTCAATGATGACGGAAGGCAGGAAATCAATGGCGAAGCCTTCCGTGCAGGCCAGGCTGACCTTGCCCCGCTTCAGCCCCTGCAGGGCCACGATGTCGGCCACCACACGGTCGGCCTCCAGGGCGGCACGGCGGGCGTGAGCCGCCAGCATCTCACCCGCAGCACTCAACACCATGCCCCGGGGTCGGCGCTCGAACAGCGTCACTTCAAGCACGTCTTCCAGCGCACTGATCTGTCGGCTGATGGCCGAGGCAGCGACGAACAGCCGCTCTGAGGCCTGGGTGATCGAACCACAGCGCGCCACCTCCAGAAAGTACCGCAACGAGGTTTCCTTGAGGTGATCGGACTTCATGGGTTTCGATATGGTTTGCCAAAACGGCAATTAAAGCATGTTAATTATCTAATGGTGGCAAATGTCTCATCGCCCTATTCTTCGCGTCACACAAGCCGAACACCCCATACGGAGACCCGATTCAAGGGCAGACAAAGATGAAGCAGGCAGCGATCAGCACCTTTAACGACCAAGGCCGCCAACGGGCCATCGACGCGGCGACGCGCCTGTTTGACACGGGCCGCTTTCAGGCGCTGCTGGCCCAGCGGGTGGCCATGCGAACAGAAAGCCAGAAGGCCGAGAGCCTGCCCATCCTGCACGCCTACCTGGAGGAACTGATCGGCCCGGAACTGCAGGCCATCGGTTTTGAAGTGCGCATCGAACCGAACCCGGAAGCTGGCAAAAGCCCTTTTCTGATCGCCTCCCGCATCGAAGATGTGGCGGCCTGCACGGTGCTGATGTATGGCCATGGCGACGTCGTCAACGGTTACGACACGCAATGGCGTACGGGCCTGTCGCCCTGGCAACTGACGGTGGAAGGGCCCCGGTGGTACGGCCGCGGCATTGCGGACAACAAGGTGCAACACAGCATCAACGTGTCGGCCTTGGGCGAGGTCATCCGTGCGCGCGGTGGCCGCTTGGGCTTCAACGTGAAGATCCTGCTGGAGATGGGCGAGGAAGCCGGCTCACCCGGCCTGCACGAGTTCTGCGCCAGGCACCGGCACACCTTGAGCGCCGATGTCTTCGTGGCCTCGGATGGGCCTCGTCTCAATGCCGCCTCACCCACCGTGTTCCTCGGTGCCCGAGGGGGCCTCAACTTCAACCTGCACGTGCGGGCGCGGGAAGGGGGTCACCATTCGGGCAACTGGGGTGGGTTGTTGCGCAACCCGGGCATCCGCCTGGCACACGCCATCGCCAGCATGGTCGATGCCAAGGGGCGCATCCTGGTCCCCGGCCTGCTGCCGGACAGCCTGCCGGACAACGTGCGGGAGGCTTTACAGACCATCGAGGTGGGGACAGACCCCGGAGCACCCGAGATCGACCCCGACTGGGGCGAGCCCGGCCTCAGCCCGACCGAACGGGTGTTCGGGTGGAACAGCTTCGAGGTCATCGCGTTCAAGACCGGCAACCCCGAAGCGCCCGTCAATGCCATTCCACCGCATGCATTTGCCCAATGCCAGATCCGCTATGTGGTCGGCAGCGACAACACCCGGTTTCTGGAACACCTGCGTCGCCACCTGGACGCACACGGCTTTCAGGATGTCGAACTCAGTCAGGCCGGCTCTGAGGCCATGGCCACACGCCTGGACCCGAGCGATCCGTGGGTTCGGTGGTGCCTTGCTTCGCTCAGGCAGACCACCGGCAGGGCCCCCAGCCTGCTGCCCAACCTGGGAGGCTCCTTGCCCAACGATGCCTTTGCCGACGTTCTGGGATTGCCCACCCTGTGGGTGCCGCACTCCTATCCCGGCTGCGCCCAGCATGCACCGAACGAGCATGTGCTCGCCAGCGTCACCAGAGAGGGCCTTCAGATCATGGCCGGCCTCTTCTGGGACCTGGGTGAACAAGGCCATCAGGTGATGCAAGCGCGGCGTGCCGCCATTGCCAACAGCACCAGCAGCGTCGGCGCCGCCGACTGAGGCTGGAACCGACTGCCCCATCCAACCGGTGGCCGCTCCACGGGCCGCTGACAGGTTTCCCCACGACCCTCAGAAAGCACACATGAAAAAACACAAGCTTCTTTGCGCCACGTTCAGTTTGGCGGGCCTCGCATGTCACGCCCAGAGCACCGGTGCCTCATCGGTGTCCATCTACGGCATCCTGGACACCGGGGTCAGCTACACCAATCGGATCCAATCAGGGAGCGCCACCACACCAGGCTCGATGTGGTCGGTGCTGCCGGGCGCCATGCAGGCATCGCGCCTGGGTTACCGGGGGCGTGAGGACCTTGGCGGCGGCATCAGCGCCGTGTTCGCCCTCGAATCGGGCCTCAACATGAACAGCGGCAGCTTCGCACAAGGCGGTATCGCTTTTGGCCGCAAGTCCATTGTGGGCCTGAACACCCCCTGGGGTGCCTTGCTGGTCGGACGCCAGACCGACCCCCTGGATGACATGGGCACCCTGTCGTCCACGATCGATTTCGGCTCTCAGGCGGCCCCAATCCACGGCCTGGACCGCACCTACGCCGATCGGACCAACAACTCGATCCGTTACAACTCGGTGCGTCAAGGCGGGCTGCAAGGAACCGCCATGGTCGGCCTGGGTGGCAATGCGGGCGACAGCCAGGCGGGCCAGACCGTGGCACTCGGCCTCGACTACCAGCAACAGGCGCTGCGCCTGGCTGGCGCCTTCTATCAGACCCGACTCGGTGCCACCTCTGCCGATGCCAGTGCCGCCAACATCGGTGCCAACAAGGGGGGCGCGGGCGACGTGGCGCTGCGCACCTGGACATTGGGTGCAGCCTACCAGTGGGGTGTCGTCCGCCTGCATGGCACCTACTCGGACACGCGCCAGCCCCTGGCCATCGCCAGCACCTCGCGTGACTTGAAGGGTGCCTCCGCTCGCCAGTCCACGATCCTGGACCTCGGTGCCAGCTGGGCCGTCACGCCCAATCTCAACCTCAATGCCAGCATCATCCGCAACCAGGTCGACTTCGTGGCCGCGGCCGGAGGCCGACTGAACCAGCTGAACCTGGGCCTGGATTACTACCTGTCGAAGAGAACCGATCTGTATTTCAACACCGGATACCTGGGTGCCAAGTCCATGAATTCGCCGGGACTGAGCGATGGGGTCCCTGGTGCTGATCGTTCACAACGCATGATCCGCGCCGGCATCCGGCACAAGTTTTGACCCGCCTCCGGTGTCAACGCCTCACAACAACAACACCCTCACCTCCCATGCCCACCCCCTCCTCATCCCTGCGTCGCCGATCATTGATCGCGGCCGCCGCTGCACCCTGGATGGCCAGTTCGTGGCACAGTGCGCAAGCCCAGTCCTGGCCCAGCAAGCCGATCCGCCTGGTGGTGCCCTTTGCCCCCGGCGGCGCATCGGACACCATCGCCCGCCTGATTTCCGATCAGTTGCCCCGTCGTCTCGGGCAGCCCGTGGTGATCGACAACAAACCCGGTGGCTCCACCATCATCGGCGTCGACGCCGTCGCCAAAGCAGCCCCCGACGGCTACACCCTCCTGCTCGCAGGGGTTGGCAGCTACAGCGTGCTGCCCGCCCTGCGCAAGAACCTGCCGTTTCAGATCGACCGGGATCTGGCCATGTTGGCCTTGGTCAGCTACACCCCGAACGTGCTGGTCACCGCGTCGAACAAGCCCTATGCCTCGCTGGCCGACTTCATCCGCCAGGCCAAGGCCAAACCAGGCGACCTGCGCTATGTCACCTATGGTGAAGGCGGGGCCAACCATCTGTGCGGTGTGATGCTGGAGAACGCGGCCGGCATCAAGATGGATGCCATTCCCTACAAGGGGGCGGCAGATGCCAAGCTGGCCCTGCTTCGAGGCGATGTGGATCTGAGCTTCGAAACACTGGCCAGCGTGGGCGGCGAACTGCGCTCGGGCCGCCTGCGGGCCCTGGCCATCGGCAGCCCCGAACGCAGCAAGCTGCTCCCCAGCGTGGCGAGCCTGGCCGAGTTGGGGCTGGGCCAGGCCGCCGTTCAACCCTTCTTCGGATTCTCGATGCCCAGCGGCACGCCGCAGGCCATCCGTGACCGCCTCAGCCGCGAGCTGATCGACATCATGTCCCAACCCGAGGCGCGCGACCGCTCCACCGCAGCCTTCCTGGAGCCCGTCGCACTCGGCCCGGACGAGATGCGCACGCTGGTGAACCGCGAAACCGAAAGCTTCCGCCGCGTGGCTCAGCAACTGAAGCTGAATCTCGATTGACACGCGTGCATGCATCCACCCCATTTTTCATCGGAGACCTTCATGCCCCCTGCCAGCCTGACCCCAGCCCAGTCGTCGCCCAGTGCGCCGCTGCCCTCTTTGAACCTCGATGGCATCAGCGCCGCCATGGTGCAGCTTGGCTGTGAAACCCTTGAGCCCACGCTCAGCTTTTTCACCCATCAGCTGGGCATGCGGGTGCTGGCCATCTTTCCGGCCGATAACCCCAAGACCGCCCTGGTGGTGGGGCACGGCATCACCCTGCAGCTCTCGGTGGGGGTGCCCAACGCTGCGCCACGCCTGACCCTGCTGTGTCGTGATCCGGCGGCCGTGGCCGGCGGGCGCCTCGTGCTGTCGGCGCCCAATGGCACGGCGGTTCATCTGGCCCCGGTAGACCCCGAGATGAGGCTGCCCGCCACCGTTCAGTCCCTGGTCATCAGCCAACACGGCGCTGCCACTCACTGGAGCGTGGGTCGCGCCGGCCTGCGCTACCGCGACCTGCTGCCAGACCGCCACGGCGGTGCCTTCATTGCCTCCCACATCCGGATCCTGGACGGCGGTGTCGTGCCTGATTACGAGCACTATCACAAGGTCCGGTTCCAAATGATCTTCTGCCGCAAGGGCTGGGTCAAAGTGGCGTACGAAGGCCAGGGCGAACCGCTGGTGATGCAAGCTGGCGACTGCGTACTTCAACCCCCGTTGATCCGTCACCGGGTGATGGAAAGCTCGGCGGGTGCCGAGGTGATCGAGATCGGTACGCCGGCCGAACACATCACCATCGCAGACCATGCGATGTCCTTGCCGTCGGATCACCTGTTGCCGCCCGCGCATGAATTCGGCGGCCAGCGCTTTGTCTTTCATCAGGCGCGTAGCGCCCCTTGGAAGCCATGGCGTCTGGCAGGCCTGTCCTGCCAGGACACCGGCATCGGCGAGGCCACCAAAGGCCTGGCCGGTGTGCGCGTGATCCGGCCTGAAGGCCTGGGCGCTGCCATGATCCCCGATCAGCAGCATGAAACTGAATTCTGTTTCTATTTTGTGCTGTCGGGTCAATTGGATTTCTGCCATGGTCAAGAGCGCCTGACCTTGAAGAGCGACGACAGCGTCACCGTACCAGGGGCCCTGCGATACGGATTCGCCAAGGCGAGCGAAGACCTTCAGTTGCTCGAAGTCACGCTGCCGGACGCCGTCCACCTCTCGCCCCTGATCGAAGAATCAGAGGTTTGCCAAGCCTGAACCCGCAACGCCAGTCACGGCACAACACTTTCTCCAGGCAAGCCTGTTGCCCCGCCAGACTTCATGTCCCGCGGGGCTTTTTTCATGCTGCGGCCACCACCGTGACCTCGATCAGCGCACCGGGATACAAGGGCTCCGCCGCGACGGTGGTCCGCACAGGGAAAGGCGGGGCAAAGCACTCACCGTACACCTGATTGAACGCGGCAAAGTCCTCAGGGTGGCGCAGATGAACCGTGGCCTGGAGAACCTTGTCCAGGCTCGAACCTTCATTGGCCAGCGTGGCGGCCAGGTGATGCAGAACCAGGCGGGTCTGCGCTTCAACCCCTTCGGGCGCCCTGCCCGAGCTCTGGTGGGCCACTTCGCCAGACACAAAGAGGAGGCCGGCATGCTTGCGGACCTTGCTGAAATGTTGGGATGGTTGCGGTGATGGGAGGCTCATTTTTGATTCGAGATGCCGTGGTCTGAAATCAAAATTATCCCGAGACCCTGCCGATCATGGGTTGGCATATTCGCAATGTGGTCATGCAATTTCGGCAAACGCCCGAGCACCCGACACCCGAGCACTCCATTGAGCCTGAAGTCAGACCCGGCGGCCCTCCGGCCCGCGGCTCGACCCACGGATCACCAGTTGCCCCTCCAGCACCACCTTGCGGGGCGGGCGGCTCGGGTCGTCGATGCGCTGAAGCATCAGTTCGGCCGCGCTGCGGCCGATGTCGTAGGTGGGCTGGGCGATCACGGTCACGTCGACCGAGGGCAGCGCTGTCCAGTCGTTGTTGTCGAAACCGGCCAAGCCGATCTGGCCGGGCGAACGCCTGCCTGCGGCCTGCAAGGCCTGCACCGCGCCCATCAACAGCAGGCCGTTGGATGCCAGCAGGGCGTCCGGTCCGTCGGCCTGGGCCAGCAAAGCGGCGGCCGCCTCAATGCCGGCCTCGCGGGTGGGCGCCACCCGGTGCACCTCGGGGCGGAGGCCCTGAGCCTGCAAGGCGGCTTCGTAGCCGGCCTGGCGCTCCTGACCGGTGGTGCTGTGGTGGCCCACCAGCAAGGCAATGCGCCGGTAGCCCGCCGCCAGCAGGTGCTCGGTCAGCTGACGTGCTGCCGCCACGTTGTCTAGCAGCACCCGGTCCACCGGGGTGTCGGGCAGGGCACGGTCCACCATCACCACCGGAAACGGCCAGTCCGTGGGCCTGAAGCGCCGCAGGCCTTCCAGTGTGGGTGAGTAGATCACCCCGCTGGCCTGTTCGTCGGCCATCAGTTGCAGGTAGGAGTGCTCTTTTTCAGGGTTCTCGTCGGTATTGCACAAGATCAGACGCAGGCCGTGGCGGTAGGCCATGTCCTCAACCGCCCGCCCCACGTCCGTGAAAAAGGGGCTGCGGATATCGGACACGATCAGGCCCAACAACGAGGCTCGTTGTTGTCGCAACCGGCGGGCTGCCAGATTGGGCCGATACCCCAGGGCGGCAATCGCCTGTTCCACCTGGGCGCGCAACGCCGGTCGCACCGCCTGGGGCTGACTGAGCACCCGCGAGACCGTGGTGGTGGACACGCCGGCCTTGGCGGCCACGTCCTTGATGCTGCTCACCTGGAATCCTTTCTTTTACCGGCCTCCATGGTAACGCCCGTGAACCAATTTGGTATCGATTCCAAAAACAAACAGAATTCTGATCTGCACAATCAAATCCAGTAACCCGTTGCTTTTAATTTCTTCGCCAAAAATTCGGGGTTTACCCTTGTTTTAGGCCGCTCAATGGCGCAATCATGCCCATTCCAGAGAAACGAGATCGATAATGCCGAACTGAAATCGATACCAATTTGGAGACAGAGATGCCGATCCAGGTCGAAGTCCGTCTGGGGGCTGCCCCCCACAACCGCGAAGATGCCGTGCGTGCCGCCGGTGCCCTGCTGGCCCAGGCCGGCCATGTGCTGCCGGCCTATGTGGACAGCCTGTTGCAACGCGAAAAGCTGGCCAACACCTTTCTGGGCCAGGGGGTGGTGATCCCGCACGGTTTGATCGAAGACCGCCACCTGGTGCAGAGCACGGGCCTGGCGGTGCTGCAGGTCCCGGCCGGGGTGCGCTGGGGGGACGACGCCAAGCAGGCCCACCTGGTGGTGGCCATTGCGGCCGCCTCGGACGAGCACATTGACGTGCTGCGCCGCCTGACCCGCCTGATGCGCAACGAGGCCTTGATGCAGCGCCTGGTCACCACCCACGATGCGCAAGACATCGTGCGCGCCCTGACCACCGATGGCGAAGCCGATGCCACCGCCACCGCCACCGCCGTCCTGGAAGACTTTGCCCTGGGCCGCGAGGTGGCGCTGAGCTACCCCAACGGCTTGCATGCGCGCCCTGCCGGCCAATGGACCCAAACCGCACAGCGCTTCGCCGCCCAGGTGCACGTGCGTTACGACCAGGTGGTGGTCGACGCCAAGAACGTGGCGGCCCTGCTGAGCCTGGGCGCCGGCCGCGGGGCCACCCTGCGCCTGTCGGCCCAGGGCCCGGATGCCGAAGCGGCCTTGCGCGCCCTGCGGGCCATCGTCGTGCGGCTGGGCGAGGAGGAGGCGCGCCAGGCCCAGTTGGCCAGCTTTCGCCAGAGCCAGGCCCAAGGCCTGGGCCAGGTGCTGGGCGACTGGCAGCCCACGGCGCGCCAGACCTTCACCGGCATCGCGGCCAGCCCCGGCCTGGTGATCGGCACCCTGGTGCAGGCCGCCGGGGCGGTGCTGCAGGTCGAAGACCATTTCCGCAGCGCGCCGCAAGAGGCCGAAGCGCTTGAGCGCGCCCTGCAGGCGGCTTTGGCCGAGCTGGAAACCGGGGCCAGCCAGGCCCGGGGGCAGGGCCAGGCTGAACAAGCCGGCATCTTCAGTGCCCACGCCGGCTTGCTGCGCGACCCCCGCCTGCTGCAGGTGGTGAGCCGCGGCATCGTGCAGGGCCACGGCGCGGCCTGGGCCTGGCGCCAGGCCCTGAACGAGCGGGTAGCAGCCCAGCGGGCGCTGCCCGACGCCACCCTGGCCGCGCGTGCGGCGGATCTGCAGGATGCCGGCGACCGCGTGCTGCGTCACCTGCTGGGCCTGCCCACGCAGGCGCTGGGCGACACCTGGCCGGGCGACGCCATCCTGCTGGCCGACGACCTGTCGCCCTCTTTCACCGCCCAGCTCGACCCGACCCGCGTGCGTGGCTTCTGCACCGCCAGCGGGGGCCCCACGGCCCACACCGCCATCCTGGCCCGCGCCCTGGGCCTGCCGGCCCTGGTGGCCGGCGGCCCCGATCTGCTGCAGGCCGAGAGCGGCACCCTCGCCATCCTCGACGGCTACCGGGGCCGTTTGTATGTGGGGCCCAGCGCCACCGCCCTGATCGAGGCGCAGGAACAAATCGAGGGGCTGACCCGCCGGCAGGCCGAAGAGGCGCGCAACCGCCTGATGCCCGCCACCACCACCGATGGGCACACCGTGGAAATCGCAGCCAACGTCAACCGCGCCGACCAGGTGGCACGGGCACTTGAGGCCGGGGCCGAGGGCGTGGGCCTGATGCGCACCGAGTTCCTGTTTCTGGAGCGCGACACCGTGCCCGACGAAGAGGCTCAGTACCTGGCCCTGCGGGCCATGGTCGAGGCCCTGGGTGGACGGCCGCTGGTCGTGCGCACGCTGGACATCGGCGGCGACAAGCAGGTACCCCACCTGCAGTTGCCGGTCGAGGACAACCCCTTCCTGGGTGTGCGCGGTGCCCGCCTGGCGCTGCGCCGCGACGACCTGCTGCTGCCCCAGCTGCGCGCCCTGTGCCGCGCCGCCCGGCACGGCCCGCTGCAGATCATGTTCCCGATGATCAGCACTGTGGAGGAGGTGCAGGAACTGCGCCGGCGCATGGCCCAGGTGCGCGAAGAACTGGACGCCCCCGAGGTGCCGATCGGCATCATGATCGAGGTGCCTTCGGCCGCCTTGCTGGCCGACCGGCTGGCCGCCCAGGTCGACTTCTTCTCGATCGGCACCAATGACCTGACCCAGTACGCCCTGGCCGTGGACCGCCAGCACCCCGAACTGGCCGCCATGGCCGACAGCCTTCACCCCGCCGTGCTGCGCCTGGTAGAGCGCACCGTGGCTGGCGCGCGCCGCCATGGACGCTGGGTGGGCGTTTGCGGCGGCCTGGCCGGCGAGCCTCTGGGCGCGGCCCTGCTGGTGGGCCTGGGCGTGGACGAACTCTCCATGAGCGTGGGCGATGTGGGGCCGATCAAGGCCTTGCTGCGACGCCACAGCCTGAGCGAGCTTCAGGCCCTGGCCCGCCGGGCCCTGGACATGGACAGTGCCGACGAAGTGCGCGCCCTGGGCGGTGCGCTGCACGGTACCCCAAGCGGGGCTGACAGCCCGGAGGCCCAGGCATGAGCGCCCGCCTGATCACCATCACCCTCAACCCCGCCATCGACCAGACCGTGCGGCTGAGCCGTCTGGAGCCCGGCGCGGTGCACCGCGCGCTGGGCGAGCAGACCGAGGCGGGTGGCAAGGGCATCGGTGTGGCGGCGGTGCTGGCCGCCCTGGGCCGGCCGGTGACTGCCAGCGGCTGGCTGGGGGCCGACAACGACGCGGTGTTCCGCGCCGCGTTTGCCCACCACGGCATCACCGACGCCATGGTGCGCCTGCCTGGCGCCACCCGCACCAACATCAAATTGGCCGTGGCCGAACGCGGCGACAGCACCGACATCAACCTGCCCGGCCTGAGCCTGCCCGCCGAGGCCTTGCAGGCCGCAGAACAGCGCCTGCAAGAGGCCCTGGGCACCGCCGTGGCGCCGGGCGATTGGTGCGAACTGGCCGGCAGCCTTCCGCCGGGCACCGATGTGGCGCTGTGGGAGCGCCTGGCACGCTGGCTGGCCGGACGAGGCGCCCACTTGGTGATCGACACCGGCGGCGCCGTGCTGGGGCAGTTGCTGCAACGCCTGTCCGACCCGGCCCAGGGGCCAACGGTGGCGCCCGCCTTCATCAAGCCCAACCGGGCCGAACTCGAAGAACTAGTGGGCCGGGCCCTGCCAGATGCCCAGGCCGTGGCCGAGGCGGCCCAGGCCCTGGCCGGCCGGCACGGCGTGCAGCAGATGGTGGTGTCGCTGGGCGCCGAGGGCGCGGTGATGGTCAGCCCCCAGGGCTGCTGGCTGGCCGCGGCACCGCCCGTGCCGGTGGCCACCACGGTGGGTGCCGGCGACGCCTTGGTGGCAGGCACCCTGGCGGCCCTGATGGGCGGGCAGACCATGCCGGTCGCGGGTGTGTTCGGCATGGCCTGCGCCGCCGCCCGCATCCAGCGCATTGCGCCTGGCCTGCCCCCGCTGCACCAGGTGCACGAGCTGGCCAACCACATCCACACCACCCTGATCTGACCCCCGATCTGCCCCCTTTTCACTGAGCACACGGAGACACGCATGGCGCAACTCATTGCCCTCGCGGCCAGCCAGGCTGGCCCTGCCCACAGCTTTGTCACGGGCGAGGCCCTGCGGGCCGCTGCCGAACGCCAGGGCCACCACCTGGCCCTGTGGGTCAAAAGCCCGCTGGGTGACCAAGGTGTCTGGAGCGAGACCGAACGCGCAGGCGCCCTGGCCTGCATCCTGGCCTCGGACCTGGACAGCCCCCTGCCCCCGCATCTTCAGCCCCAGGTGCCCACCCTGCGGGTGACCCCGGCCGAGGTGCTGGCCGATGCCGAGGGCGTGCTGCGGCGCGCCCTGATGCCGGCGACAGACACTGGCGCGGCCCCAGCCATTGCCGCGACCAAGCCAGCGTCAAACAAGCCCCCAGCCCCGCAAGCCACGGCCCCCACGGCGCCGCTGCGCATCGTGGCCGTCACCTCATGCCCCACCGGGGTGGCCCACACCTTCATGGCGGCCGAGGCGCTGGAACAGGGCGCCAAGGCCCTGGGCCACCTCATCCAGGTCGAAACCCAGGGCTCGGTGGGTGCCCAGAACACCCTGAGCGCCCAAGCCATTGCCCAGGCCGACCTGGTGATCATTGCCGCCGACACCCAGGTGAACCGCGATCGCTTTGTGGGCAAGCGCCTGCATGTGACCGGCACCAAGGCCGCCATCCACGACGCAGGCGCCGTGTTCAACGAGGCGGCACGCCAGGCCGTGGTCTGGAACACCGCCACAGACCCCACAGCGGCGGCTTCGGCCAGCGCAGCACCGGCCGGCCCCCAGGCCCGCACCGGCGCCTACAAGCACCTGATGACCGGCGTGTCGTTCATGCTGCCCTTTGTGGTGGCCGGTGGCCTGTTGATTGCACTGGCCTTTGCGCTGGGCGGCATCTATGTCTATGACGATGCCCACAAAGGCACGCTGGGCTGGGTGCTGTTTCAGGTGGGGGCCAAGGCCGGCTTTGCGTTGATGCTGCCGGCCCTGGCCGGCTACATCGCCTACTCGATCGCCGACCGCCCCGGCATTGCACCGGGCATGATCGGCGGCCTGCTGGCCGGTACCGTGGGAGCCGGGTTTCTGGGGGCCATCGCGGCCGGCTTCATTGCTGGCTACAGCGTGCAGGCACTCAACCGGACCATGCGCCTGCCCCGCGGGCTGGAAGGCCTCAAGCCCGTCCTGCTGTTGCCGCTGCTGGGCGCGGCCATCACCGGCGTGCTGATGCTGATGGTGATCGGCGAACCCATGGCCGCCGTGATGAGCGCGCTCACCCACTGGCTCAAGGGCTTGCAGACCGGCAGCGCCGTGATGCTGGGCCTGGTGCTGGGCGGCATGATGGCCGTGGACATGGGCGGGCCCGTCAACAAGGCGGCCTATGTGTTCTCGACCACCTTGATCGGCTCGGGCGTGACCGAACCCATGGCCGCCGCCATGGCCGGCGGCATGACCCCGCCATTGGGCATCGCCCTGGCCTGCTGGCTGTTCCGCAGCCGCTTTTTGGCCGAAGAGCGCGACGCCGCCAAGGCCACTGCCGTGCTGGGCCTGGCCTTCATCTCCGAAGGGGCCATCCCCTACGTGGCGCGCGACCCCCTGCGCGTGATCCCGGCCTGCGTGCTCGGCTCGGCCGTGGCCGGTGGCCTGAGCATGTTCTGGCACATCGGCCTGCACGCCCCCCACGGCGGCATCTTCGTGCTGGCCATCCCGAACGCCGTCAACCAGGTGCTGCTGTATGCCGCCGCGATTGCCGTGGGCACGGTGGTGACGGCGCTGGCGCTGGGGGTGGTGAAACGGGAAGTGGCGGCCAAGGCCACCTGAACGTTCAAGGCCTGCCCTCCCCGACACCCCCTCACTTGGCAAGGATGTGAGGCAACAGGGGCCGGGAAAGCCGATTCACCCACCACTTCAGCGCCTCGCCCTCGTGGCCGATCTTCCAGCCCAGCCAGAATTGCTCGTCAGGCCGGGATTCCTGGCAGGGCAGTTCGACCAGGGTGCCGCGGGCCAATTCAGCCTGTATGCAGGCCAAGGGCAGAAAGCCATGGCCCAGCCCCGCCACCTGGTAGGCCACCTTGGCCTCCATGGAGGGCACGGTGATCCGCTTCTGGCCCAGTTGCACCCCCACCGTTCGCTCTGACAGGTGGCGTGCGCTGTCACCGACCACGATGGCGGTGTGCTTCAACAGCTGGTCCCGGCTCAAGGGCTGCGGAGCCCTGGCCAAGGGGTGGGTTGGCGCCACACAAAAGCCGAAGGCGAGCGAGCCCACGTTGACCGCCCTGTACCCGCCCCCGGCCGGGCCATCCCCGGCCGCGATGACCAGATCGGCACGGTCGTCACGCAGGGCCTCCCAACTGCCGGTCAGGGCCTCGCAGGCGATGCGCAAACGGGTGCCGCAATGCAGGTCTTCGAAGGCACAGACATCTGGCGCCAAGGCGCTGGGGGGGATCAACGAGTCATGCACCAGGCGCAACTCGGACTCATAGCCGGTGGCGATCTGACACATCCGTGACTCCAGATCGGCAGCGGCATCGAGAAGCCATCGCCCCTCTTTGAGCATCTCCCGCCCCGGGGGCGTGAGGGTGATGCGCGGCCCATTTCGCACAAACAAGGCCATGCCCAGCTGCGATTCCAGCTTGTTGATGGCATAGGACACGGTCGATGGCACCTTGTGAAGCCGCTCCGCCGCCGCGGCGAACGAGCCATGCCTGTCAATCGCGTCGATCAACTCAATGGCTTCAAGGGTGATCTTCAACATGCGTGCACTGCCCCTCTATGTTCGGATTTTTTGATTATGAAGCATGAAACTCTTCAATCCAAGCAGGCTTTTGGAAGTGGAAACTAGCATCTCTTCATCGGAAATCACCCACTGACGAGTTGATTCGATGAAATTGATCATCAACCAGATCGAAAGATCAACCAGTCCGGAGAGCAGCATGCTTGAACTTCGCAAAGCCGACCATCGGGGCCTCGCCAACCTGGGTTGGCTTGAGTCTCGTCACACCTTCTCATTTGGTCACTACCGCGACCCCCAGCAGCAGGGCTTTTCTGAATTGCTAGTCATCAATGACGACAGGGTGCAGGCCGAGCAGGGCTTCGGCACCCACCCGCACAACAACATGGAAATCTTTTCCTATGTGCTCGAAGGTGCGCTGGAGCACAAGGATTCGATGGGGACCGGCTCGGTCATCCACCCTGGCGACGTGCAGTTGATGAGCGCCGGCGCCGGGGTGCGGCACAGCGAGTACAACCACTCGGCAACCGAGCCGCTGCACTTTCTGCAAATCTGGATCGTGCCCAACATCCGGGCGGCCAAGCCGGGTTATCAGCAAAAGCACTTCAGCGAAGCGGACAAGCGGGGCCGGCTGGCGCTCATCATTTCGCCGGACGGTGCGGAGGGCTCACTGCGCATTCACCAGGACGCCCGCGTGTATGCCGGCCTGTTCGACGGCGACGAGGCCAGCACTTTGGCGCTGGGGCCCGACCGCTACGCCTATGTCCATGTGGCACGCGGCAGCCTGGAGGTGAACGGCCAAAGGCTCGCCGAAGGCGACGGGGCCCGTGTGCGCCATGAAGAGGTGTTGCATCTGAGCGCTGGCCGGCAGGCCGAGGTGCTGGTCTTCAACCTGCCGCCACGCGAATTGCCCTCGCGTTGACGCCCACCTCGACACCGCCTTGACCACCTGACAAATCTTCAAGACGGCATCGGACGGCCTTGGCACGATCGGTTCGCTTCCATTGATTTTTTCCCCACACCTACAAGGATCTCACCATGACACTCACCGCCACCCCGACACCCGGCGCCACCTTGCTCACGCCATCGGACCACGCCCTGATCCTGATCGACTACCAGTCACAGATGTCGTTCGCGACGCAGTCGATCGATGCCATCCAGCTGCGCAACAACGCGGCCCTGATCTCGCGCGCCGCCAAAGGCTTTGGCGTGCCCACCATCCTCACCACCGTGGCAGAGAAGAGCTTCTCCGGGCCCATGTACGAAGAGATCACCTCTGCCTTCCCGGGCCAGGCACTGATCGATCGCACCTCCATGAACACCTGGGAAGACGCCAACGTGATCCAACAGGTCAATGCCATCGGGCGTGACCGCGTGGTGCTGGGCGGGCTCTGGACCTCGGTGTGCATCGTCGGCCCGGCCTTGTCCGCACTGGCTCAGGGCTATGAGGTGTATGTCATTGCCGACGCCTGCGGTGATGTGTCGGTCGAAGCCCACAACCGCGCCGTGGACCGCATGGTTCAGGCCGGCGCCCGCCCCATGACCGCGCTGCAATACCTGCTGGAACTGCAACGGGACTGGGCGCGCACCGACAGCTACGAGCTGACCACGGGCATTGCCAAGCAGTACGGCGGCGCCTATGGCCTGGGCATCACCTACGCCAAGACCATGTTCGGCGCCCACGAAGGCTGACAGGCCATGAAGCCCTATCTTTTGGCACTGGCCGTCGGTCTGTTGGTGGGTGTCATCTACGGGGCGCTCAATGTGCGGTCACCAGCGCCCCCCGTGATTGCGCTGGTCGGCCTGCTGGGCATCCTGGCGGGCGAGCAGATCCCGTCTCTGCTCAGGCAGGTTCTTCAGGAGCGCGCGCACCGCGTGTCCTGGTTGAATGAGCAGGTCAAACCGCACATGTTCGGGCACCTGCCCAAAGCCCCGGTGAGGGCCCGTGAAACCAACGCCGAAAGGCAGGACAGCTGATGAACCCCGACAACCATCCCGACCTGATCCTCCACCGTGGCCTGTTCACCACGCTCGATCGCAGCCAGCCCCATGCCAGCGCCGTGGCCATCCGGGACGGGCGATTTCAGCAGGTGGGGCGCGATCACGAGATCCTGCCGCTGGCAGGCCCGAACACCCGGGTCATCGACCTGCGCGGCAAGCGCGTCCTGCCCGGCCTGATCGACAACCACATCCACATCATCCGCGGCGGTCTGAACTACAACATGGAGCTGCGCTGGGATGGTGTGCGCAGCCTGGCCGACGCGATGGCCATGCTCAAGCGCCAGGTCGACCTGACCCCCGCGCCGCAGTGGGTTCGCGTGGTGGGCGGCTTCACCGAGCACCAGTTCCAGGAGAAGCGCCTGCCCACGCTGGAAGAACTCAACGCGGTCGCACCGGACACCCCCGTTTTCATCCTGCACCTGTATGACCGGGCCTTGCTCAATGGCGCCGCCTTGCGGGCCGTGGGCTACACCAAGGACACCCAGGCCCCGCCCGGTGGCGAGATCCTGCGCGACGCGGGTGGCAACCCCACCGGTCTGTTACTGGCCAAGCCCAACGCGGGCATCTTGTATGCCACCCTGGCCAAAGGCCCCAAATTACCCATCGACTACCAGATCAACTCGACGCGCCACTTCATGCGCGAGCTGAATCGCCTGGGCGTGACCGGGGCCATCGATGCGGGTGGCGGCTTCCAGAACTACCCGCAAGACTATGAAGTGATCCAGACGCTGGCCGATGCGGGGCAGCTGACCCTGCGCCTGGCCTACAACCTCTTCACGCAAAAGCCCAAGCAAGAGAAAGAAGACTTCCTGCAATGGACCGCCACCTCGAAGTACAAGCAGGGTGACGACTACTTTCGCCACAACGGGGCGGGCGAGATGCTGGTGTTTTCGGCCGCCGACTTCGAAGACTTCCGCCAGCCGCGCCCTGACATGGGGCCCGAGATGGAGGGCGAACTCGAGGCCGTGGTGAGTCTGCTGGCGCAGAACCGCTGGCCTTGGCGCCTGCATGCCACCTATGACGAGACCATCAGCCGAGCCCTGGACGTGTTTGAGCGCGTGAACCAAAGCGTGCCCTTGCAAGGGCTGAACTGGTTCTTTGACCACTGCGAGACGATCTCCGAGCAGTCCATCGACCGCATTGCAGCGCTGGGTGGCGGCATTGCGGTTCAGCACCGGATGGCCTATCAGGGCGAGTATTTTGTCGAGCGCTATGGCCGGGGCGCTGCCGAGGCCACCCCGCCCGTGGCCCGCATGCTCGAAAAAGGCGTGAAGGTGTCAGCGGGCACCGATGCCACCCGCGTCGCCTCGTACAACCCCTGGGTGTCCTTGTCCTGGCTGGTCACCGGCAAGACGGTGGGCGGCCTGCAGCTCTACCCGCAGCGCAATTGCCTGGACCGCGAGGCCGCCCTGCGCATGTGGACAGACAACGTGACCTGGTTCTCCAACGAGGAAGGCAAAAAGGGCCGCATCGAAGCTGGCCAACTGGCCGACCTGATGGTGCCCGATCGCGATTTCTTTGCCTGCCCCGAGTCCGAGATTGCCGACACCACCTCCTTGCTGACGCTGGTGGGTGGCAAGGTGGTGTACGCATCGGGCCTCTTCCAGGATCACGACGAGGCCGCGCCTCCCCCTGCCATGCCGGACTGGTCTCCGGTGCGCACCTTTGGCGGCTACGCGGGCTGGGCTGACGAAGGCGGAGCCCCCTTGCAAGCCAGTTTGAAGCGTCAGGCCGCCGCCTGTGCCTGCAACGTGAGTTGCGGTGTCCATGGCCACGAACATGCCACGGCCTGGAGCCGCAAGCTGCCCATCGCCGACCTCAAGAGCTTCTGGGGGGCGCTCGGCTGCGCCTGCTGGGCCATCTGACCCCGACCGAGACGAGCATGCTCAGATCATCGACGGATCAGCCGCCCCAAGGGCCAGCGCATCACCTGGCATCGGCCATTCAATGGCTGGCCCTGCTCGGGCTTTGCGCGGCCTACCTGCAGGGGGGCGTCAACAAGCTGCTTGATTTTCCGGCAGCGGTGCAGGAGATGCAGCACTTCGGACTGGCCCCCGCCCCACTCCTGGCGGGGGGCACCATCGCACTGGAACTGGGGGCGTCCCTCATGGTCCTGACGGGTTGGTGGCGTGGGCTCGCGGCCGCCCTGCTGGCGTGCTTCACCGTCGCCGCGACCTTTCTGGCCAACCGCTACTGGACCCTGGCGCCACCGCTGCGCGACGGTGCGGCCAACGCCTTCTACGAACACCTGGGCCTGGTGGGCGGCTTCGTGCTCGTGGCCGTACAAGACTGGCGGGCTCGGCAGCGATGACGAACGCGCCCTCCCGCGACGGGAAAGCCCCGTCCAGACCGCAGCACCAGGTGATTGCCTGGCGCACCGATGACATTGGCTTTCAGCGCGTGGCGATCTCCACCGATCAACCGCTGGCCTTCAACCGGGTGTTCCACGATGACATCACCATCCTGGCCTTTCGGCAGTCCTATTGGCGCAGCGAGCAGGACCGGCGCCAGCACGATGAAACGCCTGATCACCTGGTGATTCGCAATGCCGGTCAGGTCTTTTCGGCCTGCCTCATGGAGGCCCATGCCAGCGCGGATACCGAACCCGAATGCCGGGAGATGCACCTGTCCAGCGGGCGGTTGGCGCAGATCTATGAACAGTCGCACGGCGTTCTGCCCGCGGTCGATTTCTCGTCGCCCGTGATCATGAGCCCGGAGCTGGTGCAGCTGTTCTGGGACACGCACTGGCTGTTTGAGCATCGCAACGAATGCAGCTTGCTGGCCACGACCTACCTCAGCTGGCTGTTGTCGGCCATTGCCCAGCGCAGCAGCGGGCAGGGCCTGAAGGCGTCGACCGCCTCTTGCACCCATCGCCCCATTCGGGCGATCGAATACCTCAGAGCGCATTTCCAGGACAAGATCAGCCTGAACGATCTGGCCCAGGTGTGCCAGACCAACCCTTACACCCTGCTGCGGCAGTTCAAGAAGGCCTTCGGCATCGCCCCGCACGACTACCTACTGGCCTACCGCATCTTTCGCGCCAAGCAATACCTGCAAGCCGGCTTGCCCTGCTCCGAGGTGGCCCAGCTGTGCGGCTTCGCAGACCAAAGCCATCTGAACAGGCGCTTCAAGCAGCGGCTTGGCGTGAGCCCGGGCAGCATCATCCCCAGAACGCGCAGCTGAAAGGCCGTGGGCCCCAGTTGCACGCTGGGCGGGCCGCGGCCCACAAATCAAGCACAGATGGCCAAACGATCGTCGGGTGATCTCCGCTTGATTTCTGCTTGATTTCTCCTTGATGGCGGGGCGCATCAATAACGTCCAAGACGACGCGGGACTTGATCACTACGCTGAACACATTGCCACCGTATTCAACCCACACCGGAGACGCCATGTCCCTCAATGCACCTGTCGATCGTCGCCAAGCCCTGCTGGGGGCGGCCGCTGTTCTGCCCACCCTGGCCATGGCCAAGGACAAACCCGCCACCCCGGCATCCACTCTGTCACACCCAGGAGCCCAGTCCATGACCCAAGGCAATGTCATCGTCACCCAAGACAAGACCCGCATCTTCTACAACGACTGGGGCCAAGGGCAGCCTGTCGTCTTCAGCCACGGCTGGCCCCTGAACGGAGATGCCTTTGAAGATCAGATGCTGTTCCTCGCATCGCGCGGGTATCGGGTCATCGCCCATGACCGGCGTGGCCACGGCCGCTCGTCTCAACCCGGCTTTGGCAACAACATGGATCAATATGCCGATGACCTGGCCGCCTTGACCGAGGCGCTGAACCTCAAAGACGCGGTGCACGTCGGCCACTCCACTGGTGGCGGCGAAGTGGCGCGCTACATCGGCCGGCACGGCACGAAACGCGTGGCCAAGGCGGTGCTGATCGGCGCGGTCACCCCCATCATGGCCAAGACCGACTGGAACCCGGCCGGTGTGCCCCTGTCGGTGTTTGACGGCATCCGTGCCGGTGTGCAGGCCAATCGGGCCCAGTTCTACAAAGACCTGACCCTGCCTTTCTATGGCTACAACCGAGCCGGCGCCAAGGTGTCAGAAGCCGTGCGCGACACCTTCTGGCTGCAAGGCATGACAGGCAGCATCCTGGCCCAGTACGAGTGCATCAAGGCCTTTTCGGAGACCGACCTGCGCGAAGACCTCCAACGCATGACGGTGCCCACCCTCATCATCCACGGCGATGATGACCAGATCGTGCCCCTGGAAACCACGGGGCGGGAGGCGGCCAAACTGGCACCGCGATCCAAACTGGAGATCGTGCCAGGCGCGCCCCATGGCCTGTGCACCACGCACAAGGACCGAATCAACGAGTTGCTGCTGGCCTTTTTGCAGGCCTGAACAACACCACCGGGAGTTCACCATGGGATATGTCACCAAGATGGATCTGCCGCCGCTGGTGCGTGGGCAGGTTGCACGCTTGTTGCAGCAGCGCCTGAACGACGCCATCGACCTGGACGCGCAACTCAAGCATGCGCACTGGAACGTCAAGGGCCCCCAATTTCTGCAGCTGCACCAGCTGCTGGATTCAGTGCACGACGCGATCGAAGAGGCGGTCGACCTCATTGCCGAGCGCATCACCGCCCTGGGCGGCACGGCCGATGGGCGCCTGAAAACCGCCGTCAACGGAAGCTCTCTGGCGGAGTACCCGCTGGGCCTGAAGGGCGGCGCGGCCCACCTTGACGCCGTCAGCGGGGCCCTGAGCGGCTTCGGGACTGGCGTGCGGCAAGACATTGAGGTGGCCAGCCATCTCGGTGACGCCGGCACGGCCGACCTGTTCACCCAACTGTCGCGCGAAACAGACAAGCTGTTGTGGCTGGTCGAGGCCCACCTGATCGACGCGCCCAACCTGGAGTCTGCCAATTGAATGCCGCCGTCCTGCAGGCATCGGGCGGGGGGCTGTCCCGGCACCATCGCATTCAGGCCTTGTCCATGTTCGAACTCTGCGGGCAGGCCCATCCCCATTGCACCGTGACCGCCGTGGCACGCCAATGCGGCCTGTCGCGGGGCCACTTCAGCGTGGCCTTCAAGGCCTGGACGGGTTACAGCCCGGCGCAATGGCGCCTTGCACGCAAGATTGACATGGCCAAACTGTTGCTCAAAGGCACACTCTCGATCGCAGACATTGCGAACGAATGCGGCTTTGCCGACCAGGCCCACCTGACACGCACCTTCCGCGCTGCGGAAGGCCTCTCGCCAGGCCAGTGGCGCAGCCAGTTCCGTGCCCACTGACACCCTCTTACCGCACCGAGACCGCCCCACCATGAAACCCTTACCTGCCCACCACGGCGCCACGCTTTTGGCGGGGGTGGCCGGCTTTGTCGACACGCTTGGGTTTGTCGCCTTGTTCGGCCTGTTCACCGCCCACGTCACGGGCAACTTCGTGTTGATCGGTGCCGAGCTGGTGCAGCCCGGGCGGGGCGTTGCGCTCAAGCTGCTGGCGTTTCCGGTCTTTGTGCTGGCGGTCGCGCTCTGCCGTTGGCTGGCTTTGGCACTCGAACGCCGAGGCCGGCCGCCTTTGGGCCCCTTGATGGGCCTGCAAGCCTTGCTCTTGCTGGCTTTCATGGCGGCGGGTGTGGCCTCAGAGCTTGTGCCAGGGCATTTTCAGCCCCTGGCCTACGCTGCAGGCCTGTTTGGCGCTGGCGCCATGGGCATGCAGAACGCCAGCAGCAAGATGCTGCTGGCCAAGCTGACGCCCAACACGGTCATGACTGGCAACGTCACCCAACTGGTCATGGAAGCCAGCGACTGGATCGCCGGGCGCCGGGATGCGGGCCTGAGCCAGCGCATCAGCCGGCTCTTCTACCCGGTTTTGACCTTTGCCCTGGGGTCGATCGCGGGTGCCCTCAGCTATTCGGCCGTCGGCTTTGTGGCCCTGTTGGTGCCGGTGACGGCCATCGCCTGCATCGCCACCGCAGGCTTGCACACCACCGAGCCCTGACGCCCGAACACGCCAAGCCGAATGCTTTGTGTTTGAAATTGACTCAGCCCGTTTTGTGAGCGATACCAGCAGACGGGTGCGCGCCAAATGGGCAAGACCCTGCAACCGGGGTTCAGACTCTCTGAATCCCATTTTCAACAAGAACCCAACCGTTCTATTTCAAACAGGAATCAACATGAAAAAGCAAATTTTGATCGCCGGTCTTCTGGTCTCGCACGCCTTCATCGGCACAGCCTTCGCGGCCGGCGAGGTCGATGCTGCAGACAGCAAGGCAGCCCCCACCAAAATGGTCACACCGGAAGAGAAGAAAGCCGCACGTGCAGAGCGCAAGGCCAACGGCGCCGCGGCTGCCAAGGCAACACCGATTCCTCAAGGGGGCGAAGTGGCCCTGGGTGACAGCAAGGCGGCGTCATCGGGCAAGGTAAGCGCCGAAGAGAAAAAGGCAGCCCGTGCCAAAAGAAAGATGGAAGGTGCCGCCGCAGCGAAGGCCGAAAAGAACGGCCAGTAAAGCACTTAGCGCTCCAGGTGCGCCAGGATGGGCACACAGGCCAGCGCGTCTATCCAGTGCCGACCTGGGCCCAAGGGCCCATCGCGGGTGCCTGAGCCCTTCGGCCGCCAGCTTCATCGCCTGGCGGCTGCCGATGACGCCCATCACCGGCGTCGCCAGCGCAGGCCTGCCGACCACCGCGCCCTGAGGCCACAGCCAGGGAAGCAGCGAACGCAGCACTGGCACCGAGATCCTCGCCGCCCAAAAGGGCCTGCCAAAGGGGCGATTGAGGGCTCAGCGTTGCCCAGCTGACCCTGCGCCCCCCGCTTGCGCCGCCTTGCCACCCTTGCCGGCCTCCAGCTCCGACGCCAGGTCATGGCTGCGCTTGACCAGGTACTGGCGAATCAGCTCCACCTGATCCATCGTCAGCACGCCATTGAAGCTGGGCATGCCCTTGGGGATGCGGGCGCCGTAAAGGATGCCGGCAAACTGCTGGTGTTTGGCGGGGGTCAGGTAGCGCAGGTCGGGCACCACGCCGCCGCTGATGGCGTTGATGCCGTGGCAAGAGGCACACAGGCCATTGAACAGGGTGCGCGCCTGCTGCACCTGCTCGGCGCTGGCCGTCAGCGTTTGCAGCGGGGGCAGATCGCGGGCCTGTTGAGCCGGTGCGGGCAGCTTGGCCTTGCCGTCGAGCTTGAAGGTGACCACGCGCGCTTCGGGCTGCACCTGCGCACCCAGCGACAGCGGCCCCCCGATCAGGGGCAAGGCACCGCCCCAGCCCACCATGAAGGTCACGTATTGCTCGCCCTTGACCAGGTAGGTGACCGGGCCCGCCATGGCGCCGGAGTTGACGCGCTGCTCCCACAGCTTGCGGCCGGTGTCTGCGGCATAGGCCACGGCCCGGCCATCGGCCGTGCCCTGGAAAACCAGGTTGCCGGCCGTGCTGAGGGTGCCGCCATTGCCCGGGGCCTGGTAGTCCACCGTCCAGGCCGGCGCCTTCTTCACCGGGTCCCAGGCGATCAGGCGGCCCTTCCAGGCGTCGCGCACCTGCGCTGTGATCTGCGGGTCTTCAGGCAGGTCGGGGGCATTCAAGCCCAGGTTGACCACCGATTTGGTGGGCAGAAACTCGGGCGCCTTGGCCGCCTCCAGGCCGGCCACCGTCTCTTGCGCCGGCAGGTAGATGTAGCCCGTCTGGGGGTTGAACGACATGGGCTGCCAGCTGTGGCCACCCAGGAACGAGGGCACCACCATTTTCGGGCCCTTGTTGTAGTCGGCCTCGCCCGTCATCACGGGCCGGCCCGTGCTCAGGTCCACATGCGAAGCCCAGTTGGCCGGCACAAACTTGTCGGCCGACAGCAGCTTGCCCGTCTGCCGATCCAGCACATAGAAAAACCCGTTCTTGGGCGCCTGCATGATGACCTTGCGCGGCTTGCCATCGATCACGATGTCGGCCAGCACCATGTGCTGCGTGGCGGTGAAATCCCAGCGGTCGCCGGGCGTGGTCTGGTAGTGCCACACGTACTCGCCGGTGTCCGGGCGCACGGCAACGATGGACGACAAAAACAGGTTGTCGCCCTTGCCTTCGCTGCGGAACTCGTAGTTCCAGGGTGAGCCATTGCCCACGCCCACATAGAGCAGGTCAAGCTCAGGGTCGTAGGCCATCGAGTCCCACACCGTGCCGCCACCGCCCCACTTCACCCAGCCATTGCCCGACCAGGTCTTGAGGGCCATCTGCATGGCGGCGTTCTCGGGCGGGTTCTTCGGGTCGCCAGGCACGGTGTAGAAGCGCCAGGCCTGCTGGCCGGTGTCGGCATCGTAGGCCGTCACATAGCCCCGCACCCCGAACTCGGCGCCGCCATTGCCGATCAGCACCTTGCCCTTCACGATGCGCGGGGCGCCCGTGATGGTGTAGCTCTTCTTGTGGTCAATGACGGTATCGACCTCCCAGACCTTGCGGCCGTTGCGGGCGTCAAGCGCGATCAGGCGGCCATCGAAGGCGCCCACATAGACACGGCCCTTCCAGACGGCCACGCCGCGGTTGACGATGTCGCAGCAGCCGGTAGACAGGCTTTCCACCCGCACCTGCGGATCGAACTTCCACAAGGGCTTGCCCGTGCGGGCATCGAGCGCATAGACGATGCTCTTGGCGCCGGTGGTGTACATCACGCCATCCACCACAATGGGTGTGGCCTCGACACCGCGGTCGATGTCGAGCTTGTAAGTCCAGGCCACACCCAGCTGGCCCACGTTGGCATCGTTCACCCGCTTGAGCGGGCTGAACCGCTGCTCATCATAGGTGCGGCCATGGCTCATCCAGTTGCCGGGCTCTTGATCCGCCCTTTGAATGCGCTGCCCATCCACATCCGCCGGCGGGCGCAGGGCCATGGCCGGCGCAGCGGTGGTGAAGAGCCCCCCGGCCAGGAGGGTGAGCGAAAGCAGGCGATGGCGGCGTGAGCTTGACATGGGCAGTCTCCGAGTTGTTCTGCCGCGAATTGTCTGAAGTCAAGCCCGTTCGCGCATCGCGAACAATCGTTAAGGGTGAGCCCTAGGCTGGCGGGGGGGTGTTGGGGGTATTCAGACTGCGGTGCTGGCCTGTGAAGAGCCCATTGGCTCAACAAAGACCAGCGCGCAAGCGAGCGGTCCTCCCTCCGACGCGCTTGCTATCAAGCAAACCCGTATGGCCCCTCAAAGTCACCCATGTGGCTCACGTGGCTGATCATGCCGTGGGCCTCGTCCCACAAGTGCAGCATGCAGCCGCGCGGGCCGATGTGAGACTGCGGCTTGGCATCGGGAGCCAGTTGCAAGTCAATTTCCGTGGTGGTGCTAGGGCAAGAGCACAAGACGGTTCCACCCCAACGCCGCACCATGGTGCGATGAACATGCCCACATAGCACAAGCTCGATGTTGGGCGCCGCCCGCACCACCGCCTCCAGGGCCTGTGCCGTCATGTAGCGGTACTTGTCCATGTAATGGATGCCGCTCATGAACGGCGGATGGTGGAGCATCAAAAGTGTGGGCTTGACCCTGTCTTGAGCCAGCACGCCGGCCAGCCACGCAAGGCCTTGCTCGTCGATCTGCCCGTGGTGTTTCCCTGTTGGGCACGAGTCGAGTCCTATCAGGCGAACTGAATAGTCGTCGTTGCACCAGTGCAGGGGGCCCGTCGTGGGCAAATAGGGCTGATCCTGAAACGCGAGACGGAAATTCTCACGGTGATCGTGGTTGCCCGGAATGACGAAGACGGGTATGCGCGAAGCCGCCAGCAACTCGCGCACCATCGCGTACTCCGCAGGCAGCCCCTCATCAACCAGGTCACCCGTGATCAGCATCAGGTCCGGGAGTTGATCAAGGGCGTGAACATGGGCGATCGCTTCCGTGAACATCCGGTTGGAATCCGCAACGCCTTGGTACAGCTCGCCTTTGGGACGGATGTGCGGGTCTGACAACTGAGCAATGAGCATGAGAATCCCCAATAAACCTGGCGTCAGGCTAAATCAAATCCAAGGAAGGTCTGTAAAACCTCCGCGTCCCGATCCAGATTCGACCCTGAGTTGCGCGAAATCCATGCATTGGTAAATGCCTTTGGAATTGAAGCCCAGTCGGAGAGTTACGAGCCTACGGCTGCGCCTGGCCGGCAGCCGAAGCAAGCGTGCAACAGCGCTCAGCGCACCAGCGATTTCCTCATGTAGGCCAGGTAGAAGCCGGGCGCATAGTCCTCGACCCGCGCGTACTCTTCGTAGCCGTGCTTTTGGTAGAACGCGGGTGCCTGCCACTCGAAGGTGTCGAGCTTCGAATTTTTGGCACCCAGCTCGATGGCTTGCCGTTCTGCTTCCGCGAGCAGGCGACTGCCCAAGCCATGGCCGCGTACCTCGCCTTCGACAAACAGCACTTCGATGTTGAGCCAGTAGAGAAACACAAAGCTTCTCAGCCCGCCGACGCATCGGCCATTCTCATCTCTGGCAGTTAACCGAATGTACTGCTGCTCGGGATATTCACCGACGAAGCCATAGTTGTAGCGGCGCAGCTTCAGGCCGAGCTCGCTGGAGCGGAGTTCATCGGGTGTGGCGGTCGTTATGGTGATGTTTTCCATTCGGAAGAATGGTAGTGGAACTGCTCAGCAAAGGTCGGCTTCTGGCCTTTTTCGGCCCTCCTATCAGGGGATTCGCCTACGATGTCCGCATGGACAAGCAGGCCGCGAGCAAGAGCACCAACCGCCACGACTACGAGCAGGCCGCATCACCCCTGGGCGTGATGCCCAAGGATTATCCAGACGGCTTCGTCGTCGGTTGGCACGCCCATGTCCGCGGGCAGCTCATTCACGCGGTTTCCGGCTTGATGAAGGTGCGTACCGAAAAGGGCTTCTGGCTCGTGCCGCCTTTGCATGCGCTGTGGATGCCCCCGGGCCTGATGCATGACATGCAGGCTTGCGGACCAGTTGCCTTGCGCACGCTATACGTCCACCCGGCAGTGCTGTCCCAACTGCCGGTGGTTCCCAAGGCGCTGGGGATCTCTCCACTGCTGCGCGAGTTGCTCGTACGAGCCTCTGTCATACCCATCGACTACCCCGCCGGCAGCCACGAGGCGCAATTGCTCCAGGTTCTTCTGGGCGAGGTGCAGGGTGCGTGCGAGGCCATCGATTTTCACCTCCAACCGGCCCGGGACAGGCGCTTGGCCCATGTCTGCGATGCGCTGGTCGCGCAGCCCGGCGACACCCGAGAGCTGACGCAGTGGGCCGAATTGGCGGGCTGTTCGAGTCGCACGCTCGCGCGCCTGTTCAAGCAAGAGTTCAGCCTGTCCTTCAGCACCTGGCGCCAGCAAGTGCGTCTGATGGCCGCGCTTACGCGCCTGGCGCGCGGGGAGCAGGTCACGAGCATCGCTCTGGACCTGGGCTACGGAAGTCCTGGGGCGTTCACAGAGGTGTTCCGGCGCTGGCTCGGTACCGTGCCCTCCAGTTACTTCGGCGGGATATAGCACCACCTGCCTGCTGCAGGCGTTCAGTTTGTCTGTTCTGCCGCAGTCATTGTCCATTTGGCCGCAGCGGGTCAAGCGGCGGTCTCCTAACCTTGGCTTGGGCTTTTTCGTACCAGACGCGAGTCCACGACACAAGACACCAGGAGACAACACTTTGACTTTTTTGATTCACCTATCGACAGATCACGTCTCGCTCAAGAGCCGCCGACGCGTCGGTCTATGCCTGATGGCTACCATGCTCTCCACTCTCCACGCCCCATTGGCACAAGCCACACCATCCGTCTCCCCCGATTTGGCGGCCAAAGCCGCCTTCGCGCCGCAGGCCAGTTTCAGCCGCCAGGACGTGGCTTTCGATGCCGATGGTGTTCAACTGAGGGGCTGGCTCTACTTGCCCGCCGGCAGTGGGCCAACGCGACGCGCGCCGGCCGTGGTGATGGCTGGCGGCTACGGCACCACAAAGGAGATGTTCACCGACCGCTATGCCGAAGCCTTCGCGGCGGCAGGGCTGGCCGTGCTGCTATACGACCACCGCGGCTTCGGAGCCAGCGACGGGGAGCCGCGGCAGGAGATCGATCCCTGGCGCCAGGTGGAAGACCTGCGGCACGCCATCACCCATGCCAGCAGCTTGCCGGCCGTGGACCCGGTGCGCATCGGCGTCTGGGGCAGTAGCTACAGCGGCGGTCATGCGCTGGTGGTCGCCGCCACGGACCGGCGTGTGCGCTGCGTGGCCGTGCAGGTGCCCACCACCCATGGCAGCCAGACAGCCCAGCGTCGGGCATCGGGTGAGGCTGAGGCCGCGTTGCTTCGGCGTTTTGCAGAAGAACGCTTGCGCCGCGCCCGTGGCGAAGCCCCGACCCGGCTGCGCCTGATGGGCGACGCGACTTCCAATGCGATCTACCGCAGCCAGGAGGCCGTGGACTGGTACACCGCCGCCTATACACGAGCCCCCGGTGCCGTACCGGAGGTCACGTTGCGGTCGGTGGAAGCGGCACGTGGCTACAACCCAGTGGATTTCATCGACCGCATCAGCCCGACGGCGCTGCTGATGCAGGTGGCCGAACACGACAGCGTCACCCCCACGGATCTGGCGCTGAGTGCTTATGCTCGCGCACTGGAACCCAAGGCTTTGCGTATCGTGCCGGGAGCCGGGCACTTCGACGTCTACGAACGAGACTTCGACAGCACATCCCAGGCGGCGATCAACTGGTTCCAGCGTTACCTCGGTGTACGCTGATCGGCTTACCCGGCCATGTGATGCCAATTCGAGACGGGGCCCCCAGTCGTTCCTTCACCCTGCAACCACTTCTTGCAGATCTGGGGCCACCGTCTGATTTGGCACCCCCAGCGGTCTGTAGGCATCATCGGTCCAAGGTCTGCAACCACAGCAGAGCCGACTCCCGTTGCTGGGGGCCGCTCAGGCTGGTCTGCAGACATACGGGACGCTTCCGCGAATGAGTACTATCGGCCAGAAGCCGTCTTTCACCACCCTCTTCCAGTTCAATTTCTACCCATGAGTTCATTAACTTGGGACGATCTATTTGTCGATGCAGAGCATCTCGACTTCGGTAGATTACTTGCCGAATGGCAAAGCGTGGTCACAGGTCAAGTAGGCCCCATTGGGGCATCAGCATTCGGAGACCTTTTCTTCGAACGCAGGTCCGGTGAGGTGGAGAAATTGGATGTTTTGGAGGGCGGCGTCCAGCGAGTCGCATCAAGCCGGCAAGAATTTGCTGCATTGATGAATGATCAGCCTTGGCAGGAGCAACATCTTTTGAGCCAAGGCGTTGCTTTGCTGAAGGAACGCGGCATCTCGCGGGCTGCGGGACAGTTCTTCGGCTTCGCACCTCATCCTGCGTTCACGGGGAAAGTTGACTGGTCGAGGGTCATGCCATTGGATGCCGCCGTTTGGAACTCGATCTGCGCTCAGTCCTTAAGCCAAGCCGCCCCACCACCAACTCTGACGATACCTGCCGAATCGACAAAGAAGCCTTGGTGGAAATTCGGTCGCGGGCAGTGAAATCCTCCCTGGTCCATCGGGCGGGCGCAATGTCTGCTTAGGAGCGGAGCGAACTTCTGCTTGGGGCCCAAAGCGGACATACGACTTTCATTAGCGGACGTTCTGTTGGAGTTGGGCGCTTTCACATCCCGACATAGCACCCTCGACAATGGAAGCCATCGCCGCAGATCACCGCCGCAATCGCTCCATAGCAGTTTCGGACGCTACGAAGCCCAGCTTTGCAAAAAACTCTGCAGCCCCTGGCCGGCCCGCACGAAGCACCCAAGTGATGTTCGACCCAGACGCGACAAGGCGTTCAACGAGCGCCTGCCCAATGCCCCGTCGCCGATGCTTCTCTGCGACGACGACCATGGACACGTACCCATTGGATATGCCGTCAGTGATCGCGCGAGCGAAGCCGACGATCTCATTGTCTGCAACAGCGACCACCGCCTGCTGTGATGCCAGAATCAGCCGCTCGAGTTCTTCGACGCCACCCACCCGATGGGCCCACCCGCTGGTCACCAAAAGGCCATGGATAGCCTCAATGTCGGAAGTTGCGATGCTACGAACCTGCATGTACACGTCTCGTATAAATCAGCCGATTTTGCGGCTGAAGCGAGGGACCGCTTCTGGCCGGATTCTGTAGGTCAAAGAACGGTTCTAGCCGATGCTCATCCATCACGTTGAAGCTGCTTGCGCATCAGGGCATTTGGAATACTCACACCACGACGCATTGGTAGTCTTCGCTCTGCGACTTTGAATCCATGGAGAGCAAAGAACGGCTCAGCAGTCTTGCTCACATCTGATGTCAGCTCGGTCAGTCCGAGCGACTTGGCTTCCTCATGGATACGGGCCATCAGCAGTGTGCCAATTCCCTGTCGCGGATGTGCGCCTGATACGAAAAAATGGTCGATGTAGCCCTGTGGCTGAACGTCCGCATAGCCAACGATTTCGCCATCAAGCTCAACTAAGAACGGGCGAATTTCTTGAACCTTGTTTGCCCATAGGTCCATGTCGAGGTCAGCCGGTGCCCATGCATCAATTTGCTCAGGTGTGTAGTTGCGGTAGGCAATTTCATGGATGGCCGTGAAATACACATGGAACAACGCAGTTTCGTCACCATGCCTGAACCGACGAATCTCCATGAAGTCTCCACTACATCAAAAAATGATCACGTGTCCGTCGCGTATAGGTTGCAGCGCGATCGACCGCTCCTGGCCGTTCTCGGACATCGTATCAGGCAGTGTTCCAAAAGGATGCCGTCTCCGACGGTAGCTGGATCGAATCGGAATCAGTGGCCTAGTTTCAATCGGAGTTGGTGGCAGGTTTGGATCTGATCCGCTGGTTAAGCTGATCGAAATATGCAAGATCGGCCAGCCCTGCCACGCTGCTGATGCAACAGGGTGGGCCAGCAGGCCGGACTGAAATGACGGCGAAGACCGACCGTTTGGGTGGTGAAGGCCTCTCGCACTGGGGCTCATCTCAAGGCGAAACCTGGCCCAAGGGGCCGGGGGTTTTCATCCAAATCAACACCCGCTGGCCACCACAAAATCCCCAAATGCGCGCACCTTGGCGGAGTGTCTGCGGTGGGGCGGGATCACCAGATGCAGTGGCAGGTCTTGCACGGTCCAGTCTGAGAGCAATGAGGTCAGTTCGCCGCTGGCAAGCTCTTGTTCGAACAGGAACACGGGGGCGTAACCCACGCCGTGCCCGGCCAGCACGGCGGCCCGCACCACTTCACTGGCGTTGGTCTGCAGGTTGCCAGCGGCCCGGATGGTGTGAACGCTGCCGGCTTCGGCATCGGCGCCCGGTCCGGCAATGAAGCTCCAGGCATTTCGGGTGGCCAGCTCGCTGTAGACGATGCAGTTGTGCTGCAGCAGGTCTTCTGGCCTGCGCGGCAACGTGCGCCCTTCAGGCAGCTTGCGCAGGTAGTCGCGGCTGGCGATCAGGCCGCGTCGCGTGGTGCCGATGCGCCTGGCGATCATGCTGCTGTCGGCCAGTTCGCCGATGCGAACGGCCATGTCGACGCCCTCCTCGACCAGATCGATAAAGCCGTCGGCCAGCCGCAGGTCGATGCGCACGCCAGGGTGCAGCGCCAGAAAACGCTGCACCAGCGGGAACAGCTTGAGCCGGCCAAACGCACCGGATGCGGCGATCCTCAGCCAGCCCTGCAACTGCTGCTCTTCTGCACGAAGCTGGGCCTCGGCCTCGGCCACCTCAGACACCAGGCGCCGGGCCTGCTCGAAGTAACGATCCCCGGCCTCGGTGAGCGACAGCGAGCGCGTGGTGCGCGCGAGCAATTGCACGCCCAGCGCACGCTCCAGCCCCGCAACCTGCTTGCTGATCGCGCTTTGGGAGGTGTTTGTTTCACGCGCGACAGCCGAAAAGCTGCCGGTTTCGACGACCCGAACAAAGGTCTGCATGGCCAGCAATTTGTCCATCGAATGGCCTATTTAAGTCCAGATAGGAATGAATTATAGGAATCGAATGGGTCTATTCGATCGGCTGGGATTGAATCAAAGTACGTCCATCGCAACACCCGCGGTACTCAGACCGGTTCTTTGATTTTCTCTTCAACCCATCACCAAAGCCTTGAGGAACACCCCATGACCCCCGAAACCACCCACCCCGTCGTCCTTGTCACCGGTGCCCTGACCGGCATCGGCCGTGCAACAGCGCTGGCATTTGCCCGCGAAGGCAGTCACCTGGCCATCAGCGGCCGCCGCGAGGCCGAAGGCCAGGCACTGGCAGCCGAGTTGCGCGCGTTGGGGGCACAGGCCGAGTTCTTTCGCGCCGATGTGCGTGACGAGGCCGAGGTCCGGGGCTTGGTCGAGCAGACCGTTCAGCGCTTCGGCCGGCTGGACATCGCCATCAACAATGCCGGCGTTGAAGGCGAGATGGGCCCGATCACGGAACAGGGCGTTGACAACTTCGCCCATACCTTCAACACCAATGTGCTGGGTACGCTGCTGTGCCTCAAACATGAACTGCGCACCATGCTCAAGCAAGGCAGCGGCAGCATCGTCAACCTGTCGTCCATTGCGGGGCAGGTGGGGGCTGCAGGCGCTTCGGTCTACGTGGCCAGCAAGCACGCGGTCGAAGGCCTGACCAAGACAGCGGCACTCGAAGTGGCGGCCACCGGTGTGCGGGTGAATGCCGTGGCGCCGGGCCCGGTCGCCACCGCCATGTTGGACCGCTTCGTGGGTGGCAGCGACGAGGCCAAAGCCGGCTTTCTGGCCTCGATGCCTGCCAAGCGCGCCGCCACGGTGGAAGAAATTGCTCAAACCATCGTCTTTGTGGCGGGTGACAAGGCCCGTTACCTGACCGGCCAGTCGATCGTGGTCGATGGTGGGTACACCGCCCAGTGAGCGCAACCCATTCCTGAATTCCAGCATTCCTACCCCCCCCGAAAGGCCCCCCGCCATGAACACCCTCCAAGTTCCCACCCGTGACCAGGTCAGCCCCGCCAACCAGGCCATCTTCGACAAGCTGCAAAAGACGCTGGGCTTTGTGCCCAACCTGTACGCCACGTTCGCCTTGTCCGAGCACGCCCTGGGCAACTACCTGGCTTTCCAGAACGCCAAGAGCAGCATCACCAGCAAGGCACGTGAAGTGGTCAACCTCGTCGTGAGCCAGGTCAACGGCTGCAAGTACTGCCTGGCCGCGCACACCGCACTCGGTGGCATGGTCGGTTTCAGCCCCGAGCAGATCCTGGAGATCCGTCGCGGTGGTGCCTCATTCGACCCCAAGCTGGATGCCTTGGCCCAACTTGTCAAGCAGGTGGCGGTGGAGCGCGGCCACGCCGACCCGGCCTTGGTGGACGCCTTCTTTGCTGCAGGCTGGACCCAGGAGAACCTGGTCGACACGCTGGTCGTGATCGGCGACAAGGTGGTCAGCAACTACCTGCACTCGACCACACAGATTCCGGTGGACTTTCCCGCCGCACCGGCCCTCTGAGGCGGCCATGGCTGCAACGACTGCACCGGCCCCCCGTCACTTGGCCCTGGGTCTTGCTGTGGGCTTGCTCGCCGCCAGCATCGGGGCGCTGTACACCGTCTTCGCCCGATGGGGCATCGCACAGGGCATGAGCTCTCCGGACCTGACCGTGCTTCGATTCGGCACGGCGGGCCTGGTCACACTGCCGGTGCTGGTCTGGGCCCTGTGGCGTGATGTCGACGCGATGCTGGCACGCTGGCGGGTTTGGCTGCTGATCGCCATGCTGGCCGGAACGCCTTTCGGACTGCTGATGTTCGGCGCCTTGCAATGGGCGCCATCCAGCCATGCGGCGATCTTTCCATTCGCTGCCATGAGTGTGATGGGCATGCTGCTCAGTGCCTGGGTGCTGGGCGATCCGCTCACCCGTCGGCGTCTGACGGGCATCACCATCGTGTTAGTGGGTCTGGTGGTGCTGTCAGGTGTGACCGCCACGGCCTTCACGGGCCTCACGCTGCTGGGCGATCTGATGTTCATCGCCGCCGGAACCCTCTGGGCCGGTTTTGGCATCGTCCTGCGCCGGCACCAGCTGAACCCCCTGCTGGCCACCGCCGTCATTTCGTTTTCAGCGCTGGTCACCTACGTGCCGGCCTACCTGCTGATGGGCGGCACGGCGCGACTGATGGCGACCGAGCCCCGCGTGCTGGTGGTTGAAGTGCTGGTTCAAGGCCTGATTGCAGGCGCTGGAACGCTCTACAGCTACGCCAAGATGGTGTCCTTGCTGGGCGCCGCACGGGCCGCTGTGTTCCCTGCGCTGGCGCCCGGGCTGGCCGCCCTCATGGCCTGGCCCGTGCTCGGCCGCCTGCCCAGCCCAGCCGAAGGCCTGGGCCTTTTCATCGCCATGTTGGGGCTGCTGATCGCAGTCACACAAACCCGTTTCCCCACCCGTTCACAGGCAACACCATGACCACCTCACTGACCCAAGCCCTGGCCGACTACAAGACCGCCTTCATCGCTCGCGTGGATCCCGCGCGCGTCCAGATGATGGAGGCTGCCACCGATGAACTGCGCGCCACGGGCATCGAACGCTCGGCCCTGCAGGTGGGCGACCCGGCACCAGACCTCACACTGCCCGACGCCCTGGGAAAGCCGGTTCGCCTGTCAGATCTTTGGGCAAGCGGCCCGCTCGTGCTGGTGTTCTACCGCGGTGGTTGGTGCCCGTACTGCAACCTGGAGCTGCGAGCCTGGCAGCAGCAGCTTGATGAATTGCGCCGCCGAGGTGCTGGCCTGGTCGCGATCTCGCCTCAGACGCCGGACAACTCGCTGTCCACCGCCGAGAAGAACGCCTTGGCCTTCCCGGTCCTGAGCGACTCTGCGCTGGCCGCCGCCCAGGCCTTCGGTGTGGCATTTGAGCTGCCGCCCGAGTTGGTGGACCTGTACGGCCGGGTTGGCAATGACCTGCCGACCCTCAATGGCAACGGCCAATGGGTGCTGCCTGTTCCGGCAAGCTATGTGGTTGGCAGGGACGGCCGAATCGCCTGGGCCCACATCGATTCAGACTACCGGCTGCGCGCCGATCCCTTGGATGTCTTGCAAGCAGTTGGGCAGATGGCTTAGCCGCCAGGCTGGCGCACCGCAGCAAAGGCTTCCGAGCGGGCCGGCCCAGGCCGAGGCGATGGCCAGACCCTGGGAGCCGGCAGGGCCTGAATTCGAGAGGGCTTCAACGAGGATCAGGCAAGCACGCGATTCGCCATTAACATGGCGGCCACCAGGCGCTGAAACGAGAGCGCTCAGAACGCTCTATTGATTGCGAGGACATCATGGTTTTCCCAAGTCTGAAGATTGGATCGCGCCTGGCGCTGGGCTTTGGCGTCATGGTCTTGCTCATGCTGGGCATCGCGTACACCGGCATCCATTCCATCAGTGGCTCGAAGGACGCGATCAGGTCCATCACACAAGACCGTTACCCGCAAATCGTTCGAGCGACCGAACTGCAGGTGACCATCAACGAGCAGGCCCGCATTCTGCGCAACCTGATCATCTCGGCCAAAGACCTGGAGAAGTCGACAGAGTGGCAGCGCCAGATCGACGAAAAGGCAAAGCGCGGGGGCGAGATCATTGACCGCCTCAAGGCCGACATGACCCACCCCAAGGCCTTGGAGCTGTTGAATGACCTGATCGTCAAACGAGAGGCTTACGCCAAAGCCCGGGCTGACCTGATGTCGTTCCTGGCCATCGGCAAGGTTGAGGAAGCCGGTGTTTACATTTTTGACGACTTCCAGAAGCCGCAAGATGATTACTTTGCAGCGGTGGCGGCTTTCACGGCCTACCAGGAAGCGCTGATGAAGGAAGACGGTCAACGCGCCGATGACGCTGCTGATCTGGCAATGAAGCTGGCCATCGCGATCTCGGTCGCCGGGGTGTTGGTGGCCGTGGCTGCGGCCTATGTGGTGGCCAAGTCGATTGTGTTGCCACTGAACCGCGCGGTGAAAATTTCCGAGAGCGTCGCCTCGGGAGACCTGACGGCCGATATTCAAGCCCATGGCCAGGACGAGACGGCGGTACTGCTGCGTGCCCTGCAAAGCATGCAGGCCGGCCTGGCCAAAGTGGTCTCGAATGTCCGAGCCAACTCCGAGCGGGTTTCCACCGCAGCCGCCGAGATCGCCCAGGGCAACAACGACCTGTCCATGCGCACCGAGCAACAGGCCAGCTCGCTGGAGCAGACCGCCTCCAGCATGGAAGAACTCAGCGCCACGGTCAAACAAAATGCCGACGCGGCCAGCCAGGCCAACCAGCTGGCCCAGAGTGCGTCCGCCATCGCATCCCAGGGGGGGCAGGTGGTCTCTGACGTGGTCGAAACCATGCGAGGCATCAACGACGCCAGCCGAAAGATCAGCGAGATCATCGGCGTGATCGACGCCATTGCTTTCCAGACCAACATCCTGGCGCTGAACGCGGCCGTCGAAGCGGCCCGGGCCGGGGAACAGGGGCGCGGCTTTGCCGTGGTGGCCAGCGAAGTCCGCTCGCTCGCCGGGCGCAGTGCAGAGGCCGCCAAGGAAATCAAGACCCTGATCAACGCGAACGTCGAACGGGTTGAGCGGGGCACCGACCTGGTCGACAAGGCGGGCGGCACCATGGCCGAAGTGGTCAACAGCATCCGCCGGGTGACCGACATCATTGGCGAAATCAACGCCGCCAGCGCCGAGCAGGCCGCAGGGGTGACCGAGGTGGGCGTGGCGGTCGAAGACATGGACAAGGTGACCCAACAGAACGCCGCGCTGGTCGAACAGATGGCCTCGGCCGCAGACGGCCTGAAGTCGCAAGCCCTGGACCTGGTGCAGGCCGTGGCTTCGTTCAAGCTCAATGACTTGCCAGGCCAAGCGTCCCGCCGCGCACCGATGCCCCCACCGGTGCGCATGGTGGCCGCAGCGCCCACGCTGGGCCAGGTGCACCACCTGCCCAAAAAGGCGGCAGCACCCGTGGCACTGCCCAAACCCGCGGGCAACAGCAAAAACACCGCAGCGGGTGGGGCCGACGATCAATGGGAAGCCTTTTGATCGCCTTCGGCGAGGGCCGGCCACCGCACCCCCACCGCACCCCCACCGCATACCCACCTCAGCGCATCTGAAGCTGTGAAGGCTTGGGCACTTCGGGCGCGCACCTGAAATCGTCGGCCTCAAACTGATGAGCCGGGCGGGCTGTCATGGCGGCCAGCCGCTGCAGGTCATCGGTGGCGGGCTTGGGATGGAGGTATGCGCGCATTCCAATGATCCGCGCCGCGCCGTTTTGGGTCGGTGGACAGGACGCCGGCAGGTTCGCAGGCACGCAGGCACACAGGTGGTCAACCAGCAGGTCACCTGCACGTGATTGACGTGGCGCCTGTCGATGAGCGCCATGAAGACATTGACAGCCAGCAGAGTGATCATCTGTCAACGTCGAATCAAGCTCGCGGCCAACCTGGTCGCTGGGTAACTTGACGCTCTCAAGCCTGGAGATGGCGGCTCGCGACATCCAGGCCTTGAGTCTCCGCGACCAACCATGCCTTGAAGAGCTTGAGCGTCGGAGACTCTGCCTTGTGCTCCGGGTAGGCCAGGTAGTAGGCCCGATCACTGGGGCAGGCATGCTGGATGGGGATGATCAAGCGCCCTGAGGCGATGTCGCTGCCGAGGTCGTATTCCGGCACCAAAGCGACGCCGAGCCCCACGACCGCGGCCTCCAAAGACATGAAGAACAGCTCATAGCTGGGGCCCGCGAGCTCGTTGCCAGGCAGGTACCCCACAGACTCGAACCACTGGCGCCAGGCATAAGGGCGCGTGCTTTGTTGCAGCAGCGGGAATTGGGCCAACTCCTGTGGCGAAAGCGCGCGCCGCGGCGCAATCAGCTCAGGGCTGCAGACCGGGATCAGCGCTTCCTGCATCAGGCAGGTGGTGTTGGCACCGGGCCAGTTGCCATCCCCGGCATAGATGGCAGCATCGATGCGGGTCTCGTCAAACAAGAATGGACGCGTTCGACTGCTCAGGTTGATGGTGATGTCGGGATGCCTCTTCGAAAAGTCGGGCAGGCGAGGGATCAACCAACGGGTCCCGAAGGTCGGTACCACCGCCAGATCCAGACGCCCTCCTCGCCCTTGCCGGGCCATGAGATCCAGCGTGTCGCGCTCGACATCGTCCAGACGCTGGGTCACCTGGCGGTGATAGACCTCGCCCGCTTCGGTCAGCAGCACCCCTCGGCGGGTGCGACGGAACAGCTTCACGCCCAGAAACTCTTCCAAGCCCCCGATCTGCCGGCAGATGGCGCTTTGGGTCAAGGCCAATTCGTTGGCGGCCTCGGTGAAGCTGGAGTGGCGGGCGGCGGCTTCGAAAGCGCTCAGAGAACTGGTGCTGGGGATTTTTCTTCGCATCCCGCCATTGTCTTTCGGAGTGCAATAAACGCAAGACATAGTGAGAAGAAATCGTTTGAATGCCCATTTCTTACTGGATAAAGTCCGCCCGACTGATTTAACAAATGAGTTGATTGCAGATCTAAGGGTTTTCCTCAGGCTGCAGAGCCAGGCAGGTGTTCGAAGAGCTTGCCGGCTGTGACGATTTTTTTCTTCGCCTCTGAAAGTCGACCATGAAGCTTTTGTCGTTCCAACACCAGGGTGTGGCCTCTTGGGGGGCCGTGATCGGCGACCGAGTCGCCGACCTGGGTCGCGCCCATCCGCAATACCCGACCCTGCAGTCCTATCTGAGCGCGGGCCGCCTGCCACAACTCGCCCAGGACAGCGCCTGGGTCAAGGCCGACATTGCGCTGGGTGACATCACCTACCTGCCCGTGATCACCCAACCCGAGAAAATCATCTGCGCCATCCGCAACTACCACGACCACCACAAGGAAGTGGTGGCCGCCGGTCTGGATCGCGAGCTCTCCGACCACCCCCCGATCTTTCTGCGCACCTGGCGTTCGCAGGCCGCTCATGGCCAGGCCATCCTGCGCCCGCATTGCTCGAATTCGCTGGACTGGGAAGGAGAACTGGCCGTGGTGATCGGACGCAGCGGCCGCAACATCCCCGAAGCCCAAGCCCATGACTACGTGGCCGGCTACTCGATCTACAACGACGCCAGCATCCGCGAATGGCAGTTTCACGCCAAGGCCATCGCAGCCGGCAAGAACTTCGAATCCACCGGCGCATTCGGCCCCTGGATGATCACCGCCGACGAGATCGATCCAGCCCGCCCACTCGAACTGAGCACCCGACTCAACGGCGAGCGGATGCAGCACACGAACACCGGGAACATGATCTTCTCGGTGGCGCAACAAATCGCCTACGCCTCCACCATCTTCACCCTGGTCCCCGGTGACGTGATCGTCACCGGCACGCCAGGTGGGGTGGGCTGGAGCAGCAAGCCCCCGCGCTTCATGGTGCCCGGCGATGTGGTCGAAGTCGAGATCGAAGGCATCGGGGTGTTGCGCAACCCCGTGGCACAGGCCGCGCAATAAGGCCCTGGCCCGATCACAAGGAGACAAAGATGACATTGACGCGCAGACGCGCAGGCTTGGCCCTGGGTGCGGCCTGCCTGATGCCCGCCGTGAGCGGCTGGGCTCAGGCCTCCCGTTACCCCGATCGGCCGTTGAGGCTGTTGCACGGCTTTGGCGCCGGCGGCAACGCCGATGCGGTGGCTCGCATCCTGGCCACCGAGTTGGGCAAAGGCCTGGGGCAAGCTGTGGTGGTCGAGCCCAAACCGGGCGCTGGCGGCACGATTGCCGCCGGCACCGTGGCCGCAGCACGCCCCGACGGCTACACCCTGCTGCTGGTCACCGGCGGGCACGCGATCGCAGGTGCCCTGTATGACCGCCTGCCCTACGACACGCTGAAATCATTCCAGGCCGTGTCGGCCCTGACCACCTTCCCCTTTCTGGTCGTGGCCCAGGCCGGTAGCCGGTACACGGGCTTGCAGGATGCCCTCAAGGCAGCGCGGTCTCGAGGTAACGAATTGACCTATGGCTCGGCCGGCGTAGGTACCGGTCAGCACATGGCCGGCGCCCTGCTGGCCCAACAGGCCGGGGTTCAGATGGTTCATGTGCCCTACCGCGGCGAAAGCGCCGCCATGACCGGCTTGCTGGGGGGTGAGATTGACCTGGTTCTGGTGGCCCCGACCGCAGCCGTGCAGCACATCCGATCCGGCAAGCTACAGGCACTGGCCACCACGGGGCCCTCTCGCTGGCCAGGCATGCCTGAGGTCCGCACCGTGGCCGAACAGGGCGTTCCTCAGTTCGATGTCCGCTCCTGGACGGGTTTGCTCGCGCCAGCCGGGCTGCCAAAACCCCTGTTGGAGCGCATGCAACACGAGGTGCGCAAGGCCCTGGCCGACGAAGCGGTGCGCGCACGGCTCGAAGAGATCACGGGCGGCGAGGTCCGTGCCAGCAGCCCTGCCGAGCTGCAGGCCACGATGCAAAGCGATCTCAAGCGTTGGACCCAGCTGGTCAAAGACGCCCACATTCAAAAGGAGTAATCATGAAAGTCTCGCGCCCGACCCCCGCTCACTTCGGCATCTATGTCTACGATGTCGACCGCATGGTGGACTTCTACACCCGGGTCTTTCGCCTCACCATCACCGACGAAGGCCTCGGCAAGAACTTTGGCAATCGCCTGGTCTTCATGAGTGCAACCGAAGACCAACACCACCAGTTTGTCTTGTCTGGGGGCCGCTCGGCCGAGTCGCCGGTCAGCACGATCATGCAGGCCTCGTTCATCGTGCCCGACCTGGCCGAACTGAGATGGAACCGCGAACAGGCAGCGGCGCTGGGAGCCACCCAGATTCAGCCCATGAACCACGGCAACGCCTGGTCGGTCTATTACTTTGATCCTGAAGGCAACCGGGTCGAGGTCTACATGGACACGCCCTATTACGTCAACCAGCCGTACGGCACCCCCCTGGACCTGGCGAAGACCGAGGAGGAACTGCTGGCCGAAACCTTGGCCATGGTTCGTGAAGACCCCAGCTTCATGCCCCTGGCCGAATGGCAGGAGCGCTTCCGCCAAAAGGGCAACGGAGCGCGCTCATGAAACCCAACTACATCGGCGGGCAATGGCGCGAAGGGGTTCGCGCCGTGCCCAACATCAACCCCTCGGATGTGCGCGACGTCATCGGTGAATTCGCCCAGGCCGATGCAGCACAAGCCCGAGAGGCCGTGGCGGCGGCCCATGCGGCCGCCCCAGCCTGGGCCCAATCCACTCCCCAACAACGCTTTGACGTGCTGGACCGGGTGGGCCATGAGTTGCTGGCCCGCGCCCAGGAACTGGGCGATCTGCTGGCCCGGGAGGAAGGCAAGACCCTTCCCGAGGCCATTGGCGAGGTGACCCGTGCAGGCCAGATCTTCAAATATTTTGCGGGCGAGGCCCTGCGCTTGCGAGGGGATGTGCTGCCTTCGGTGCGCCCAGGCATCACCGTGGAAGTCACCCGCGAGCCACTGGGCGTGGTGAGCCTGATCACCCCCTGGAATTTCCCGATCGCCATACCGGCCTGGAAGATGGCACCCGCCTTGGCCTACGGCAACTGCGTGGTGTTCAAGCCGGCCGAACTGGTGCCCGGCAGCGCCTGGGCCCTGGCCGAAATCCTGTCGCGCAGCGGATTGCCCGATGGCGTATTCAACCTGGTCATGGGCCGAGGGGCCGAGGTCGGAGCCGTGCTGACCGAAGACCCCCGGGTGGCCGGCGTCAGTTTCACGGGATCGCAAGCCACAGGTCGCCGCCTGGCGCAATCCTGCGCGGCACACGGCATCAAGTTCCAGCTCGAAATGGGTGGCAAGAACCCCCTGATCGTGCTGGACGACGCGGACCTGCCGGTCGCCGTGAACTGTGCCGTGCAAGGGGCCTACTACTCGACAGGCCAGCGCTGCACGGCCACCAGCCGGCTGATCGTCACGGACGGCATCCATGACCGCTTTGTCGCGGCCCTCATGGAACGTCTCGGCCAGTTGAAGGTGGGCGACGCCCGCAGCCCGGGCGTGGACATTGGTCCTGTGGTGGACGAACGCCAGCTGGCGGTTGACCTGGGCTATATCGCGTCCGCCAAAAATGAAGGCGCCACGCTGGCGTTTGGCGGAGCGCCTGTGGCCCACGACGAGCGGGGCCGACCGGGGTTCTTTCTGACGCCTGCGCTGTTCACCGACACCCACCCCGAGATGAAGATCAACCGCGAGGAGGTCTTCGGCCCGGTGGCCACGGTGCTGCGGGCAGCAGACCTGGATCAGGCCCTCGCGCTGGCCAACGACACGCCCTTCGGGCTCTCCAGCGGCCTCTGCACCACGAGCCTGCGCCATGCCAGTCACTTCAAACGCCACGCCCAGGCGGGCATGGTGATGGTCAACACCCCCACCGCGGGCGCGGACTACCACGTGCCCTTCGGCGGGCGCAAGGCCTCCAGCATGGGGGCTCGCGAGCAAGGCAGCTATGCCAGCGAGTTCTACACCACGGTCAAGACGGCCTACACCGCCGCCTGAACCCACCCACGACATGATTCATACAGCCCATCAAGCCATGATGCACGCCCAAGAGCAGGCCTTTTTGGCGGCCCGCACCTACGCCCGATTCCTGGACCACCCGGTCCCGCTCGACTTGTTGCGCCAGGTCAGCGAGCTGGCCCAATGGGGGCCGACCTCCATGAACACCCAGCCCGCGCGCTACGTCTTTGTCTGCAGCCCGGAGGGCAAGGCACGCCTGCGAAAGTGCCTGGCACCGGGCAATGTCGACAAGGTCGATTCGGCCCCCGTGACGGTGATCGTCGCCCAGGACTTGCGCTTCTACGAGCACCTGCCGACGCAATTCCCCCACGCCCCACAGGCAGCGCAGAGCTTTGCCACGGACCCGGCGCTGAGCCAGAGCACGGCCCTGCGCAACAGCAGCCTGCAAGGGGCCTACCTGATCATGGCCGCGCGCCTGCTGGGTCTGGACTGCGGGCCCATGAGCGGCTTCAACAGCGCCGCGCTGGACGAGGCGTTTTTCCCGGACAGCGCCTGCCGCAGCAACTTCCTCATCAACCTGGGGTATGGCGACAGCGAGTCCTTGCGCCCCCGCGGCCCTCGGCTGCCGTTCGAAACCGTTTCAACCATTCTGTAAGAGGGATCCCATGCCATTCATTGAAGTCAAGATGCTCGAAGGTGTTCTGCCCGAACACAAGGTGGCCGAATTGATGGAAGCCCTCACCGACGCGGTCGTCCGCGTCGGCGGAGAAGGATTCAGACCCATGACCCGCTGTGTCGTGCAAGAGGTGCGCAGCGGGTGGTGGGCCGCCGCCGGCAAGCCCCTGAGTACCGGCATGGCCTTGCAAAGTTTGCAGGCCACGGCCCCGGCATCGACGCCAACGCCAACACCGACGCGCGGCTCATCCTGAACCCGCCCTGAGCCTGGCCCGCCAGGCTGCGGCGGTGCTCATCTGAGCACAGGCCCGCATTGGATTCCCCTCCCCAACGATCAAGCGGGTGTCTGCACCGGCTGGGGACGTTGCGCGCCTTTCATTCACAACAGGAGACAAAAACATGAACTCATCCAACGGCCTCGTCACAGCCCTGGCGCTCGGTCTGGCCGGCACACTGCCATTGCAGGCAGAGGCCCAGGCACAGACCGCACCGGCGTCAGGTGTCCAGCTTTACGGTCTCATCGATGCCGCCGTGGGCAGCGTCACCAATGCGTCGGGTGTCAATGCACTCGACAAGCCCATCAACAAGCAGTTCAGCGGCGGCTTGTCGACCAGCCATTGGGGATTGCGCGGCCAGGAAGACCTGGGCAATGGGCGCCAGGCCATCTTCGAGCTGTCCTCATTCATCCGCAACGAATCAGGGGCGGCCGGTCGCAGTGATGCCCTGCCGGCCCCCGTCAATGTGGCAGCAGACCCCTTCTTCTCTCGTGCCGCCTGGGTGGGTTTGAGCGACACCACCCTGGGACGGGTGCGGATCGGCAATGTCACCACACTGCTGTTCACCAACTCGGTCACCAGCAATGCACTGGGCGACAGCACCACGTTCTCACCGATCAACCTGCTGACCTTCATCGGATCACCCCTGTCTGGCGGCACGGCCTGGGCCAACTCCGTGGTGTACGACAGCCCGGTGCGCGCCGGGCTGTCGGGGTCCGTCGCCTATGCCGCCTCGCAGAATCTGGGGGGGCCCAACAGTGCCGTGCGGCTGGCCTATGGGCAAGGTGCCTTCAACTCGTCCATAGCATGGCAAAGCGTCAATCGCAATCCGGTGACGTTTGCCGACGGCACCTCGTCCAACAACACCCGCGCCTGGCAATGGGCCGCCAGTTATGACTTCAGCCCTCTCAAGGTGTTCGGACACCTGGGGCAGATTCAGAATCTGGGCACGGCCGCCGCGCCTCAAGCGGTGCAGTACCGGGTGTGGGACCTGAGTGCCAGCCTGCCCATCGGGGCTGGGCGCTGGATCGCGGGCTATGGCTCACGCACGACGGGCAACACGCCGACGGCGGTGGCGGCCACCGCAGCGGGCGGCAATGTGTCGCGCAAGGTGCTGACCCTGGGCTACGACCACTACCTGTCAGCCCGCACCGAGGTCTACGTGCTGGCCTCGCAGGATCAGACGCAAACCCGGCAACAAGCTGCCACGGTCGGCGCCACAGGCCACAGCTTTGCGCTGGGCATCCGGCACCGCTTCTGATCGCGCCCGGCGCGCCCCGCAGACCACCCTTCGAGCCCCCAAAAGGTCGTGCCGTGGGTGGCTGCGTCACCGCTCAAACCCACTCCCCCACTCTCCCAATCCCACATTGCCCTTCATGAACTCATCCCCTCTCCGTCGCAGGCGGCTTGTCCAGGCGGCAGCGCTCGCCCTCCTCTTTGGAAAGACTGCGGCCCACGCCCAGGGTGAGCGCAACATCCGAAAGCTCTTCGTCGGCTTTCCGCCAGGGGGCACCGCCGACAGCCTGGCCCGCGCGCTGGCCAGCCAATCTCAGGATCCCCAAGTGGCGTATGTCATCGAGAACAAGTCAGGGGCTGCGGGCCAGCTTGCGGTGCAGGCCACCGTGCAGGCCTTGGCCGACGGCAGCAACCTGCTGTTGACGCCGTCATCTGTGTTGACGTTGGCGCCTCTGCTCTACAAGACGCCGCTCTTCAATGCGCAGCGCGACCTGGTCCCAGTGGCCTGCCTGGGCGAGCATTGTTTTGCCTTGGCCGTGAATGGATCTTCCGGGATCAACAGCTTGCAGAGCTTCCTTCAGTGGGCTCGAACGCACCCGGCACAGGCCACCTACGCGACCCCTGGCCCGGGAAGCGCGCCCCACTTCCTCGGTGTGCAAATGGGTCACGAGCTCGGAGTCACCCTCACCCATGTCCCCTATCGAGGCGTCGCGCCGGGCCTGCAGGACCTGATGGCAGGCCAGGTGGCATGCACCTTCAACCCGCTGCCGACCCTGCTGGACCTTCATCGCAGCGGGCGCATCCGCGTTCTGGCGGTCACCAGCCCCCGGCGACTGGCGACGCTGCCCGACACCCCCACCTTCGCTGAATCAGGGCTCGCGGCCCTGCAACTGATCGAGTGGTACGGCCTGTTCGCGCCTGCGCGAACGCCTGCAGCCCTGGTCGGCCAGTTGGGTCTTGATGTGCGCAACACGCTGCGGACCGTCGCCATGCAGGATGCCGCGAAGCGCATGGAGATCAATCTCCGCTATGAAGATGCTGGCACGTTGAGCAAGATGGTCTTGCAAGATCAGGAGCGGTGGAAATCGCTGGTGGCGGCCAGTGGCATTCAACTGGACTGAAAGATGTGACGCCAGACGGGCGCTCCCATCGGGCATTTCCGGTCCAGCGCCCATGGACTGCACGATTCAGGCTGGCGACTCGGCATGGCCAGTTGGAAGAACAAGCCTGGCCCGGCCCTTGGCACTGATCAGTGGGTAAAACGCTGCCGCTGGCAGCACGGCAGTCAAGGCAAGCAAGGTGGGCCCAGGAAGCCCCTGCGTTGACCAGGCTCGCCCTGTCGAAAGAGACCCTTCAATGACGCAGGCGGCGAAGTCATTCGATCACGGATCTCGTCAAGCCAGCCCGAACGTTTTCCGCAGCCCCTTCTCCACCGGGCCCGCGGGCATGAAGCGGCGCAGCTTGGCCAGAAGAGCCGCTTCGCCTCGGGGCGTGTGGCGCATTTTCCAGGGCCCCAGTGCCGCCTTGACGATCGTGGCGGCCACCCCGTCGGGCAAGGGCGCCTTTTGCACGTTGTTCTGGATCGCCTTGGCAACAATGCCAAGCTCCTGGCTGTAGGCGGCGATCCTGATCGCCGCCTGGGGGGCGTTCAGGTCCAGGTTGGTTTTGGTGAACGAGGGCTCGACCAGCGAAACGCGAACGCCGAATTGGCGGACCTCGTGATCCAGCGTTTCAGCCAGGCCTTCGACCGCGTGTTTGGACGCCGAATAAAGCGCCATGTAAGGCGCGGGCAAAAAGCCCAGCACCGAGCTGACATTGACGATGCGCCCCGATTGCTGCTGCCGCATGTGCGGCAGCACGGCCTGGATGACCCGAAGCAGGCCGAAGAGGTTGGTATCGAACAAGGTCTGGGCTTCTTTGATGGAGGTTTCTTCCGCAGCACCCAACAAGGTGACACCGGCACTGTTGACCAGCACATCGATGCGTCCGGCCTGCGCCAGGATGGACTTGACCCCACGCTCGACGGCCCCGTCGTCCCGGAGGTCCATCTCGACCAGCGTGACCTTGGGGATGGCTTGCGCTTTCGCGGTGTTGCGCACAGTGCCAAACACCCGACAACCCTGCTCGGCAAACCGGATGGCAGCGGCGCGCCCGATGCCCGACGACACGCCGGTCACAACAACAACTCTGGATTCAGACATGGTGGTTCCTAGGTGGGGGGGTGTTCAGCCGCGGAGGCCGTGCTTCAGGTCGGTGGCCCGAATCCTGAACCAGATGGCATACATGGCAGGCAGAAAGACGAGGGTCAGGACTGTGCCGGCCAAGGTGCCGCCGATCAGGGTGTAGGCCAGGGTTCCCCAGAACACGGAATGGGTCAGCGGAATGAAAGCCAGGATGGCGGCCAAGGCGGTCAGGATCACGGGACGAGCCCGTTGCACGGTGGCTTCCACCACCGCACGGAATGGATCGAGCCCGGCCTGTTCGTTCTCACGGATCTGCCCGATCAGGATCAAGGTGTTGCGCATCAGGATCCCCGACAGCGCAATCAAGCCGACCAGCGCATTGATGCCGAAAGGTTGCTGGAACAGCAGCAAGGTGGGAACCACCCCGATCAAGCCCAGTGGGCTGGTCAGGAAGACCATGACCATGCCCGAGATCGAGCGCACCTGCAGGATGATGATCAGCAGCGTGGCGGCCAGCATGATGGGGAAGATCGGCAGCATGGCCACCGTGGCCTTGCCAGACTCTTCGATGGAGCCGGCCTCCACGAGGCGGTAGCCCCCGGGCAGCTTGTCCATGATGGGCTGGAGCTGCCGGGTCATGGCTGTTGACACGTCCGGCGGCTGCAAGCCGTCGGCGATGTCGCCACGCACGGTGAGGGTTGGCATGCGGTCACGGCGCCGCAGGATGGGGTCTTCCATGCGCACCTCGACCTGGCCCACCTGCGACAAGGGGATGCGCTGCCCCGCCCCCCCGACCAGCGACAGCGCAGCAATCTTCGCGGGGTTGAGACGGACATCGCCAGCGGCACGCCCGATCACCTGCACCGAGCGGATGTCCTCACGCACCTCCGTCAGCGGAGCGCCGCTGAGCAGGAACTGCAACTGCTGGGCCACGGCGCTGGCGCTCAGCCCAAGGGCATGGAGCCGGTCCGGGTCCAGTGTGAAATGCAGGGTGGGCACACGCGGACCCCAGTCGGTGTTGACCGTGCGCATCATCGGGCTGGCGCGCATCACGGCCTCGACTTGGGCCGCGATCTCGCGCAGTTGGTCCGGGTCCGGGCCCACCACGCGGTAGGCCACCGGGAAGGGTGACGGGGGGCCGAACACGATCTGGGTGACGCGAACCTGGGCCTCGGGGGCCAGCCCGTCGGCCACCGCCTGACGCAGCCTGAACTTGAGGGCCTCGCGCTCCTTGTCGTTGCCGGTCAGCACCACGGTCTTGGCAAACGACGGGTCGGGCAGCTCAGGGGACATCGCCAGAAAAAAGCGCGGCGCGCCCTGGCCGATGTAAGAGGTCACGATCCGGGCCTCTGGCTGCTTGGCCAGCCAGTCTTCGACCTTGGCCGTGGCAGCGCTGGTCTGTGCGATCGAGGTGCCATAAGGCATCTGCACCTCAACCAGCACCTCCGGGCGGTCGGAGGTCGGAAAGAACTGCTTTTTGACCACCGCCATGCCCAGCACCGCCATGACGAACAGTGTCACCACCGTGGCCGCAACAAGCCACTTGCGCGCGATGACCCGGCCAAGCACCTGGCGGAACCGGTTGTAACGCGGGGTGTTGTAGATGGCCTCGTGCCCGCCTTCGACCTTGGGCAGCTCAGGCAGAAGCTTGACACCCAGGTAGGGCGTGAAGGCCACGGCCACCACCCAGGAGGCCATCAACGCGAAGCCCACAATCCAGAACATGTTGCCGGTGTACTCGCCCGCGGTGGAGCGCGCGAAGCCATTGGGCATGAAGCCGACGGCCGTCACCAGGGTGCCCGACAACATCGGGGCCGCGGTGTGGCTCCAGGCATAGGCCGATGCCTCGATACGGCCATAGCCCTCCTCCATCTTCACCACCATCATCTCGATGGCGATGATGGCGTCGTCCACCAGCAGGCCCAGCGCCAGGATCAACGAGCCCAGCGTGATGCGGTCAAAGTTCTTGCCCGTGGCCGCCATGATGACGAACACCGCAGCCAATGTCAGCGGCACGGCCGCCGCCACCACGATGCCGACGTGCCAACCCATGCTGACGAAGCAGACCGCCATCACGACCAGCAAGGCCACGAAGAACTTGACCATGAATTCATCGACCGCCGAGCTGATGTTCACGGCCTGGTCGGTCACCTTGGTCAGGCTCATGCCAAGTGGGAGCGCGCCGTTGATGCGGGTGACTTCGGCCTCCAGGGCCTTTCCCAACTCAAGCCCGTTCCAGTCGTCGCGCATCACCACGCCGAGCAGCAGAGCCGGTTCACCGCCGTTGCGGATCAGAAAGGTAGAGGGGTCTTCATACCCACGCTCGACACTCGCCACGTCCGACAACTTGAGTGTCCGCCCCTGCGCCACGATGGGCGTCTGGCGGATCTTCTCCAAGGTGTCGAACGCGCCGTCGACGCGAAGCATGACCTGTGGCCCCCGGGTTTCGATGGATCCGGCCGGGGTGAGCAGGTTTTGGCTGTTGAGCGCGGCAAAGAGGTCTTGCGGGGCCACGCCCAGGGTGGCCAGGCGATCATGTGAGAAGGACACAAAAATGCGCTCAGGCTGCTCGCCGATGATGTTGACCTTCTTGACACCAGCCACGTGCAGCAACTGCTGGCGCAGCGCTTCCGCGTCGCGCACCAGCCGCCTTTGAGGCTCGCCCTGGGCCTTGAGGGCCAAGAGGGCAAAGGTCACATCCGCGTACTCGTCGTTGACCATCGGGCCGATGACGCCCGCGGGCAGCTTGCGGGCCTCGTCGCCAATCTTCTTCCTGGCCTGGTAGAACTCCTCCTGCACCGCTGAAGGCGGTGTGCTGTCAAGCAGCGACACCATGGTGAAGGCCAGGCCCGGGCGGGTGTAGGTCTCCGTGCGGTCGTACCAGCGCAGTTCCTGCATGCGCTTTTCCAGCGGCTCGGCGACCTGATCCTGCATCTCTTGCGCCGTGGCGCCCGGCCATGCCGTGACGATCGTCATCTGCTTGATCGTGAAGGGCGGATCTTCCGCGCGGCCCAGTTTGAAGAACGCGAGAATGCCTGCCACTGAAATCAAGACGATCAGGAACAGGGTGATGGAACGCTCGCGCACGGCGAGCGCTGACAGGTTGAATCGGCCTTCGCTCACGGACGCGCTCCTTGGGCCGACGCGGAGGTCACGCCCTCCATGGATCTGACCACCTGGTCTTCTCGCAGCAGGTGCGCGCCCAGCGCCACAATTCGGTCGCCTGGCTTGATCTGGCCTGCGACCTCGGCGCCCTCGTCATCGAGGCGCTCGACAGACACGCCCTGCCAGCGCACCCTGGCCGGCTCGCCACGGAGCACCCAGACCCCTGGACCGTGGCCCGCGTCGTAGAGCGATGCCATGGGCACCCTGAAGCGGGCCCTTGTCGCAACGGTCTGGTCGTGGAGGCGAATCACCACCGTCGAGCCCAGGGGGGCCTGGGCCAAATCTCCTTCAAGCACATAGCGGGCCTCGAAGGTGCGGGTCAGGCGATCGGCTGAGTTGGAGAGCTGCCGCAACCTGGCAGGCACGGTGGCGCCCTCCCTGCCGAACAGGCTGGCCTGTGCCAGGGATCCGAGGGCAGGACGCAGGGCCTCAGGCATTTGAATGAGGGCTTCGCGCTGCCCCGCACGGGCCAGGCGGACCACGGCTTGTCCCGCTGCCACCACCTGACCGGGTTCGGCGAGCGTTTCAACCACCACGCCGTCGCCGTCGGCCACCAGTTCGGCGTAACGGCTCGCATTCAGAACCACACCGGCCTGGGCCTCGGCTGCGCTGAACTGGGCTTGGGCGGCGTCGGCCGCCGCCCTCACCTGATCGTAGGCGGATGCCGAGATGGCGCCGGTACCGCGCAGGTCGCGGTAGCGCGCTTCTTCGTCGGCAGCCTGCCGCGCGCGGGCCCGTGCCGCCACGACGGTCTCCTCTTGGGCGCGGACGGCCAGCTTCAGGTCGATGGCGTCAAGGCGCATCAGCACCTGGCCCCGTTTGACCCGCTGACCGGCATCCACCAGGCGCTCCAGCACCTTGCCCGAAACCCGAAAGCCCAGGTCGCTTTGCACCCGGGCCGCTACCGTGCCCGTGAACGCCCTGGACGCAGCGCTGGCCTCCTGAACCACGGCCACCCGCACCAAGGGCACACCGGTGCGGGCGTCAGGAACGGCCTTTTCGCCGCAGGCGACCAGCGCCAGCGGCAAGGCACAGATGAGAAACGGGGTAGCAAGGCGAAGCCGAGGCATGAAAGTCCCTTGAGCAAAGTGATCGGGACCTTCATTTTTATTCTTGTGACTAATTTAGTCAATAGTCACACCTCAATTCGCTCAGGGCGAAAGGCTGCGAAGCACCAGGCTTGAGAGTTGGCCCGGCGCCTCTTCGGCATAGTCCAGGCTGTGCTGCAGGATCAAAGGATTGAGGTAGGGGCGCATCACCAGCAGGATCGCCCCAACGGCTTCGTCCAGCGGCGTCTTGCGCTCGAAATCGCCGGCCAGGCGCCCCTCTTGCAAAACCTCCAGCAACAAGGCCTGGATATGCGCCTCGTACGCGATCGTGGTCTGCCAGCGCTCTGTCGCGGCAGACGCCGCGATTTCGTAGAGCTTCCGGTCCTGGAAGAACAGCCGCAGGCTGGCCTCGACAATGGCCTTGAACATGCGCCGCAGCTTCTCGGGCGGGTGCTCGGCCTGCGCCACCGCAGCCCGGACCTCGGACTCGATGTCAACCAGGCAGTTGGCGCAGATCATCTCGCCAATGGCCTGCTTGGACTCGAAGAACTTGTAGATGTACGCCTTGGAAAAGCCGATGGCCTTGGCGAGGTCGGAGACGGTGGTCTTCTCGTAGCCGTAGCGGCTGAAATGTTCCGTGGCCGCGGCCACGATCTGGCTGCGCACCTCGTGGTCGACGGGGCCACGGGGGGTGGCGGTGGAAGAACTTGCTTTGGTCATGGGCACAGCTTACGTCAGTCTGAAACACTGGACAACGAGTGACCATTTGGTATTATGGTCACAAATAGATCTCATCGGAAGAAACTATATGCTGCCCAAAAGTACCCTTGCCGCCATCGTCGTGGCCAGTCTGTCCGCCGGCTGTGCAGTGGGCCCGGACTATGTGCGACCCACCCTGGCCCTGCCGGCGCAGTTCCAGGGCCAAGCCCCTCGCGATCAAGCCCACGACCATGCACGGGCTGACCTCGCGACCTGGTGGTCTGCGTTCGGTGATCCCCAGCTGACGCGATGGGTGGCGCTGGCCTTGGACCAGAACCTGGATCTGGCTCAGGCAGCGGCGCGGGTCAGCCAGGCACGCGCCGGCCTGGGCGCGGCGGACGCCGCCCTGCGCCCCTCTGGGGCAGTGTCTGGCCAAGCAGCCCGGGCCTACCAGTCCACCCAAACCCCGCTGGGTCAGGTCCTGAATTCTGTGCCGGGCTTCGACCGCAATGGCCGTGCTTACGAGGTGAATCTGGGCGGAAGCTGGGAGCTGGACCTGTTCGGCAGCCTAGGCCGAGGCCAAGAAGCTGCCGCCGCCGAGCTTCAGTCATCGCAAGCAGGGGCCGTCGCCACACGACTGGCCGTGGCGGCACAGACAGCCGACATCTACATCACGATTCGAGGCCTGCAGGCCCGTTTGAATGTCGCTCGACAGCAAGTCCGGACGCAGGAAGCTCTGCTGTCGAAGGTCCGCTTGCTGAGCAGCAAAGGACTCGCGCCCGAGCTTCAGCAGCAACAGGCAGAGGGTGCGCTTGCGCAAACCAAAGCTGCGCCCCTTGTTTTGGAGTCTTCCCTGGACACGGCGATGAACGCGATGGATGTCATCCTTGGAACACCGCCCGGTACGCATCGATCCGAACTCGCGGCACCCGGCGAGATTCCAGCCGCACCCACAGGGATCGCGACAGGATCACCGGGCGATCTGTTGCGGCAGCGGCCAGACCTGATCGTGGCCGAGCGACGTTTGGCAGCCGCCAATGCGCGCATCGGGGCCGCCATCTCGGAGTACTACCCCAAGGTCTCGCTCAGCGGCCTGCTGGGCAATGCGACCTCCGTCTCAAGCAGCCAGCTGTTTTCGGGCGGCGCTGCGCAAGCCAGCGGTGTGTTGGGTCTGCGCTGGCGCCTCTTCGACTTTGGTCGGATCAATGCGCAGATCGAGCAAGCCCAAGGCCAGGAGGCCGAGTTGCTGGCCGCCTACCGTCTGGCGGCCCTCAAGGCCACCGAGGATGTGGAGAACTCGATCTCAGCCTACGCTCGGCGCCAGGAGCAGGTTGCCATGCTGACAGCGGGCGTTGATTCACTGAGCCGGGCTCGGGCCGCATCGCTTGCGGCGTATCAAAAAGGGGTCGCCAGCATGATCGACGTCTTGCACGCTGACGAGACGCTGCTGCAAGCCACCGATGCGCGCGTACAGGCCCAGCTTGAACTGGCCCGCTCGGCAGTGGCCACCTACAAGGCTTTGGGGGGTGGCTGGGAGGCATCGCCCCTGGCAGCACAGGCTGGCACGTGACAAGCCCGTGCTGGCGGGGTACCTCAGCACGGCACCGTCAACCCTGTGGCAGGGCGGAGGGCCAGCGCCGTCAAGGCGCAGGAGTTGCCGCGAAGCCCACGCGCAACCCGGCCTTCAAGGCTGCCCCTGAAAACCCTGCACCTGATCATCCAGCGCCACCCAGGGCAGGCGCCGCTGTGTCCAGATCTGCCGTTTGGGTGAACCCAGTTCATGCCGTTGCTTGAGCGTACCGATGCGAAGGGAGTAAGCCGTCGGCGCCTCTTCCGCACAAGCGTAGACCGGTGTGCCGCAATGGCCGCAGAAGGCCAGCACCCGCCGGCTGCCGCTGGCGGCCGTCTTGATGTAGGTATTTGGCGACCCTTTTAGCAGGCGAAATTGGTCGGCCGGTGCTGCGATGTTGGCCCGGAAGGCAGAGCCTGAGTGGATCTGGCAATCGTTGCAATGGCAGACCGTGATGCTGCCCACCTGAACCTCGGCCTCATACGCAATGGCGCCGCAATGACATTGGCCTTCAACTCTCATCGGAACCCTCCTGACAGGACGACCGCCGCCCCGGATGGCATTGTGAGCGCTCTTGCATCAGCCCCCTGATCCACAGCGCGTTCAGGGCCTGGGGCGTGATCAGGGCCGATGGAAGCAATGGCAGAGCCCGCTCAGAACGCCACCCGGTACGTGACCCGCACAGAGCGTGGCTCGCCCGGATGCACCACCTTGCCGTTGACCGCCGTGGCCTCGCCAGGCAGTTGCGAGGCGTAGTCATACTGGATGTCGTCCACCTTGCGGTTGAACAGATTGAAGACATCCACCGTCAAGCTGGACGGGCGACGCGACAGGTCCAGCAGATCGCGGCTCACGCGCAGGTTGAACGTTGACGCAGCGTTGGAGCGCACCGAGTTGTCCTCGACCAAGGCGCCGCTGCCCAGGTAACGCCATTGCAGGCTGGCCGACCAGCGGCCGATGTCCTTGAGGGTGGCGGCGATCGAGGCCACGGAGTCGACCGCGTTCGGAATGCGGTCCCCGTTGGCAAATCGGGCATGGGTGAGTGCGATGTCTGCGTCCAGCAGAAAGTGTTGATGGGGTGTCCACCGATTGTTGAACTCAACGCCGTGGCGGCGGCTCGCGCCGCTGGCCTCGGTGGTGCCCGAGTCGCCGGCATAGACCAGCTCGGAGTCTGAATTCAATTGCCAGAACGCCACCGAACTTTGCAGGTTGGCGATGGCCTCGGTGCGCACACCCAACTCCCAACCACGAGCGGCCACCAGACCCGGTACCGCATCGACCGTGTCGCCGGTCTTGGGGTCCACCTTGGCCGTGGTGCCCCGGGCATCGTTGCTGTGAAAGCCCTTGCCCGTGTTGAAAAAGAACTCGGTCTGCGCCCAGGGGCCAGCCACCAGGCTGAGCTTGGGCGACAGCAAACTGGCCCGGGCGCTGCCCGAGTTGGCCGGGTTGTTCAGGCTGTTCACCGCAAAGCGCGCGGTGTCGCCGCGCAGGCCCAGCACGCTGCGCAGCCAGGGGGTCAGCTGCACGGTGCTCTGGCCATACACGCCCAGCACAGTCTCGCGCACATCATCGAGCCGGGTGGTGGACAGGATCTGGCGCGCCTGGGTGTCGTACAGGCCCACATGGATGCGGTCGTTGCGCAACTGCACACCGACTTCGGTGCGTGCATCAAGGCCGGCCAGCGTCTGGTTCCAGGCCCTGGAGGCCTTGCCGCCGTACACGTTGCGATCGTCCTGCTGCGAGAACTGGTCGCCGGTGGCGGGCCGGTCCATGGCATAGGTGAAGTTCGAGAACAGCTTGAGCGCGTATTTCATCGCGTAGGCCGAGACCCGGGTCTCGCCAGCGCGGTCTCGGTCATGCCATTCGCCAGACAGGCTGTAGCGTGAGGTGCTGCCTCCGTCGGTGGGGTCCACCGAGTCGTAGCGGCCAAAGGTACGGCCGTTGTAGCTGCCGGCGTCGATGAGGCGTTGGGGTACCTGGTCGGTGGAGTTCCAGCGGGCCTCGTAGGCCATCAGGCTCAGCGTGCTGCCACGCTCACGCGTGCCCTGGCTCAGGCGCAGCACGGCGTTCTGGCGATGCAGGCCCTCGGGGACGGTCCAGGGGCCGTTGTTGCCCATCCACTCCACCGCGCCCAACAGCGTCACGTCGTCACGCAGTTGGCGGGTATCGGCCGCCACGCCGCGACGATACCCGTTCTGCCCGACCGAGACCTGTGCAAAGGGGGCATCCAGCCGTGTCTTGTAGGCAATGTCGGCCGCGCCGGCGGCGGCAAAGTCACCATGCGTGGCAAAGTACGGGCCCTTGCGATACTCGATGCGCTCCACCAGTTCGGGGATGAGAAAGTTCAGGTCCGAATAGCCCTGGCCGTGCGCATGCGTGGGCATGTTCACCGGCACCCCGTCGATGGTGGTGGCGAAGTCAGTGCCGTGGTCCAGGTTGAAGCCGCGCAGAAAGTACTGGTTGGCCTTGCCGTCGCCCGAGTGCTGGGTGACGATCAGCCCGGGCACGAACTCCAGCACCTCGCCAGGACGCAGCGCGGGCCGGCTGGCCAGCAGTTCGGCCCGGATCACGCCTTGCGAGGCCGCATCGCTGCTGCCCACCGAGTTGTCGTAGTGCCGACCGGTGATGGTGACAGGGGCCAAGGAGGCCGACGCAGGAGACTCTGCAGCGGCGGTAGCAGCCTCGGGACTGCTCAGGGTCTGTGCCAGGCTCGCGGAACACACAAGGGCAGCGGCCGTGGCCACCCAGCGGGGACTGGACACATGTGAGGGCCACAACGGTTTCATTGAGACTCTAGGATTGAAGTTTTGGAAAATCGGGTGGACGTGCGCTGGGCACATGCCAGGGCAAACCATCGGCAGGGGTCACAGGGCCTCGTGCGTTGACTGCGCCCGCCGCGCCAAATGCCTGGCAGCGACATAGCTGAGGGCCAGCACCAAGACCAGCGAAGCGCCGAAGGCCAGTTCATTGCCATCGCTCCAGGCTTCGAAGGCAGGCGACAGCCAACGGCTCAGCCCCAGCGCGGCCACCAGCAGGCTGACCGCAGCCACGGCGGCCCCCATGATGCGTGAGGCCAGCGCGGCCAACTCGTCAGCCCGAGCCATCAGGCGGGCGATCCACCAGCCATTGAGGCCGTCGGTAAAAAGCATGCCCAATACGAACAACAGCCCCAACGTCAACGAAGGCAGCACGCCGCCGAACTGAGCCCCCGTGGCAGCGAACATCACGGCCTGGGTCACCGTGTCGAAGGACAGTGCGAACAAGGCCCCCACCGCAGCCACCCCCCAGGGGCCGCGGGCCTGAACCAGCCGACCGAAAAAGCGCCCCTTCAGGCCTACCAGGGCCACGGGTTTGCCGGGCGCCACGGTCAGCACGGCATGCAGGTTGGCCAGGCCCAGGGCCAGCAGGAATCCGATCGAGACCCAAGCACCCAGGGCATCCAGCCAGCCAGGCGGCGTCCAGCGCCCGGTCAAGGACCCCACCGTCAGCGCAATGCCAATCACGACCGCCCCATGGCCCAATGAAAACAGCGCCCCGCAATAGCGGGCCACCGCAGACTGCCTGCGCTGGTTGAGACGGGTCAGGCCGTCAATGGCGGCCAGGTGATCGGCATCAAAGCCGTGGCGCATGCCAAGCAAAAAGATGAGCGCGCACAAAGCGCTCCAGTCGGTGGGTAGGTCATGCATGGCAGTAGCCGGGCTTGGATGGACGAGTCTGTATGACGATTTTATAAATAATCATACAAAATTCGTGCCAGCTGCAAAGCAGGCAAACGGCCTTCAAAACAAGCCCGGTGCCCGGCAAAGGGCGCGGCGCCACCAACAATGCACCAGTAGGGTGCGTTACCCCACGATCGGCAGCAGGTGGTCGTGCCCGTGGGCGTGGTGCACCGCCAGCGGAACGATGTGCAGTGCACCGTGGCTCACGCCGGCCTGGGTGGTGATGGATTTGGCGAAGTCCTGCACCAGCCGGGTCTTGCCGCGCAGGATCACCACCTCCACGCAATGATCATGGTCCAGGTGGGCATGGGTGGTCGAGATGGTGATCTCGTGGTGCTCATGCTGAAGGTCGGTCAGCCGCATCGCCAACTGGCGCTGGTGGTGGTTGTACACATAGCTGAGCGTGGCCACGCACAACCCGTCAGGGTTGTCCTGCTGCAATGCTTTGCCCAAATCAGCCCTGAGCAGATCGCGAAAGGCCTCGGACCGGTTTTCGTAGCCCCTTTCGCTGACGATGGCGTCAAACGCATCGGCGAGGTCATCGTCCAAGGACATGGTCAATCGCTTCATGGGGGCTCCTGTGAAAACTTAAGAACGGGCTGAGGATCTCGCATGGGCCCACCAAAAATCGCCGACACGCGCTGGACCCTCGTCAAAACTGAAAGACGAGACCGCCCACAGTTTAGAGTGGGTTGACGCTTGGGCCCGGCAAGGCGCCATTGCCCCGGCACACACCACCTCACAACTCACCGCCCCACCACGCGCTGCACCCCCAGCAGCACCAGTGCACCGCCCGCCATGCCATTGATGGTGCGCTCCAGGCGCAGGTAGCGCTGTCGCAACGCGGGCAGGCCGAACACCAGGGTGATGCCCAGGTGCCAGCCCAGCGACAGCAGCATGACCATCAACACCACCAGCACCTGGAACCAGGCGGGCGCTGCAGGGGGCAACAGGGTGGCGAAGGCGCTGGTCCAGAACACGGCACTCTTGGGGTTGGTGAGCCCCGTCATCAGCCCCACCCGGTAGGCCGCCCCGGCCGAGGGCGTGGCCGCAGGAGACCCCAGGTTGCGGCGCTGCGGGCGAGCGGACACGGGCCAGGCAGACCTGAGGAGCGCGGCCCCATACCAGATCAGGTAGACAGCCCCCAGCAGGCGCACAGCGCTGGCGACCAACGGGTGGCTGCCCAACAAGGCCGACAGGCCCGCCATCGACAGCATCACCCAAACCACCGACCCAGTGACCAAGCCCATCACGGTCCAGCGCGCATCGCGCTGCCGGCCATCCAGCGACAGTTGGCTGAGGATGAAGAAGTTTGGGCCTGGGCTGGCCAACACGGCCAGGTAAACGGCGGCCAGCAGCAGAAGGGATGAGGCGTAGGGCATGGCAGATCCAGTCGAGCGCCGATTAAAGCAGACCGGCCCGGCATGTGGGACTACGCCAAACGGCGGGTTAGGCATTAGAGGCAAGGCGCTTTCCCTGACACGGGCCTCGGAGCTGGTGGCATTGCCAGCTTCAGTTCATCTGGTTTGAGCTGGCCCATACTGCCCAATTTTTAAGCAACCCAAAGCAAGCCTTTTAAAATCAACGGCTTAGCGCTTCTTTGCAGGCTGTGGGCACGGCTTGTCCACAGCTTTGTCCAGGGTTTGCAGGGAGAAGTCGGCATCGGGCAGGGCTGGCATGTCCGCCGCGGTCCGCCTCGTCATCGCCATCGCCCGGCACATTCAGCGCCGGCAGGCGAAACAAAGCCCAACGGGCACCGCAACACCCACCTGTTCTGCTTGCAAGCCCACTCTGCAATGAATCAATTGAGTGCCTGGGACAGCGCAGACAGAAAATCGCCCAGTTCGCTGGCCCTGGGCTCCATGTGCTCGATCGGGATGGTGCCGGCATAGACGCCGCCATACCAAACATGACAACCCGTGATGCCCTCCCATGCCGGAGCGCCAGCGTGGTCGAAGATCGCCGACTCGACGCTGTCGTGGTGGGTCGGCTCAGCGACCTCGACATCCCCCTTCGTGAGCCTGGCCAGAAACCGGCCCGGTGCCTCCTGGTGGATAGAAAGTGTGAGGAGGCTGCTCATTCGCGTGCGGCATGACCAAGCGCTTTGGCCGCAGCGGCCCTGACCTCCAATCCCCGGTTTGGGCTGGTCAAAACTCTGATCAACGCGGCTCGCGCGTCAAAGCCGCCTGCGTAGCCCAGTCCTTCTGCCGCCGCTGCTTTCATGGCAGCGCCCGAGCTCAAAGACTCGAGTATCGAAATCAACAGTTGCACCGCTTCCTGTGGAGTGGCCATGAATTCCCCCTGATATTTTCTGATACATCATAGCCACATGAGACTTAAATTGTCATAAAACGGGCATTCCGGATCAGCGCCGGAGAGAAAGGCTTCAAGATGAACTTTGGCATTCTGGTTTTCGACGACGTGGAAGAGCTCGACTTTGTCGGCCCTTGGGAGATGCTCACCATGTGGAGCAAGGTGGCCGAAGGCCCCGCACGGGGCCTGATCGTGGCGCAGAACGCCGGACCGGTGCGCTGCGCCAAGGGCCTGTCGATCAACCCACAGGTGTCTTTTGCCGAGTGCCCACCGCTCGACTACTTGCTGGTGCCCGGTGGCCAGGGCACGCGCCGTGAGGTGAACAACCCGGTGCTGCTCGAATTTGTGGCAGCGCAGGCCCGCAACACCCGGGCCATGCTGTCGGTCTGCACCGGCTCGTTCGTGCTGCATGCTGCTGGCCTGTTGTCGGGCAAAAAGGCCACCACCCACTGGGCTTCGCTGGACCGCCTGCGGGCCCTGGGCGATGTCACCGTGCTGGAGGAGCGCTGGGTGCAGGACGGCACGGTTTGGACCTCATCAGGGGTGTCGGCCGGGATCGACCTGATGCTGGCCTTCATCGCCAGCACGGCGGGCGACGAGGTAGCCGGTCAGGTGCAGTTGGCCGCAGAGTATTACCCGGCCAGCGTACGTTACGGCAGTGCCGAACTGCAGGCCCGGGGGCCGGCCTATCTGCGCCCCTCGGCCTGAGGCTGGCCGAAGGCCCAGGGTATCGGCGGTTGGCACGCGGGACTCAGGCACACGGCGACTCCGCAGGGCCCATCAGCTCAACACCGGCCTTTCCCTGTGCACCGTGACAGGCTCAACATCGACCTTGCCGGCCCGCAACCAGGCCTCTAGCTGCCAGGCAGGCATGGGGCGGGCGAAGAAGTAGCCCTGCATGCCAAGGCAGCCCTGGCGCAGCAGGAATTCACGCTGCTCGGCAGTCTCGACGCCTTCGGCGATCACCTCCTTGTGAAGGCTGCCGGCGATGCCGATGATGGCCCGGGTGATGGCGGCATCGTCGGTGCTGCCGGGCAGGTCGCGGACAAAGGATTGGTCGATCTTGATCTTGTCGAACGGCAGTCGCTTCAGGTAGCCAAGGCTGGAGTAGCCCGTCCCGAAGTCATCCACCGACAGCTTGACCCCCAGCCCGCGCAACCTGACCAACAAGTCGGTGATGCGCTCAGTGTCGTGGATGAAGGCGCTCTCGGTGATCTCAAGTTCGAGCCAGCCGGGCTCCAGACCGGCCTCGCGCAAGGCGCCGGCCACCTGTTCGACCAGATTTTGCTGCCTGAACTGCACCGCCGAGAGGTTGACGGCCATCATCCTGGGGGGCAAGCCCTGATCCATCCAGGCGCGAGCCTGGCGACAGGCCTCGCGAAGCACCCATTCCCCGATGGGGTTGATCAGATGGGCCTCCTCGGCGATCGGGATGAAACGAGCGGGCGGGATCGGCCCTTGCTCGGGGTGACACCAGCGGATCAGGGCTTCCAGGCCGATCAGATCGCCCGTGGCTCCATCGACCTGCGGCTGGTAGTGCAACTCGAACTCCTGGTTGCGGATGGCCTGGCGCAGGCTGTTTTCCAGGGCCACACGGACCATGATGTGGGCGTTCATCTCTGGCGTGAAGAATTGGTAGGCCCCGCCACCGGCCGCCTTGGCCTGGTACATGGCCGTATCGGCATTCTTGAGCAAGGAACCGATGTCGACACCATCACCGGGGTAGGTGCTGATGCCGATGCTCACCCCAACCTGCAGTTCATGCCGGCCGACCAGGAAGGACCTGGACACCACTTCGATCAGGCGCTGCGCGATCTGGGCCACCTGGGCAGGGCCGGCGGCCTGCTGCAGCAGCACGATGAACTCGTCGCCGCCCTGGCGGCTGACCGTGTCACGGGCATCCAGGTTGGCCCGCAAGCGTTGCGCCACTTGCTTGAGCAACTCGTCACCCACATCATGGCCCAGGGTGTCGTTGATGTTCTTGAAGTGATCGAGATCAAGGAACATCAACGCGATGCCAGCCTGCTCGCCGACGGTGATGGCCAAGGCCTGGGTCAGGCGCTGATGCAGTTGATTGCGGTTGGGCAGGGCCGTCAGCGCATCGTGCTCGGCCAGGTCACGGATGCGCTCCTCGTCCTGACGGATCTGAGTGATGTCACGGGCCACCCCGGCCACGCCCACCAATTGCCCGCCGGAGTCGAGCACCGGGGTGGAGATGTGTTCGTAGCTGCGCCGGCTGCCGTCTGCAATGACCTGCACCGACTCGCGGCGACGCTGCTGCAGGCTCTCAAGGGTTTCGGCCTCCTGCCGGGCCATTTCGGCGGCCACCTCGGCCGGCCAGATCTCCGTAGCGGAACGACCCACGATCGCCTCCTCGACCTTTCCACTGGCAAGGCAGTAGGCTTGGTTCACAGCGATCATGCGGCTGTTGCGATCCGACAACCAGGCGGGATCGGGCAGGCTGTCGAGCAGGGCGCGCGTGCGGTGCACCGTGGTTTCGTAGGCTTCAGTCATGCCTCGCGCCAGGCGTCGGGCTTCGTCATAGGTCCGCAGCCAGACCACCACCCAACCAAACAGCACCAGGGCCAGGATCAGCGCGCTCAGGACGGCCCAGAACACTTGACGATACCAGTTGGCCATGAACTCGCTGTAGTTCCAACCCACCAGCACATACAAGGGATGGCTGCCGATCTTGCGCAGTGAGAACAGGCGCTCCACCCCATCGAGCGCAGACGGCGCTGTGTAGATGGCTTCAGCGCGCTGCTCGGCCAGCAGGCGACGCAGAGACGGGCTGTCGATCGCTTTGCCGAGGCGCTCTGGGGCCTCGGGAAAGCGGGCCACCAGGCGCGCCTGGTCGTCAAGCAAGGCCACTGTACGACTCGGCCCCAGCTTCAGGCCATGGTGGAAATCCTGGAAGTGTTCCGCCCGGACCGCCGCCTGGACAAGCCCGGCAAACCGGCCGTCACGGTCATTGATGCGCCGGCTGAGGGTGATCACCCAATTGTGGGTGATGCGGGCAAAGATCGGATCGGAAATCACCAAACGCCCACTGGGATCGGCCCGGTTCCTCAAAAAGTAATCTCGGTCGCGGATGCTGGCGGGGAACAGGGTGCCGGCAGCATCGTAGATGAAGGCCCCCTCGGCATCTGCCACCCGCAGGCTCTGCGACTCGGGGATCAAGTCCAGGTACTTGCCCAGTGCAGCATCGATCGACCTGGGATCATTGCTCTCGCCCTTGAGTCCCTCATTCAGGCGAAGCTGGGTGGCCAGCAGCACCGTGTCGACCTTTTCCACCGTGGCTGCTGCGTGACTCTCCAGCACCTTGGCCAAGCTTTCCTGGCTGTGCTGTGCCAGCTCGAACTCGCGATCATGGGATTGCTTGAGCCCCCAGGACATCAGACCGATGTAGGTCAGCAAAGCCAACACCCCGAGCGACACCATGCCGCCACGACGCCAGCGTTCGGCTGGTAGTTGGGCATCTGAATGACCGCGGCGGAAGAATTTCTCTAGGAGAGCCACTTCTGGGTACCGTTAGGCCTGAATGGTGTGTTCACAGACCCCGGCAGTCAAACGCGCAACTCGCCTGATCGAGGAACACGTTGCCGGACGCGGTGATTGTCCTTTGAAGTCCGGGTGTCGCGGTATTGTGGCCGCAAATTGATCCGCATCAAGGTACACCGGAGAAGGTGTACAGCAGCTGACGCAGACTGCCCATCTTTTGAGCAATACAAAAGAGGCCTTTTAAAATCAGGCACTTACGGTCGCTTTACAGCGACCGGGCACGGCTTGTCCACAGCTTTGTCCCTGGAAACTAGGGAAAAGTCTGGGGGCCAGGACGGGGAGCCGCCCCCGCTCCATCTGCGCCCAGGACTCACCGGCGCTGATCAGCCCGGGCGTCCAGGCTCCAGCCGCCGGCTCCCTGGGCGGCCAGCACCAGCAGCCCACCCACCACGGCGATGTTCTTGAAGAACAGCAACTGGGTCACGTAGGCCTGCTCGGGCGCCACGCTCCAGAACGGATGGAAAAAGAAGCTTGCGGCCAAAGTGAACAGGCCCAGCACCAGGGCAGCCCAGCGGGTATGCCAGCCGGCCAGCAAGGCCAGGCTGCCCAGGATCTCGACCGTCAGCGCCATCGCTGCGCCCACGCTGGGCAGGGGCAGGCCTGCTGAGCTGATGTACCCCACGGTGCCAGCAAAGCCGGTGAGCTTGCCGATGCCGGCCGGCAGGAACAGCACGGCAAACAACACACGGCCAGCCAGGTTGAGGGCGTTGTGAAGCGGGGTTTGATCAACGGTGGTGCGGGACATGGTGATTCTCCTGAAAAGGTTGGCATCAATGGCTGGGCACGTGGCCTTCAGCAGCCTGCCGCCGGGGGCCCCCTGATGGGGGTTTGCACCTGCGACAGGGCTGAACTTTATTGGCTACTCATCCAGAGATAAACCATGTTTCAGCCAACGATTTGTCTCCGATACAGAGTCAATGAAACACCGCCCCAGATGCGGATTGGCGGCCTGCGCTTCGCATCGTTCCATTGCAATTCAGAACGTCAATGCAATGCCCCTTCTCACCCATGGCCTTTGAGCCAAGTTGTCAGACAAATATTATCTAATGTCCGGATTAGTTACAAAAACGCATATAAAGGAGGACGGCACCATGGGCTTCGTTCAATTCAACCAAATCAGAGTGGCCACACGACTGGCGCTGGGCTTTGGCATGCTGCTGGTCAGCCTGGTTCTGGTGGGGGCGCTGGCCTTGAGCAAGTTCTCATTGCTGACCTCGCAACTGGACACCTTGATCCAAAACCGAATGGTCAAGCTGACCCAGATGACCGAGCTGAAAGACCACCTGCAGTCAATCGCCCGCATCACCCGTACCGTGGCGCTGATTGAGGATGTGAAAGAGGCGCAGGCGCAGGCCGACAAAATCCTGCCCTTGCGGGCACGCAGCCTGGAGTTGCTGGCCCAGCTCGACAAGAGCCTGGTGATGTCCAAGAGCATCGAACTGCTGAAGATCATCCAGAACAACCGCGAAACCTACGACGCCGACATCGATGCCGCCATCAAGCTGGGCCTGACCGGCAAGCCTGAAGACGCCAAGGCCGCCACCGAGATCCTGCTGACCAAGGTGGCCCCCCGCCAGGACATGATCTTCAAGGCCCTGGACGACTCGGTGGCCGTCCAGCGTGAGCTGTCACAGGCCGCAGGCGCCGACGCCACAGCCGCAGTGGCCTCCGGCGAAACCTGGGTTTTGAGCATCATGGGCCTTGCCATCGTTCTGGGCATCGGGCTGGCCTGGTCGATTGCGCGCAGCATCACCCGGGCCTTGGGGGCCGAACCCGACGAGGTGTCGCACGCCGTGGCGCGGGTGGCCGACGGGGACCTGAGCCTGCACGTCAAGCTGCGGCCTGGCGACACCGACAGCATCATGGCGGCCGTGCAGCGCATGCAGATCAGCCTGGTGGGGGTCGTGAGCACGGTGCGCCAGGGCAGTGAAGCCGTGGCTGCCGCCAGCGCCCAGATCGCCTCGGGCAACCGCGACCTGTCGGGTCGCACCGAAGAACAGGCCAGCGCCCTCGAAGAGACCGCCGCCTCAATGGAGGAGCTGGGCTCCACCGTGACCCACAACGCCGAGAACGCGCGCCAGGCCAATCAGTTGGCCCAGGCTGCAGCCGGCGTGGCCGGCCAGGGCGGGGCCGTGGTGGCCGAGGTGGTGGACACCATGAAGGGCATCAACGACAGCTCGCGCAAGATTGCCGACATCATCGGCGTGATCGATGGCATTGCCTTCCAGACCAACATCCTGGCCCTGAATGCCGCGGTGGAAGCCGCTCGGGCCGGCGAGCAAGGCCGCGGCTTTGCCGTGGTGGCCGGTGAGGTGCGCACCTTGGCCGGGCGCAGCGCCGAGGCCTCGAAAGAGATCCGGCGCCTGATCCAGGACAGCGTCGAGCGCGTGGAATCGGGCTCGGCCCTGGTCGATCGGGCCGGCGCCACCATGAGCGAGGTGGTCAACAGCATCCAGCGCGTGAGCGACATCATGGCTGAGATCTCCGCCGGCAGCGCCGAACAGGCACAGGGGGTGAACCAGATCGGCGAGGCCGTCACCCAGATGGATCAGACCACGCAGCAAAATGCCGCGTTGGTGGAAGAGATGTCGGCCGCTGCCGACAGCCTGCGCGGCCAGGCCAACGACCTGGTGCAGGCCGTGGCGGTGTTCAAGCTGGCGGCCGGCAGTGGCGCCGCACCAGCGCGCCCGGCTGCCCCACCACGGGCGCGGGTGACCTCGTCAGCCCCACAAGCCCTGGGTCAGCGCCCCGCTGTGAAACAGATGGCCAGTTCGGCCAAGGGCCAGGGCGTTGTCAAGCCCGAGGTCTTGGCCATCGCCCCCAAGGCTTCAAGCAGCCGCCCCGCGCCAGCAGACGACAGCTGGGAGAGCTTCTGAGTCACGCGGCGCAGGTCTTCATAGCGCCGCGATCAACTCTGGCACGGCCGCAAACAGATCAGCCTCCAGGCCATAGTCGGCCACGCTGAAGATCGGTGCCTCCGGGT
>NZ_JBYTDE010000003.1:0-165051 GCF_058791075.1 Curvibacter sp. EU05-FHT14A10
TGCGGGAATAGCTCAGTTGGTAGAGCGCAACCTTGCCAAGGTTGAGGTCGAGAGTTCGAGACTCTTTTCCCGCTCCAAATTTCAAAAAGGGAAGCCCAGGCTTCCCTTTTTTCTTGTCCGCATCGCTGCGGCCGGGGTGTCCGGGTCGCGTTATGATGCGCGCCTGATCCGATCAGGCCGCCCGGCTGCTTGCTCGCATGCCCTGGATTGATCGGTGGGCCCCGATGGTGAAATTGGTAGACACTGCGGACTTAAAATCCGCCGCTTTCCGTAAAAGGGGCGTGCCGGTTCGACCCCGGCTCGGGGCACCAAATTTGGCTTTCAAGCCATCTCACACCACCTCAAAACCCGCGCGCTGCAAGGCGTGGCGGGTTTTTTTATGCTGGCTGGGGGTTGGGGCGACTGGCGCGTTCTGAGAACTCTCTTGTTCATTCCGGCGAGGCTGCTTCGGACAAAGTGCGCTATTGGGGCGTGCTTCAGTGGCTCAAAAGCCTTTCGTCGGCTTGGCGCCGTGCCAAAATGAGTGCAGGTCTGCTTGGCGCTCAGCCGGTGGTTCCCCCCCTAGCCAGGGCCATTCGCCAATCAGGTTCGGACCCGATGGGTCTGTTTCGGGGCACTATTACCATTGAATCATGTCAAGTTACAACGCCCCTTTTGAAATCCACGTGCATGGTCAAGTGCAGTTGCGTGGTGATGTTCTGTTTGATCAGTTGCAAGAGGCTTTGAAGCCGCTTTGGCACTACGCCGGCGCGCGATCCTTGGCTGATGGGGCGACCAGCGCCTACGACGAAGAGCCGGGGATCAAATTCGACCCCAAGGAACACCTGCTGCAGATGTGCTGGACGGTGCGGGGCGACGAGGATTTTCGCCAGTCGCTGGACGAGATGTGCATGAATCTCAATGAGATTTCCGAGCAGGGGGCGGCGATCGAAGTCACCTTCTATGACGCCGAGTTTGACGAAGAGGAAGAAGACCGTGGCGCCGAGTCGCGCGATGATTTTCTGATGCTGTTCGTGGGGCCCAACCCGGCCGCCATCATGCAGGTGCAGCGTGACCTGCTGGTGCAGGACGTGGTGAACATGATGGAGCGTCATTTTGATGGCTCCGAGTTGGGCGGGGTGGTGGGCGAGATCGACAAGCTGTTCTCGCAACGCTTTGATGATCTGGTCAACTCGCTTGAGATTGGGCGCCCGCCGCGTGGTTCGGGTGGCTCTGGTCATGGTGGTGGCCGCCGGCCCCGTCATCTGCACTGAGTCAGGCGCCGTGAGCGAGGCGGTGCTGGTCTCAAAGTACCTGGCGGCCTACCCCGAGTCGTTGCAACAGCAGGCTGGGCGTTTGCTGGCTTCGGGGCGCTTGCCTGACTGGTTGATGGAGCGCTACCCCGCGCCGCACGGTTTGCGTACCGATGGCGCCTTGTATCGCCATGTCGAAGCACTGAGGCAGGAGCACCTGCGCCAAACCCCCCGGCTGGACCGGGTGGTGTACGACAGCAAGATCCATGTGGTGCGCAATGCGCTCGGCTTGCACACCATCAGCTCGCGGGTGCAGGGTGGACGCCTCAAGGCCCAGCACGAGATCCGCATCGGCGCCTTGTTCAAGGATGCCCCGGCCCCCTTTTTGAGCATGATTGTGGTTCACGAACTTGCGCACCTTCGCGAACGCGAACACAACAAGGCGTTCTATCGGCTTTGTGAACATCTGGAGCCGTCCTATCACCAACTCGAATTGGATGTGCGTCTTTACCTGACCCACGTGGAGGCGGGCGGTCGACGGTTGTGGGGCTTGCCTGACGTTGCGTCGGCTTGATCTGCGCTCGGCCTGGCCAGCGGGCAAGACGGGTCATCCAGAATTGTCCGGGGTTGGCGCTCAGTCTTGCTTTGGCTCAAGGTGGGCAGGTCGGGGTGGGTTCACAATGCGCTGCCAGCTTCGCAAGGCGCTGGCGTTTTACAAATCAAGACTCTCCCCACCTGAGGTTTGCCATGTCCAATCGTCGTCAATTCTTCTTCCAACTGAGTGCTGGTACCGGTTTCGTGCTGGCCGCTTCCTCTGTTCGCGCTGCCGCTCCGATGGTGGCCGACAACGACCCGCAGGCTGCAGCCCTGGGCTACAAGGCTGACGCCACCAAGGTCGACAAGAGCAAGTTCCCCAAGTACGCCGCTGGCGACCATTGCGGTAGCTGTGCGCTGTTCCAAGGCAAGGCCTCTGACGCGGCTGGTGGCTGCCCGCTGTTTGCCGGCAAGCAAGTGGCGACCAAGGGCTGGTGCAGCGCCTACGCCAAGAAGGCCTGATCGCCTTCTTTCGGTCTGAATTTTTCAGTCTGAAACAGATGAAAGCCGGCCTTGTGCCGGCTTTCATCGTTTGGGGAGGGGCTGGCAGGGCCCGGAGGCTTCTGGCAGCCAGTGTTGGATGGCACGCTCCAGGTGCTCGACCTCGCCCGTGGTGAACCAGCTCACCTGGCCAGAGGTCGCCAGAGTCTCGGGACGGCCCTGCAGGCGAAGCTGCCCGCTTTGCAGCAGCCGCCGGTAGGTTTGTTCGGCAACGGGCGCCCCGGTGTCCAGTACCGTCACATGGGGCGGCAGTTCAGACAGCCAATGTGGCAGCACCAGTGGGTAGTGGGTGCAGCCCAGCACCAGGGTGTCGGGTGTGCTGGTGCCCTCAGTCCAGGGCCCGGTCTGGGCCAGGTATTGCCGGCAATAGTGGGCAATGCGCCGGTCGTCCTGATGCTCGATGGCATCGGCCAGGCCATCGCAGGGTTGGCAGCGGATGTCCAGCCCCGGGTCTTGCTGACCCAGCAGGTGTTGAAACTTGGGGCTGTTGAGGGTGCCCCGTGTGGCCACGACCGCAATATGGCCAGTGCGCGTCAGCTGCGCTGCCGGCTTGAGGGCTGGCTCCACCCCGATCACGGGCAACTGGGGCCAATGCTGTCGCAGCTCGTGGATGGCGGCGGCGGTGGCGGTGTTGCAGGCGACGACGACCGCCTTGGCCCCGAAGCCCACGAGCGCTTCGGTCATGACCCGGGAGCGATCCCGAACAAATTCGTCGCTGCGTTCGCCATAGGGGGCGTGGCCGCGGTCTGAGATGTAGACGAAGTCTTCCTGGGGCATGCGCTGGCGCAGGGCCTTGAGGATGCTCAGACCGCCAATGCCGCTGTCAAAGACCCCGATGGGGCCCGAGGCGCCCTGGTGGGGCGCCTGAAGAGGTGTGTTCAACATGGATGAACCAAGGGCACTGGTGAGGCCCCCGCGGGTCGGGGGGGGGCAGCGGAGGGCCTGACCGTGTGGCCCGGCCCTCACAGCCGGGTATCAGGCGCCGGCGACCGAAATACCTTTGAATTCGCCCGTGGCGATGCGCTTTTGCCACTCGGCCGGGCCGGTGATGTGGGCGCTGGTGCCACCGGCATCCACGGCCACGGTCACGGGCATGTCCACCACGTCGAACTCGTAGATGGCTTCCATGCCCAGATCGGCAAAACCCACCACCTTGGCGGCCTTGATGGCCTTGGATACCAGGTAGGCGGCGCCACCCACGGCCATCAGGTAGGCCGACTTGTGCTTCTTGATGGCTTCGATGGCGACCGGGCCACGCTCGGCCTTGCCCACCATGGCGATCAGCCCGGTCTGGGCCAGCATCATTTCGGTGAAGCCGTCCATGCGGGTGGCGGTGGTGGGGCCGGCGGGGCCGACGGCCTCGTCCTTGACCGGGTCCACCGGGCCCACGTAATAGATCACGCGGTTGGTGAAGTCGACCGGCAGCTTCTCGCCCTTGGCCAGCATGTCCTGGATGCGCTTGTGGGCGGCATCACGGCCGGTCAGCATCTTGCCGTTGAGCAGCAGGGTGTCGCCCGGCTTCCAACTGGCGACTTCGGCCGGGGTCAGTGTGTTCAGGTCGACCTTGCGGCTCTTGTTGTAGTCGGGCGTCCAATCGACATTGGGCCACAGGTCCAGGCTCGGCGGGTCGAGGTAGACCGGGCCCGAGCCGTCCATCACGAAGTGGGCGTGGCGGGTGGCGGCGCAGTTGGGGATCATGGCCACGGGCTTGCTGGCGGCGTGGGTGGGGTACATCTTGATCTTGATGTCCAGCACGGTGGTCAGGCCACCCAGGCCTTGGGCGCCGATGCCCAGGGCGTTGACCTTTTCGAGCAACTCCAGGCGCAGTTCTTCGACCTGGGTGAGTTTCTCGCCCTTGGCAGCCTTGGCCTGCAGTTCGTACATGTCCAGGTCGTCCATCAGGCTTTCCTTGGCCATCAGGACGGCCTTCTCGGCGGTGCCGCCGATGCCGATGCCCAGCATGCCCGGCGGGCACCAGCCGGCGCCCATGGTGGGCACGGTCTTCAGCACCCAGTCGACCACGCTGTCGCCGGGGTTGAGCATGACCATCTTGCTCTTGTTTTCGCTGCCGCCGCCCTTGGCGGCCACGGTCACTTCGACGGTGTTGCCAGGCACGATCTCGGCAAAGATCACGGCCGGGGTGTTGTCCTTGGTGTTCTTGCGGGCGAACTGGGGATCGGCCACCACCGAAGCACGCAAGGTGTTGTCAGGGTGGTTGTAACCGCGGCGCACGCCTTCGTTGATGGCGTCGTCCAGGCTGCCGGTGAAACCTTCCCAACGCACGTCCATGCCCACTTTCAGGAACACGTTGACGATGCCGGTGTCTTGGCAGATCGGACGCTGGCCGGTCGCGCTGAGCTTGCTGTTGGTCAGGATCTGGGCGATCGCATCCTTGGCCGCCGGACTCTGTTCGCGCTCATAGGCACGTGCCAGATGGGCGATGTAGTCGGTGGGGTGGTAGTAGCTGATGTACTGGAGGGCCCCGGCGATGGAGTCGATGAGGTCGCTTTGCTTGATGGTGGTCATGGTTCTTCGTGGGCTGGAAGGGACAATGCGGGATCCGGTGGGGGCTGGCCGTCTGGCGGTCCCGCGCGATTATCCCAGGGGGTGAGCGCAAAAACCGGGCACGCCAGCAGCTTGCCCGAATCACGGGCAGGCGGTATTTTGACAGGTTGAAACAACCCGAGGTCGCGTCATGTCAACTCGCATCGAAGTCGACTCCTTTGGACCCATTGATGTTCCGGCCGATCGGCTATGGGGGGCACAGACCCAGCGATCACTGCAGAACTTTGCCATTTCAGGGGAGCGCCAACCGCGTGAACTGATCATGGCACTGGCCCAGATCAAGCGGGCCTGCGCCTACGTCAACCAGCGCCTGGGGCTGTTGTCTTCCCCCAAGGCCATGGCCATCATTGCCGCGGCCGAAGAAGTGCTGGAAGGGCGCCACGATGACCAGTTTCCGCTGGTGGTCTGGCAGACTGGCTCGGGCACGCAGACCAACATGAACCTCAACGAGGTGCTGGCCAACCGGGCCAGCGAGTTGCTGGGGGGGCCGCGTGGGCAGGGGCGGTTGGTGCACCCGAATGACGAGGTGAACTGCAGTCAATCTTCCAACGATGTGTTTCCCACCGCCATGCATGTGGCCGCTGTCGATGCCTTGACCCATCGCCTGCTGCCAGCGCTGCTGCAGTTGCAGACGGTGTTCAGCGAGCAGTCGCTGGCATTTGCCGACATTGTCAAGATCGGCCGCACTCACCTGCAGGATGCCACTCCGCTCACCTTGGGGCAGGAGTTCTCGGGCTATGCGGCCCAACTGCAGCACGCCGAGCGCCATGTGCGCGATGCCATGCCGCATTTGTGCGAGCTGGCCCTGGGGGGCACCGCGGTGGGCACCGGGCTGAATGCGCCGCCGGGCTACGCGCAGGCCGTGGCGGACGAACTGGCCGGCTTGACGGGGTTGCCCTTTGTGACGGCGCCGAACAAGTTTGAGGCCCTGGCTTCGATGGATGGCATCGTGCACGGCCATGGCGCGCTCAAGTCGCTGGCGGCCAGCCTCATGAAAATTGCCAACGATCTGCGCTGGCTGGCCAGCGGGCCCCGCTGCGGCATTGGTGAGATTGCCCTGCCCGAGAACGAGCCGGGCTCTTCGATCATGCCGGGCAAGGTCAATCCCACCCAGTGCGAAGCCCTCACCATGCTGGCGGTGCAGGTCATGGGCAACGATGTGGCCATCAACCTGGGGGGCGCCAGCGGCAATTTCGAACTCAATGTCTTCCGGCCCATGGCGGCCCACAACTTTTTGCAAAGTGTGCGTCTTTTGGCCGATGGCATGAACAGCTTCCGCGTGCATTGCGTGGTGGGCATCGAGCCCCAGCGCGGGCGCATTGCCGAGTTGCTGGAACGCTCGCTCATGCTGGTCACGGCGCTGAGCCCCCACATCGGGTACGACCGTGCCGCTCAGGTGGCCAAGGCGGCTCACCGCGATGGGGTGAGCCTGCGCGAGGCGGCCTTGGCCTTGGGCTTTGTCACGGCCGAGCAGTTCGATGCCTGGGTGGTGCCGGCCGCCATGACCCGGCCGGGTTGAGCGGGCCAGGGCGGGTGGGTCGGCCTGGTTTCAGTGCGGGTCGGGGTGTTGTCCGCCCATCAGTCGATCGGTCAGGGCGATCGCCAGGGCCGACAACAGGAACGTGATGTGGATCGCCGTCTGGGCGATCAACACGCGGTCGGAGTAGTTGTCGGCATTGATGAAGGTCTTGAGCAGGTGGATCGAGCTGATGCCGATGATGGCCGTGGCCAGTTTGACCTTCAGCACCGATGCGTTGACGTGGCTCAGCCATTCGGGTTGGTCCGGGTGGCCTTCCAGGTTCATTCGGCTGACAAAGGTCTCGTAGCCCCCCACGATCACCATGATCAGCAGGTTGGAAATCATCACCACATCGATCAAGGCCAACACGACCAGCATGATGATGGTCTCGTTGAGGGCATGGATCTCGGCGCCTGTCTTGTAGCCAATGCTGTTCACGAGCGCCTGAAGTGCTGTCTGGCTGCCAAAGGCGGCTTCAATCAGATGCACCAGTTCCACCCAGAAGTGAAACACGTAGATGCCCTGGGCCGCGATCAAGCCCAGGTACAGCGGCAATTGAAGCCAACGACTGGCAAAGATCAGGGCAGGCAGCGGGCGCAGTGGCGAGGCTTTGGGTGGAGTGGGTGAACTCATGATTGAATTTTCTGAACGATTGTGGCCAAGTCTAGGTTGTAACAAACGATACCGAAAACCAACGCAATGCCCGTCCCGAATACCGGTCATGTCAGCAACCCCGCTGTTGAGCGGCTGTAAGCTTGACGCCAGTCAGAGCGCTGTAAGGGCCAAGGGTCACATTTACGCGCAAATAGCCCTATCGAACCGAAGGAGACAAGCATGAGTGCCAACCCCCAAGCAGGCGACAACGCCGCCGTGTATCTGCCCAGCGAGGCGTTCGTCAAGAACGCCCACGTGTCAGGCATGGCCGCCTATGAGGCGCTGTGCAAAGAAGCCGAAACCGACTACCAGGGCTACTGGGGTCGGCTTGCCAAGGAACTCATCACCTGGAAGACGCCCTTCACCCAGGTGCTTGATGAGAGCAATGCCCCCTTTTTCAAGTGGTTTGCTGATGGCACGCTGAATGCCTCCTACAACTGCCTGGATCGCAACATTGAGCGTGGCCTGGGCGACAAGACCGCGCTGATCTTCGAAGCCGACGGCGGTGAGGTCACCAAGATCTCGTACGCTGACCTGCTGGCCAAGACCTGCCAGATTGCCAATGCTCTGAAGTCGGTTGGCATCGGCAAGGGCGACCGCGTCATCATTTACATCTCGATGTCGATCGACGGTGTGGCCGCCATGCAGGCCTGTGCCCGCATTGGCGCCATCCACTCGGTGGTGTTTGGTGGCTTCTCTGCCCAATCGGTGCGGGACCGCGTGCAGGACACCGGCGCCAAGGCCATCATCACCGCCGACCAGCAGGTGCGTGGTGGCAAGCACCTGCCCCTCAAGGCCATCGTCGACGAGGCCCTGGCACTGGGTGGCTGCGAGTCCGTGCAGAACGTTCTCGTGGTGAAGCGCACGGGTGCCGACATCGCCATGACCGCGGGCCGCGACCTGTGGATGGCGGATGTGGCGGACAAGCAGCCCACGACCTGCGAACCGGAATGGGTCGAGGCCGAGCATCCCCTGTTCCTGCTCTACACCTCGGGCTCCACCGGCAAGCCCAAGGGCGTTCAGCACTCCACCGGCGGCTACCTGCTGCATGCCGCCTTGACCACCAAGTGGACCTTCGACCTGAAGGCCGACGACGTGTTCTGGTGCACGGCCGACATTGGTTGGGTGACCGGCCACAGTTACATCACCTATGGCCCGTTGGCGCTTGGCGGCACAGAGATCGTCTTTGAAGGTGTGCCCACCTACCCCGACGCCGGCCGTTTCTGGAAGATGATCCAGGACCACAAGGTCAGCATCTTCTACACCGCGCCGACGGCCATCCGCTCCTTGATCAAGGCGGCCGAGGCCAACGCCGCAGTGCACCCCAAGAGCTACGATCTCAGCAGCCTGCGTCTGCTGGGTTCGGTGGGCGAGCCGATCAACCCGGCGGCCTGGGAGTGGTACTACCGCGAAGTCGGCGGCAACCGTTGCCCCATCGTCGACACCTTCTGGCAGACCGAGACCGGCGGCCACATGATCACTCCGCTGCCTGGCGTGACGCCCATGGTGCCGGGTTCGTGTACCCTGCCTTTCCCGGGCATCCAGGCCGCCATCGTGGATGAAACCGGCAAGGATGTGCCCAACGGGCAGGGCGGCATCCTGGTGGTCAAGAAGCCATGGCCTTCGATGATCCGTACCATCTGGGGCGATCCGGACCGTTTCGTGAAGAGCTACTACCCCGCCGACTTCCAGGGCAAGTACTACCTGGCCGGCGACGGTGCCATCCGCGACGAGAAAACAGGCTACTTCACGATCACGGGTCGCATCGACGACGTGCTGAACGTGTCGGGTCACCGCATGGGCACCATGGAGATCGAGTCTGCCCTGGTCAGCTGCACCGAACTGGTGGCCGAGGCCGCCGTGGTGGGCCGCCCTGACGACACCACCGGCGAGGCCATCTGCGCCTTCGTGGTGCTGAAGCGCCCGCGCCCCGTGGGCGACGAGGCCAAGGCCATCGCCAAGCAGTTGCGCGACCACGTGGCCAAGGAAATCGGCCCCATTGCCAAACCCAAGGACATCCGCTTTGGCGAGAACCTGCCCAAAACCCGGTCGGGCAAAATCATGCGCCGCCTGCTGCGCAGCCTGGCCAAGGGCGAGACCATCACCCAGGACACCAGCACGCTGGAGAACCCGGCCATCCTGACCCAACTCGACGAAACCTATTGATCTCGTCCTGAGCTGAGCCGCTTGATCCCCGCCTTGTGCGGGGATTTTTCATTGAGGCCTGGGTGGCAGACCCTTGACCACAGCTTGTCACTGTAATTTCTGCCAAAGGGTGTGACACGCCCGGCCCCGTCGACGGGGCATTCCGTCTCGTGTCAACGGTTGATCGATGTCGGCAGGCGTCTTGGTCCTCCCGTCTCATCTTTCCTGGAATCCCGTCGGGCGCTCAAGATGGTGTGGCGCGGCAAGTGACGGGATGCCAGCGGTGTTACAGCCTGCAGCCTGGAAGGCGCCGTATTTGACTACCTTGTGAACCCAGCCCTGGGGCAGATCGCTCCTGTGGGGCCGTTCAACACAAGGAGGCAATATGAGACAGCATGCACAAAGTGGCTTCACGCTGATCGAGCTGATGATTGTGGTGGCCATCGTCGGCATCATGGCGGCGGTGGCCTTGCCGGCGTACCAGGACTACACGACCCGTACCAAGGTCACCGAGTTGATCCTCGCAGCAGCGCCTTGTCGGGTGGCGGTAAGTGAGCTTGTTCAGACGGCGGCAGAGGCTGATCTGAGCAAGCGATTTGAGGGCGTGTGCCCGTCGCAGGCTACCAAGTACGTTGAATCGGTTGCTGTTGGCAGCAATGGTGAAATCACGGTCACCGCCAATAAAGTGACACTTTCAAGGCTGGGTGACGGGCCCAAGGTTTTGACGCTCACACCCGTTGTGAGCAAGGGGAGCGGTGATGCCCGCACCTACGAAGCCCTTGACGGCACCACGGCTGGCGGCGCAACCTTGAACGGCTGGGCCTGTGGCGCACGGGAGGCCAACACGTCGATCAAGGGCCATACCACCATTGATGCCAAATACCTGCCCGGCAGCTGCCAGGGCAGATATCCCTGAGCCTGCGGCGGCGCCCGCCAGCGCGCATGCCGGCGGGGCGCAGGCAGGTTTCGCTCAGCGCAGCACCAGCACCGGGATGGTGGAGTGGGTCAGCACCTGTTGCGTTTCGCTGCCCAGCAGCAGGCGCTTGATGCCTTTGCGACCATGCGAAGCCATCACGATCAGGTCGCACTTGTGTTTCTTGGCGGCGGCCAACAGGGCTTCGGCGATCAGGTCGGACTTGACGACGACCGATTTGGCCTTGAGTCCGTTTTCGGTGGCGGCCTTCTTGACGGCATCCACCACCGCCTGACCGTGATCGGTCCATTCCTTTTCGATGCGGCCCACTTCGTCGACGCTCAACGGCACCGAACCCTCGAAGTAGCTTTGCGGGTAACGCGGCACCACCTTGACGGCCACCAGTTCGGCACCCGCCAGCGTGGCCAGGTCAATGCCGGTCTTGACGGCCTTCTGAGACAGTTTGGAACCGTCGGTTGCAACAAGAATTCGCTTGTACATGAGGATCTCCTTGGGCTTCAGTAGAGGTCAGATTAGCGATCGAGCGCATTTTTTGGCTTGATCTGAATCAAGAGGGTGACACAGAATCGCGGTTAGGCTCAAGCTCATGATTTCCGCAAGCCCCGTGCCCCTTTCTTCGCTTGACCTGCTGGCGCCCCCGACGGAAGCCCAGCCGGTGGGGCGTGCGGCTGCCCGCGAATCTGAGCGACTGGGTTTGCTGGACGATCCCCATGAATGGCCGGTGTTTGGTCGCCGATGCGATGACACCGGGCCCTCCGAGGTGCCATCCGCTGCGGCCGCATCGGGCCCTTGGGAGTCTCAGGTGGTGCTGGAGGGCATGCACTGTGCCGCTTGCGCGTTGACCATCGAGCAGGCCTTGCTGGCGGTGCCGGGCGTTGTGGAGGCGCAGGTCAATGCGGCCACGCACCGTGCGCGCGTGGTGTGGCAGCCTGCCCAGGTCTTGCCGTCTCGCTGGATGTCGGCCGTGGGGTCTGCCGGGTATCGTGCCCTGCCGGCGCGCGATGCCTTCACCGTGGAGTTGCGTCAGCAGGAGCAACGGCGTGCGCTGTGGCGCCTGGGTGTGGCAGGCTTTTGCATGATGCAGGTCATGATGTACGCGTGGCCAGCCTACGTGGCCAATCCGGGTGACATGACCGACGACATGGCGCAACTGTTGCGCTGGGCCTCCTGGGTGCTGACCTTGCCGGTGATGCTGTTTTCGTGCAGCCCGTTTTTCCGAAATGCATGGCGTGACGTGCGGCAGCGCCGCATCAGCATGGATTTTCCGGTCGCCCTGGGCATGGCGGTCACCTTCGTGGTCAGTTCGGCGGCCACCTTCGATGCCAGCGGTCCCTTGGGCCATGAGGTCTATTACGACTCACTGACCATGTTCGTGTTCTTTTTGCTCACCGGCCGCTGGATGGAGCTGCGCCTGAGGGATCGCACGGCGGGGGCCCTGGAAGCCTTGATGAACCGCTTGCCAGACAGCGTGGAGCGCCGTGGCGCTGATGGGTTGTTCGAGCGCGTGGCGGTGCGCCGTCTGGGGGTGGGGGATGTGGTCCGTGTGCTGCCCGGCGAGGGCTTTCCGGCCGATGGCGAGGTGCTGGAGGGCGAGACCCTGGTCGACGAGGCTTTGCTCACCGGCGAGTCGCGTCCGGTGCGTCATGCCACAGGCTCATTGGTGACGGCGGGCAGCCACAATCTGTCGGCACCTGTGCTGGTGCGTGTGGCACGCCTGGGGGCTGAGACCCGCTTTGCCGAGATTGTCTCGATGATGGAGCACGCCTCCATGGACAAGCCTCGCCTGGCCTTGCTGGCAGACCGGCTGGCCCGTCCATTTTTGTTGGCCGTGCTGGCCGCGGCGGTGCTGTCCGCTGCCTGGTGGTGGTCGGTTGATCCGGGGCGAGCGCTGATGGTGGCCGTGGCCGTGCTGATCGTCACATGCCCTTGTGCTTTGTCGTTGGCCACCCCGGCCGCCATGTTGGCTGCGGCGGGGGCCTTGGCACGCCAAGGTGTGCTGGTGCGCAATCTGCAGGCGCTGGAAGCCCTGGCCGAAGTGGATCAGTTTGTCTTTGACAAGACGGGCACGTTGACCCGCGATGGCATGACGGTGCAGGCCATGCGCGTGCGGCCTGGTGTTGAGCCTTTGATGGCGCTGCGACTGGCCCGTGGTTTGGCGGCGCATTCGCTGCATCCTGTGTCGCGCTCCGTTCATGCTGCCCTGGGATTGATCCCGTCGTTGCGCAAGGAGGGGGCGGCGCCTGAAGACTTGTCTCCCGCCGTGCTGGCAAAGGTGCGAGAGGTTTCAGGCTCCGGGCTGGAGGGGCGGGCCGATCTGATGGGCCGAGGTGAAGCCAGCTACCGACTGGGTTCGGCCAGTTGGTGCGGCCTGAGCGCTGCAGAGGTCGACCGGGCAGGGGACCTGCAGCAGGTCTACCTGGCCGATGAGCAAGGTTGGTTGGCCACCTTTGAACTGCGGGAAGACGTGCGAGAGGATGCCGCCGAGGCCGTGCGTCACCTGCAGGCGCAGGGCGTGGGGGTGGCCCTGCTTTCGGGTGATCGTGCCGCGTCGGCCGGGCGGGTGGCGGGCCAGGTCGGTATTGCCCGCTTTCATGGCGACTGTGCCCCGGCCGACAAGCTGGCGATCATGCGCGAGGCCCAGCGTGAAGGGCATCATGTGGCGATGGTGGGTGATGGGCTCAATGATGGTCCGGTGCTCGCCGGTGCGCATGTTTCTTTTGCTTTTGGCAACGCAGTCCCGTTGGCACGTTCCCGTTCCGATTTTGTGGTGATGGGCGGGCAATTGTCGCGTTTGCCCGACACCGTGGCGCTGGCCCGTCGCACCTTGCGTGTGGTCCGCCAAAACCTGATCTGGGCAGCAGGCTACAACGCGATCTGTGTGCCCCTGGCGGTGGTGGGCTGGTTGCCTGCCTGGTTGGCCGGCCTGGGCATGGCCTTGAGTTCACTGATCGTGGTGCTCAACGCGGCCCGCCTGTCTTTGCCCAGCCTGTCTTTGCGGAGCCCATGATGGATATTCTTTTTCTGCTTATTCCGCTTTCGGTGGCCTTGGTGCTGCTGATTCTGGGGGGCCTGTGGTGGGCAATCCACCATGGGCAATTTGAGGGCGTGGAGCAGGAGGGAGAGCGGATTCTCAGGAACGATTGACGCACGTCAATGCACCTGTGCACGTTCGCTCTGACACTCGATCAGCAACTTAGAGGTAACCGATGAAGTCATCCAATACACAAGCTGCCCTGTACAACGACACCGTGGTCAGGCAGTTCTCAATCATGGCGGTGGTCTGGGGGGTGGTTGGCATGCTGGTGGGCGTTGTGATCGCCGCCCAGCTTGCTTGGCCCGAACTCAATTTAGGCATTCCATGGCTCAGTTATGGTCGCTTGCGACCTTTGCACACCAACGCCGTGATTTTCGCGTTCGGTGGTTGTGCGCTGTTTGCCACCAGCTACTACGTGGTGCAGCGAACCTGCCAGGTCCGTCTGTTCGCGGGTCCCTTGGCGGCGTTCACGTTCTGGGGCTGGCAATTGGTGATTCTGGCGGCGGCCATCAGCCTGCCTCTGGGTTACACCACCGGCAAGGAGTACGCTGAACTTGAGTGGCCGATCGACATCCTGATCACGCTGGTGTGGGTGTCTTACGCCATTGTGTTCTTCGGCACGGTCGGCATGCGCAAGGTGCGTCACATCTATGTGGCGAACTGGTTCTATGGCGCCTTCATCATTGCGGTGGCCATCCTTCACCTGGTCAACAGTGCTGAAGTGCCGGCTGGCTTCATGAAGTCGTACTCGGCCTACGCCGGTGTGCAAGACGCCATGGTGCAGTGGTGGTACGGTCACAATGCGGTGGGCTTTTTCCTGACCGCAGGCTTCCTGGGCATGATGTATTACTTCATCCCCAAGCAGGCTGGCCGTCCGGTCTACTCGTATCGCCTGTCCATCGTCCACTTCTGGGCGCTGATCTTCACCTACATGTGGGCGGGTCCTCACCACCTGCACTACACGGCTCTGCCTGACTGGACCCAATCGGTCGGTATGGTGTTCTCGCTGATTCTGCTGGCTCCGAGCTGGGGCGGCATGATCAACGGCATCATGACCCTGTCGGGTGCCTGGCACAAACTGCGTGACGACCCCGTCCTGCGCTTCCTGATCGTGTCCCTGTCGTTCTACGGCATGAGCACCTTCGAAGGCCCGATGATGTCCATCAAGACCGTCAACGCCCTGAGTCACTACACCGACTGGACCGTGGGCCACGTGCACTCGGGCGCCCTGGGCTGGGTGGGCTTGATCTCCATGGGTTCGCTCTACTACCTGATCCCGCGTCTGTTCGGCAAGAAGACCATGTACTCGGTGAAGGCCATTGAAGTCCACTTCTGGACGGCCACCATCGGCATCGTGCTGTACATCGCTGCGATGTGGATTGCCGGCGTGATGCAGGGTCTGATGTGGCGCGCCATCAATGCCGACGGCACGCTGACCTACACCTTTGTTGAAGGCGTCAAGGCGACCTTCCCGTTCTACGTGATCCGCGTGTCCGGTGGTCTGCTGTACCTGGGCGGCATGATCGTCATGCTCTGGAACACCTGGATGACTGCCATCTCGGGTCGCTCGGTCGATACCCCGGTGCCTGCTGTGGTCGCCCACGCTTGAGGAGAGAAAAACCATGAGTCAACACAACGCAAATCAAGCGGCTCCCGGCGCCTTCTCGCATGAGCGCATCGAAACCAGCAACTTCCTCATGATCGTTCTGATCCTGCTGGTGGTGGCGGTCGGTGGTCTGGTCGAAATCGTTCCGCTGTTCTTCCAGAAGTCGACCACCGAGCCGGTGAAGGGCGTGCAGCCTTACACCGCCCTCCAACTGGTGGGCCGCGACATCTACATCCGCGAAGGCTGCTACAACTGCCATTCGCAGATGATTCGTCCGTTCCGCGCTGAAACCCTGCGTTATGGCCACTACTCGGTGGCTGGCGAGTTCGTGTATGACCACCCCTTCCAATGGGGTAGCAAGCGTACCGGTCCCGATCTGCAACGTGTGGGCGGCAAGTACAGCGATGAATGGCATCGCATCCACTTGAACAACCCGCGTGACGTGGTGCCTGAGTCCAACATGCCGGCTTACTCCTGGCTGGACAAGTCCACCATCGATCCCGCTGTGGTGGCTCCTCGCATGAAGGCCTTGCGCACTGTGGGCGTGCCTTACACCGACGAGCAGATCGCTGCCGGTGGTGACGAAGTCAAGGGCAAGACCGAACAGGACGCGCTCGTGGCCTATCTGCAATCCTTGGGTCGTGCCCTCAAGTAAGGAGTCGTGATGGACATCACCACCCTTCGCATTGCAGCCACGCTGGCCTGCTTCGTGACCTTTGTCGGCATCATGGTGTGGGCCTTCTCGCGCCGCAATGCCGCAGGTTTCCAGGAGGCTGCACAGCTTCCCTTTGATCAAGACTGAACACAGAACGAGAGAGCACCATGAGTGACTTCACAAGCAACTTCTGGTCGGTGTACGTGTCGGCAGTGACACTGGGGGGCATTCTTGCCTGCCTGTTGCTGCTGTGGATCGCGTCCCGCAAGAAAGTGGCCGCCACGGCGGACAACACCACTGGCCACATCTGGGATGAGGACCTGCGTGAAATGAACAACCCACTGCCCCTGTGGTGGGTGGGCCTGTTCATCATCACCGTGGTCTTTGGCCTGGGCTACCTCACGTTCTACCCGGGCCTGGGTGACTTTGCCGGCAAGCTCGGCTGGTCGACCGCCAATGAGTACGAGAAGGAAGTGGCCAAGGCCAACAAAGAGCTCGAGCCCCTGTACGCACGCTTCACCAGCATGTCTGTGGAAGATGTGGCCAAGGACCCGCAGGCTGTGGCGATTGGCGAGCGTCTGTTCATGAACAACTGCGCTCAGTGCCACGGCTCTGACGCCCGCGGCAGCAAGGGCTTCCCGAACCTGACCGACGGCGATTGGTTGCATGGCGGCACGCCCGAAAAGATCACCGAGACCATCACCGGTGGCCGCATCGGCAACATGCCTCCCATGGCCGCTGCCGTGGGCACGGCTGATGACGTGAAGAACGTGGCCAACTACGTTCTGAGCCTCTCGGGCAGCCCCCATGACTCGCTGCGTGCATCGCTGGGCAAGGCCAAGTTTGGTGCCTGCGCTGCCTGCCACGGCGCTGACGGCAAGGGTAACCAGGCGCTGGGTTCAGCCAACCTGACCGACGACATCTGGCTGCATGGCTACGGTGAAGCCGCGATCATCAGCATGATCAACAACGGCAAGACCAACCAGATGCCGGCCCAGGCCGAGAAGCTCACAGCGGCTCAGATCCATGTGTTGGCGTCCTATGTGTGGGGCATGTCCAACCTGGCTCCCGCCAAGGCTGCCAAGTAAGGCTTGACCCTTGCGCCCGCCCGGACGCTGATTGACGTCCGGGCGGGTTTTCCTTTTCAATCGTGATGAGGCCCTGATGGGCCTGATCGGGGACTGCAGTTTGGAACCCACCTCAGGCGATCGTCGCAAAATCATTCCCATCGTTGCTGCCCCCGACGACAGCGCCGAGTTGGTGTCTCTGTACGCTGCCCAGCAGAAGATCCATCCCCGCTCTGTCAGCGGCTTTTTCAGTCAGTGGCGCTGGGCGCTGGTGATCTTCACGCAACTGGTTTTCTATGGGCTGCCCTGGCTGGAGTGGGGGCAACGCCAAGCCGTGCTCTTTGACCTGGGTGCGCGCCGCTTTTTCATTTTTGGCCTGGTTCTTTACCCCCAGGACTTCATCTATCTGACAGGCTTGCTGGTCATCTCGGCCTTGGCACTGTTCCTGTTCACGGCCGTCGCCGGCCGACTCTGGTGTGGCTATGCCTGCCCGCAAACTGTCTACACCGAGATCTTTCTGTGGATCGAGCACCACATTGAAGGGGATCGCCAGGCCCGCATCCGCCTCGATGACGCGCCGCTGAGCCTCGAAAAGATCGTCAAGCGCAGCTTCAAGCACATCGTCTGGCTGACCTTGTCGGTCTGGACGGGTTACACCTTTGTGGGCTATTTTTCACCGATCCGGGATCTGGGCATGGCCTTTCTGACCACTCAGATGGGGGGCTGGGAGATCTTCTGGGTGCTGTTCTATGGCTTTGCCACCTATGGCAATGCCGGCTTCATGCGCGAGCAGGTGTGCAAATACATGTGCCCCTATGCCCGCTTCCAGAGCGCCATGTTCGACAAGGACACCCTGATCGTCACTTACGACGAGGCCCGCGGTGACCCTCGTGGCTCGCGTTCACGCAAGGCCGATCCTGCGGCGCTGGGCCTGGGGTCCTGTGTGGATTGCAGTCTGTGTGTGCAGGTCTGTCCGACGGGCATCGATATCCGCAAGGGGCTGCAATACGAATGCATTGGTTGCGGTGCCTGCGTGGACGTGTGCGACACCGTGATGGACAAGATGAACTACCCGCGTGGGCTCATCCGTTACTCCACTCAGAACGCGGTCTCCAACCAATGGGGGCGGCCCGAGATCATGCAGCGGGTGTTCCGGCCGCGGACCATTCTGTATGGCGTGGTGTTGCTGGCCCTTACCGTGGGGTTGCTGGCCAGTCTGGTGCTCAGAACCCCGCTCAAGGTCGACATCGTGCGTGACCGGGCAGCGCTTTCGCGCATTGTGTCCGGTGGGAAGCTTGAGAACGTCTACCGCCTGCAGATCATGAATGCGACCGAGAAAGAGCAGACCTATGTGATCAAGGCAACGGGCCTGGATGGCCTGGAGGTGGCCTCCGAGCAACAGGTGGTCATCGAGCCGGCCCAGTCGCGTTGGGTGCCGGTGCGCCTGCAGATACCTTATGGTGCGGTTCCTCCAGGGTCTCACACGGTCTACTTCGCTGTCGGCGAAGCAGCCGGTGGTGCCCATGTGTCTGAAAAATCTGTTTTCCTGGTGCCTCGCTGAGGTCAATGCCCTATGAACTCTTCCATCCCCTCCAAGTCTTCTGCCGCTGAGCCGACACCGCGTCCCTGGTGGACCCATGGCCATGTCTGGATGATCATTTCCGGTCCTGCCATTGTGGTGGTGGCGGGCTTTGTCACTTTGTGGCTCGCCATTCGCACGCCCGACCCGGTCATTGAGGCCGATTACTACAAGCGCGGTATCGAGATCAACCGGACCTTGCCCGATGTGGATCCCAAAGCCATGATGCCGGCCCTGCAGGGCCGCAACCACGCGGTCACCCCGACTCAGGATATTCCCGAGCCCAAGCGTTAAGCCTCTTACCGATTGGGCAGATGAGGGCTAGGATGGTTCAAACAACCGGAGAGCCTCATGCTGAATCAGCGCTTGATGTGGATCGCCTGGCCGGCCTTTTTGGTGGCAGGCGTGCTTGAAATACTGGTTTTTGCCGTCGTCGACCCCAATGATCTGTCATGGTTCGGCCAACCTGTGGAGTTGTCTCGCCAGGGGGTTTACACCATCGCCTTCTTTGCGTTCTGGGTGTGTGCGATCGTATCCAGCGGCTTGACCACGTTGCTGGCACAGTCGCCGTTCGAGGTCAATCGCTGTCCGCTGCCGGGTTCCGACCGACCCGATGGCTGTCCCAAGCAAGAGGCTTCCTGCGTCTGACGCCTTGTGGGTCTGTTGCTTGGTGCGGCCAGACACGAGCCTATTTGTGCCTGCTTTCGTGCCTGCTTTCGTGCCCGCTTCCGCGGCCTGCTTCCAACTGGGTTGGCCCTCAACTTCAGATGTGAAAACACCCGGGTGACCGGGTGCTTTTGTTAGTTTGTCTGTTTGTATGCCCAGCGGCAAAGCCTGTCGGTGATGTATCACCGGCCAGTGGGGCAGCAGGCCCCCGAATCTTATTGGCAGGTCTGGGAATTCACGATGCGCTTGAGGGCATCGGTATCAAGAATGCGCACATGGCGCTGCTTGACCTCGACGATGTTCTCTTCCACAAATTTGGAGAACGTGCGGCTCACGGTTTCAAGCTTCAGGCCCAGATAGCTGCCGATTTCTTCACGCGTCATGCGCAGCACCAGCTCAGACTGGGAGAAGCCCCGCGCGTGCAGGCGCTGGACCAGGTTCAGCAAGAAGGCGGCCAGGCGTTCTTCGGCACGCATGCTGCCCAACAACAGCATCACGCCGTGCTCGCGAACGATCTCGCGGCTCATGATCTTGTGCACATGGTGCTGCAGTGCCGTCACTTCGCGCGACAGCTCTTCGATGCGGTCAAACGGCATCACGCACACTTCAGCATCTTCGAGTGCCACGGCGTCGCAGGTATGGTGGTCTTGAACAATGCCATCCAGGCCAATGATTTCACCTGCCATCTGGAAGCCTGTGACCTGATCGCGCCCATCTTCGGTCGCCACGCAGGTTTTGAAGAAACCCGTGCGGATCGCATACAGCGAAGTGAATTTTTCGCCATTGCGGAACAGTGTCGTGCCGCGCTTGACCTTGCGCCGGATCGCCACCACCTCATCAATGCGTTCAAGTTCTTCGGGCTTCAGGCCCATGGGCATGCACAACTCGCGCAGATTGCAGTTGGAGCAGGCAACTTTGATGGTTTGTGGGTTCATTCGCCTAGTAGAAGAGTCAGCGCTTGAGCTTAACGGTTTTGTAAGCTCGTTGGTTACAGGTGTGTCAAACATGGCTCCTCCTGATTTGCCTCAAATTGTGACTTTGGGTGCGCGTTGCTCGCTTGATCCACATCAAGGCCTCATTCCTTGGCTGATGCACATTATGGTGTCCAGAAGGAAAAATGCCAGATGAATGTCGTTTCGCCAGAGCTGTTGCGTCGGTTTGATGTGCCGGGGCCCAGGTACACCTCCTATCCTACGGCCGACCGCTTTGTTGAGGCTTACACCGAAGCAGATTACCGGCAAGCTCTGGATCAGCGTCGCGGTGGAGGGGCTGCAACGTTGGCTCTGCCACTTTCCCTGTACATCCACATTCCCTTTTGCGAGTCGCTTTGCTACTACTGCGCCTGCAACAAGATCATCACCAAGCACCCTGAGCGGGCCGATGAGTACTTGCGCTACCTGGGGCGCGAGGTCGATCTGCATGTGCAGCAGATCGGTACGGGTCAGGCGGTCAGTCAGCTGCATCTGGGCGGGGGCAGCCCCACCTTTCTCAGCGATGAGCGCTTGAGCGAACTCATGGCCATGTTGCGGCGCAATTTTTCGCTGGCACCCGGTGGCGAATATTCCATTGAGGTCGATCCACGCACCGTTACCCGGGATCGCCTGGCTCACCTGGCTCGCCTGGGCTTCAACCGGCTGAGCTTCGGGGTGCAGGATTTCGATCCCGCCGTTCAAAAGGCGGTGCACCGCATTCAACCCGCAGAACAGGTGTTCGATCTGGTGGCGGAAGCCCGTCGCCTTGGTTTCGAGTCGATCAACGTCGATCTGATCTATGGCCTGCCGCGGCAGACCCCCGAATCGTTTGATCGCACCCTGGCCCAGGTGACCGAATTGCGGCCTGACCGCATTGCCCTGTATGCCTATGCGCACCTGCCTGAGCGTTTCAAGCCGCAGCGCCGCATTGTTTCGGCTGAGTTGCCGGGGGGGCCGGCCAAGGTGTCGATGTTGTCACGTTCGCTGTCGGCCTTCATCGAGGCCGGTTATGTCTACGTGGGCATGGATCACTTTGCCTTGCCCAATGACGCACTGGCCGTGGCCAAGCGCCAAGGGCGTCTGCATCGCAACTTCCAGGGTTACAGCACCCAACCCGATTGCGATCTGATCGGTCTGGGGGTATCGGCCATCGGGCGAGTCGGGGCGACTTACAGCCAGAACGCCAAGACCCTGGAAGACTATTACGACTACCTCAACCAGGGGCGCCTGCCTGTCGTTCGGGGTTTGGCCTTGTCGCGCGACGATCTGGTCCGGCGCGCCGTCATCATGGCGTTGATGTGCCAGGGGCGACTGGTGTACGAGTCGATCGATCTGGCTTGGTTGATCGACTGCCGCAGCTATTTCGCAACCGAAATGGGGCTGTTGCAGGACCTGGCCAAGGATGGCCTGCTTACCATGGATGACTCTGGCATCGAGGTCACGCCGAACGGTTGGTTCTTCATCCGTGCCATCGCCATGGTCTTTGACCGCTATTTGCAGGCCGACCGCAACCGTGCCCGTTTCTCACGCATCATCTGAGCCTCGCTGTCACTCGGTCCGGTGGATCCGGGTTGACGCTTGTCTGCAAGGAGGCGGATGGTGTTGAGCTCTCTGGCATGGACGGCCTTGTTGATGGGGTTGGCAGGTGGCCCCCATTGCGTTGCCATGTGCGGTGCCGCCTGCACGGCCCTGGGGCGCTCCTCGGGTGGGACTGAGCAGCCGATTCAATGGTTGCCTACGGATTCGGCGGGCGCCGTTGCCCGTTCGCGCTTGAACAGTTTGCCCACCGGGCGCGAATGCCTGTTTCAGGTTGGGCGGCTGATCGGTTATGCCGGCGCCGGCGCCCTGGCCGCGGTGGCCGTGGGGGCGTTGGCGTGGCTCAGTGGCAAGACGGCTGTCTTGCGACCTGTGTGGAGCCTGTTTCATGTCGCAGTTCTTGCTTGGGGGCTTTGGCTGGTGATCCAGGCCGAGCAGCCGGCCTGGGTGCAGGGCGCCGCCCGCTCGGTCTGGCAGCGGGTACAACCCTTGACGGCGCGTGGGAGTGGCGTTTTTGCGACAGGTGTGGCCTGGGCCTTCATGCCTTGTGGCCTGCTTTATTCGGCCCTGCTGGTGGCCGGTTTGGCGGGCGGGCCGGCCGAAGGTGCTCTGGTCATGGCCTTGTTCGCCCTTGGCGGCAGTGTGTCTTTGTTGGCGGGACCTTGGCTCTGGCGCTCGCTCCAGCAGCGGGTCAACGGTTGGCGGCAAGATTGGGGCACGCGGCTGGCGGGCTTGTTTCTTTGCGCTTTGGCCGGTTGGTCCCTGTGGTTGGACGTCGCCCATCGCGTGGCTGAGTGGTGCCAGTAACAGGTCTGGGACGCGTTCACTGAGTCTCATCGGAATCAGGTTTGTCGCGCGTCACTTACTAGAGGTAAAAGTTGTCTCAAAATCCCGCCATAATGGTTTCGTAAGACTGACTCTCTGGTCAGCTATTTTCGAATCCATGGAAGACAGCAAGAGCAAGCTCATCGACATTCAGCGGTTGCGCAAAGGCATGTTTGTGCAGCTTGAGCTCGGCTGGATGGATCATCCTTTTCCGATGGGCAGTTTCAAGATCTCCTCCGACGAGCAGATCCAGACCCTGCGCTCGCTGGGGCTCAGCCAGATCCGGTACGTGCCCGCGCGAAGCGACGTGCAAGTCGATGAGTCCCCCTCTCAAGCGGCGCCCGCCGTGGGCGATGCGTCTTCGCCGGAACCCCAAGAACCTGACCAGGCGCCTGCGTTGCCGCAGGGCTCGGGCGCAGACCGGGCACGCCAGGCGCGCCTGGCTGCACGCCTGGCGCAAGAGCGTTGCCTGGAGGTCTGCGAGCGTCGCTTCTTTGATGCCACCCGCCAGTACAAGAAGGTGGGTGAGCAACTGCGGCTCAGCCCTCAGGAGGCCAAGCGTCAGAGCGAGGAACTGGTGGGCTCTTGTGTGTCCGAGCTGCTGGCCAATGGCGAATCGGTCATCCGCCTGCTGACCGAGGTGTCGGGCGATCGAAGCGCCACCCATCCCATCAATGTGATGGTGATCTCGCTGCTGTTGGGCAAGGCCCTGGGCCTGGAAGAGGCAGCCCTGAAGGATTTGGGCCTAGTGTCCATGTTGCACGACATCGGCAAGCTTGAGTTGCCTGACCGCGTGCGTTCATTCGATGACCAGTTCACTACCGCCGAGTACCGCATGTACCAGGAGCACGTCGAACAGGGCGTGATTCTGGCGCAGCGCATGGGGCTTGCGCCGGGTGTGATCAAGGGCATTTCGCAGCACCACGAGATGGCCGATGGCAGTGGCTTTCCGATGCGGCACAAGGTTGATCGCCTGGAGACACTGGGCAAGATCGTGGCGTTGGTCAATCGCTATGACAACCTCTGCAACCCCTCGCGTCTGGCCATCGCGCTGACCCCGCACGAAGCGCTGTCGGTGATTTTTGCGCAGATGAAAGCCCGCTTCGACACCACGGTGCTGGGTGCCTTCATCCGCATGATGGGCGTGTACCCACCGGGTTCGGTGGTCCAGTTGGTGAACGACCGGTTTGCCCTGGTGGTGTCGGTCAATTCGTCCCGCCCGTTGCGGCCCCGGGTGCTGGTGCATGATCCGATGGTGCCTCGCTCCGAGGCGCTGATCCTGGACCTGGAGCAGGTCCCTGAGCTGGGCATCAAGCGCAGCCTCAAGGCCTCGCAACTGCCCAAGGCGGCACTGGACTATCTGTCGCCACGCCAACGCATCTGCTACTTCTTTGAACGGGCCGTGGAGGCGCCTTCTCCGGCTGGAGCCGAACAGTGACCGACGCCCAGGCCGGGCTCAGCCTGGAGGGTCTGCTGGAATCGGTCTGGTTGGTGGAGACGGCGGGGCTCACCGTGTGCTGGGTCAACCGGGCGGCCTGTGCGCTCTTGGGCCATGTCGCGCCTGAGGCCGTGCTGGGGCGGCCGGTGACCGATCTGGCGGTCTCGCCCGAAGACATGGTCTTCTGGGCCACGGTCCAGCCGGATGGGGATCCGGGGCTGTGGTCAGAAACCGTGCTGCGCCGCTTGGATGGTTCCGTGCTTCCCGTCGAGCGGCGCGTCACCCTCACACGACTTCCCGATGGTGCACCCGCATACCAGGTGGTGATGCTGGACCGGAGTCGGGAGCAGCACGCAGCGAATGAATTCGAGCAGTTGGTGGCTGAGTTGCGCGCCACCCTGGATTCGACGGCCGATGGCATGCTGGTGTGCAGCCTGCGTGGCGAGGTGAGGGCGTTCAACCGCCGCTTCAGTCAAATCTGGTCGATCCCCGAAGCGCTGCACACCCAGCGTGATGATGGCGCGCTCCACGCCCATCTGATGGCTTCCGTGCTGGACCCTGCGCTTTACCAGCAGCGGCTTGCCGAATTGGCCGCCAGCCCCGACCTGCAGGTGAGCGACACCTTGTTGTTGAAGGATGGCCGGGTGCTTGAACGCGCCTGCGTGACGCAGATCAGCCGGGGGCGAGCGGTGGGCCGGGTCTACTCGTTTCGCGACATCACGGACCAGGTGGCCGCTCAGGCCGAGCTTCGGCGCGCCGCCAAGGTGTTTGAATGCAGCCTCGACGCCGTTTTCATCGCCACCGCCGAGGAGGTCCTGATGGCGGTCAATCCCGCGTTTTTGCGTCTGGCTCAGGCAGACGCCGACACGTTTGTCGGCACTGCGCCCTGGCTGGGGCGTACGGCGGGGGCTTTGTTTGCCGACCCGGCTGTCCCTGCGTTGATGGATCACATCCGGCAGCGGCGTGAGCAGCAGGGTTTCTGGGAGGGCGAGGTCTGGTTGTGCCGTGATGACGGCAGTCGTTGCCCGGTGCAATTGTCCTGGGTCCAACTCCATGATGAGCGGACCGGCCTGGGTCAGAGCATCGGCTTCTTCCGAGACCTGACCGCGCAGCAGGCGGCCCAGCGCCGCATTGAGCAACTCGCCTACAGCGATGCCCTCACCGGCCTGCCCAACCGCCTTCTCCTTTCGCAACGAGTGGATTTCGCGCTGAACATGGCGCGGCGCCATGCCGTCAGCTTTGCCGTGTTGTTCCTGGACCTCGATCGATTCAAGAACATCAACGACTCACTGGGCCATCAGTTCGGCGACCGGGTGCTGATCCAGGTGGCCGAACGCATCCGATTGTGTCTGCGCGACGTGGACACCCTGTGCCGCCTCGGAGGGGATGAATTTGTCCTGTACCTGCATGACGTGGAGGTGGCCGGGGCGGAGCGCGTTGCCTCGCGTGTGCTGGAGGCGCTGTCCCGTCCCTTTTTGCAGGACGACATGAACTTCAGCATCGGCTGCAGCATCGGCGTGGCCATGTACCCGGGCGACGGCGACACCCTTGATGAGCTGATCAAGCAGGCCGACACCGCCATGTACGAGGTCAAGGGGGCAGGGCGGGGGCATATCCGCTTCTATCGCCCGCAGATGAATGTGGACATGCTCTCACGCATGAAGCTGGAGACGGCGCTGCGCCAGGCCATCGAGCGGCAGGCCTTTCACTTGCACTACCAGCCTCAGCTTCATCTGGCCTCGGGCCGTCTCATCGGCGCCGAAGCCTTGATCCGATGGTCGGATCCCGAGCGGGGCGCGGTCTCACCCGGACAGTTCATCCCGCTGGCAGAAGAGTCGGGACTGATCGTGCAGATCGGTGCCTGGGTGCTGGCCGAGGCCGTCGGCCAGGCCACCGCCTGGTGGCGTGCCGGCACCCCGCTTCAGGTGTCGATCAACGTGTCGGCGCTGCAGTTCAGGCAGCCGGACTTCGTGGAGCGCGTGGCGCAAGTGCTGGGTCAGCTTGGCTTGCCGCCCGCGTTGCTGGAGCTCGAACTCACAGAATCCATCCTGGTGCAGGATGCGGATGAGGTCTTGCAGCGGCTGCGCGCACTGGCGGCCCTGGGCGTGCATCTGGCGATTGATGATTTCGGGACCGGCTACTCCAGCCTGGCCTACCTGAAGAAGTTCCCCATCAGCAAACTGAAAATCGACCAGTCCTTTGTGCGCGGCCTGCCGGGGGATGACAGTGACGTGGCCATCGTCGCTGCCATGATTGGCCTGGCACGGGCCATGGGCTTGTCCGTCATTGCCGAGGGGGTTGAAACGGAAGATCAGCGCGCAGCGCTGCTGCGGCTGGGCTGCGATGAATACCAGGGCTTTTTGTTTTCACCCGGCGTGTCTGCGGCGAAATTTGCCGGTTTTCTGCAGGGGCCTGCTCGGGTCGCCTGAGGTTCCTGATGTGCCTCGGCGTCGCAGCAGAGGCCGGCTCAGCCGCTCAGGCCCTTCCACGCCATGTAGGCAGCCAGCAGGTACAGCAGGCTGGCAAACACCCGTTTGAGCTTTTTCACCGGCAATTGGTGGGCCGCCTTGGCGCCCAGCGGGGCGGTCAACACACTGCAGGCTGCGATCACGCCCAGCGCAGGCAGCCAGATGTAGCCAAACGAGGCAGGGGGCAGTTGGGTCAGTGACTGCCCGGCAATCACATAGCCCACCACATTGGCCACCGCAATCGGAAACCCAAGGGCCGCCGAGGTGGCCACGGCATTGTGGATGGGCACATTGCACCAGGTCATGAAGGGCACGCTCACAAAGCCGCCACCCGCACCCACCAGGCCCGACAGAAAACCGATCACGCCGCCGCCGGCCAACTGGCCGGCCATGCCGGGCATCTGGCGCGCTGGGGCGGGCTTCTTGTCGAGGAACATCTGGGTGGCCGAAAAGCCCACGAACAGCGCAAAGAAAATCGCCAGGGCACTGCCCTTGAGCAAGGCAAAAACACCCATGCTGGCCACCGCACCGCCGAGCACGATGCCGGGGGCCAGCCCACGCACCAGATCCCATCGCACGGCACCGCGTTTGTGATGTGCTCGCACGCTGGAGATGGACGTGAACATGATGGTGGCCATGGACGTGGCAATCGCCATTTTCACGGCCAGATCGGCGGCCACACCCTGGCGGCCCAGGATGGCTGTGATGAAGGGCACCATCAGCATGCCGCCACCAATGCCCAGCAGCCCCGCCAGGAAGCCCGAGAAAATGCCCAGCAGGGCCAGTTCAAGAATCAGGATCGGCTCAAGCAGCATGGTGGTGGCACCTGGATGCGACGGCAGACAAAAACAAGCCGGCGCGAGGCCGGCTTGTTCGGGAAGAAGGTGTCTGCGAGTGCCACCGGACCGGCATCCTGAACCGGGGGTTCAGGTGGGCAAGGGCAGACTGGCGTTGGGTTCATCTGACGCGAGACGATCACGCTCACCAGCCGATGTACCAAGCCCGGGCTCAGAGAGCATTGGTTCAAGGAAATATAAAGCCCGGCATGCACTGCAGACGGTTGCCATTGTAGGCCCGCCGAAGGGGGGCTGGCGGCAATCTGGCCCAGATCTGCACCTGTGAGGGGGCTTTGCTTGACAGCGCCCGGTCGATGGGGGCTGGAGCCTGTTAACAGGCCCTAGATCAGGTGGCCGTCGCCGCCCAGAGCATTGTCGAGTTGGCGAATCAATTGGTTCAGACGCTCGGCATCGTGTGCGCTGAGCGCACCGGCCGGCAGGCTGGCCGCGGGCGAGGGGTGTGGGGTGGGGGCCTGCCGGGCCTGGGCCTGGGCTTGCAGATCGGCGTTTTCGCGATCGGCCAGCTCAAAAGCAAAGTTCAGGGCGGCCAGCACGGCAATGCGGTCGCGTGCACGCACCTTGCCCGCGTCGCGGATCTTGCACATCGCCGTGTCCAGGCGCTCCACGGCGTCCAGCAGGCGCGACTCTCGGCCATCAGGGCAGGCCAGCAGATAGCTCTGCTGCATGATCTGGACTTCGACTTGCTTCATGCGGCCTTGTCCTCGGAGGGTTCGGTGGGCAGCGGTGGCAGGCGCTCCAGCAGGGCCTCGACACGGGAGCGCGCGGCATTCAGCCGCGACTTCAGGCTGTCACGTTCGCGCCCCAGGGCCGCCACCTGCTCGGTGAGCAAGGCGTTGGTGCGTTGCAGCTCTTCGTGGCGCACCAGAAGCCGCTCAACGCGATCGGCGATCTGGTCAATGGGGTGCAGGTCGGAGGGTGCCATACAGCCGGCTATTGTAGGACGGGCGTCAGTGAATGGTTCTAAAATCCGGATTGTTGGTGCTCGCGGTGTGGTTCACACACCGCAGTTCAACGGGAAGCAGGAACGGGCAGGCGTCACGCGCCCCGCCTCCAACCTGCGCTGCCCCCGCAACGGTCAAGCAGACGAGCCTTTTTCAGGCTCCGCCTTTCTCCAACAAGCCACTGGATGTTCTGAACACGCATCTGGGAAGGCGAGGAGGGTTGTCTCTGCCAGCCCGGATACCGGCCAACAAGGTGAATGCCAAAGCCTGCCCGTTCAGGCCCTGGTGTTCGTGACGTCCAAGTGCCGGCGGGGAAGCCGGCGCGGACCTATTTTGCTGACCTGTCCCCGTCCCATGAAGAACCCTTCCGTTCAATCCTCCGTCCGTGTGTCCGTCCGTGCGCGCGCTCGCCATGGCCTGAGCCCTCTCGCCCTGGCCGCCGGCCTGTGTGTCCTGCAGGTGGCCGCGCAGGCCGCCGAGCTGCCTGTCCTGGTCGCAGGCTTGAACCCGCTCAAGGAAACCGTGGTCACTGCCACGCGCACCGAGCAGCCCCTGGCCGACCTGGTGGCTGATGTCACCTTGATCGATCGTGAAACCATCGAAAACAGTGGTGCCACCGCGCTGGCCGACGTGCTGGCCCGTGTGCCCGGCATTGAAATTTCCCGCAATGGTGGCCCCGGCACGACCACCAGCTTGTTCATGCGTGGGGCCGAGACCCGTTTCACCGCTGTGTTCATTGACGGCATCCGGGTGGATTCACAGTCCACCGGCGGCGCCGCCTGGGAGGCAATCCCCCTGGGCCTGATCGACCGCATCGAAGTGCTGCGTGGCCCGGCGGGGGCCGTCTACGGCTCGGACGCCATCGGCGGCGTGGTGCAGATCTTCACCAAGAAGGGCGAGGGCGCGCCCAAGCCTTATGTCGGCATGGGCATCGGCAGCCTTCGCAGCACCCACCTGGAAGCCGCCCTCAGCGGCACCGACGGGGCCATCGACTACGCGCTGGGGGTGCAGAACGAGACCAGCCTGGGCTTCAATGCCCGCCCCATCGCCACGGCCAACCCCGACCGTGACGGCTACCGCAGCAACTCGGGCTATGCCCGCGTCGGCGCCCAGCTCAACCGCGACCAGCGCCTGGAAGCCACCCTGCTCGGCAGCAACATGAACTCGGGCTACGACGCCAACCTAACCCGGGACGATCGCAACCTGCACCGTCTTTACGCCGCCGGCCTGAACTGGTCGGCGCGCTGGAACGAGGGCTACAGCACCCGCGTCAGCGTCACCGAATCGTCCGACCACTACACCACCCAGCCCAACCCCTACCAGACCAACACGCGGGTGCGCGGCTACCTGTTCCAGAACGAATGGAAGCGTGGCGCGGCCAACTGGACCGTGGCGCTCGAACGCCGGGAAGACCAGCTGCAGAACGCCCCCATCGACCGCAGCCGCTCGCAGGATGCGCTGGCCCTGGGCTATGGCCTGCGTTGGCAGGCCCACACCGTGCAGTTCAACCTGCGCCATGATCGCGACAGCGAATTCGGCAGCCACAACACGGGCAGTGCGGCCTATGGCTACGCCATCACGCCCGCCTGGCGTGCCACGGTGTCGGCCGGCACCGCCTTCCGTGCCCCCACGCTGTACCAGCGCTTCAGCGAGTACGGCCTGGCCTCGTTGCAACCCGAGACCAGCCGCAACCTCGAGGCCGGCCTGCGTTACCAGCAGGGCAGCAGCCTGTTCAGTGTGGTGGCCTACCGCAACACGGTGGACAACCTGATCAACTTCGGTGGCGCTGGTGCCTGCTCGTCGCCTTACGGCTGCTATGCCAACACCGGTCACGCCCGCTATGAAGGCCTGACCTTCACGGGCGAGCAGCGTGTCGAGACCGTGCTGCTGCGCGGCTCGCTCGATGTGCAAGACCCGAAGGACCTGGTCACCGGCAAGCAATTGGCCCGCCGCTCGCGCGAGCACGGTACCTTCAGTGCCGAGACCCGCCTGGCGCAATGGAACCTGGCTGCCGAGGCGCAATGGTCGGGTCGCCGTTTCGACAACGCCGCCAACACCGTGACACTGGGGGGCTACACCCTGTTCAACCTGCGTGCCAGCACCGACATCGCGCCGGATTGGAAGCTTCTGGCCCGCCTCAACAACCTGGCCGACAAGTCCTACCAACTGGCCAACACCTACGCCACCCCGGGCCGCAGCGTGTACTTGGGCCTGATCTGGGCCCCGCGCTGATGGCCGCGCTGGCGCCAGTGGTGCTGGTGGCCGCACCCGCTTCTGGCCAGGGCAAGACCACGGTCGCTTCGGCCCTGGCCCGCTTGCACAGCCGGGCCGGGCGGCGGGTGCGGGCCTTCAAGTGCGGGCCCGATTTTCTCGATCCCTGCTGGCTGGCCTTGGCCAGCGGCGGCCCCGTGCATTCGCTGGACCTGTGGATGAACGGCGAGGCCGACTGTGCGGCCCGCCTGCAACAGGCTGCCGCCGACAGCGATCTGGTGATCGTCGAAGGCGTGATGGGCTTGTTCGATGGCCAGCCCAGCGCAGGCGATCTGGCGCGCCGCTTCGGCTTGCCGGTGTTGGCCGTGATCGACGGCTCGGCCATGGCCGGTACCTTCGGCGCCTTGGCCTATGGCCTGCAGCATTACCAGCCGGGGCTGCCCTGGCTGGGCGTGCTGGCCAACCGGGTGGGCAGCGAGCGCCACGCCCACATGCTGCGTGACGGCCTGCGCGACCCCGCCACCTGGCTGGGGGCCTTGCCCCGCAGTGCCGATTGGGCCCTGCCCGAGCGGCACCTGGGCCTGGTGCAGGCGGGTGAATTGCCCGATGCCCTGGCCCGCCTCGATGCGGCGGCCGACGCCTTGGCCAACACCCCCATCGGCCAGCGTGCGCTGGCCGACTGGGCGGCCTGGCAGCCTCCGGTCGACCTGCCCGCGGCCCCGGCGCCGGTGTCGACTTTGCTGGCCGGCCGGCGGGTGGCCGTGGCCCGTGATGCCGCCTTCTGTTTCATCTACCCGGCCAACCTGGACTGCCTGCGCGCCCTGGGCGCCGAGGTGGTGTTTTTCTCGCCCTTGACCGATGGGGCCTTGCCCGACTGTGACGCCTTGTGGCTGCCCGGTGGCTACCCCGAGCTGCACGGCCCGGCCCTGGCCAGCAACCCCACGATGCGCCTGAGCCTGCAGGCCCATGTGGCTGCAGGCCGCCGGGTCTGGGCCGAGTGCGGCGGCATGATGGCCTTGTTCGACAGCCTGGTCACCCGCGAGGGCGAGCGGCACGCCGGCTTCGGCCTGCTGCCGGGTCAGGTGCTGATGCAAAAGCGCCTGGTGGCCCTGGGGCCGCAGCAATGGACGCCCGAGCCCGGCGGCGGCACTTTGCGTGGCCACACCTTTCACCATTCGCTTTGCGAGACCGGATTGCAGCCCGTGGGCCGCAGCGTGCGTCCTGGCGTGTCGCCCCATGGCAGCGAAGGCGAGGCCGTGTATGGCCTGGGCCCGGTGCGGGCCAGCTACTTCCATGCCTGGTTCCCCTCGGCCCCCGAGGCGGTGGCTGCCTTGTTCCTGCCGGAGGCGCGACCATGAGCCACGCCTACCGTGAACTGATCCTGGGCGGCCAGAAGAGTGGCAAATCGGCGCGGGCCGAGCACCAGGCGGCCCAATGGTTGGCCCAGCCGCAGCGACAGGCGGTGTTGATCGCCACGGCCCAACCCTGGGACGCTGAGATGGCTGCACGCATCGAGCGCCACCAGAGCGACCGTGCCCAGCGTGTGCCGGGCCTGAAGACCGTCGAGTCGCCACTGGACTGGCCTGCTGAACTGCAGCGCCTGAGCCGGCACGACACCCTGGTGGTGGTCGATTGCCTGACCCTGTGGCTGACCAACCTGATCATGCCCATCGACCCGTCAGCCGCGGTGGGCGTTGATGGACTGGCCCGGCGCATCAGCGAGGCGGCCGAGGCCCTGGCCCGTGCTTCGGGTCCGGTGCTGCTGGTCAGTAACGAGATCGGCCTGGGGGTCATCCCGATGGGGCGCGAGGTCCGGGCCTTTGTCGATGCGCTGGGCCAGCTCAACCAGCGCCTGGCCCAGGTCTGCGACCGCGTCACCTTGATGGCCGCTGGCCTGCCCCTGACTCTGAAGGCCCCCGCTTGAAATCCTGCACCTTCCTCCGATTCCCGCTGGCGTGGCTGTTGCTCGCGATGCTGAGCAGCCTGTGCCAGGCCGCGGCCCCCATCGAACTGCAGGATGACCGCGGCGTCAGCGTGCAACTGGCCCAGCCGCCGCAGCGCATCATCAGCCTGCTGCCCTCGCTGACGGAGTCCATCTGCGCCATGGGTGGCTGTGCCCGCCTCGTGGGGGTGGACCGTTACTCCACCTGGCCTGCGTCGGTGCAGGCCCTGCCGCACCTGGGGGGGCTGGACGACGCCAACATCGAGGGCATCGTGGCCTTGCGGCCCGATGTGGTCTTGCTGGCCAAGTCGGCCCGTGCCACGCCCCGGCTGGAGCAGCTCGGCCTCAAGGTGGTGGCCCTGGAGCCGCGCAGTTACGCCGATGTGCAACGCGTGCTGGGCAAGATCGGCGTGGTCCTGCAGGTGCCCGATGCGCAGGGCGCGGCGCGCATCTGGCGCCAGATCGATGCCGAGGTCTCGGCCGCCGCCCAGTCGCTGCCGCCGAAGGTGCGCAACACCCGGGTGTATTACGAAGTCAACCGAGCGCCCTATGCGGCCAGCGAATCGTCCTTCATCGGCGAGACCCTGAGCCGGCTGGGCGCGCGCAATGTGGTGCCCGCCTCGCTGGGCCCCTTTCCCAAGCTCAACCCCGAGTATGTGGTGCGCGCCAACCCTGACCTGATCATGATTGGGGACCGCAACTTCGAAGGCCTGATGCAGCGCCCGGGTTGGGATCGCATCCGCGCCGTGCGCGAGGACCGCATCTGCCGCTTCAGCGCTGCCGAATCCGATGTGATGGTGCGCCCCGGCCCCCGCATGGGCGAGGCCGCACGCCTGATGGCGCGTTGCCTGCAGGAGCGCTCGCCATGAGCCCACGCGCCTGGCGGCCGGCCGCCGTGCTCTTCGTGCTGGTGCTGCTGGTGGCCGGTCTGCTGGCGCTCAGCCTGGGCGTGGGCAGCACCGGCTTTCAGCGGGTGACCCAGTTGTTCGACGACCCCCTGGCCGCCCAGATCGTGCTCGACATCCGCTTGCCACGCTCGCTCGGGGCCCTGGCCGCCGGGGCTTTGCTTGGGCTGGCCGGCTCCGTGGCGCAGGGCTTGTTCCGCAACCCGCTGGCCGACCCCTACCTGCTGGGCAGTGCCTCAGGGGCTTCGCTGGGCGTGGCTTTTGCCCTGGTGTGGCTGGGGCAAAGGCCCTTGAACCTGCTCTTGTCATCCGACTGGCTGATGCGCCTGGGCCTCACCGGCGCCGCCTTTGTCGGTGCGGTGGGCGCCGTGTTGCTCACCCTGGCGCTGGCGCGAGGCGTGCAGCAGACCCTGCGCCTGTTGCTGGCCGGGGTCATCGTGGGCGTGGTGTTGGGCGCCATCACCTCTTTGCTGCTGCTGCGCGTGCCCGAGATCATGCAACCCATGCAAGCCTTCATGCTGGGCAACACCGGCTTTGTCGGCTGGACCTCGGCCTTGCTGATGGGCGCAGTGTGGTGCCTGTGCGCCCTGGTGGCGCTGGGGGCGGCCCGGGGCCTGGACGGACTGTCGCTCGGTGAATCGACGGCCCTCAGCCTGGGCCTGCCACTCGGCGTTTTACGCGCGGTGCTGGTGGCCGTGCTGGCGTTGGCCACCGGCACGGCCGTGGCCCAGACCGGCTTGATTGCCTTTGTCGGCCTGGCGGCGCCGCACCTGGTACGCGGGCTGGTCAAGACGGGCCATGCCTGGCAGCAGCTGCTTGCCAGCCTGACCGGCGGCTGCCTGCTGATGCTGGCCGACGTGCTGGCGCGTGGCCTCACGGCACCACAGGAGTTGCCCGTGGGTGCCTTGACGGCGGTCCTGGGCGGCAGCTACCTGCTGTGGCTCATGCACCGACGCGACAGCCTGGGGGGCGGGGCATGAGCGCCGCGCTCGGCTCCTCCACGTCGGCCCTTCAAGCCCGGGGTGTGAGCGCCCGACTGGGCGATCGACCGGTGCTGCATGCCATCGACCTAGACCTGCGCCAGGGGGCCTGGACCAGCATCGTGGGCCCCAACGGGGCCGGCAAATCGACCTTGCTGCGGGCGCTGGCGGGCCTGCTGCCCTGCGCTGGCGAGATCACCCTGCTGCAGCGCCCCTTGCGCCAATGGCCCGCGCGCGAGCGGGGGCGCACCGTGGCCTGGCTGGGGCAGGGCGAACAGGCGGCCCACGACCTGCGGGTGCTTGACGTGGTGATGCTGGGGCGCCTGCCCCACCGCGGCTGGCTGGCCGCGCCCGGCGCCGCCGACCACGCGGCCGTGGAGCAGGCCTTGCGCAGCACCCAGGCCTGGGAATGGCGCGAGCGCAGTCTGGGCCAGCTGTCGGGCGGCGAGCGCCAGCGCGTGTTGCTGGCCCGCGCCCTGGCCGTGCAGGCCCCGGTGCTGTTGATGGACGAGCCCCTGGCCAACCTGGATCCACCGCACCAGTCCGACTGGCTGGACACCGTGCGCCAACTGGTGGGGCAGGGCCGGACCGTGGTCAGCGTGCTGCATGAACTCGGCATGGCTTTGCAGGCCGATGAGCTGGTGGTGATGGCGCAAGGCCGCATCTGCCACCACGGCAGCACCGAGGCCCCGGCCACGCACCGCGCGCTGGAGCAGGTGTTTGACCAGCGCCTGAAGATCCACCCGGTCCAGGGGCAATGGGTGCCCCTGCCCGTGGCCCGGGCCGAACCCACGTCAGAACCCACATCCCACCCCCACACTTCCTGAAAACCTCCCATGCAGATCGAAACCCCCCCCACCGAAAAGCCTTATGACAAAGCCGAAGGCGAGCGCCGTGGCCTGATCATCGTCAACACCGGCGACGGCAAGGGCAAGAGCACCGCGGCCTTCGGCCTGGCCCTGCGGGCGCATGGCCGCGGCAAGGCCGTGAAGATCTACCAGTTCATGAAGGTGCCCAGCGCCCGCTTTGGCGAACACCGCATGTTCGAGCAACTGGGCATCCCGGTGGAAGGCCTGGGCGACGGCTTCAGCTGGAAGAGCAAGGACCTCGATCACTCTGCCCAGTTGGCCCGCGATGGCTGGGCCCGGGCGCGGGACGTGATCCTGGCCGGCGAGCATTTTCTGGTGGTGCTCGATGAGATCACTTACCCCCTGATCTATGGCTGGCTGCCCCTGGGCGAGGTGCTGACCACCCTGCGCGACCGCCCGCGCCAGGTGCACGTGGTGCTCACCGGGCGCCGCTGCCCCGAAGAGATCGTGACGATGGCCGACACCGTGACCGAGATGAAGCTGATCAAGCACGCCTTCCAGGCCGGCATCCCGGCCCAACGGGGCATCGAGGATTGAGCATGGCCAGCGAGCTCTCGCCCCGGCACGGCGATACCCCCTCAGCCCGTCAGGGTGATGCCCAATCAGCCCGTCCAGGCGCCGACACCTCGCCTGCCGCCCAGGCCTTTGCGCCTGCCGAGCGTGAGGCCGTGTACCGGGCCATCCATCAGCGCCGCGACATGCGCCACTTCAGCGGCGGGCAGGTGGCCCCTGAGCTGCTGCGCCGCTTGCTCGATGCCGCCCACCACGCCCCCAGCGTGGGCTTCATGCAACCCTGGCGCTTCATCCGCATCAGCCAGCCCGACACCCGGGCCCGCCTGCACGCCCTGGTCGAGGTCGAGCGCGTGCGGACCGCCCAGGCCCTGGGGGTGAGGCAGGAGGAATTCTTGCGCCTCAAGGTGCAGGGCGTGCTTGAATGCGCCGAACTGCTGGCCGTGGCGTTGAGCGACGGGCGTGAGCGCCACGTCTTCGGGCGTCGCACGCTGCCCCAGATGGACCTGGCCTCCGCCAGTTGCGCCATCCAGAACCTGTGGCTCGCGGCCCGTGCCGAGGGCCTGGGCATGGGCTGGGTTTCGATCTTCGATCCGCTGGAGGTTGCCCGCGTGCTGGGCTTGCCCGAAGGGGCCGAGGTGATCGCGCTGCTGTGCCTGGGGCCGGTCACGGCCTTCTACGAACAGCCCATGCTGGAGCAAGAGCGTTGGGCGCGCCGCGCCGCTTTGGGTGGGCTGGTGTTCGACGAGCAATGGGGACGGCCCAGTGCCTTGTTTGCGGAGGGGCCTGGCCTTGAGTCTGATTGAACCCTGGGTCGGCCTGGCGCTGGCCGCGGCGGTGCCCCTGGCCCTGGGGGTGGATCGCCTGTGGGGCGAACCGCCCACCGCCGTGCACCCGGTGGTCTGGATGGGGCGTTACCTGGGCTGGGTCGGGCATCGGCTGGCACCCCGTGAGGGTGTGGGCCCCGACCCCGAGGGCCGGCGGGACCTGCCGCGCCTGCTCGGCGGGGCCTTGCTGTGGTGCCTGGGCGCGGGGGCGTGTGTGGCTCTGGCCGGCGGCCTGCAAGCCTGGGCCCTGCAGCAGCCGGCCTGGTTGACGGCCGGGGTGCTGGGGCTGGCACTCAAGCCGCTGCTGGCCTGGCGTCTGCTGGGTGAAGAGGTGCAGGCCGTGGAGGATGCGCTGGCCGTGTCGCTGCCCGCCGGTCGTGCCCGACTGGCCTGGCTGGTGAGCCGGGATGTCAGCCAGCTGGGGCCGCATCAGGTGCGTGAGAGCGCGATCGAGTCCCTGGCCGAGAACCTCAACGACTCGGTGGTGGCACCCTTGTTCTGGTTTGCCGTGGCCGGTTTGCCGGGGGCCGCGCTGTACCGCTTTGCCAACACCGCGGATGCGATGTGGGGCTATCCGGGCTGGCGCGGCGGCAGCGCTGGGCGCCACTATTGGGCCTGGGCCGGCAAATGGGCCGCCCGCGCGGACGATGTTCTGTCCTGGTGCCCGGCGCGGCTCACGGCACTGTTGCTGGCCTGGCCCGGGCGCTTGCGTTGGCATGGCGTGCGCAGTGAGGCGGCCAAGACCCCTTCGCCCAACAGCGGTTGGCCCATGGCGGCCATGGCCTTGCGCCTGGGCGTGCGCCTGGGCAAGCCCGGAGCCTATGTGCTGAATCCGCTCGCGCCGACACCTTTGCCGGTCCACACGCAGCGGGCCTTGTCCTGGGCCGGTACGGCGGTGGTGTGGGCGGTGGCCTGGGCGGGGGCGCTCAGTGGGGGCAGCCTGGCCCTGGCCTCGGCCTGGTCCCGCTGCCTGGGTGGGGTTGCATGAGTGCGCTGCCGCGCGTGCATGGCGGCCCCGATGCGCAGGGGGTGCCGCAGCACGACTTTTCCACCAACAGCAATGCGTGTGGCCCGTGCCCGACTGCCTGGCAGCAGGTGAAGGCGGCTGATGCCGCCCATTACCCCGACGCGGCGTATCAAGCACTGCGCGAGCGGCTGGCCATGCACCATGGGGTGGCCATCGATCGGGTGCTGCTGGCGGCCAGTGCCAGTGAGTTCATCTTCCGCTTCACCGCCTGGGCCTGGCGCGAAGGCCTGCGACACGTGCGCCTGCCTCGGCATGCCTATGGTGACTATGCCCAGGCGGCCCGGGCCTGGGATCTGGCGCTGACGACGCATGAAGACATTGCCGGCCCCGTGGCAGACGCTTCTCCGCGGCCCTGTCTGGCCTGGGCCTGTGAACCCGCCAGCCCTCTGGGCGCTGACCTGCCCGGGGACGCGGTGTTCGACGGCGCTGCCCTGGCGGTGCTGGACCGCGCCTACGAGCCCCTGCGCCTCAGCGGTGCCAGCGGGCTCTCTGCAGCCTGTCTGGCCCAGGCTTGGCAGCTCTACAGCCCCAACAAGGCCCTGGGCCTGACGGGGGTGCGCGGGGCCTATGCACTGGCCCCTGTCGGAGCCGAGGCGGCGGTGCCCGCCCTGCAGGCCTTGTGTCCGTCGTGGCCGCTGGGCGCCCATGGCGTGGCCCTGCTGCAGGCCTGGTGCGAGCCGGCCGTGCAGGATTGGCTGGCCGAATGCAGGCCTCGATTGCGCGCCTGGAAAGACCAGCAGCAGGCACTGTGTCACCATCTCGGTTGGCAGGTCCGGCCCAGCCAGGCCAACTTCTTTTGTGTGCAGCCCACGCCCGCCCACGCGGCCCGCCTGCCGGCCTTGCGCCAGCAGGGCATCAAGCTGCGCGATGCCACCTCCTTCGAGCTGCCGGGGTGGTGGCGCATGGGCGTGTTGCCCCCCGCATCCCAGCAGGCGCTGGCCCAGGCCCTGTCTTGACATCGGAACCGACATGACCCTCCAGAAAACAACCCCCGGCCCGGCGCATTGCGTCATGGTGCTGGGCACCACCAGCGGTGCCGGCAAAAGCTGGCTGACCACGGCCCTGTGCCGTTGGTATGCGCGCCAGGGCTTCAAGGTGGCGCCCTTCAAGGCGCAGAACATGAGCAACAACGCCCGTGTGGTGGCGGGGCCGGGCGGCCAGTCCGGCGAGATCGGCAGCGCCCAGTACTTTCAGGCCCTGGCCGCCGGGGCTGAGCCCGAGGTGCGCATGAACCCCTTGCTGCTCAAGCCCGAGGCTGACACGCGCAGCCAGGTGGTGCTGCTGGGCCAGGTCGACACCGCCTTGACCGAGATGCCCTGGCGTGGCCGCAGCGAGAAGGTGTGGCCCGCCATCGCCCGGACCCTGGACGACCTGCGCGCCGACCACGATGTGGTGGTGATCGAAGGCGCTGGTTCGCCGGCAGAGATCAATCTGCATGCCAGTGACATCGTCAACCTGCGTGTGGCGCGCCATGCCCAGGCCGAATGCCTGTTGGTGACCGACATCGATCGCGGCGGTGCTTTTGCCCACCTCTACGGCACCTGGGCCCTGCTGCCCGAGGACGAACGCCCCTTCATCCAGGGTTTTGTGCTGAACAAGTTTCGCGGCGATGCCAGCCTGCTGGCCCCCGGGCCCGAGATGCTGGAGCAGCTCACCGGCGTGCCCACCGTGGCCGTGGTGCCGATGAAGTGGCAGCACGGTCTGCCCGAGGAGGACGGCGTGTTCGACGACCGCAGCGCCGGCGTGAGCGGCGCGGTGCATACCCGCATCGCGGTGGTGGCCTACCCCCGCATCAGCAACCTCGATGAGTTTCAGCCGCTCAAGAATGTGCCTGGTGTGCGCCTGAACTGGGCGCGCAGCCCGGCCGATCTGGACGGTGCCGACTGGGTGATCCTGCCCGGCAGCAAGGCCACGGCGGCCGATCTGGCCTGGCTGCGCTCACAAGGCCTGGACCAGGCCGTGGCCCGCCATGCCGAACGCGGTGGCCGGGTGCTGGGCGTGTGCGGCGGCCTGCAGATGCTGGGCGAGGCCCTGATCGACACCCAGGGCATCGATGGCAACGCCCCCGGACTGGGCCTGCTGCCTCTGGTGACCACATTCGAAGCCGAAAAAACCGTGCGCCACACCGAGGCACGCTTTGCCGACGTGGCCGCGCCCTGGGCCGCCCTGTCACAGGTGGCCCTGCAAGGCTATGAGATTCACCACGGCCAGACGGCTCAGCACCCGGCCATGGCCGCGGCCGGTGATGTGGCGCGCGAGCTGATCCCCGGTTTGGCCTGGCAGAGTGCCAACGGGCGTGTGTTGGGCCTGTACCTGCATGGCCTGTTCGAGGATGCCGCGGTGCTGCAAGCCCTGTTCGGGGCCGATGCACCCACGCTGACGCAGGTGTTTGACCGCCTGGCGGACCAGGTCGAGCAGTGCTTCGACCCGGCCTGGCTGCAGCGCAGCTGCGAACGGGCCCGGGCAGGGCATTGAATTTTGCCGTTACACTGTGGCGCATGTCTTTTGAACGCAGCCTCAACGCCTTCTTCACCGCCTGTGCGGTGTCGGCAGGCGCGTCCGTGATCGCACGGACCGGGGCATCGTGCATGGGCATGATGATTAGCACCATTACCACCGCGGCCCCCTAGCAGCGTTGGGGTGGCCGTACCGGCTGCCCCTGGTGTGAGTCTCCGAACCAACCCAGCCCGGCAGCTGGGTTTTTCATTTCTGGTCCGGAGAAACACATGTACCACGATCCCGAATCCCATTTTCCCGAGGGCGCCCTGGCGGCGGCCTCGTTGCCGGCCCTGCGCGTGGGCCTGATCGGCCTGGGCACGGTGGGCGCAGGCACTTTGCAGGTGCTGCAGCGCAACCGCCATGAGATTGCGCTGCGGTCCGGCCGGCCGATCCGTGTCACCGTGGCCACGGCGCGCAATCTGCAGCGCGCGGCCAGCCTGGTCGGGCCGGGCGTGCGACTCGTGAGCGATGCCCAGGCCCTGATCGCCGACCCGGAGGTCGATGTGGTGGTCGAGGCCGTGGGAGGGACCGAACTGCCCCGCCAGTGGTTGTTGCAGGCACTGGCGCTGGGCAAGCCCGTGGTCACCGCCAACAAGGCCTTGCTGGCGCACCATGGCAGTGAGATCTTTGCGGCCGCCTCGGCCGCCGGCACCTGTGTGGCCTTTGAGGGCGCGGTGGCCGTCAGCATCCCGATCATCAAGGCCTTGCGCGAGGGCCTGGGGGCCAACCGCATCGAGTGGGTGGCTGGCATCATCAATGGCACCAGCAATTTCATCCTGAGCGCCATGCGCGAGCGCGGCCTGGGCTTCGAGGCGGCGCTGGCCGAGGCCCAGCGCCTGGGCTATGCCGAGGCCGATCCGGCATTTGATGTGGACGGCGTGGACGCGGCCCACAAGCTCACCTTGCTGTCGGCCATGGCCTTCGGCACGCCGGTGCAGTTCGAGCAAGCACATGTGGAGGGCATCCGCCACCTGCAGGCCCAGGACGTGCGACTGGCCGAGCGCCTGGGCTACCGCGTCAAGCTGCTGGGCGTCACGCGGCGCCGGCCCGAAGGGCTGGAGCTGCGCGTGCACCCGGCCCTGTTGCCGGCCGACCAATTGCTGGCCCAGGTGAACGGAAGCATGAACGGCATCCTGGTCAAGGGCGATGCCTCGGGGGTCACGATGTATTACGGGGCGGGGGCGGGTTCCGAGCCCACGGCCTCGGCCGTGATCGCCGACCTGATCGACCTGGCGCGCCTGCACGGCGGGCCGCAACAGCACCGTGTGCCGCACCTGGCCTTCCAGCCCGCGGCCTTGCGGCCCTTGCCGGTGTTGCCCATGGCGGCATTGCGTGGCGCCCATTACCTGCGCTGGAGCGTCGCGGACGAGGTGGGGCTGAACCCCTTGATGGCCCGCCTGGCGGCCGCACTGGAAGCCCATCGCATTCCGGTTCGCCGGCTGGAGCGGGTGCCTGGCGAGGCTGGGCAGGCGCCGGCCGTGGTGGTGTTGACCGGGCCGGCCCTGGAGGGCGACGTCGTGGCGCTGCGGGAGTCGATGGCCTTGTCTTTGGCCTTGGCCGACACGGTGGGCGGCGCGGCCTGGCTGCGCATCGAATCGCTGGCCTGATGCCGCCTGGACGCAGGCGGGTGGCGTCGGATCGGGTCCGGGCTGGCTACACTCAGCGGCTCTCCAACCCAATCAACGCTGACCGCTGCCCCCGATGGACTTCTTTTTATTGGCCCTGTTCGCGGGCTTCGCCTTTCACATCGTCAAGACCCATGACCAACGCCGCCGCATCGGCTTGCTGGGCAGCGTGCTGGGTCAGTACCAGATCGAAAAACTGATGGAGACGGTGACCGAGGGTTACTTGCGTGCACTGGGGGAAAAGGATTTGGCACGGCGTGACCAGATCTGGCAACTGCTGGCCAGCGCCGAAACCAGCCTGAGTGACCAGTTCAGCCGCTTTGCCCAGGAGTTTGCCCGGCTCGATGCTTCGCTCACCCGGGTCAGCCGGTTCCCCGTCGCCTTGCCCTGGGTGGACCGACTGCTGCCGGCCTTCACCTTCGATCTGCGCGAACTGTTCAAGATCCACGCGCGCGGATTGGCCCAGGCGGCCCAGGCCCAGGGCGGCTTGTCGCAGCGCGATCGGGCCTATCGGCTGTCGGCTGAGTTGTTCCTCATGCAGCACAGCTGCCACTGGTTCTGCAAGTCGAAAGCCGTGGCATCGGCCCGCTTGCTGAGGCGCCACCAGACCTCGCACGCGCAGGTGCTGGCGGCCGTGTCGCCCGAAACAAGGCGCGCCTACCTGGCCCTGGTGGCGGGTTGAAACCCTGTTGCCGGGTTTCATCGCTACACTTCGCTAGGTATTAACCATGAGAAAGCTGAGCCTTCCATGATCGATGGGTTGCCCGTCACCCCCCAAACCTGGGAGAGCATCACCTCGCTGGGGTCCGCGGGCCTGATGCTGCCGGTTTGGCTGTTGACCTGGCTGGGGGTGTGGCTGGCCCGCGAGCGACTGGCCGCCGGGGTTTGGCTGGTGACCCTGGGGGCGGCGGTGGCCCTGACGCTGATCAGCAAGACCTTGTTCATTGGCTGGGGCATCGGCATCGCCGCCTGGGATTTCACGGGGTTCAGTGGCCATACGCTGCTGGCGACATCGGTGTTTCCCATTCTGTGCAGCCTGTTGCTCGCTCCCCAGCAGCGGCAATGGCGTTGGCTGACGGCTGCGCTGGGTCTGAGCCTGGCCGCGCTGGTGGCGGTCTCACGGGTGGTGTTGGGGGCGCACAGTGTCAGCGAGGTGGTGCTGGCCTGGTTGCTGGGGGCGGCGGTTTGCGTGTGCACGCTGCTGGCGCTGGGGCGCGTCAAACCTTTTCCGTTGCTGGCGGGCCTGATTCCTCTGGCGCTGCTTTTGCTGGCGGGGCGCGCGGCACCCCACCTGCCCACGCACGAATGGGAGGTGCGCATCGCCCTCAAACTGTCGGGGGCGGAGCGGCCCTACACCCGCGAACAACTGCAGCAGCAATCCGGCGCGTCTCGCGAGCGGGCCTGGCACAGGTCTGACCAGACCGATCAGCCGACACGACTGGCCATCCGCTGACACCGCGACGGAACCTGATCACGCCGCAGTGCTGCCCGCTGGACGAACAACAAAAAACAAAAACCGCTGGGCCCAGGGCTGCAGCGGTTTTTTTCTGGCCAGGCCTCACCGCGCGGGGTGAGGTCTTCTGAGGGCTCAGTAGCTCAGTTCACCGTGCGGCAGCATGCCGGCACGGTTGGCTTGAGCGGCAGCCTGGCGCACTTCGACGCGGGTCAGGGCCGACTTGACCTGGGGCAGCACCTTCGACTTGCTGTCCACGTCGGCTGCGTGCTGTGCGGCGACCAGGGCTTCGGCGTTCACTTCGGCGCGGGTGCGCTGGGCCACGGCAGCGGGGGTCTGGTTGTACTCGGCCAGGCCTTCAGCAAAGCTGGGGGCGGCGGCGAAGGCCGAAGCAGCGATCAGGGCGGAGGCGATGAGAGTGCGGTTCATAAGGGATTTCCTTTAGGTGTAATGCCGACTTGCTGAAATCACAAAATTGGGGCAGCGAGTCGATGGGTTGAACTTTATTCTGATTAGCACATGAGTAAAACGATGCCTTTGGAAAAATACTATTTCTGTTTTCGCAATAAATTGCACGTCTAGCACTGTTATGGCGCCGTCTGCACCGAATTGGTGACGTGCAGCACCAAAGCGGAATCGGGCCAATCCCGGCAGAATCACAGGCTTTTCAGAAGGCCTGAATGAACTCCTTGTCCCTGACCTTGCGCCTGCTGGGCCTGGCTGCATTCGGCAGCATGGCCTCGATGCGGGTGTGCGACCCAATGCTGGGGGTGCTGGGCCATGACTTTCAGGTCAGCACGGGCGAAGCCTCGCGTGTCATCGCCGCCTTTGCGGTGGCGTATGGCGTGCTGCAGTTGTTCTATGGCCCTTTGGGCGACCGCCTGGGCAAGATCCGGGTGATCAATCTGGCCACGGCGGGCTGTGCGGTGTTCAGCGCCTTGACCGCGCTGGCCCCCAGCCTGGACGTGCTGGTGCTGTCGCGTGCGGCCATGGGCGGTGCGGCGGCCGGCATCATCCCCTTGTCCATGGCCTGGATCGGTGATCAGGTGGGCTATGAGCAGCGGCAGGCCACGTTGGGGCGCTTCATGGGCGCCACGGTCACCGGCATGATGGCGGGGCAGTGGTTCGGGGGGGTGGCTTCCGAGTACCTGGGCTGGCGCGTGGCCTTCGGCCTGTTGTCAGCCCTGTTTGCTGTCGCGGCGTTCACGCTGTACCGCAAGACCGGTGCGCAGCGTGCCGCACACGCGCAGGCCTTGAGCCAGACGGCGCCTGTGCCCTGGCGCCGTTCCTTCCATGCCACCTTGGCCTTGTTGCGCCTGCCCCGGGTGCGCTGGGTGGTCACGGTGACCGCCATCGAAGGGGCGCTGGCCTTTGGCACCCTGGCCTTTGTGCCGAGTCGCCTGGTCAGCACCCTGGGCTTCAGTCCATCGACGGCAGGCGGCGTGATGATGCTGTACGGCGTTGGGGGATTGCTTTACAGCCAGTTTGTCACCCGCTGGTTGCGCCTGCTGGGCGAACGGGGGCTGGCCCTGCTGGGGGGCACCTTGATCGCTGTTTCGTTGTGGGCGCTGGCCTTCGTGCCGCTGGCGGCGGTGGCGGTATCGGCCTGCTTTTTCGCCGGGCTGGGGTTTTACATGCTGCACAACACCTTGCAGACCCAGGCTACGCAGATGGCACCGCATGCCCGAGGCAGCGCCGTCACGCTGTTCGCCTGTCTGCTGTTTCTGGGGCAAAGCCTGGGCGTGCTGGTGGTGGGCAGCACCGTGGACCATGGGGGGCTGGCCGCCGCCATGGCTGTGGCGGGCCTGGGCGTTCTGGTTCTGGCTTGGGCGGTCTCACGGCGGGTGGCGGGGCGGATGGTGGTGTCGGCGGCCTGAATGAAAAAAGCCCCGCCAAGCAGGGCAAGGGGGGCAAGAGGAGTGTTGAGTTGGCTCTGGCGTCTGGGCGTTGCGCGACCAGTTTCAGCGTCAGAAGCTCAGTTCACCGCGCGGCAGTTGCCCGGCACGGTTGGCATCGATGGCGGCCTGGCGCACCTCGGTGCGGGTCAGGGCCGACTTGACTTGCGGATGCACCTTGGACTTGGCGTCCACGGCCACGGCAGCCTGGCGGGCGGTCGCGATGCCTTCCAGGCGCATTTCGGCGCTGCTGCGCTGGGAAACGCTGGCAGGTGTCTGCTGGTATTCAGCCAGGCCTTCGGCAAAGCTGGGGGCGCTGGCGAAGGCGGCGGCGGCGATCAGGGCGGCGGTGAGGATCTGGCGGTTCATGGTGGGCTTTCGGGATGAGTTTGGATGGGAGGTTCGTGCTGGAGCGGCCCGCACGGGCCACTCGCCGGGGATCAATAGGTGCTGAGGTCGGGCACCAGGCCGGCGCGGTTGGCGGCGGCAGCAGCCTGGCGCACTTCGGAGCGGCTCAGGGCTGACTTGACCGGGGCGGCGATGCGCGACAGGGTGTCCGGATCAGCCGCGCGCTGGGCGGCCACCAGGGCCTCGGCATGGACTTCGGCGCGGCTGCGTTGCGACACCACCGGGGTCGGGCCCTGGTAGGAGTCGGCTTCACCGCCGGCAAAAGCCGGGGCGGCGGCGAACGCTGCGGCGGCAGCGGCGGAGACGAGGACATAAGCCATCAAAGAGCGGGACATGGTGAGTTTCCTTTCGTATGCTGAAAAAACGTTCCGGGCAGGTCGGGCCGGGGGCCTGGCTTGTCCAGCCTCGATGAAGCGTTGTTTCTGGCTCGCGGCTCATCGATGGAGTGACTGTAGGTGATCGTCTGTTGCAATAAAACAGCTTTTCTTGCAAATGAAAGTTCCCAAAACGGAAACAATCTCAGTAGAAAGCCGTGCACACACCGCCTTTAAGCCCCCGCTTTGGCGGGTTCAGTCGCTGTTGCGACAGGGGCGATCGGGGGGGCGCTCCTTATCATTTCGCCTCCTTTGCCGCCACACACCCATGAGCTCCAACACTGCCACCTCGCCTGCTGCCGCAGGCTTTCAATCCATTCCCGACATGATCCGTGCCCACGCGCTGGCCGAGCCAGGCCGGCGGGCCTTGCTCGAAGAGCAAGGTGGTGCCACCCAGGCCCTGAGCTACGGCGAGCTGGACCGGCTGATGGACCAGGTGGCGACGGCCTTGCAGCGCGACGGCGTGCAGCCTGGCCAGGCCATTGCCGTGTGTGCCAGCAGCTCCATGGCCTATGCCACGGTGTTCCTGGGGGCCTTGCGCGCCGGGGTGGTGGTGGCCCCGCTGGCGCCCGGCAGCACCCCTGAAGCCCTGGCCAGGATGCTGGACGACGCTGGTGCCCGCCTGCTGTTCACCGACGCAGCGGCCGCCGCCACCGTGGCCGAGGCCGGTCAGGGGCGGGTGGCGCGCATTGCACTTGATGGCTCGGCCGTGGGCATGCCCCTGGCCCACTGGCTCGCTGGCAGCGAAACCGCCCCGGCGCGGGTCGAGATCGAACCGGGCTGGCCCTTCAACATCATCTATTCCTCGGGCACCACCGGCACGCCCAAAGGCATCGTCCAGTCGCATGGCATGCGTTCGGCCCACGTGAGTCGGGGCGCGGTTTACGGCTATGGACCCGAATCGCTGACCTTGCTGTCGACCCCGCTGTACTCGAACACCACCCTGGTGGTGTTCTTTCCGACGCTGGCTTTTGGTGGCAGCGTGTTCCTGATGCCCAAGTTCGACGCCGCCACCTACCTGCGCCTGGCGCAACAGCACCGCATGAGCCACACCATGCTGGTGCCGGTGCAGTACCAGCGCCTGATGGCACGGCCCGACTTCGATGCCCATGACCTGGGTTCGACCCACATGAAGTTCTGCACCAGCGCGCCCTTCCATGCCGAGCTCAAGGCCGACGTGCTGGCCCGCTGGCCCGGTGGGCTGGTCGAGTTCTACGGCATGACCGAAGGCGGTGGCACCTGCATCCTCAACGCGCACGTGTCTCCCGACAAATTGCACACCGTGGGGCAACCGGCGGAAGGGCACGATATCCGCCTGATCGACGAAGCCGGGCAAGAGGTGCCTCCGGGCGAGGCCGGTGAGGTGGTGGGCCACTCGGCCGGCATGATGACCGGCTACCACGGTCAGCCCGAGAAGACGCGCGAGGCCGAATGGTTTGCACCCGATGGCAAGCGCTTCATCCGCACCGGTGATGTGGGCCGCTTCGATGCCGATGGCTTTCTGAGCCTGTTCGACCGCAAGAAGGACATGATCATCTCCGGCGGCTTCAACATCTACCCCAGCGACCTCGAGGCCTTGCTGCGCAGCCACCCGGCCGTGGCCGAGGCTGCCGTGGTGGGCATGCCCTCGGTCGAATGGGGCGAGACCCCGGTGGCCTTTGTGGTGTCGCAGCCCGGTGTCGATCCGGACACTGAGGCGCTGCGCCAGTGGCTCAATGAAAGAGTGGGCAAGACCCAGCGGCTGGCGGCCCTGCACCTGATCGACGAACTGCCCCGCAGCGCCATCGGCAAGGTGCTCAAGCGCGAGTTGCGCGACGCGTACGCTGCGCGTTGAGCGCCGCGGGCACAGGGTCTGAGTTCAGGGCTTGATCTTCGAGATCTTGGTGCCTTCCAGGCTCAGGCTGGCCATCAGGCCTTCCTGGTCGAACACGTAGGCGTAGGCGTCATTCTTCAGGGTGGTGGTGCTCAGGTTGCGCGCCACGCCCTCATCCACCAGCACCACGGTGGGGCCGACACCGAACTCCCAGCCTTGGGACTGGTGCAGGTATTTGACGGCCTTGTCGTTCATCAGAAACACCACATAGCCATACGACTGGGCGCCGGCCTGCCAGCCGAATGAGCCGGTGACCGAGTTGTAGAAGCCCTTGGGCAGACCGTTCTCGTACAGAACGCCTTCGCCATAGGCGCCGCCAAAAATCAGGCCGGCCTTGATGATCTTGGGGAACACCAGAATGGCCTTGGCGCTCTTGGCCAGTGCTTCCGAGCCGGGGCGGGTCTTGTACAGCTGTTGCAGGCTGATCTGGGCCTGCTGGCTCAGCGCGCCGCCGTCTGCGGCCAGCGCGGCGGGGGCGCTGAATCCGGTGGCCAGCAAGGCCGCGCCGGTGAGGGCCAGGGTATGGAACATGCGACGGGTGGTGGTCATGGGTGTCTTCCTTGCTTCGTTCGACGGGGCTGGAAATCAGCGCCCTGGAGTCACCATAGTCAGTCCAATGTTCCAGAAGTGAACAAATGCGGCGGATGGCCGTTTTGGTTACAAATTAACTCCTCAATCTTGCTTTTTGGAACATTTGACGGGGTTTTGGCCACTGGGTGTTGGGCCTCATCGCCTGGCAGCGCCCGGCGCAAGCGCTCAGATCTCGGCGGGCGGTGGCATCCGGTAGGTGGCTGGCGTGCGGCTCAGCTTGATGGGGGAGCCCAGGCCACGGTAGCCGCCGGGCAGGTTCACCGTCATGCCCCGGTGGGCCGTGTGAGGGTGGCTCAGGGCCTGGGGCACATCGAGAATCGGCGCGCTGGGCACGCCTTGCGCCATCAAGCGCTCGACCAGGCCCTCGCCAGCGTGCTGGGCCAGCAGGGGCAGCAAGGCCGCGCGCAGTTCGGCGCGGTGCACCGAGCGCTGGCCCGCGGTGGCGTATCGCGGGTCTTGCCCCAGCTCCGGCTGGCCCAGCACCTGGCACAGCTGCTGAAACTGCCTGTCGTTGCCCACGGCCAGGAACACCGGTGTGCTGGCGGTAGGAAAGGCGTCATAGGGGTAGATGTTGGGGTGGGCGTTGCCCGTGCGCGTGGGCACACGCCCATCACCGAACCAGTTGGCCGCGTGCGGGTGCAGCAGCGACAGGCCACAGTCGTAGAGGGCGGCCTCCACGAACTGGCCTTGGCCGCTGCGCTGGCGCTCTTGCAGGGCCAGCAGGATGCCGATCACCGCGTTCAGCCCGGTCACCATGTCGACCACCGGCAGCCCCACGCGCAGGGGCTCGGCGCCCACCTCCCCGTTCACGCTCATCAGGCCGCTCATGGCCTGGATGGCCGCGTCGTAGCCGGGCAGGCCGCCCAGGGGGCCGTCGGCGCCAAAGCCGCTGACACGGGCATGGACCAGACGCGGAAAGCGCTGGGCCAGCACTTCGTGGCCCAGGCCCCATTTATCGAGCGTGCCGGTCTTGAAGTTTTCCAGCAGCACATCGGCATCGGCCAGCAGTGTCAGCAACTGGTCCCGCCCTTCGGGCAGACTCAGGTCCAGGCGCATGCCGCGCTTGTTGCGGTTCAGGCCCATGTAGTACGACGCCACGCCGTTTTCGAAGGGCGGACCCCAGGCGCGGGTCTCGTCACCCTGGGGCGGCTCGATCTTGAGCACGTCGGCCCCATGGTCGGCCAGGATCTGGCCGCAGTAAGGGCCGCCCAGCACACGTGAGACATCGATGACGCGCACGCCGGCCAGCGCGCCAGGGGCCGGATGGGCTGAAGGATTGGGGGTGTTCATGGGCAAGGCCTGTCGGGGGTGGGTGGGGTGGTGGTCGGGTCGGGCTGGCGCTCGACCAGCTTGAAGGTGCCGGTGGCGGTGGCCAGCAGGCGGCCGCTGTCGTCATAGGCTTCGCCACGGGCAAAGCACAGGCTGCGGCCCCGCCGGTCGCAGCGGGCTTCGGCCACCACGTCGCCACGGCCACTGGCCAGGTAGTGCACGCTCAGGTCGATCGTGACCACGCCCCAGCGCAGCGGTTCGTGGGCACGCACGGCGCAGGCCAGCACCGAATCAAACAGGGCACTGAGGGCTCCGCCATGCACGTCGCCGCGGCTGTTGCTGAAATCGGGCCGGTGCGGCAACCGCACCCGGGCCCGGTCGTCACCGATCTGTTCGCCGCGCAGCCCGAACAGGCGGGCCAGGGCAATCGGGTGGCCGAACAGGGTGCCGTCCTCGAAGGTGGCTGGCGCTTGGGGGGGCGTGGGGCCTGGCATGCGCGTTCAGTCCAGTTGCCCGCGTTCGCGCAGCCGGGCCACCCGGGTCTTCTCGCGGGCCAGGGTCTGGATGGCGTAGGCTCGGTACTCGATGGGGCCCAGGTAGTTGGCCCGCTGGTTGAGTTGCGCCATCACCTTCTGGCTGGGGGCGGAGTCGAGCGCTTTCTTGAAGGCGTCATGCAGCCGCTGGGCCCGCTCGGGGGGCAGGCCGCGTGGGGCGGCCAGACCATAGGGGGAGTCGATCCAAAGAGGGATGCCGCTGTCGACCAGGGTGGGCGTCCTGGCCTCGGTGGCCAGGGGCTTTTCGGTCAGCATGACCAGGTAGCGCAGTTTGCCGGACTCGATGTGCGGCATGGCCACGCCCGACAGCGGGGCCGCATCCAGGTGGCCGCCCAGCAGGGCTGCGGTGATGTCGGCATCGCCCTTGTAGGGCACCATGTTGAGCTCGATGCCGGCGGCGGCCGCGATCTCGTCCATCACGATGCGCGGCGTGCCAATGGCGCCGGCTGCGCCCACATTGATCTTGCCAGGTCGGCGTTTCGCGTCAGCCACGAAGTCGGCCCAGGTTTTCCAGGGCGCGCCAGCGGGCACGGCCAGGCCAAAGGTGTAGTCGGACAGCAGCAACAGGTAGCTGAAGGTGGTGGCCGGGTCGTAGGGCACCTTGTTGATGAAGGGCTCGCGGTACACCGAGGCCGGCAGGATGGCCAGCGTGTAGCCGTCGGCTGCGGCGCGCACCAGGGCCGCGGCGGCATTGGTGCCGTTGGCGCCGGGGCGGTTGTCCAGCACCACCGGCTGGCCCAGGTGCTGGCCTGCCACTTCGGCCAGCGCGCGCAGGTGCTGGTCGGTGGGGCCGCCGGCGCCGTAGGGCACCAGCAGAGTGACGGGCTTGGTCGGGAAGGCGGCGGTCTGCGCCAGCGCCGGGCCGGCCGTGGCGGCGGCCAGGGTCAGGCCCAGCCACTGGCGGCGGTTGGGGGTGCCTCTTGAGGTGTGTGAGGTGTGAGAGGTGTGAGAGGTGTGAGAGGTGTGAGAGGTGTGAGAGGGGGGTGAGGTCATGGTGTTGTCTCCCTGAAATCAATGGCCAGGTGGGGCACTCAATCGAGCTGCGCCCCTGAGGCTTTCACCACCTCACGCCACAGCGCCACCTCGCTGCGGATGAACTGGCCCAATTGCTCGGGGCTGGTCTGGGTGGCGATCTCCAGGCCCTGGGCCTCCAGGGTCTGGCGCACCTCGGCCTGGTTCAGCGCCTGCACCAGGGCTGTGTTCAGGCGCTTGATGGTGTCGGGCGGGGTGCCGGCCGGCACCACGATGCCGAAGAACACGCTGACGTCGAACGGGTTCAGGCCCTGTTCCTGCAGCGTGGGCACCTCGGGCAGGCTTTTGGAGCGGGTGGCCGAGGTGACGCCGAGGATGCGCAGCTTGCCGGCCTTGATGTGGGGCAGAGCAGTCAGCACATCGGTGAAGGCCATCGAGACCTGGCCCCCCAGCAGATCGTTCAGTGCCGGGCCGGTGCCCTTGTAGGGCACGTGCTGGATGTCGGTGCCGGCACGCATGTTGAACAGCACCCCCGCCAGGTGCGAGCTGGCGCCATTGCCCGATGAGGCATAGCTCAGCTTGCCCGGGTTGGCCTTGGCGTGGGCGATCAGTTCGCTGACGTTCCTGGCCGGCAGGCCGGGGTGCACCACCAGCACATTGGGCAGGTGGCCAATGCGGATCACGGGCGCGAAGCTCTTCACCGGGTCGTAGCCCATCTTGTTGTACAGGCTCACATTGATGGCCAGCGGGCCCGATGTACCGAACAGCAGGGTGTTGCCATTGGGCGCGGCGCGGGCCACCACCTCGGCGCCGATGTTGCCGCCTGCGCCGGGCCGGTTGTCCACCAGCACGCTTTGGCCCAGCAGAGGTTTGAGCGCGTTGGCCAGGGTGCGGGCCATGGCATCGGTGGGTCCGCCGGGCGAGAAGGGCACCACCAGGGTGACAGGCTGGTTGGTGGACGGGTTGGTGCCCTGGGCGTGGGCGGGCAGGCCGCTCAGCAGCAGGGGGGCACTGGCCAGCAGGCTCAGGCGGTGCAGGCCTTGGCGGCGATTGAGGTGTCGGGTCATGGGGCTTGTCTCCTGTTGTTTTTGAAGCGGGCTCAGGTGTCAGGCCACAGGTTGACTCGGGCCACGCCGCCGTTTGCGGGCGTAGCCTCGAACAAGGGGCTGAGGTCAAGGTCGGCCGTGGTGGCTGTCGGGCCTTGCAGCGGGTTGTGCGGCAGCAAGCGGTGCTGCAGCACCAGTTGGGCCATCAGCATGCGGCGGGCCGAGCCGCTGCGGCTGGCCTCCCAGCCCATGGCGGCGGCGGCTGTCAGGTGGTAAAGCGCCGAGGCGGCCTGACGGGTCAGGGCTTCGTGCTCGCGCTCGGTGGCGGCCAGGGCCAGGGCGCTGGCCTGGTCCACCAGGCCCAGCAGCTTGGCCTGGGCCGCGGGGTGCCATTGGCTGTCGGCCACCAGTTGCCGCACATGGGCCTGCCACACCGGCAGCGAGCCCTCGCGGCGGATGGCGCGCATCACATCCAAGGCCACGATGTTGCTGGTGCCCTCCCAGATCGAGCCCAGGTGGGCGTCGCGCACGATGCGGGGGTCGCCCCATTCTTCGATGTAGCCGCAGCCGCCGCGCACCTCCATGGCATCACCCGCCACACGGCGTGCATCGCGGCAGGCGCGGAACTTGATCAACGGGGTCAGCAGCCGGGTCAGGGCGTAGGCGCCGGGTTCGCCTGCGTCGGCGCGGCGCAGCGCGTCGGCGGTCTGGAACACCATGCTGCGGGCCTCTTCGGCGGGCAGCAGGATCTTGGCCAGCTGGCGCTGCATCAGCGGCATGTCGATCAGGTGGCGACCAAAGGCCTGGCGGTGGCGCGCGATGTGCAGGGCCTCGGCCACGGCGCGGCGCATCAGACCGGCGGCCCGCATGCCGTTGGACAGGCGCGAGTTGTTCACCATGTCGGCCATCTGTGCAAAGCCGCGGCCCAGCTCGCCCACCAGCCAGGCCTTGGCGCCCTCCAGGCGGATCTCGCCACTCGCCATCGATCGGGTGCCCAACTTGTCCTTGAGGCGGATGATGCGGTAGGCATTGGCGCTGCCGTCCGGCAGCTCGCGCGGCAGCAGGAACAGCGACACGCCCTTCATGCCGGCCGGGCCGCCCTGGTGGCGTGCCAGCACCATGGCCAGGCCCGCGTCCGGGTTGGAGCAAAACCACTTGTCACCGTGCAGCCGCCAGGCTTGCGGGTCTTCGGGGTCGGGGCGCGCTTCAGTGCTGGTGGCCGCCACGTCCGAGCCCGCGCCTTGCTCGGTCATGAACATGGCGCCCTGGGTCAGGGCGTCGAGGTCTTGCGTCACCAGGCGGTCCAGGTAGCGCTGCACCAGGGCAGGGTCACCGTACTTGCGCAGGGTGCGGGTCAGCGAGTCGGTCATCGACAGTGGGCAGCAAAGGCCGAACTCGGCTTGCACGAACAGGTAGCTCAAGGCGTATTTGGCCGCCGCCGGCATGGGCTGAGGCCAGCCCAGAACGCCCGCGCGGTGAGACATGGCGGCCAGGCCGAATTCGCTGAAGGCCAGCCGCTCCATCTCGATGTAGTCGGGGTGCTTGAGGATGCGTTCGTGATCCAGCCCGGTGCGGGTGCGCAGTTGCAGGGTGGGTGGGTTCTGGTCGGCGCTGTGGGCCAACTCGTCGAGCCGGCCACCAGCCAGGGCGCCCAGGCGCTCCAGATGCGGCTGCAGGTGGGCCACCAGATCCGGGGGCAGGTACAGGGGCAGCAACTGCTGCAGTTCGGTGTCTTCGAGGTAGGCGTTGGTGCCGGCGCGGTCTGGCACCGGGTGCTCGCCGGGCGCGGCGTGGGGGGCTTGAGAGGCCGTGCTCATCGGGGTCACGGCTTGGGGCAGGCGGGCGTTCATGGGGCGGGCTCCAGGGCAGGGGATGCGGCATTGTTCAAACCCCGGACTGTTGTGTCTAATATTGAATTTCACTGATCCGATCTAAAATTTGTATGGCCATTGAAATGCGCCACCTGCGCTACTTCCTGGTGCTGGCCGATGAACTGCACTTTGGCCGTGCGGCCCGGCGTCTGCACATCGCCCAACCCCCTTTGAGCTTCAACATCAAGCAGTTGGAGCAGAGCCTGGGGGTTCAACTGCTTGAGCGCAACAGCCACGGCGTCAAGCTGACCCCGGCCGGTGAAGTGTTCCGGCAGTCGGCCGCCCGGGTGCTGGCCGAGACCGAGACCGCCGCACAGCGGGCGCGCGACGTGGCCCAGGGGGTCACAGCCCGGGTGCGCATCGGCTTTGTCGGCTCGATGCTGTTTCGCGGTCTGCCCGAGCGGCTGCACGCCTTCCAGGCCGAGCATCCCCAGGTCCAGACCGAGCTGATCGAGCTGAACTCAGCCCAGCAACTGGAGGCCATGTCCCGTGGCAGCATCGATCTGGGCTTTGTGCACACGGCCCGCGTGCCACCTGACCTGAGCCGCTCGCTGTACATGTCCGAGCCCTTTGTGGCCTGCCTGCCTGAGGCCCACCCGGCCGGTGGCCCTCAGGGCCTGGATCTGGCCGCCCTGGCCAGCGAGCCGCTGGTGCTGTTCTCGCGCGGGGCGTCGCCTGACTACTACGAGCGCGTGCTCACCTTGTCGGGGCAACTGGGCCTGCAGCCGCGCGTGCGCCACGAGGTTCGGCATTGGCTCAGCGTGGTGGCCTTGGTCGGCAAGGGCATGGGCTGGGCCCTGGTACCCCAGGCGCTGGCCGGCAGCGGTGTGGCCGGGGTGGCCTATCACCTGCTGCCGCCCTCGGACATCCGGTCGGAGGTGCATCTGGTGTGGAACGAGCGCAGCATGCCAGCGGTGCTGCCGCTGCTTTTGGGGGCCCTGCAATCCTCTGAGAACCCGCAGGTCGCATAATCGCGCCCTTGGCCAGCGCTACCCACAGGGGGCAGGCGCTGGCATCTGAAGGGCTCTTGTGAGAAAAACATACAGTTTCCAGGCTGAAGGCCGCCACCCCGACCGGGTGCTCGAATCGGTCAAGCACGACATCCGCAAATACCTCAAGCGCGAGCGTCGCCGCGACCTGCCCGAGGGGGCTGATTTCTGGGATTTCGACTGCCGCATCGGCGCCGACAAGGACAACGCCGAAGGGGTGTTGCTGTCGGGCCTGATCGCCCAGGTCGATGCCATCGCCAAGGGCGGTGCTGCCCAGGCCTATGTCGAGGTGCTGGCCCGCGCGGCACAGCGCCCGCCCCGACCTGAGGGCTGGGTGTCCAAGCACGAAGCGGCCTTGGCAGAAGGTTTGGCGGCTGGGCTGGACGAGCACGGCGATGATGGCGAAGATGACGCCGACGACACCGAGCAGGAGCAACAGCCATGATCCTCACCGACATTGCCATCGAACACGTCTACAAGGGCCGCAAGGTCACCGAGCCGGCCACTTTCACGGTGCACCCCTTTGCCGAGCCGGACGGTGAACATGCCGGCCTGTTCGAGGTGATGCTGAGCCTGCGCGGCTCGGGTGAAGACAAGGTGCGTTCGGGCTGGGTCACGCTGGATCAGCTGGCCGAGCTGTATGCCCGCGAGCTCATGGTCAAGCGCGGGCTGCGACTGCGCGTGCGCCCGCTGGCCGATGGCGTCTACCCCGACAGCTTTCCGGGCAAGAAGGTGCCACGCAGCTGCATTGCTGCGGGTTCGGATTTCGAGCGCCGCGTCAAGGCGGTGGATCGGGCGCACCCCGTGTCGGCCGGCCTGCGCGCCCAGATCGCGTTGTGGGACGCCCCCCCCGAAGAAGAGGCCTGATCTCTCACGCGGCCCATTCAGGCTGTGCGCTCAGACAATCGGCTGGGCCAGCCGCGCTTGGGGCCAGCCGAAAAACCGGGCCACCTCCTCGTGCCGCGCCAGCGTGTCGGCCTCGCCCAGTGCCATCAGGGCGTGGGTGTAGGGCGCCTCGAACAGCAGGTAGCTGGCCAGGGCCGAGCCTTGGGCCTGCGGGCCGGCCTTGCTGACCCCCGCTCCATGCAGCAAGGTGCGCACCGGCCCCGGCAGGGCGTCCAGGTGGCGGGCGGCGATGTCGTCCAGGCGCTGGCTGGGCGCGATCACCAGACATTCCACCGGGCGCAGCGGCGTGCTCTCCAGGGCCTGCGCCGGCAGCAGCGACAGGGTGCGGTTGATGCGCGCCAGGCGCTCGATGTCCACCGCCATGGCGTCCAGGAAGATGCTCGACATGGCGTGCCCGGCGATCTGGGCCAGGCTGGGGTAGCGCCGGTCGGGCAGGCGCTGGGCTGCGGGTTCGTGCATGCGGCCGGCGCCGATGACCAGCATGCGCTGCGCCCCCAGGTGGATGGCCGGTGACAGCGGTGCGGTCTGGCGCATGGTGCCATCGCCATACCAGGCCGAGCGGCCTTCGCTGAACAGGCGCTGGGCCGGAAACACGAACGGAATCGCCGCCGAGGCCAGCAGGTGTTCGTGCGACAGCGCCGTGGGCACGGCCAGGCGCTGCGAGCGCACCCAGGGCTCAATGGGCTGGGTCGAGTTATAGAACGTGACGTGCTCGCCCGTGCTGTAGCTGGACGCGGTCACGGCCAGGGCCTGCACATGGCGGCGGGCCAGCATGGCGGGCAGGCGGTTCATGGGCACCACGCGCTGCAGCAGGCCGACCAGAGGGCTGTTGTCGAGCAGCGAGCGCGGCCGAAAGCGCCGCCAGCGCGCCAGTGCCCAGCCGATCGACAGCATGGTCAGCCATTGGGCCCCGTTGCGGGCCACGCCGAGCATGTCGGCGCGGTACACGTCTTCGGCATGAAAGTGCTCCCACACCTCGGTGATGCGGGCCACGGCACCGTTGAAGTCGTCGGCGTGGCAGGCCAGGGCGGCGCTGTTGATGGCACCGGCCGAGGTGCCGACGATGATGCCGAAGGGGTTGACCCGGCTGTCCGCCTCGCCCACGGCCTCGCGGCGCAGGGCGGCCAGGGTCTTGAGCACGCCCACCTGGTAGGCAGCACGCGCGCCACCTCCGCTGAGCACAAGGGCCGTTCGGCTGGGGTCGATCATTCGGTGTGTTTTTCGGGGGCAGGCACCCCATTGGCACCTCTCGACCTGCAGAATAGCCCAGTTATCTGGCTGTGAGGAGGGTGGCAGCCCTGCCTCGGGACTTGCCCTGTATTGCGGGTCGCGCGCGGGAGCTGGCGGCCAAGCGGCCTTAAAATCCCGCAGCCCGATTCAGTTCGGTCCCAGACATTCAACCGGAAGCCCGAGCATGAGCCTCAGCAAAGTGGTGCTGATCATTGATGACAACGAAGACATCCGACGCCTGCTGCGCATGACGCTCGAGTTCGAGGATTTCGACGTGGTCGAAGCCAGCCATGGAGCCGAGGGTCTGGAGATGGCCCACCTGCGTCGCCCCGACATGATCATCTGCGACGTGATGATGCCCGGCATGTCAGGGCACGAGGTCTGCCAGGCCGTGACCATGGACCCGGAGCTCACCGGCATCCCGGTGCTGATGCTGTCGGCCCTCGACAAAAAGGTGGATGTGGACCAGGCCCGTGATGCCGGGGCCCGCGGCTACCTGACCAAGCCCTTCTCTCCGACTGAACTGATGCACGCCGTGCGCCACCTGGTCGGTGCCTGAGCTTCAGAGCCCGCCCACCGCTTCTTGCGGGCTGTGGCCCGGCATGGCCTTGCCCAGGATGAAATCGATGCAGGTGCGCACTGCCCGCGTCTGGTGCCGGTTGGGCATGTACAGCAGGTACATGCCGGTGCCGAAGATGCTCAGTCGGTATTCGTCGAACAGGGTCTGCACCTCGCCACTGTCCACCGCGTCCTGCACCACGTAATCGGGCACCAGGCCCACCCCCAGCCCGGCCAGGATGGCGTCACGCAGGAATGGAAAATGCTCGGAAATCAGCGTTGGCTCCAGCGTGACCTCTTCGCGTACCCCCTCCAGATAGGCCCGCAGGCGCAATTGCCGGCCGACCACCCCTGAGGTGATCAATGGGGCGGTGCGCAACTGCTCCAGCGAAAGCGGCCGGTCGTGTGCCTGCAGCCAACTGCGGGAAGCGCAGGCCAGGTAGCGCACCGGGCCCAGGTCGCGGGCCACCAACTGAGGGGGGGGCTCGGGCATGACGCGGATGGCGATGTCCACGCCGTCGCGCACCAGGTCGTCCACCCGGTTCTCAAACATCACGTCCAGCACGATGCCGGGGTACAGGCGCTTGAATTCGATCAGCCAGGGCGACATCACCATCTGCCCGTAGCCGCTGGGCACGCTCAGGCCCACGCGGCCCTGCAGACCCTGACCCAGGGTGTTGATGGTTTCGCGAGCGGCCAGCAATTCGTTGACGATGCTGCGACCATGCTCGTACAGCCGCATGCCCACTTCGGTGGGCTCCACCCGGCGCGTGGTGCGCCGAACCAGTTGCACCCCCACCGATTTTTCCAGCTGACTCAGGTGGTAGCTCACATTGGCGCGGCTCATCTTGAGCTTGCGCGCCGCCTGGCTGAGGTTGCCTGAGTCAATGATCTCGACCAGCAGGGTGAGGGAGCCAAGGTCCAGGCTGTGCATCGGATGAGTGGTTGTCAAAAATGGTTTGACAGTCTGTCAATGGTTCATGGGATTGTCAAGAATGACTGTCGCCACAACAATCGCTGGCTGTGGCGAATTCAACTGCTTGAGTTCTGCCAGCCGTCTGCTTGCCATTCATTGCCTCCGGAGACAAAAACCATGACCGAAGCCGTCAAGACCACCCGCAGCGGCGCTGTGCTGGTGGCCACTGTGGACAACCCCCCCGTCAACGCCCTGGGCGTGGCGGTGCGTGCCGGCCTCAAGGCCGCCATCGAGGCCGCCGAAGCCGATCCCGCCGTGCAGGCCGTGCTGATCGTGGGGGCGGGCCGTGCCTTCATCGCCGGCGCCGACATCCGCGAGTTCGGCAAGCCGCCGCAGGCGCCTTCGCTGCCCGAGGTGTGCCGCACCATCGAGCTGTGCAGCAAGCCGGTGGTGGCCGCCATCCACGGCCCGGCCCTGGGGGGCGGGCTCGAAATCGCCCTGTCCGCGCACTACCGCGTGGCCATGCCCGGCAGCAAGCTCGGCCTGCCCGAGGTTCAGCTGGGCCTGATCCCCGGTTCGGGGGGCACCCAGCGTGCGCCGCGCCTGGCCGGTGTCCAGGCCTCGGTCGAGCTGATGCTCAGCGGGCGCCACATCGGCGCCGATGAGGCCGTCAAGCTGGGCCTGGTCGACCGTGTGGGCACGGCGGCCGATGCCCTGGCCGAAGGCATGGCCTACGCCAGCGAACTGCTGGCCCGCCAGGCTCCCGTGCGCCGCAGCTGCGACGCACCGGCCCTGGCCGACAAGGCCACCGCCCAGGCCCAGCTCGACGCCTTGAAAGCCGACACCGCCAAAAAGAGCAAGGGCCTGTTCTCCCCCCTCAAGATCATCGAAGCCGTGCAGGGCGCCCTCGACCTGCCCTTTGACGAAGGCATGAAGCACGAGCGCGAGCTGTTCCTGCAGTGCATTGACAGCCCGCAACGTGCGGGCTTGATCCATGCCTTTTTCGCCGAGCGCGAAGTGGTCAAAGTGCCCGAGGCCAAGGCCGCCCAGCCGCGCCCCTTCAACACCATCGGGGTGGTGGGGGGCGGCACCATGGGTGCGGGCATTGCGGTGTCGGTGCTCGATGCCGGTCTGCCGGTCACCATGGTCGAACGCGATGCCGAATCGATTGCGCGTGGCCGTGCCAATGTCGAGAAGGTGTACGACGGCCTGATCGCCAAGGGCCGCATGAGCCCTGACGCCAAGGCCGCGGTGATGGCGCGCTTCACAGGCAGCACCACCTACGACGCGCTGGCCCAGGTCGACCTGGTGATCGAGGCCGTGTTCGAGGAGATGGGTGTCAAGAAGGCCGTGTTTGCCGAGTTGGATCGTGTCTGCAAACCTGGCGCCGTGCTGGCCACCAACACCTCCTACCTCGACATCGACGAGATCGCGGGCAGCGTCAGCCGCCCGCAGGACGTGGTGGGTCTGCACTTCTTCTCGCCGGCCAACATCATGAAGCTGCTTGAGATCGTGGTGCCGGCCCGGGTCAGTGCTGATGTAGTTTCCACCGCCTTCGCGCTGGCGCAAAAACTCAAGAAGGTGCCGGTGCGCGCCGGCGTGTGCGACGGCTTCATCGGCAACCGCATCCTGGCGGTGTACCGTACGGCGGCCGATCACATGATGGAAGATGGGGCCTCGCCCTACCAGATCGACCAGGCCGTGCGCGATTTCGGCTACCCGATGGGTCCGTTCCAGGTGTCTGATCTGGCCGGTGGCGACATCGGCTGGGCCACGCGCAAACGCCGCGCCGCCACCCGCGACCCGAAGGCCCGCTACGTGCAGATTGCCGACCGCATCTGCGAGCGTGGCTGGTTCGGCCAGAAGACTGCGCGGGGCTACTACCTGTACCCCAATGGGGCCCGCGTGGGCAGCCCCGACCCCGAGGTGCTGGCCATTGTGGACGCCGAGCGCGCGCGCGCCGGCATCACGCCGCGCGCCTTCAATAACGAAGAAATCATGCGCCGCTACATGGCCGCCATGGTCAACGAAGGGGCCAACGTGGTGCATCAGGGCATCGCGCTGCGCCCGCTCGATGTGGACGTGACCTTTGTCTACGGCTACGGCTTTCCGCGCTTCCGCGGCGGCCCCATGAAGTACGCCGACATGGTGGGCCTGCCGCAGATCCTGGCGGACATCGAATCGTTCGCCAAGGAAGACCCGCTGTTCTGGAAACCCTCGCCCCTGCTGGTGGAACTGGTCGCCAAGGGCGCCAATTTCGACTCGCTCAACAAGTCCGAATAAACCTTTTCAAAAGAGACACACCATGCGCCAAGCCGTCATTGTTTCCACCGCCCGCACCCCGCTCACCAAGTCGCACCGCGGCGAGTTCAACATCACCCCCGGCCCCACGCTGGCCGCCTTCGCCGTCAAGGCCGCCGTGGAGCGCTCGGGCATCGACCCAGCCCTGATCGAAGACGCCATCCTGGGCTGCGGCTACCCCGAGGGCATCACCGGTCGCAACATCGGCCGGCAGGCCGTCATTCGCGCGGGCCTGCCCTTGTCCATCGGCGGCACCACCGTCAACCGTTTCTGTGCTTCGGGCCTGCAAGCCATCGCCATGGCGGCGGGTCGCATCGTGACCGAAGGCGTGCCGGCGATGATCGCGGGTGGCGTGGAAAGCATCTCGGGCATCAAGAGCCGCGACGATGCCCAACTCACACTCGACCCCTGGATCGTCGAGCACAAGCCCGAGCTCTACCTGTCGATGATCGAGACCGCCGACATCGTGGCCCAGCGCTACGGCATCAGCCGCGAGGCGCAGGACCGCTTCTCGGCCGAAAGCCAGCGCAAGACCGAAGAGGCCCAACTGGCCGGCCGCTACGCCGAAGAGATCGTGCCTTGCACCACCACCATGGCCGTGGTCAACAAAGAGACCAAGGAAGTCACGAAGCAAGAGGTGACCGCCACTGCTGACAACTGCAACCGCCGCGGCACCACCTACGAGGCCCTGGCCAAGCTGGCGCCAGTCAATGGCCCCGACAAGTTCGTCACCGCGGGCAACGCCTCGCAGCTGTCCGATGGCGCTTCGGCCTGCGTGCTGATGGAAGCCGCCGAGGCCGAGCGCCTGGGCCTGCAGCCCCTGGGGGCTTTCCGAGGCCTGGCCATTGCCGGCTGTGAGCCCGACGAGATGGGCATCGGCCCCGTGTTTGCCGTGCCCAAGCTGCTGGCCCGCCATGGCCTCAAGGTCGAAGACATCGACCTGTGGGAGCTCAACGAAGCCTTTGCCTCGCAATCCATCTACTGCCAGCAGAAGCTCGGCATCCCGGACGAGCGACTCAACGTCAACGGTGGCGCCATTTCCATCGGCCACCCCTTCGGCATGACCGGTGCCCGCCTGACCGGCCACGTGCTGCTGGAAGGTCGTCGCCGCAAGGCCAAGTGGGCCGTGGTCACCATGTGCATCGCCGGTGGCATGGGTGCCGCCGGCCTGTTCGAAATCTTCTGATCCCGGAGCCCCCATGGACCTGAATTTCACCCCTGAAGAAGAAGCCTTCCGTGCCGAGGTGCAGGGCTTTCTGAACGACAAGCTGCCGGCGCGCCTGCGCGACAAGGTCAAGGCCGGCCTGCGCCTGACCCGGGCTGACTCGGTGGAGTGGCACACCCTGCTCAATGAGCGTGGCTGGCTGGCCAATCACTGGCCCACGCAGTATGGCGGCCCAGGCTGGAGCGCCGTTCAGAAGTTCATCTTCGAGCACGAATGTGCCGTGGGCGGTGCGCCGCGCATCGTGCCCTTCGGCGTCAACATGCTGGGCCCGGTGCTGATCAAGTACGGCAGCGAGGCCCAGAAGCAGTACTGGCTGCCGCGCATCCTGAACGGTGACGATTGGTGGTGCCAGGGCTATTCGGAGCCCGGCTCGGGGTCGGATCTGGCCTCGGTCAAGACCACGGCGGTGCGAGCCAAGGACGAAACGGGCGATCACTACATCGTCAACGGCCAGAAGACCTGGACCACGCTCGGCCACCACGCCAACATGATCTTCTGCCTGGTGCGCACCGACCGCGACGCCAAGCAGCAGTCGGGCATCAGCTTCCTGCTGGTCGACATGAACAGCCCCGGTGTGGAGGTGCGCCCCATCATCACGCTGGACGGCGAGCATGAGGTCAATGAAGTCTTCTTCACCGACGTCAAGGTGCCGGTCGCCAACCTGGTGGGCGAGGAGAACAAGGGCTGGACCTACGCCAAGTACCTGCTGACCTACGAGCGCACCAACATCGCCGGCGTGGGCTTCAGTGTGGCGGCACTCGAGCGCCTCAAGCGCATTGCGGCCAAGGTGCAGCGCCAGGGTCGTCCGCTGATCGAAGACCCGTCCTTTGCCACCCGCCTGGCCAAGGTCGAGATCGATCTCGAGAACATGAAGACCACCAACCTGCGCGTGATCGCTGCCGTGGCTGGTGGCGGTGTGCCAGGGGCCGAGAGCTCGATGTTGAAGATCCGTGGCACCGAGATCCGCCAGGAGCTGACCTCGCTCACCCGCCGGGCCATGGGCCCCTACGCCTTGCCCTTCATCGAAGAGGCCATGTACGAAGGCTATGCCGACGAGCCCGTGGGCCCGGCCGAGGCGGCCCAGGCGGCCGCCATCTACTTCAACAACCGCAAGCTGTCGATCTTCGGCGGCTCCAACGAGATCCAGAAGAACATCATCTCCAAGATGATCCTGGGCCTGTGAAGCGAGGGACACCGCGATGAACTTTGAACACACCGAAGACCGCCGCATGCTGGCGGACACCCTGAACCGCTTCATCACCGAGCAGTACCCCTTCGAGGTGCGCAATCAGGTGGCGGCCAGCGAGCAGGGCCTGAGCACCTCCGTCTGGCAGCAACTGGCCGAGATCGGCGCCCTGGGCGCGCTCTTTCCTGAATCCGTGGGCGGCTTTGGCGGCGCCGGCTTTGACGTCAGCGTGGTGTTCGAGAGCCTGGGCCGCGGCCTGGTGGTCGAACCCTTTCTGGGCACCCTGATCGTGGGCCGCGCCCTGGCTGCGGCCGGCAGCCCGGCCCAGCAGGCGGCGCTGGCCGGCCTGATCGATGGCAGCACCGTGGCTGCGCTGGCCCATGATGAGCCGGGCAACCACTATGAACTGTCGCGCGTCGCCACGCGTGCCACGGCCACGGCCACCGGTTGGCAGCTGGACGGCGCCAAGGCGGTCGTGCTGCAGGCTCAGGCGGCGCAGTTGCTGCTGATCAGCGCCCGGGTGTCGGGCGATATCGAGTCCGAAGACGGTATCTCGCTGTTCCTGGTGCCGGCCGACGCGGCTGGCGTGCAGCTGCGCGGCTATGGCCGCATTGATGGCGGGCGGGCCGCCGAGCTGACCTTGCAAGGGGTGCAAGTGGGCGCCGACGCCTTGCTGGGTGCCGCAGGGCAGGGCTTTGCCACGCTCGAGCTGGCCATCGGCTGGGGCCTGCTGGCCTTGTGCGCCGAGGCCGTGGGGGCTATGGACGTGGCCAAGCAGTACACGCTGGAGTACCTGCAGACGCGCAAGCAGTTCGGCGTGCCGATCGGCAGCTTTCAGGCGCTGCAACACCGCATGGCCGATGTGCTGCTGGAGATCGAGCAGGCCCGCTCGGCCGTGATCAACGCTGCCGCAGCCATGGAGGCAGATCGCGTGACGCGCGAGCGCGCGCTGTCGGCGGCCAAGTTCAGCATCGGGCGCATTGGTGCCCGGGTGGCCGAAGAGGCTGTGCAAATGCACGGCGGCATCGGCATGACCTGGGAACTGCCCCTGGCCCACTATGCCAAGCGCCTGGTCATGATCGACCATCAATTGGGCGACGAGGACCACCACCTGCAGCGCTACATCGCGCTGGGCCGGAGCGTGGCATGAGCGCCGCCACCGGTCCCATCCTGCTGCAGCAGCGCGAGGGCGCTGTGCTGGTGCTCACGCACAACAACCCGGCGGTGCGCAACGCGCTGTCGCCCGAGTTCTATGCCGCCCTCACCGCGGCGCTCCAGCAGGCGGCCGCCGATGATTCGGTGGGCGCCGTGGTGCTGACGGGCGCTGGCGGCATGTTCTGCTCGGGCGGCGATCTGCGCCAACTGATCAAGCGCCGCGAGTTGCCCGAGGCCGAGCGCCGGCAGCGCCTGGAGGGGCTGCATGACCTGATCCGCACCCTGCGCGACTGCCCCAAGCCCGTGGTCGCCGCGGTCGAAGGCGCAGCCGCCGGCGCGGGCCTGTCCATCGCCCTGGCCTGCGATCTGCTGGTCAGCGCGCGCGACGCCATCTACTCGGTGGCCTATGTCAAGGTGGGTCTCACGCCGGATGGCGGCGCCACCGCCTTCCTGGCCGAGTTCGTGTCGCGCCAGGTGCTGACCGAGCTGTGCCTGACCGGCGAGCGCATCACGGGTGAGCGCCTGCACGCCCTGGGTGCGGTCAACCGCCTGACCGACGCGGGTGATGCGCTGGCCCAGGCCGTGCACCTGGCCCGTCAGGTGGCAGACGGCCCCCTGCAGGCCAATGCCGCGATCAAGGCGCTTTGCCGCTCCGCCCCCCAGGCCACGCTGGAGCAGCAGCTCGATTTGGAGGCCCAGCACATGGTGCGGGCCCAGGGTGGCGCAGAATCGCTGGAGGGCATCGGTGCCTTTCTCGACAAGCGCAAACCCGACTTCGTGAAACTGCGCCAGCCCGGCTGACCTCAACGATTTGACGGAGACAAGACCCATGACCGCTTCCCCCTCTGGACTGCCGCTGGCCGGCGTCCGTGTGCTCGATCTTTCCCGCGTGCTGGCCGGCCCCTGGTGCGGCATGGTGCTGGGTGATTTCGGCGCCGAGGTGATCAAGGTCGAGCACCCCAAGCGGGGCGATGACACCCGCGACTGGGGCCTGCGCATTGGCGAGACCGAGACAGCCTATTTCAACAGCGTGAACCGCAACAAGCGCTCGGTCACGGTCGACCTCAAGACCCCCGAAGGCCAGCAGATCGTGCGCGATCTGGCCTTGCAATGCGATGTGGTGATCCAGAACTTCAAGTACGGCGATGTTGAGACCATGGGCCTGGGCTATGAGCAGCTCAAGGCCCTCAAGCCCGATCTCATCTACTGCTCGGTATCAGGCTATGACCGCACCGGCCCCGAGGCGGCCCGTCCCGGCTACGACCTGCTCGTGCAGGGCGAGGCCGGCCTGATGGCCCTGAACGGCGAGGCCACCCAGCCGCCGCTGAAGTTCGGCGTGGCCGTGGTTGACATGTTCACGGGCATGTACTCGGCCCAGGCCGTGCTGGCGGCCCTGTTCGAGCGCCAGCGCACGGGGCAGGGCCGGCACATCGAGATGGCCTTGTTCGACAGCGGCCTGATGATCACCGCCTACTACGGGCTGGAGGCCCTGCTGCAGCAGAAAGACCCGCCGCGCTTTGGCAATGCCCATCCCTCGATCGTGCCCTATGGTGTGTTCGACGCAGCCGACGGCCCGCTGGTGATCGCCGTCGGCAACAACGCGCAGTTTGAGCGCTTTGCCCGCGACGTGATTGACCGCCCCGACATCGCCAGCGACGAGCGCTTCAAGACCAACCTGGGCCGTGGTTCCAACCGCGACGAGTTGGTACCCCAGCTCCTGGCCGAGCTGAAGGCCCGTCCGCGCAAGCTGCTGCTGGAGCGCCTGGCTGCGGTGGGCATTCCCTGCGGCGAGGTGCTGGGCCTGCACGAGGCCCTGACCTCCGAGCGCGCGGTGCGTGGCGGCCTGGTGACCGAGCAGCCCCACCCCGTGGTGGGCAGCATGGCGGTGCTGGCGCCCCCGTACCGGCTGGATGGTGAACGCCTGCCGGTGCGTCGCCCCCCGCCCGTGCTGGGCGAGGGCACGCAGGACGTGCTGAGCGAGCTGCTGGGGCTGGATGCAGCCCGCGTGGCCGATCTCAAGGCCCGCGGCGTGCTTTGAGCCCTGCGCCGGTCCATTTCTGATTGCAACAAAGGCGGGCGGGGCCCATGGGGCCCCAGCCTGTCGACGGAGACTGTTTGATGAGCAAAATTTCTGCTGGCGCTTCGGGCGCGGGCCTGACCCTGGGCCGTCGTTGGGCACTGGGCCTGTTGAGCGGGCTGCTGGCTGCCCATACCCTGGGGGCTGTGGCCCTGGCGCAAAGCTTTCCGAGCCGCCCGATCAAGCTGATCGTGCCCTTCCCCCCCGGCGGGCCCACCGACACCGCTTCGCGCATCGTCGGTCAGCGCCTGGCCGAGCGCCTGAAGCAGCCTGTGGTGGTCGAGAACCGCGCCGGCGCGTCGGGCTCGATTGCCGCTGCGGCCGTGGCCAAGAGCCCCGCGGACGGCTACACCCTGATGATGCTGGCCACCCCCACGTTGCTGGCGCCGCACCTCTACAAGAAGGCCGGCTACGACATCGTGAAGGATTTCAGCCCCGTGGCCACCGTGTACGACCTGCCCATCGTGATGGTGGTCAACCCCACGGTGCTGCCCGATGTGAGCACCTTGGCGCAACTGATCGCCAAGGCCAAGGCTCAACCGGGTCAGATCAACTACACCAGCTCGGGCGCCGGCAGCTTCGGCCACCTGAGCATGGAACTGCTCAAGCAGCTTGGCGGTTTCGACATGCAGCATGTGCCTTACAAGGGCGGCGTGCCGGCCATCACCGACTTGCTGGGCGGCCAGGTGCCGATGATGTATGCCGACTTGGTGGCGGCCTTGCCGCACATCCGATCGGGCAAGCTGCGCGCCATCGCGGTGGGGTCGCCTCAGCGTGTGAGCATGCTGCCCGATGTGAAGACCGTGGCCGAGCAGGGCATCAGCGGCTTTGACGCGGTGTCCTGGGGTGGGCTGATGGCCCCGGGCGGCACCCCCAAAGAGGTGGTGAACCGCCTGGCCGACGAGGTCAAGGCCATCCTGGCCGAGAAGGAAACCCAGGACAAGCTGCTGCAGGCTGGCACGTTTGCCCGCTTCCAGGCTCCGGACCAGATGGCGCAGCGGGTCCAGCAGGACGACACCAAATGGGGCAAGGTGATTCGGGACAAAGGCATCGCCCTCGAATGAGCCTGGCAGCACCCCGTTGTGAACGGGGTCTCGCAGACGACTGACGGTTGACGCGTCCGGCCGTAACTTGCCGGGTGCGGTCTTGCTGCTCCCCCTGTCACCCTCTTTTCGCCCGTTCCCATGCCCCTGATCCATCCGCCTTTCTCCCAAGCCCATCCGGTCCAAAGCCGGGCCGACATCCTGCGCATCGAGCAGGCCCGTCCGCTGGCCGAGGCGCTGCCCGTGCGCAGCACCTACGAGATTTTCTGCAACTCGGCGGCGGCCTTTGGCGACAAGACCGCCCTGACCTTTCTGCGCACCGCTGACCCAGCGGACCCCAGCCAGCCCCCGATCCGCTGGAGCTACCGCCAATTGCTGGCCGGCATCCACCAGACAGCCAACGCCCTGCACAGCCTGGGCCTGCAGCCCGCCGATGCGGTGGCCGTGCTGCTGCCCGGTTGCCTGGAGTACCACCTGGCCCTGTGGGGCGGTGGTGCGGCAGGCATCGTCCAGCCCCTGAACCCGCTGCTCAGCGACGACAAGCTGGTCTCTCTGCTGCAGGCCTCCCAGGCCCGCGTGCTGATCGCCTATGGGGTCGATGGCGACTCGGGCTACTGGACCAAGGCCCAGCACCTGCTGGCCCGATTGCCTGGCCTGCAGACCGTGCTGCGGGTGCCACCGCATGACGAATCGCAGACCCCTGATCTGCCGGCCGGTGTGCAGTGCTTCCGGCGCTGCATCGAGGCGCAGCCCGAGGACCGCCTGGTGAGCGGACGCGAGATCGAGCCTGGCGACATCGCCGCCTACTTTCACACCGGGGGCACCACCGGTGCCCCCAAGCTCGCCCGTCACAGCCATGGCGCCCAGGTGTTCTCGGCCTGGGCCAGCATCCAGGTCCAGGGCATGGGGCCCTCCGACGTGACGATCAACGGCTATCCGCTGTTCCATGTCGCCGGCGTGTTGGCCGGTGCGCTCACCGCCTGCTCGGCCGGCGCTGAAACCATCATTCCCACCACCACCCTGATGCGCAACAAGGCGGTGATCCAGAACTACTGGAAGCTGGTCGAGGCCTACCGCACCACGGTGCTGTCGGCCGTGCCGACCGTGCTGGCCGCCTTGGCCAACGTGCCGCTCGCGGGGGCCGACATCTCCTCGCTGCGCTACGGTCGCACCGGGGCGGCACCCCTGCCGCCCGAGCTGGCCGCGCGATTCGTGCAGCTGTTCGGCATCCAGATCCATGAGTCGCTGGGCATGACCGAAATGGCGGGCATTTCCACCATCACCCCGCCCGGGGTGGTGGGGCCTGCCGGCTGTGTCGGCTTCGCGCTGCCCTTTGTTCAGATGCGCATCGTGCGCCTGGATGCCCAGGGCAATGCCAGCGACGAAGAGATGCCGGTCGGGCAAGCGGGCATGATCCTGTTCAAGTCGCCCAACCTGTTCTCGGGCTTTCTGGACCCGTCCGACACCGCCAAGGCCTTCACCCCCGATGGCTGGCTGGCCACCGGCGATGTCGGTTTTGTGGACGAGCTGGGGCGTCTGCACATCTCGGGGCGCTCCAAAGACCTGATCATCCGCGGCGGCCACAACATCGATCCCAAGGTGATCGAGGATGCGGTCGCAGCCCACCCAGCCGTGCAGCTCAGTGCCGCCGTGGGGGCCCCCGATGCCTATGCCGGCGAATTGCCGGTGGTGTACGTCACGCTGGTGCCCGGCCAGAGCGTCACCGAGCAGGAGCTGCTGGCCTTTGCCGCAGGCCGCGTGGACGAAGCCCCGGCCCGGCCCCGCCACATCACGGTGCTGGAGCACATGCCCATGACCAATGTGGGCAAGATCTTCAAGCCCGACCTGCGGGCCCTGGCGACCCACAGCGTGATCGAGGACCTGGCGCGCCAATGTGCGACCGAGGCCGGCCTGGCCCAGGCGCCCGCGCTGCGCATCGAGCCCTCGGCCGATGGCTGGCGGGTGGCCTCTGCGGATGGCGTGGCCCCGGAGGCCTGGGCCCTCGCCCTGGCCGCCTCGCTGGAGCGCCTGCCCGTCAAAGTGCGCTGGCACGCCGCCTGAAGCCTTCGCCGCAAGAATTCAAAAAAGGAGACACCATGAAAGACGTGAACCACACCACCCGCCGCCACTGGCTGGCGCAGGCCGGCGCCGCCGGATGGCTGTTGGCCGGGGCCATGCCCGTGCGCGCCGCCGAACCCTGGCCGACCAAGCCGGTCAAGATCATTGTTCCCTTCAACGCCGGCGGGGCCACCGACACGGTGGCCCGCGTGATTGGTGAGAAGTTGTCGCAACGCCTGGGCCAACCTGTGCTGATCGACAACCGCGGCGGTGCCGCGGGCATCCTGGGCACCGATGCGGTGGCCAAGTCGGCGCCGGATGGCTACACCCTGGTGCTGTCGCTGAGCACCTCGCTGCTGATCAATCAGTTCCTGTACACCAAGATGCCCTACAACGCCCAGCGGGACCTGGCCCTGGTGTCCCTGATCGCCAATGCGCCCACGGTGCTGGTGGTCAATGCGGGCCTGCCGGTGAGCAACGGTGCCGAGTTGATGGCCTACATGGCCAAGAACAAGGGCAAGCTGTCCTACGGTTCCTGGGGGGTGGGGTCTCAGGCCCACCTGGCCGGGGCCTACATGAGCCAGACCCAGGACGCCGACATGTCGCATGTGGCCTACAAGGGTGAGGCCCCGATGCTGCAGGATTTGATTGGCGGGCAGATTCAATTGGCTTTTGCCAGTGCCCTGGGCGCCAAACCCCACATTGAAACGGGTAAGCTCAAGGCCATCGGCGTCACAGGAGAGCAGCGCATGACCGTGCTGCCCAACGTGCCCACACTCCCGGAACAGGGATTCAAGGACGAGGTGTACCGCACCTCGGGCTGGGTGGGCATGGCAGCACCGGCCAAAACCCCGGTGGACATCGTGCAAAAGATTTCGGCCGAGGTGCGCGCAGTCTGCGCGTTACCCGACGTGAAGGAGCGCATAGCGTCCATGGGTTTCATGGCGGTAGGCAACACCCCTGAACAATTCGGTACATTCTACAAACGCGAATTTCCCGTCTGGGAGCGTCTGGTCAAGCAGTCTGGCGCCCAGCTCGACTGAACACAGCATTCATTGAAGAGGAAGCAACATGAAGATTCTCGTCCCCGTCAAACGCGTGGTGGACTACAACGTGAAGGTCCGGGTGAAGTCGGACAACACGGGTGTGGACATTGCCAACGTGAAGATGAGCATGAACCCCTTTGACGAGATTGCCGTCGAAGAAGCGGTGCGCCTGAAGGAAAAAGGCGTGGCCACCGAGGTGATCGCGGTGAGCTGCGGCGTGGCCCAATGCCAGGAGACCCTGCGCACGGCCATGGCCATCGGCGCCGACCGGGCGATTCTGGTCGAAACCGATGCAGAACTGCAGCCCCTGGCGGTGGCCAAGCTCTTGAACGCCCTGGTGGCCAAAGAGCAGCCGGGCCTGATCATTCTGGGCAAGCAAGCCATTGACGACGATGCCAACCAGACCGGCCAGATGCTGGCCGCTTTGGCCGACCTGCCCCAGGCCACCTTCGCCAGCAAGGTTGAAGTGGCGGGCGACAAGGTCAACGTCACGCGTGAAATCGACGGCGGCCTGGAAACCCTGAGCCTGTCGATCCCGGCCGTGATCACCACCGACCTGCGCCTGAACGAGCCGCGCTATGTGACGCTGCCCAACATCATGAAGGCCAAGAAAAAGCCGCTGGAGACCGTCAAGCCCGAAGACCTGGGTGTGGACGTGAGCCCGCGCCTGAAGACCCTGAAGGTCAGCGAGCCGCCCAAGCGAGGTGCGGGCGTGAAGGTGGCCGACGTGGCCGCCCTGGTGAACAAACTGAAAACTGAAGCCAAGGTGATCTGAACATGACCGCACTTGTTATTGCCGAACACGACAACCAAAGCATCAAGGGCGCCACCCTGAACACCGTGACCGCCGCGCTGCAAGCCGGTGGCGACGTGCACGTGCTGGTGGCGGGCCACAACGCAGGCGCTGCCGCTGCAGCTGCTGCGCAGATCGCCGGTGTCAGCAAAGTCATCCACGCCGACAGCGAAGCCCTGGCCCACGGCCTGGCCGAGAACGTGGCCGCCCAAGTGCTGGCCATGGCAGCCAACTACAGCCACATCGTGTTCCCTGCCACCGCCGGTGGCAAGAACGCGGCCCCGCGCGTGGCGGCCAAGCTCGATGTGGCGCAGATCAGCGAAATCAGCAAGGTCATCAGCGCCGACACCTTCGAGCGCCCGATCTACGCGGGCAACGCCATCGCCACCGTGCAAAGCGCCGACGCCACCAAAGTCATCACCGTGCGCACCACGGGCTTTGACGCGGCGGCGGCCACCGGCGGCAGCGCTGCGGTGGAAACCATCGCAGCCCAGGCCGACAGCGGCAAGAGCGCCTTCGTGGGCAGCGAGATCGCCAAGAGCGACCGCCCCGAGCTGACGGCGGCCAAGATCATTGTGTCGGGTGGCCGTGCCTTGGGCAGCAGCGAGAAGTTCAACGAAGTGCTGACCCCGCTGGCCGACAAGCTGGGCGCGGCACTCGGCGCCAGCCGTGCGGCGGTGGACGCGGGCTACGCGCCCAACGACTGGCAGGTGGGCCAGACGGGCAAGATCGTGGCGCCGAGCCTGTACGTGGCCTGCGGCATCAGTGGCGCGATCCAGCACCTGGCGGGGATGAAGGACAGCAAGGTGATTGTGGCGATCAACAAGGACCCGGAGGCACCGATCTTCAGCGTGGCCGACTATGGCCTGGAGGCCGATCTGTTTGTGGCTGTGCCTGAGTTGATCGGCCAGCTCTGATCGTTGACGCGATGATGGCCCCATGTCTTCGGACATGGGGCTTTTTTTTTGGTCACTTAAGAGACTATATTCAGTCCGGTTAAAGTTCGGTGGTTTGCCGTGCGCTTTTCATCTCAGGTCAAACCCATCAGCTACCTCAAGGCCCATGCTGCGGAGGTTCTTTTGCCACTGACCGAAAGCCGTGAGCCCTTGCTCATCACTCAAAATGGAGAAGCCAAAGCGGTCTTGCAGGACGTGGCCTCCTATGAGGAGACCCAGGAATCATTGGCGCTGCTGAAGATTTTGGCCCTGGGCAATCAGGATGTGGCGGAGGGCTGGTTGAAGCCTGCGGCGCAAGTGCTGGCTCGCCTGAGGTCCAAGTCTGCTCCGGTCTGATGAGTCGTTCCGGTTCCGAAGTCTTTGAAGCGTCGCCCTTGATGGCGTCAATGTGGCGCCAGTTCAGCCCTGCCGGGCCACCACCCGCAGCAGCACCGTCTGGTGGGTTCTGAAACCCATGTGCTCATACAGCCGCACCGCCCGCTGATTGCTTGCCATCACATGCAGGAACGGGGTCTGCCCGCGCTGCAACTGGGCCGACACCACGGTTTCGATCAGAGCCCTGGCCAGGCCCCGGCCTTGGGCTTCGGGCGCGCTGCACACGCCACTGACCTCGCGCAGGTGGCCCAGGTGCAGGCGTTCGCCGGTCATGGCGATCAGGCGATCTGCTTCAAACACCCCCCAGTACTCACCCATTTCGCGTGTGCGCGGTCCAAAAGGGCCGGGTTGGGTGACTTTCACCAGGGCCTCGATGGCCGCCTGGTCGGCAGGGCCCAGCCGCCTGGCATCGACCGGGGGTGGGTTCGAAGGGGGCTCGGCGGTCCACACCATCTGCAGAGCCGGCGCCTCGACCAGCACCTGCCAATCGGGGGGCGCTTCGCCAGCCCAGGCCTTGCAGTAAAAGCGCTCACCCAGCTCGCACAGCGGGGTGAGGTCCGAAAAATCGGGGGCATCGGGCCGCTCAAACCCCAGCAAGGGCGTGAAGCCCGGGGCATAGCGTCGGGCTCGGGCCGAACCCTGCGACCACGCTGCATGGGGCCCGTTCAGGCTGCTCCAGAAAGGGTTGTCCAGTGCAGTGAGGTCCATGGTGGGCGTGGCCGGCGTCAGATTGACTTGTAGAAGGCTTCGACCTTGCCCTTGAGGGTGATCAGCAGCGGGCGGCCCTTGCGGTCGCGGGTCTTGCCGGCGGGCACTTTGATCCAGCCCTCGCTGACACAGTATTCCTCGACGTCGAAGCGCTCCTTGTCATTGAAGTGGATGCCGATGTCGTGTTCGAACACCGCGGCCAGGTGGTGCGGGCTGCGCGGGTCGATGGACAGGTGGTCGGGCAGTTCAGGGCGTTGCGGGGCTGTGTCGCTCATGGAAGGTCTCGGACGGTTCAATGCGTAAAGTGGCAATTGTCCCGCATTTGGACCGCCCCTTCGGACAGGGCTGTGGGCCGTGCTCAAGGGGCGGCTGGGTCGCCAGCCGCGGTCACTCTTCGTTCTGCCAGTCCACCTGCACCCCCAGGCTGCGCAGGTTTTCCACAAAATGCGGGTGGGCGCGGCGGATCGGGGTGGCGTTGCGGATCTCCGAGCGGCCCTCGATGCTGGCCGCCACCATGAACAGGGCAATCGCCACCCGGATGATGTAGGGGCTTTCGACCACCGCCGGGCTCAGGGGTTTGCCCCCAAAGGTGATCAGGCGGTGCGGATCGGACGAAAACACATGGGCGCCGAACTTGGACAGCTCGCCGGTCCAGCCCAGGGCCCCGTCGTAGACCTTGTTCCAGAACATGGTGTTTCCCTGGGCTCGCACGCCCAGGGCAATGAAGATGGGCAGCAGATCGACCGGAAAGTAAGGCCAGGGCGCGGCCTCGACCTTGGTCAGCACATTGCTGGTGAACGGGGTCTGCACGCGCAACTCACCGGGCACGCTGGCGCGTGACCAGCCGTCTTCGTGCGTGATCTTGACGCCAAACTTGGCAAAGGTGCGGTCGATCAGCGGAAAGTTGTCCGGCGCGCTGTTGCGTACCACCACGTCGCCGCCGGTGATCGCCCCCAGGGCCAGGAAGGTGGTGATCTCGTGAAAGTCTTCGTCAAAGCGGAACTCGCCACCGCCCAGGCGGGCGCCGCCATGCACCGTGATGCGTGAGGTACCCAGGCCTTCGATCGGCACGCCCAGCATCTGCATGAACCGGCAGAACTCCTGCACATGGGGCTCGGAGGCCGCATTGGTCAGGGTCGAGGTGCCCTCGGCCACCGCAGCGCACAGCACGAAGTTCTCGGTGGTGGTGACCGACGCGTAATCCAGCCAGTGCTGGGTCGGCCGCAGCCGGCCCGGGCTGTGCACCAGCAGCGAGCCTTCGGCCCGCTCGACCCGGCCGCCAAACTGCTGGAACACCTCGACATGGGGGTCGATCTCGCGCACGCCCAGGGTGCAACCCTTCACGTTGTCTTCGAGTCGGGCCACGCCAAAGCGTGCCAGCAGGGGCGGCACCAGCATGATGGACGAGCGCATTTCCTCGGGCAGGTGATGGCGCGTCGGGTCGAAACAGGTGTTCTGGTGGTGCAGTTCCAGCACACCACTCGCGTGGTCCATGCTCACTTCGCTGCCCAGGGTGCGGAAGATGTCCAGGATCTTGCGCACGTCGGTGATGTCGGGCACCCCCAGCAACTTCAGGGGTTGGTCGCTGAGCAGGGTGGCGCACAGCACCGGCAGCACGGCGTTCTTGTTGGCAGAGGGGATGATGCGGCCGCGAAGGGGGGTGCCGCCGTGCACGATGAGATTGGACATGGTCTGGGGAAACTGAAGCGAAATACGCCCATTGGCGTTGCAAAGCCCTGGCAATGTACCAGCCGCAGCCCCCTGGCTGCCGCTGGTGGCCTGAAACGCCGGGTCCTGACCGGGGTTGTCGTGATGGTTTGCACGCTCAGCCCAGTCCCGCTGACCTCAGTGAATCGGGCTTCTGAGCAGGTGCTTCATGATTTTGCCCGTGGGCGTGCGGGGCAGTTCGGGCCTGAATTCGTAATATCGTGGGATTTTGTAACGGGCCAGCCGGGGGGCGAGGAAGGTGCTGAGTTCTTCGGCGCTGGCCTGCAAGCCCTCGCGCAGCACCAGCACGGCGCACACCGTTTCGCCCCATTCAGGGTGGGGCCGACCGATGACGGCCACGTCCAGCAGCGCCGGGTGGGGCCCCAGGGCGTCTTCGACCTCCTTGGAGTAAACGTTTTCGCCTCCGGTGATGATCATGTCCTTGGCTCGGTCGGCGATGAACAGAAAGCCGTCCTCATCGGCCCGCGCCAGGTCGCCTGTGCGGTACCAGCCGTCCGGCGTGAAGGCCTGCACGCTGGCCTCCGGGTCGTTCAGATAGCCTTTCATCATGGCTTCGGTGCGGAACTGGATCTCGCCCACACCGCCGGTGGGCACGGGCTGGCCGTCCAGGTCCACCAGGCGCATCTGCACCCCGGTGGTGGTGGCACGACCGATCGAGCCGGCCTTGGCCAGGGCGTGTTCGGGGTACAGGGCGGTGCCCAACGGGCCGGTCTCGGTCATGCCATACACCTGCACGAAATTCTCGGTGCCATAGGCCTCGATCAGGCGCAAGGCCATGTCCCGCCCCAGGGGCCCACCGCCGTAGATCCAGCGGCGCATGCTGGACAGGTCGCGGGCGCGCAGATCCGGCACCCCATTCAAAGGTGCCAGCAGGGCCACCGGGGCGGCAAAGGTCATGGTGATCTTCTCGGCTTCAATGGCCTCGATGAAGGCCTGGGGCTGGTACTCGCGCAGCAGCACCACGGTGCCGCCCACGGCCAGGGTGCCCAGGGTCCAGTTGTTGAGCGGCGAGGCATGCCAGATCGGCATCGCCACCAGCATGCGGGTGTCGTTGCCGATGCCGATGCTGGCCGCGCAGGCCAGCGCCTGCTGGAACACGGTGTGGTGGGTGTGCAGGCAACCTTTGGGCTTGCCGGTGGTGCCCGAGGTGTACAGGATCTCGGCCAGGTGGTCGCCCGACAGGGGGGCGTTGTCGGCATCGGGCAGTGGCTGGGCGGCGGCCAGCAGGGTGTCGAAGCAGGGCAGGCCGGGGTGGGGGGTGTCGGTGCTCAGGGCCATGACCGGTTGGTCCAACCGCTCCAGCACGCCGGCCAGGCTGCCATCGATGAGGCACAGGCGCGCCTGGCAGTGCCCCAGGATGTGGGCCAGTTCGGGCGCGGCCAGCTTGTGGTTGACAGGCACCACGCTGGCCCCCAGGCGCCAGGCGCCGTAGGCCGCCTGCAGAAAGCCCGGCGTGTTGCGGCACATCAGGGCGACGCAGTCACCCGGCTGCACGCCCAGGTCCTTCAGAACACGGGCCGCCTGGCGTGTCTGTTGCACAAAGTCCGAGTAAGGCGTGCCGCGATGCTGGTAGCGGATGGCAGCGTGCCCGGGAAAGCTGCGCGCCGTGGCGTGCAGCAGGGTGATCAGGTCCATGGTGTGTCTCCGTCGGGTGGGGCTTTGAAAGCGATCCAGTCTAGGTTTCGCGCCACTCCGAGGTGTCCGGATCCAGTTCGGCCGCGATCATCGGTGGCGGGGTCTGGTTTGTCGGGGAGGGCGGCTGGATGGCCTGCCCGGGCTGTTCAGGTTTGCAGCCAATTTTTCACACGCTGTTGACCGGGGCTTTACATCGCCCTGTCACAGCTCGGCTCCAGCATGGTGTTTTGTCCACGGAGCGAGGAAAACACCATGAAAAATGCATCCCTTCAGACACGCCGCGTGCGAACCGGCTTCACCTTGAGCCTGTTGGTTGGCTTGATGGGCCTGTCGGCCTGCGGCGGTGGCAGCGACCTGCACGTCTACACCACCCTCGATGGCACGCAGCCCCTGGTGATCGGCCACCGCGGCCTGCCCGGCCTGTACCCCGAAGAAACCCAGCCCGCCTACGAAGGGGCCGCCGACGCGGGGGCCGACTCGCTGGAAGAAGACCTGCACCTCACCAAGGACTGCGTGCTGGTGGCGCGCCACAATCCCTGGCTGAGCGACAACACCAACATCAGCACCGTGGCCCAGACCAATGCCGTGGTGGCCGCGCGCAAGCGCACCGTGCCCGGTGTGCAGGTGCCCGTGACCTATTCGCTGGCTCAGTACGGCGGCCCCGCCACCTACCTGAGCGACCGCACCAGCAGCGACCCGAAGTCGGTGCTGAAGTCCCTGGTGGTGGATGGCGAGGACCACACCGGCGACTGGTCAATCACCGATTTCACGGTGGCCGAACTCAAGCAGTGGATCGGCGGCACCACCTACGATGCCCGCAACGAGCGCCCCACCGCCCTCAATGGCAAGTACCCCGTCCTGACCATGCAGGAGATCATCGACATCGCCAAGGCGAAGAGTGCCAGCACGGGCCGCACCCTCACGGTCTATCCCGAGGCCAAGAACCCCTACTGGAACAATGCCCAGGCCATGGCCAATGGCTGCGGCACCGGCACCCACCCGTTTGAAGACGCCATCGTCAAGCTGATCAAGGACAACAACCTGAACAGCAAGACCGCCCCGATCTTCGTGCAGTCGTTTGACCCGGCCAGCCTCAAGTACATGCGCTCGATCGGCCTGAACACCCGGGTCGTGCAGTTGATCGACGGCAACGACGTCAATTACAAGACGGGCGAGATGATCTATCAGACCAACGACGAGTACAACTTTGTCGACGGCCGCCCCTACAGCTGGACCGTCAACGGCGATGGCCGCTACTTCGGCAGCATGCTGACCCCCGCCGGCCTGGCCGAGATCAAGACCTATGCCGATGGCATCGGCCCCTGGAAGCCCCAGGTCATGGCCCTCAAGGTGTCCCCTTTCCCGACCACCACGGGCTACACCGGCTCGCTGGCCGATGTGAATTCGGTCACCCCGACCAGCCTGATCAACGACGCCCACTCGGCAGGCCTGTTCGTGCACGTCTACACCTTCCGCAACGAGCAGAAGTACCTGGCCGGCTTCTACAAGGGCGACCCGACCGCCGAGTACCTGACCTTCTACCGTGCTGGCGTGGACGGCGTGTTCTCCGACTTTGCCAACACGGCCTTTGCCGCGCGCACAGCGTTCCGCAAGGAACGCGGCTTGTGAGGGCCGGGCCGGCGTTCAGCCGGCTGAATCCTCGAGCGGCGCCAGCAAGCCTTCCAGCTCCGTCACGCTGAACTTGCCGGCCTCGGCCGGGTCGCTGCCCAGCAGGCTTTCGGCCAGTTGGGCCTTGCGCTGCTGCAGGATCAGCATGCGTTCTTCGATGCTGCCCTGCACCACCAGGCGGTAGACGAACACGCTCTGGGTCTGGCCGATGCGGTGGGCCCGGTCGGTGGCCTGCTGCTCGACAGCGGGGTTCCACCAGGGGTCGAGGTGGATCACGGTGTCGGCGGCGGTCAGGTTCAGGCCGGTGCCGCCGGCTTTGAGGCTGATCAGAAACACCGGCGCCTGCTGGGCCTGGAAGGCCTGGACCAGGCTCCCCCGCTCGCTCACCGGGGTGTCCCCGGTCAGGCGCAGCCAGCCGATGCCCTGGGCGTCCAGCAAGTCACCCACCCGGGCCAGCAAACCGGTGAACTGTGAAAACACCAGCACCCGCCGGCCTTCATCCACCAGCCCGGGCAGCAGGGTCTGCAGGTCTTCCAGTTTGGCGCCCAGCAGGTCGGCGGGCACGGGCAGGCCGGGCACCAGGTGCGGGTCGCAGCACACCTGGCGCAGCTTGAGCAGGGCATCCAGGAGGGTGATCTGCGAGCTGGCAAAGCCCTGGCGCTGCAGCACCCGCTGCAGCAGGTGGTCGGCCGCCACGCGCACGCTTTCGTAAAGCTCGCGCTGCACGCCCTGCAGCGTCACGTTGCGGGTGATCTCGATCTTGGGGGGCAGTTCGGTGGCCACCTGGTCCTTGCGTCGGCGCAGGATGAAGGGCCGCACGCGCGCAGCCAGCAGGCGGGCGCGCAGGGTCTCGCCGTTGACTTCGATGGGCTTGCGCCAGTGCTGCTGAAAATGCCGGGCCGTGCCCAGAAAGCCCGGCATCAGAAAGTCGAACAGCGACCACAGTTCGCCCAGGTGGTTTTCCAGCGGGGTGCCGGTCAGGCACAGGCGGTGTTCTGCCTGCAATTGGCGCAAGGCCCTGGCGCTGCGGCTGTCGGCGTTCTTGACCATCTGAGCCTCGTCCAGGACCACCCACTGCCAGGGTTGCTCACGCAAGGCCCGCACATCGCGCCAGGCCAGGGCATAGCTGGTCAGCACCACCTGGTACTGGCCCAGGTGGGCAAAGTGCTCGGTGCGCTCGCTGCCGTGCAGGGTCAGCACGCGTAACGCCGGGGCCAGGCGCTGCAGTTCGAGCTGCCAGTTGAAGATCAGCGACGCCGGCAGCACCACCAGGGCGGGGCGTTGCAGGCGGCCGGCCTGGTACTCCAGCAGCAGGTGGGCGATGGTCTGGGCCGTCTTGCCCAGGCCCATGTCGTCAGCCAGCACGCCATGCAGGCCCTGCTCGCGCAGGTACTGCAGCCAGGCCAGGCCTTGCAACTGGTAGGGGCGCAAGGACAGGGGCCAGCCCGCGGGCGCGGCCACCGGTGGCGGGCTGCCGGCCTGGCGCAGGCGCTGCACCCAGGGGCCCAGGGTGTCTTCACCCTGCACATGCCAGGGCACGGGGGCGGTCGCCGGTGCGGCGCCGCTGGCCTCCAGGGGGGCCCGCAGCTGTTCCAGGCGGGGCAGGTCCCACGCCTGCAGGCGCCAGGGGCCGGCCGCCTGGCGCGGGTCGCTCAGCAGGTCGAGCAGGGCGGCCACGATGGGCTTGAGGGTGCTGGCAGGGGCTTCCAGGCGCTTGCCGCCGGGCGCACGCAGGGCCACCACGCTCAGGTCATCGATGCCGCGCAGGCGCTCGGTGCTCAGCCAGCGGGCATCACGGCGCAACAGGTCGGCCAGGATGGGCCCCAGATCCAGGGTCTGGCCTTCGATCACCACGCCCAGGGTCATGAACCAGGCCCCGCTGCGCGCCGGCAGCCCCAGGGGGGCGGACTCAGGTGCCCGGGGGCCCAGGCGGCCGGCCACCTCGCGGCCCAGCAGCTCGCCGGTGTCGGGTTCGATCAGCAGGCGCCAGGCTTCCACCGGCACGCTCTGGTGGGCAAAGCCGGGTTTCACCACGATGCGCCAGCCAGCGGCTTGCAGCCGGGGCACCTCGTCGGCCCAGAAGTCGCCAAAGGCCTCCTCCTGCGGCAGTGACCACAGGCCCTGGGCGCGCTCATCCGTCCAGGCCTGTGCCTCGGCCTCGGGTGAACGCCATTGCAGTTGCTCGGCCTTCAAGGGGTGCAGGCCCAGCGTGCGCAGGCGATCGGTGGCCTGGGCTTCGGCCGCCAGATCGCGGTGCAGCAGCACGGCCTGACCGCTGGCGTCGCTCAGGCGTTCGGTGGGCAGGGGGCGCTGGCCCAGCACGCTGCGCGGGGCTGTGGTCTGCCAAAGAACCTGGTCATTCACCAGGTACAGCCAGTCGACCCAGGCCACCGTGACCTGTTCGCCACGAGGCCCGAACACGCCGTCGCGGCACAAGCCCAGCAGGCCGTCGCCGCGGCCCAGGGTCTGCAGCGTGAGGCAGGGCGTGAGCCGGCCCTGCACGGTGCGCAGGCCGGGGCGGCGCGGGATCGCGGAGGTGGGCAAGGCAGAAAATGAGGGCGGCAGCGCGGGCATGGCCGCCGATTGTCGCCTTGTCGGACCGCCGACCCCGGTCTGCCGGCGGAGGACAATGCGGGTTTTCGCCATTTTGAGTTGATCCATGTCCCTGGCCTCACCCTCGACCTTGCCCCTGATTCCTGCTGTGCCCGATCTGCACGATGCCGTCCTCAGCGCACGCCTGCAGCACCTGATCGATCACAAGACCAAGCCCCTGGGTGCCCTGGGACAGCTGGAGTCACTGGCCTTGCAATTGGGCCAGATCCTGGGCAGTGAGGCCCCGGCCCTGCGCCAGCCCCAGATGCTGGTGTGTGCGGGCGACCACGGCCTGGCGGCGCGTGGCGTCTCGGCCTACCCGGCGGACGTGACCTGGCAGATGGTCGAGAATTTTCTGGCCGGCGGCGCGGCCGTCAGCGTGCTGGCCCGCCAGCATGGCCTGGACCTGACCGTGGTCGATTGCGGCGTGTGCCGCGATTTCGCGCCCCGGCCCGAGCCGGCTGCCGGGGCGCCGCGCCTGCTGCTGCGCAAGGTGGCGCCGGGCACGGCCGACGCGGTCGAGGGGCCTGCCATGACCGCCGCCCAATGCGAACAGGCGCTGCGCCAGGGCCGTGAGGTGCTGGCGGGCCTGCCCGGCAACACCTTGCTGCTGGGCGAGATGGGCATTGGCAACACCTCGTCGGCCTCTTTGCTGCTGGCCTGGGCCACGGGCCGGCCCGTCGCCGAATGCACAGGCCGTGGCACCGGGCTGGACGAGCCCGGCGTGGCCCGCAAGGTGGCCGTGCTGGAGCAGGTGATGGCGCGCCATGCCGACATCGGCCGCCATGAACCCCTGCGGGCCCTGGCTGCTTTCGGTGGCTTCGAGGTGGTGACCCTGGTCGGCGCCGTGCTTCAGGCGGCGGCCGAGCGCCGGGTGGTGGTGGTCGACGGTTTCATCACCACCGCCGCGGTGCTGCTGGCCTGCGAATTGGCCCCCGCCGTGCGCCAGCGTTGCGTGTTCGCCCATCAATCGGGTGAACGCGGCCATGCCCTGATGCTGCAGCAATTGAAAGCCGAACCCTTGCTGAGCCTGGGCCTGCGTCTGGGCGAGGGTTCGGGCGCGGCCCTGGCCTGGCCGCTGCTGGATTCGGCCTGCCGGGTGCTGGCCGAAATGGCCAGTTTTGAGTCGGCCGGCGTGTCGCAACAGCAGGGCTGATCTCGGCCCGCCCGGTCAACCCTGGCGCACGCCGTTGCGGCCTTCGTTCTTGGCCTGGTACAGCGCCTTGTCGGCACGGGCCAGCAAAGCGTCGATGGATTCGCCGGGCTCGACGGCCGTGGCCACCCCGATGCTCACGGTGCAGCCCAGCGCGGGCGGTGCCGGCTGGGCCTGGCGCACCCGTTCGGCCACCGCCAGCGCGGTGGCCGCGTCAGTGCCGGGCAGCAGCACCAGAAACTCTTCGCCACCGTAGCGGCCCAGCAGGTCGGTCTGGCGCAGCATGCGCCGGGTGCGGGCCGTGAAATCGACCAAGGCAGCGTCGCCTTGCTGGTGACCAAACTGGTCGTTGATGGCCTTGAAATGATCCAGGTCCAGCATCATCAGCGAGACCGGGTCGCCATGGCGACGCAGCCGGGCCAGCGCCTCTTCGGCGCGTTGCAGCACGGCGCGCCGGGTCAATGTCTGGGTCAGGGTGTCGTGGCTGGCCAGGTGTTCGAACTCGATGCGCAGACGCTCGGTGGCACACAGCACCGAGCCCACGGTCAGCATCAGGATGGACACCGCATTGCCCGACAAGTAGGCCAGTTGCATCAGGCCGGGCTCCATCAGGCCTTCTCCCGCGTGCCCCAGAAAGACGCTGATCAGGCGAGCCCCCAGAATGGCGCTTTGCAGGCCCAGCACCAGCACCACCACGGTCTGGCTGAAGCTGACGGGCTGGCGCATCATGAAGCGCATCTGGGTCAGGAACAGGGCCCCCATCACGCTGGTGAACAGGGCCAGGCGCACGTCGTACGAGGGGGTCACCCAGGTGAACCAGATCATCAGCGGCAGGCAGGCCAGCACCGTCAGGGTCCAGCCTTTCCAGCGGGCCTCGCCGGTGAAGAAAAACTGATTGCCCACGTGGTAGGCCAGCACGCCGCCCATCAGCATCTCGTTGGCCAGCACCACCGTGAACAACTCCGGCAGGTGACCCCGCAGGCCGAACAGCACGGTGCTGCCACACCACAGCAGGGGGGCACTGGCCAGCAGGCCCAGCCCTCGTCGCAGGTGGCGTGGGTAGCTGCGGCGCATGAAGATCAGCACCAGCGACATCAGCAGGGCCAGCAGGCCCGACAGCATCATGATCGACCGGGCGTCGAGTGCAGACAAAGGGTGGCTTTCTGGCAGATCAAGGGTGTGGCGCCCGGTCAAGCCCTTGGGCGACAGGCGGTTCGCATCTCAGTATACGAAGCCTTTACACGGGTGGCGGGGTTCAAATCTGCTGGTTTTCCCGGCTTTGTCGCTTGGTTGGCGCACTGAACATTCCGGCCAATGGCTTTGATCTTGCCGGCCATTGCGGGGGGCAGGCAGGGCTGCCTAGACTGGCCCGGTCCTTCACCCACCCGCCGCCATGACTCCGACCCATGCTCCTCCCGTGACCTCTGCCAGCCCGGCCCAGGCTGCCCCCTTGGCGGGCGTGCGCGTGCTCGACCTGACCCGCCTGTTGCCTGGGCCTCTGTGCACCCAGCATCTGGCCGATCTGGGTGCCGAGGTGATCAAGATCGAAGACACCGGGGCGGGCGACTATGCAGCGCGGGCCGTGCGCGATCTCGTCAATCGCAACAAGCAGGGCCTGTGTCTGGACTTGAAACAGCCCGCCGGCCTGGCCGTGTTGCTGCGCCTGGTGCGTGAGGCCGATGTGCTGGTCGAGGGCTTTCGCCCGGGGGTGATGGAGCGCCTGGGCGCTGGCTACGCGGTGCTGGCCGCCATCAACCCGCGCCTGGTCTACTGCAGTGTGACCGGCTATGGCCAGACGGGCCCGCTGCGCGATGCAGCAGGCCATGACCTCAACTATGCCGGCCTGAGCGGCGTGGCCGACCAGATCGGGCAAGCGGGGCAGCCACCCGCTTTGTCCAACGTGCCGGTGGCTGATCTGCTCGGGGGCAGCATGACGGCGGTCATGGGCATCCTGGCGGCCCTGTTCGATGCCCAGCGCACGGGCTTGGGGCGTCATGTCGACATCGCCGTTGCTGATGGGGTGCTGGCCCATGCCGTGTTGCCGCTGGCGGCGGTCAACACCCAGGGGCACACCAGTCCGGTGGGGCAGGGCAAGCTGACCGGGGCCTTGCCCTGCTACGCGGTGTACACAGCGGGCTGTGGCGGCTACCTGGCCGTGGCGGCCCTTGAAAAGAAGTTCTGGGACCGGTTCTGCCAGCACATCGGCCGGCCTGACTGGCAGGCCCGCCACCAGCCGGACACGCCGGCCGGTTGCGCGCAGATGCGGGCCGAGTTGCAGGCCGTGATCGGCGCCCAGCCCCTGGCCTGGTGGGCCGACCACCTGGCGGGCGTGGATTGCTGCGTCACCCCCATCCTGAAACTGGAGGAGGCGCTGGAGCACCCGCAGTTCCAGGCCCGCGGCATGGTGCTGCAGCTAGCCGATGGGCAGCGCCAACTGGCCTGCCCGGTGCGCATGAGCGGCTTCGAATTTGCCCTGAGGCAGCCGGCCCCCCGGCCCGGCGAGCACACCGACCCGGTGCTGGCGCAGGCCGGCTACAACGCGGACGAAATCCAGGCCCTGCGGGCCCGGCGGGCGGTGGCCTGAGCCTGCTCACGGATGCTCATGATCAAAACCAAGGAGACAAAACCATGAAGACAGGATTCTGGAAAGCGCTGGCGCGCCCATGGGCGTGCCTGGGGGCGGGCCTGGCCCTGCTGATGTCGTTGGCCGTGGCCCCGACGCTGCAGGCGGCCGAGGCCTTTCCCACCAAGCCCATCACGCTGATCCTGCCCTTTCCGCCCGGCGGGGCCACGGACGTGCAGTTGCGGGCGCTGGCCTTGGCCGCCCAGCGCGAGCTGGGCCAGCCCATCGTCATCGTCAACCGCCCCGGCGTGGGCGGCACCCTGGGGCCGGCTGCCATGGCCCAGAGCGCGGCACCCGATGGCTACACCATTTCGTTGATCGCGGCCACGCTGTTCCGCCTGCCCCACCTCATGAAGGTCAGCTACGACCCGGTGGCCGATTTCAGCTACCTGATCTGCCTGACCGGCTACACCAACGGCCTGCTGGTGCGCCAGGACGCGCCCTGGAAGACCGTGCAGGATCTGCTGGCCGATGCGCGCAAGCAGCCCGGCGCCATCAGCTTTGGCAGCACGGGGCGTGGCAGCAGCGGCCACATCGCGATGGAGCGCCTGGCCCGGGCCGCCGGGGTGCAGTTCAATTTCATTCCCTACAAAGGCATGGCCGAAGAGACCGCGGCCCTGTTGGGCGGTCATCTGATGGTCATCTCGGACCCGGGCTGGGGCGCACTGGCTGAGTCGGGCAAGGCCCGGGTGCTGGCCACGCTGGGCGAGGCACGCCTCAAGCGTTGGCCCGAGGTGCCGACCTTGCGCGAGTTGGGCTTTGACCTGGTGGTCAATTCACCGATTGGCCTGGCCGGGCCCAAGGGCATGGACCCGAAGGTGGTCAAGGTGCTGCACGACGCTTTTCGCAAGGCCATGGCCGACCCGGCTTTCAACCGCGCCCTGGAGCAGAACGACCAGGTGCCGCTGTACCTGAGTGCCGAGGATTACAGCCGCTACGCGGCCGAGCAGACGGCCCGCGAGAAGGTGTTTGTGCAGGAACTGGGCCTTAAACTCGACTGATGCCATCGACCGAGGTGACCCGACACACCATTGCCATCCTGCAGGTGAGCCAGATCCTGCAGGGGGTGCGCGGCCGCGGTGTCGATGTGCAGGCCCTGCTTCGCCGCGCCGGCATTGTGCCGGCGCTGCTCGATTCACCGCTGTCGCGTGTCACCCAGGCCCAGTACGCGGCACTGATCAAACTGCTGAGCCGCCACACCCGCGATGAACTGTGGGGCCTGTGCAGCCAGGCGGTGCCGCTGGGACACTTTGCCCAGATGTGCCGCCTGCTGGTGCAGTGCCGAACGCTCGGTGAGGCCTTGCGCGCCGGCTTGGCCTACTACCACCGCGTGCTGCCCGACTTCGTGCCCCGCCTGGTGGTGCACGAGGGCCAGGCCCAGATGCGCCTGGTGGGGCGCTGCGAACGGGCGGTCGAGCGCGGTTACGCTGATCGAACCTTCTGCTTCTTCACCTATGGGCTGGCCTCGTGGCTGGTGGCGCGCCGCATCCCGGTGCTGGAGGTCATGTACCGGCCCATCGACCAGGGTTACAGCAGCGATGCCGGGCGATTGTTTCAAGCCCCGGTGGTGTACGACCACCCCTGGGTGGGTTTTTGCTTCGAAGCCCGCTGGCTGGACCTGCCGGTGGTGCAGACGCCGCAAAGCCTGCAGGAGTTCTTGCACCAGGCGCCCGCCAGCCTGCTGATCCGCTACCGCGACCAGACCAGCCTGAGCGAGCGCATCCGCCGCCTGTTGCGGCGCCATCTGGCGGGCGAGATGCCCTCGCTCGAGTTTGTCTCCGATTACCTGGCCATGACCCCGCAGACCCTGCGCCGGCGGCTGCGCGACGAGGGGTTGGGCTACCAGGCCATCAAGGACGACCTGCGCCGCGATGCGGCCATCGAGTACCTGGGCCAGCCCGAGCTGACCCTGCTGGACATTGCCAACCGCCTTGGCTTTTCGGAGGCCAGTACCTTTCACCGCGCCTTCAAGGGCTGGACCGGTCTGGCTCCGGGCGTCTACCGGCAGACCCTGTTGCGACCGCCTCCCCCGGCAGTGGCCCTGGGCACCGCCATGACGGCCCTGCCGCACTGAGGGCTCAGCCGGCAGCGCTGAGTCGGGCCCCAGGCTTCACTCGGGGCGGATGCCGCTGCGACGGATCACCTCGCGCCATTTCTCGGCATCGCGCCGGATGTAGGCCGCCAGCGACTCGGCGCTGCCCGGGCTGGGCTCGGCCCCCTGGGATTTCAGCTGACGCGCCACCCCGGGGTCGCTCAGGCTGGCCTGCAAGGCCTGGTTGATCTGTTGGACCAGCGCCTTGGGGGTCTTGGCGGGCGCGAACAGCCCGTACCAGATCTCGTAGTCGAGCCCGTTCACGCCCAGCTCGGTGAAGGTGGGCACCTGCGGCAGGCTGGCATGGCGCCGCGGTGCGGCCACGGCCAGCGGCTGCAACTTGCCCACCTGGATGTACTGGATCACGCTGGGAATGGCGTTGATGCCCACCTGCACATGACCCGCGACCAGGTCGTTGACCGAGGGCGCGCCGCCCTTGTAGGGAATGTTGACCAGCCGCGTCCCGGTGGCCTGCTGAAAAGCCTCCATGGCGAGGTGGTTGGGGCTGCCCACGCCGCCCGAGCTGTAGTTGAGCTCGTCGGGCTTGCGCTTCAGAAGGCTCAGCAGATCACCCAATGACTTCACCCCCAGCGAGGGTGTGGCGGTGAACACCGGGGTGTTGGTCAGCACCATGCCCACCGGGGTGAGGTCGCGCTCGGGTTGGTAGGCCAGGCGGGTCTTGATCATGGGCTCGGTCACGATGTGCGAGCCCGCTCCCAGGATCAGGGTGTAGCCATCGGCCGGGGCCGAAGCCACCGACTGAAAGCCCGGTGCGCCGGGCTTGTTGTCGATGATGACGGGCTGCTTCCATTGCTCGGCCAGCCGGGTGGCGATCACGCGCATGGCCGTGTCAGCCGCCGCCCCGGCCGGAAAGGGCAGCACGATGTGCACCGGCTTGTCGGGGTAGGCGGCCAGGGCACCGGTGCCGACCAGGCTCAGGGCCAGGCCACAGGCCAGGGCGTGCAGGCGGTTCAGAAGGGGGCGGATGGCTTTTTTCATGGGGTCTCCGTGGGAGCGCTTGTGGGCTTCAGCGGGGTTTGCAGCAGGTCATTCAGTTCACCGGACAGGCTGTCCAGCATGTGGCGCAAGGCCTGCACCAGCAGGCCATGGCCCGGCGTGAGGGTGCACAGGGTCTCGTCCATGTAGAGGGCCCGGTTGAGTTCGATCTGCAGGCTGTGGCAGTGCCGGGCGGGCTGGCCATGGCGGCGGATCAGTTCGGCCCCTTCGTAGGGGTCGTTGATGGACACGCAGAGGCCTTGGGCACGCAGGCCTGCCGCCACGGCCTGGGTCACTGCGGGCGCGGCGCTGTGGCCGTGCAGGTCGCTCACCACCACATCGGGCCGGGCCCGCCCGGCGTCGTGGTTCATCGCGTTGCCCACCGATTTCATGGAGTGGCAATCCAGATGCAGGCAATGGCCAAAGCGCTGGCGCGTGTCGTCGATCAGCGCCGCCAGGGTGGCATGGTAGGGGTCGTAGCAGGTGCTGATCCGTCGTTCGACCTCGCTCACGGCCAGGGCCTGGTGGTACATCGGCACCCCGGGCAGGGCCAGGCGGCGGATCAGGCCAAACCCGCGCTCGGACTTGTCGCTGGGTGCCAGCGGGCCGGGCCAGGGGGCGTCCAGCATCGCGGGGTCGATGTCGTCGCGGGCTCGATTGGCATCGATCAGCGAGCGGTGAAAGCGAGCTGACAGCACGGGCGCCCGCCCATTCACCGCCTGGGCCCAGAGGGCGTCCACGTGGGCGTCCCAGGAGGTCCGGATGGCGGCCCAGGGGGCCAGGGTCGCGACCTCCGCCGGCCAGTGGGGCCAGCTGTGCGGAGAGTCGATCACCAAGGGCAGGTGCGGCGCGTCGGGCCGCGCTGGCAGCAGATCGCAGGCCGGCGACGGGCCCGATTTCAGGGGCAGCAGGTTCAAGTTCAGCTCCGGCTTCAGAAACGATGCAGCATGCCCACGCCAATGCCGGTGGCCTGGCTGTTGGGCAGATGGCTGTTGCTCACGTCGCGGTCAACAAACACATACAGGGTGCTGCGCGCACTCAGGCTGTGGCTGTAGTCGGCCTGGAACTTCCTGAGTTTGCCGGCCGGGTCGGTCTGCACGTCGCGCTGCATGAGGTTGGCCGTGACCCGATGCACCCCAAAGGGCACGGTGGCCCCGATCAGCCACACCTTGACGGCCGAGCGGGCGCCCGGCGCGGCATTGAACTGCTCTTGGCTCAACAGCGCATAGGTCTTGAAGCTCGGGGCTTCGTAGCTGGCCACGGCCTGGGTCTTGTTCTTGAAATCGTTGGCCAGGAAGCCCCCCTTTTTCTCATCCCAGCCGTAGCCCGTGCCCAGTCCCCAGGGGCCATTCTTGTAGTTGAGCGCAACCTGGTATTGCTTGAAATCATCAGGCGATTTCAGAGCCGGGTTGGTCGTGGGGTTGGTGGCATCGGGCCCTGCCAGGTTGACCCGCGCCACCGCATGGAAGCCGCTGGCATCGGGCGTCTTGTAGGTGATCGCGTTGGACACCCGGTTGTTGCCGTTCAGGATCCGCGTGCCGATGGCCACCACCCCGGCGTCGTGCACGATCCAGCGCAGGTTGCGCGCCGCCTGCGAGTACAGCGGCGAGCCGGTGGGGGTGTCCGAGTCGAGCCGACCCATGTTCAATGTGCCCCAGGGCCCGCGCAGACCCACGTAGGCGTTGCGCATCGGTGGCGACACCAGGCTTCCGTTGGGCGCGTTGATGCCGAATTCGATGCCAAACACCGCTTGCTGGCCCGCGCCCAGGTCTTCCACCCCCCGAAAGCCCAGCCGTGAGGTGTTGTCAGACATCTGGGTGCGGTGGGCGCCGGCCGTGCCGTAGCCCACATTCGACTTGGCGCCGGCCTGCACGGTCTCCACACTCAGGTCCATGCGCCCGTACAGGCTCAGGCTGCTGCGGGGGCGGGGGCTGTCGGTCTCCGGGGTGTCGTCGGCGGCACAGGCCGCTGAGCCCAGCACCAGCCACGCAGCGGCGCCAGCCAGGGTCAGCAGATGGGAAGAAGGGTTCTTCATGGGGTGTTTGTTTCGTTGGTTGAAATGATGTGCCGGCGATGGATATCCTATGTTTTAGATGGCCATGAATACAGAGATAAATCCCGTTTGGTGATAGATTGCCGGATAGTTTTTCAACCAGTGAAACATATGAACGAAGGCAGGCAGGCGCCATGACAACTGACTACACCGTCTCTGCTGTTGACGAAGCGGTGGCCTTGCTGCTGCTGGTGGCCCAGAACCCGGGGCTGGGCGTGAGCGAACTGGCCCAGCGCTCGGGCAACACCAAGGCTCGCACCTTTCGTCTGCTGTTCACCCTGGAGCAACGGCGCCTGGTCACCCGCCTGGGCAAAAGCCCCACCTACCACCTGGATGTGCAGGCCCTGTACCTGGGCGTGGCCGCCCAGGAGCAGATCGACCTGGTGGGGCTGACCCGGCCCCACCTGCTGGCGCTGGGCGGTGAGTGTGGCGAGAACGTGCAGCTGCGGGTGCGTGACGGGCTGGACTCGGTGTGCATCGACCGCTGGCAGCGGGCCTGTGATCAGCCCATTCGAAGCCAGGCCGGCAGTCGGCGCCGGCTGCATGCCGGTGCCTCGTGCAAGCTGCTGCTGGCCTATGCGCCGGACGAGGTGCGGCAGGCCTTGTTTTCAAGCGAGCTGCCGCGCTACACCCCCCAGACCCTGACCCACCGCAGCCGGCTGACCCAGGAGATCAGTCGCATCCATGCCGAGGGCTATAGTGTTTCGATGGGTGAAATAACCCCTGGCTTCGGGGCCTTGGCTGCCCCGGTTCGGGGCAAGAGCGGCCAGGTTCTGGCCGCCCTGAGCATCACCGGACCTGCCGAGCGCCTGCAGGCCGGCCAGGCGCAGTTGGTGGCCCAGTTGTGCGGTGCGGCACGGCGCATGTCGCTTGCCCTGGCGGGCGAGGCCGGGCCCGGGGCAGCTGCCTGAGGGTGTGGCGTGGGCACCGCCACGTCTTGGGGCCGGTGTCGGTTCAGGGGGCGGTTCAGGTGCGCATCAAGGCCTCGGCCACCGCTGCAAAGGCGGGCAGGGTGATCGGGTCGTTGCCCACGCCGCTGGCCACCGGGTGCGAGCCGGTGCGCACGATCACCATCTCGGCCCTCGGGTCGATGTAGATGCATTGACCGTGCACGCCGCGCGCCATGTAGGCGCCATGGGCGTTGTGGCTGACCCACCACATGCTGCGGTAAGACCAGCCCGGCAGCGTGGCGCGATAGCCCTCGGCCTGGGCAAAGTGGCTGCGCTGGCCGCCGGCCTCGATGTCGGCCACCACCGCCTCGGGCAGCACCTGGTGGCCGTTGAAGCGACCCCGCAGGCGCATCATCTCGCCAAAGCGGGCCAGGTCGCGCACGGTGGCACACATGCCTCCGCCGCCAAAGGCCGCACCGGTGGCGTCCAGCGAGATGGCCGCATCGTGCGCCGTGCCCAGCGGCTGCCACAGCTGTTGCGAGATCTGCTCGGCCAGGCGTTGACCCTGCAGGCGCTCCAGCAGCCAGCCCAGCACCTGGGTGTTGACGGTCTTGTAGGCAAAGGCCGTGCCGTGCTCGCCCTGCTGGCGCAGGGTGGCCAGGAACTCGCCATAGCTGCGCGGGCCGGCATAGCCTTCGGGCCGCGGCAGCAGGCCGCCGGCGCGCGAGAAGTCCCAGATGCCGGCCTTCGGGTCGGCATAGTCTTCGGAATAGGCCAGCCCGGTCAGCATGTCCATGACCTGGCGCACGCTGGCGCTGCCGTAGGCACTGGCGCGCAGTTCGGGCAGCAGTTCGGCCACGGGTTGTTGGGGGTCGAGCCGGCCGTGGTGGACGGCCAGGGCGGCCAGCGTGCCGACAAAGGATTTGGTGACCGAGAACAGCGCGTGGCCACGCTCCGGCGCGCCCTCGCCAAAGTAATCCTCCTGCACCACGCGGCCCTGGTGCAGCACCAGGATGCCGTCGTAGTAGGTGCGCAGCAGGGCGTCGCGCCAACTCATCGATTCGCCGTGCATCGAGCTGAAGCGCAAGTCATGCAGGTCGTCGCGCAGCGCCAGCGGCAGCGCGCTGGGGGCCCCTGGCGTCCGATCGATGGCCACGGTGGGCACCAACTCGCGCAGGTGGTTCAGGCTCCAGCGCAGTTCCGGAAAGCGGAGAAAGCTGCCGTCGTCAAAACGGACCATCTTGTCGGCCGGCGGTGGTGAGCCCTGCATCCAGCCCAGGGTGCGCGGGTCGCTGGCGTGGGCGTCGGGCCACGGGGGTGGCGGGGGGGACGGGGTCGTGGGGTTGGTCGGTATGGTCAAAGGCGCGGCAAATTCGGGCATGGGCGGAATCCTTCAGGGCGTATTTCATTGTCAAGGCCTGTCCTGTCTCGCTTCAGGGGAGGCTTCCCGGGGGCGTGCTGCGCAGCACGGGCAGGAGTGCAGCAACCAGTGCATCGGCGGTGGTCTCATCGGCCAGAGCGGGGAATTCCTTGGCGAGTTTATGAGAGACCTTGCCAGCGTTGTCACGCACCGAGCGGATGATCCGGTCGATGTCGGCGTCAGGGCCTTCGATCACCTGTTTCACTTGGTCCCGGGCCAGCCTGAGCTGACGCAGATGGCCGGCCTCCTTGTGCATTTCCACCTCCAGGGTGGTGCGCACGATGTCTGCCAGGTATTCGACGTGGTCGGTGAGGTCGGGGTAGCGCCAGGCGCTCAGGGCATCCTCATAGGCCTCGAATTCCAGGTTGTAGCGGACGCCGTCTTCGGCCTGCTGTTCGCGACTCAACTGCCAGGCTTCGCCATAGCGGCGCATGAAGGGGCGCGAGAACACCTCAAGGACCTGGTCGTAACCCCGGCGTTTGATCACTGAGCTGTTGATCGTGGCGGAAACCGGAAGAATGAAGGGGGCGGGTATGGCGCCATCGCGTCGCAACACGTCATTGATCAGAAAGCGCGATATGCGGCCATTGCCATCCGACATGGGATGGATGTAGACGAAGCCGAAAGACAGCACCGCCGCCCGCACCAGCGCGCCCGCGCCGAGGGTGCGGGTAGCGCAGTCGCGCAAGCCGCACAGCAGTTGGGGAGCGGCCTCCCAGTGGGGGGCGATGTAGTGAACAAGCTCGTGAAAGCCATCAACCTCGCCCACAAACACCGCCGATCGTCGTAAACCGTAGCGTGTTGCACGCGGCCCGAGGATTTCGGACTGCAGCGCAGTCAGGGAGGTCTCTGACAGAGGGTCCTCATACTGGCCGCACCAGCGCTCCATGGCGGCAGCAAAGCGTCGCACGCGATCGACATGCTGTTCTTCGTGTTCGATCGCAAAACTGGCCCGGCTTTCCTTGATGGTGAGCCAGACGGCACTGCGTTGCAGAAGGTCAGCGCCAAACGCCATCTCCAGTTCGTCCAGGCGCTTGGCGCAGGGGTAGCTTTCTGCTTGCTGAACGGCGGCTGTGCGCCGTACCAGAGGGCAGAAGTGACGTGTGCCGGGCAAGTTGTCACGCACGCGCCACCGCATGTTGTTGGTCGCTGATGTGGAGGTCAGGTACTGCGATTCGTCCATCGCGGTGACATAGTTGCCCACGGTCACGCCTGAAAAATCAAGTGTCCGGCCGGTCAGGAGCTCGTAGAAGAAGCCGGCACGGCGCGCATACTGCCCCGTCGGTTCGAGGGCAATCCAGGCTTCGAGATCGGTCGCTGGCAGGCGCTGGAACAGACGTGCCAGAAACTCCAGATGCAAGCCCTCATGTTTGAAAGCAAAGGTGAGGTGTCCAGCCAGGGTCTCGGCCGGGCGGGCGCTGGCGGGGTATTGTTCGTGAACGAAGCCGCCTTCGCGCACGGTCGACCGCGACTTGGCAATCACGCTGACCGTGCGCAGGGGCTGGACCGTTTTCACGCCATACCGCTCTGCCAACCAACCGTAGCCCATCACGTCTGGCATATAAAAATCGGGCGTTCACCCAAAAATCGATTAAATCTTTGAGATTCTGATTACTTTTGGAGTGAAAGCCAATTTTTTGATTAGAAGCCGAGCCCCAAAGCCAACGGCCCGTGACCACCACAGGGGCGGGCACGGGCCGTTGGCTCACAGGCGGGACGCGGTGCTTACTTCACTTCGCTCACGAACTGGGGGTTCGGGCGGCGCACCTTCTTCAGGTTGACCAGCCAGTCCTTGTCCTCTTCGCGGTAGCCCAGGGGCAGAATGATCACGCTGCGCAGGCCCTTGGCGCGCAGGCCCAGGATCTCGTCGAGCGCGGCGGGGTCGAAGCCTTCCATGGGGGTGGCGTCCACACCTTCGGCGGCGGCGGCGATCAGCGCGGTGCCCAGGCCGATGTAGGCCTGGCGGGCGGCGTGCTGGTAGTTGGTTTCGGCGTCACGGCCGGGGTACATGGCCAGCAGCTTGGCACGGTAGGCTTCCCAGCCTTCGTTCTTGAAGCCACGTTCGTCATTGGTCAGGTCGAACATGTGGTTGATGCGCTCAGCCGTGTAGTTGTCCCAGGCCGCAAACACGATCAGGTGCGAGCCGTCGGTGACCTGGCCCTGGTTCCAGGCAATGGCCTTGATCTTCTCGCGCACTTCGGGGTTGGTCACCACGATCAGCTCGTAGGGCTGCAGGCCACTGGAGGTGGCGGTCAGGCGCACGGCTTCGATGATGCTGTCGACCTTGTCCTGGGGGACGGCCTTTTGCGGGTTCATCTTCTTGGTGGCATAGCGCCACTTGAGCAAATCGTTCAGGTTCATGGTGTTGACTCAGAGAAAGGTTGGGAGGTGTTTTGACCCGGCGGTCCGTCACCGGCGCCGGGCGTGCGTTGCATTCTGCCACCCGCCGAAATTTCTTGCTTAGAACGCAATATTTTCGGTAATCGAAGGCTACTTGTTGTGTTTAGTCACCTAAGTGACCGGGTGATCTCGCGAGCTTCTGCGTCGTGAACAGCCCCCAGAGCGATGGGCCGCGAATCCCGATTGAGTCGGCAGGCGATGTACGTTATTGTCATCAGCAGCCGTACGTATGTCACGAAAACTCACAAATTAGAGGTGATGCCATGCTCAAAACCCTTCGTGCCCGTTTGATTGCCATCTGCGTGGCGATCACCGTGGTCTCCTTGCTGGTCTTGACACTGGCGACCTTGTTGGTGGTTCAGCGTGACACAGGGGCCAGTCTGGACGATCGCCTGCATCAACTGACCCAGACCCATGCCAACGAGTTGACCGAATGGGTGAGAGAAAAGCAGCGCATCACCGGCTCTCTCAAAACCGCGGTTGGGCAGGCCGAGCCTGTGCCGTTTCTGTTGGCTGCCAAACAGGCGGGTGCTTTTGATGACACCTACTTCGTTTACGACGACAAGCGAAATGTGTTCGCCCACCCGATGCCCGACACCTACGATGGCACGGCACGGCCCTGGTACAAGCAGGCGGTGCAGGTGGGTGGGCCGGCCTTGACACCGGCCTATGTCGATGTGAGCACCGGCAAACTCACGATCAGTTTTGTCGAACCGGTGGGCCCCAAGGGCAAACCGCTTGCCGTGGTGGGGACCGACATGCACCTGGACACCGTGGCCCGCAAGATCATGGAGATCCACCCCATCCCCAACAGCTTTGCATTCTTGCTCGATGGCGAGGGCAAGGTGCTGGCGTACTCCAAACCCGACACCATCCTCAAGCCGGCGTCGGCCATCGCTGCGGGTCTGGAGCTGCCGATGCTCTCGGCCCTGAGTGATCAGGGGGGCCACAGCGTGGTGGAGATCAATGGCGCCAGCCAGATGCTTTACGCCGCCAAGGTCAAGGACACCCCCTGGTTGCTCGCCATCGCCATCGACCAGGCTGACGCCACCCGCCCGGTGCGTAACCTGATCATGGTGGCCGCCGGCATGGCCTTGTTGTGTGTGCTGGTGTCGATCGCCTTGTTGACCGGCGCGGTCCAGCGCCTGTTGCGCCGGCTGGGCCTGGTCGAGGGGGCCTTGCGGGACATCGCGTCGGGCGAGGGCGATCTGACCCGGCGCCTGGCGGCCGAGGGTGACGATGAACTGGCCAACATCGGCCGGTCCTTCAATCAATTCGTCGACAAGATTGCCCATGTGTTGTTGCGCATCCGCGATTCATCGGAATCCGTGCGGGTGGCCACCCGTGAGATCGCCAGTGGCAACCATGACCTGTCGGCGCGCACCGAACAGCAGGCGGGTTCCTTGGAAGAGACGGCGGCAGCCATGGAGCAGCTCACCGCCACCGTGCAGCAGAACGCCGAGAACGCCCAACAGGCCAATGTGCTTGCCAGCGGCGCGTCCGAGGTGGCTTCTCGGGCCAGCTCGGTGGTGGGTGAGGTCGTGAACACGATGCAGGGCATCGAGCATTCGGCCCGCAAGATTTCCGACATCATTGGCGTGATCGATGGCATCGCGTTCCAGACCAACATCCTGGCGTTGAACGCGGCGGTTGAAGCCGCCCGGGCGGGCGAACAGGGGCGCGGCTTTGCGGTCGTGGCGTCCGAGGTCCGCACCCTGGCCCAGCGCAGTGCCACCGCTGCCAAGGAGATCAAGGAATTGATCGGTGAATCCGTGTCGCAGGTCGACAAGGGCAGCCGGCTGGTTCAGCAGGCTGGGGCCACCATGGACGATGTGGTCAAGAGCGTGCAGCGCGTGACCTCCATCGTGGGCGAGATCACCCTGGCCAGCCAGGAGCAGAGCACCGGCATCGCCGAGATCGGCAGCGCCATCACCCTGATGGATCAGGCGACCCAGCAGAACGCAGCCCTGGTCGAGCAGGCCACCGCCGCCGCGCAGTCCTTGCAGCAGCAGGCGGTTGAGCTGGCCGATGCGGTGGCTGGTTTTGTGCTGGACGACGGCGGGGCCCGACCCTACGCCGGGGCGGGCCGGGCGTCCGCACCGGCGCTGGCACGCGACGCCCACCAGACGCCCAGGCTGCGCTGACGGGGGCTCCTGGCATCAGGTTGCGGTGCTCATGGGCGGCGCCTGGGTGGGCCTTGGCACGCTTGTCAGGCCTTCGGTCGATTCAGGACCCCAGCTTCGGCTGTCTTTGACACTCGGGCAGTACCGCTGCACGGTGGCTTTCTAAGCTGGCCCGGCGTGGCTGATTGACGACCGCCGATGCCCGGCGGTGCCACACCAGCTGCGTTTCACGCAGGAGAGCACCCCATGTCTTTTTCCCATCGTCGCGCGCTGCTGCGCATGCTGGCCTTGTCTGCTGCGCCAGTCGGGTTGCAGGCCCGCGCGGCTGAGACCGTCACGGCCCGTTCCGACGCAAGGCGGAGTCCCCTGGCCGTCCCGGGCAAGCCCGTGCGCCTGATCGTGCCGTTTGCGCCCGGTGGAGGCGCAGATAACCTGGCCCGAAGCCTGGGCCCGCAATTGTCAGCGCTTTGGCAAAGTCCCGTGATGGTGGACAACCGCCCCGGTGCCAGCGGCATTCTGGGGCTTGATGCGGCCAGCAAGGCATTGCCAGATGGGCATACCGCCGTGATGGCCATCGCCTCTCTGAGCATCCTGCCAGCGCTTTACCCCAAACTGCCCTTCGACATTGAGCGTGATCTGACCCCGGTGTCTCTGGTGGGGCGTACCCCCCTGGTGTGGGTGACTCTGCCTCGACCCGACGTCGTGCCCACTCTGGCGGGCTTCGTGAATTGGGCGCAGGGCCGGCGCGGCCGTGACAGCTATGGCAATTTCGGCGCTGGCACCACCTCGCACCTGCTGGCCGAGCAGTTCAAGTTGGCGACCCACCTCGATCTGGTGGCTGTGGCCTACAAGGGGGCGGGCCCCTTGTTGCAAGACCTGCTGGGGGGCGTGGTGGTGGGGGGCTTCATCGATGTGACCACCTGCCTGCCCCACGTCACGAGCGGGCGTCTGCAGGCCCTGGCCATCACCGGGCGCGAGCGCGACCCGGCCTTGCCTCAAGTGCCCACGCTGGCCGAGTGCGGTTACCCGGGCTTCGATGCGAGCGGTTGGTACGCTGTGTTCTTGCCCAAGGCGAGCGCCGCCGAGCGAGCCGAGGCCTGGGCGGCCGATCTGAGACGTGTGATCCTGGCCCCCAATCTCGCTGCACGCCTGAGCACCCTGGGTATTCAATCGGTGGGCAGTACCCCGGCCGAACTGGCGGCCACGCTGCGCAGCGATTCCGCACATTGGGCGCAGGTGGCCCGAGCGGCCAACGTCAGCCTGCACTGATCTTTTCTGCCAATCAAATTGGCTCAATCGGCGATTGGCCTGTCCTCCTGAAATGCGCAAACTGAAGGCCTGAATCTGCTCGAAGAGGCGGGTCGGATCGTCAAATCCAGGAGACAAGTCATGCGTATTTCTCGTCGATCTGCCGTTGCGGCAGTCCTTGGCCTGGGGCTGGCCGCAGGCGGTTCCGGGGCCTTGGCCCAAGCCTACCCGGCCAAGCCAATCCGTCTGGTGGTGCCCTATCCGGCAGGCGGGGGGACCGACATCCTGGCCCGCATCCTGGCCACCCAGCTGGCGCAAAGCTGGGGCCAGCCGGTACTGGTCGACAACAAGCCCGGGGCCAGTGGGATGCTGGGCAACGACATCGTGGCCAAGGCCGCACCCGACGGCTACACCGTGCTGGTCGGCATCACGGCGATGATCCAGTCGCCGGCACTTTATGCCAAGGTGCCCTACGACGTGCTGCGCGATTTCGCCCCCGTGTCGCAACTGGCGACCTCGTCCGACCTGTTCATCGTGCCGGCCAGTTCACCGGCCAAGACACTGGCCGAATTCATCGCCCTGGCCAAGGCGCGGCCCGGCAAGCTCAACTATGGCACCTATGGCAACGGCACCTCGTCGCACATGCACGGCGAGCTGCTCAAGATGGCGGCCGGCCTCCAGCTGATTCCGGTGCCCTACAAGGGCGCCGGGCCCGAGGTGAACGACCTGCTCGGCGGCCAGCTGGATTCGGCCTTTGTCGACGTCACCTCGATCACCCCGCACCTGCGCTCGGACCGCATCCGCGTGCTGGCCATCACCGGCACCCAGCGGCACCCGGCCCTGCCCGAGGTGGCCACCCTGGGTGAGCAGGGCCTCAAGGGTTTCGAGTCCAACGGCTGGTTTGGGGTCTTTCTGCCGGGCGGCACGCCGCGCCCCATCGTCGACAAGCTGTCGGCCGAGGTGCAGCGCATCGTGGCTGGCGCCGAACTCAATGGCCGCCTCAAGGCCATGGGCCTGACCCCGGTGGGCGGCACGCCCGAACAGCTGCAGGCCGTGTTGAACAACGACCTGCCCAAGTGGGAGCGCATCGTGCGCGACGCCCGCATCGTCATCGAGTAGCCGCGCGCGCCCGCTTCTTTTCTGTTTCCCCGAACCCAGGGCCCGTGGCGGGCCCATAGGAGACCTTCATGAGTGCTGTTCAAGCTTCGCAACGTGCCGTCCATGTGGTGGGCGTGGGCATGATCCCCTTCACCAAACCCGGTGCCAGCGAGCCCTACACCGTGATGGGCGCGCGCGCTGCGCGCCTGGCCCTGGACGATGCCGGTGTTGATTACGCCAAGGTGCAGCAGGCCTATGTGGGCTATGTGTACGGCGACTCGACGGCCGGGCAGGCGGCCCTCTATGGCGTGGGCCTGAGCGGCATCCCGGTGTTCAACCTGAACAACAACTGCTCCACGGGTTCCAGCGCGCTGTTCCTGGCGCGCCAGGCGGTGGCCAGCGGCATGGTCGAATGTGCCATTGCCCTGGGTTTCGAGCAGATGCAGCCCGGCGCGCTCAAGGGCGCCTGGGACGATCGCCCATCGCCGATGGCCCGCTTTGCCGAGGCCATGGATGCGCACCAGGGCTACGAACCCCAAACCCCGCGCGCCGCCCAGTTCTTTGGCGGTGCCGGGCGCGACTACATGCGCCAGTACGGTGCCCGGGCTGACACCTTTGGTCGCATCTCGGTCAAAGCCCGCCAGCATGCGGCACGCAACCCGCTGGCCCTGTTTCGCCAACCTTTGACCTTGGACGAGGTGATGGCCTCGGCCACGGTGTTCGATCCGCTCACGCGTTTTCAGTGCTGCCCGCCCACCTGCGGGGCCGCGGCGGCCGTGGTGTGCTCGGCCGATTTTGCCAAGCGGCACGGGCTGGACCAGCGTGTGGTGATCGCCGCCCAGGCCATGACCACCGACACCGGCAGCACCTTTGACAGCGACGACATGCGCAAGGTCGTGGGCTACGACATGAGTGCGGCGGCGGCCCGCCAGGTGTACGAAGCGGCGGGCATCGGCCCGGAAGACCTGGACGTGGTGGAGCTGCACGACTGCTTCACGGCCAATGAGCTGATCACCTACGAGGCCCTGGGCCTGACCCCCGAAGGCACGGCCGAGAAGTTCATCCTGGACGGCGACAACACCTATGGCGGGCGCATTGTCACCAACCCCTCGGGCGGTCTGCTGTCCAAGGGCCATCCGCTGGGGGCCACCGGTCTGGCGCAATGCACCGAGCTGGTGTGGCAGCTGCGTGGCCAGGCCGAGCAGCGCCAGGTCGAAGGCGCCCGCCTGGCGCTGCAGCACAACCTGGGCCTGGGCGGGGCCTGCGTGGTCACCCTGTACCAGGCGGTTTGAAGGGGCACCCACCATGATCGACAAGCAATTCATCGGGCATGTGATGCCCCGCTTCAGCGCCCTGGTCGAGGCCGGCCGACTGCGCTTCTTTGCCAAGGCCACCGGCCAGACCGATCCGATCTACAGCGACGAGGCCGCGGCGCATGTCGCTGGTCACCCTGGCCTGCCGGTGCCGCCCACCTTTTTGTTCTGCCTCGAAATGGAGTCGCCCGACCCGGCCGCCATCCGTGACCTGCTGGGCATGGACTACCGCACCCTGCTGCACGGTGAGCAGGGCTTCCACTACCACCGCATGGCCTATGCGGGCGACACGCTGACCTTTGAGCAGCGCATCGAAGACATCTACGACAAGAAAGGCGGGGCGCTGGAGTTCGTGGTGCGCGGCACCCGCGTGAGCAACCAACGCGACGAGCTGGTGGCCGAGCTGCGCGCCGTGACCGTGATCCGCAACCCGGTAGGAGCCTGAGATGAGTCTGCTTGCACGCTATGACGAGGTGAACGTGGGCGATGCCCTGCCTGAATTCGAAACCCCGCCCCTGACGCGCCACACGCTGGCCTTGTACTGCGGCGCCTCGGGTGACCACAACCCGATCCATGTCGACATCGACTTTGCCAAGGCCGCCGGCATGCCGGATGTGATCGCCCACGGCATGTTGTCCATGGCCTGGCTGGCCCGCGTGCTCACGAACTGGGTGCCGCAGAGCGCCTTGCGCGAGTACAGCGTGCGCTTTGCCGCCATGACCCAGGTGGGCGAGCGCATCCGCTGCGCGGGCCACATCACCGAGAAGTTCGAACGCCGGGGTGAGCGCTGCGTGCGCCTGGCCCTCAGCACCACCAACCCCGAGGGCGTGATCAAGCTGGCCGGTGAGGCCGTGATCGCCTTGCCCTGACATCTGAACCCTTGAAAGACCCCCTCATGAGCAATGCACTGAACAAACTGGTGGGCAAGGTGGCCCTGGTCTCCGGCTCGGGCCGCGGCATCGGACGCGAGATCGCCCTCAAGCTGGCCCGTGAAGGCGCCGCCGTGGTCATCAACGACCTGGACGAGGCCCCGGCCCACCAGACCGTGGCCGAGATCGAGGCTGCAGGTGGGCGGGCCCTGGCCTGCGTGGGCAGCGTCACCGAGGCCGGCTTTGCCGAGCGCTTTGTCGCGGCGGCGGTCGACACCTATGGCGGGTTGGACATCATCGTCAACAACGCCGGCTACACCTGGGACAGCGTGGTTCAGAAGATGAGCGACGAGCAGTGGGACGCCATGTTGGCCGTGCACTTGACGGCCCCCTTCCGCATCCTGCGCGCCGCCTCGGGCTTCATCCGTGAAGCGAACCGGCGTGAAAGCGAAGAGGGGCGGGACGTGTTCCGCAAGGTGGTCAACATCTCCTCGACCTCGGGCGTGTACGGCAACGCCGGCCAGGCCAATTACGCGGCCGCCAAGGCGGGCATCAATGGCCTGACCAAGGCCATGGCCAAGGAGTGGGGGCGCTACAAGGTCAACGTCAACAGCGTGGCCTTTGGCCTGATCAAGACCCGCCTGACCGAGGCCGATGCCACCGCCGGCGCCAGCATCGACATCGCCGGCCAGCAGATCAAGGTGGGCGTGAACCCGCAGATCCTCAAGAACGCCGAGGCCCTGATCCCCCTGGGCCGCGGCGGCACCCCCGAAGAGGCCGCCGGTGCGGTGTACCTGTTCTGCATTCCCGAGTCGAACTACGTCAGCGGCCAGGTGCTGGTGTGCGGCGGCGGCCGGCCCTGAGGAGCCCACCATGGATGAGCAAAGCGTCTTGAGTTTTCCGCGCACCCTGTTCCGCGACGACCACGAGGCCTACCGCGAGACGGTGCGCCGCTTCGTGGCCCGCGAGTGCCTGCCGCGCCAGGCCGAGTGGGACGAGGCCGGCCGGGTCGACCGCGAGACCTGGCTCAAGGCCGGCCGCGAAGGCCTGCTGTGCACCGCGATCAGCCCCGACTACGGTGGCGCCGGTGGTGATTTCGGCCACTGCGCCGTGCTGGTCGAGGAAGTGGCCCGTGCGGGTGCCAGCGGCCCCGGCTTTCACCTGCACTCCGACATCATCGCGCCCTACATCGAGCGCCTGGGCACCGAGGCCCAGAAGCAGCAATGGTTGCCGCGCTGCGCCAGCGGCGAGACCATCCTGGCCATCGCCATGAGCGAGCCCGGCGCCGGCAGTGACCTCAAGGCCATCCGCACCACGGCCCGCCGCGAGGGCGACGAGTATGTGATCAGCGGGGCCAAGACCTTCATCAGCAATGGCCTCAACTGCGACCTGGTGGTGCTGGTCGCCAAGACCCAGCCCGAGCTGGGCGCCAAGGGCACCTCGCTGATCCTGGTCGAGGCCGACCGGCCCGGCTTTCGCAAGGGCCGCAAGCTCGACAAGATGGGCTTGAAGGCTGCCGACACCGCCGAGCTGTTCTTTGACGACGTGCGGGTGCCGGTGAGCAACCTGCTGGGCGAAGAGGGCAAGGGCTTCAGCTACCTGATGACCGAGCTGGCCCAGGAGCGCCTGATCATCGCCATCGGCGCCGCCGCCAAGCTGGAGGCCATGCTGGCCGAGACCATCCGCTACACCAAGGAGCGCATGGTGTTTGGCAAACCCCTGTTCGATTTTCAGAACACCCGCTTCAAGCTGGCCGAGATCAAGGCCCGCGCCACGGCGGTGCGCATGATGGTCGACCAGTACCTGGCCGAGCACCTGCGGCGCAAGCTCAGCCTGCAAGAGGCCGCCATCGCCAAGCTGTTCAGCACCGAAGAGCTGGGCCGCTGCCTCGATGAGTTGCTGCAGCTGTATGGCGGCTACGGATACATGATGGAGTACCCCATCTGCCGGGCCTACGTGGACTCGCGCGTCAACCGCATCTACGGCGGCACCAGCGAGGTCATGAAAGAGCTGATCTCGCGCACGCTCTGAACCTGGAACATCGCCATGTTCAAGCCCAGGCGCGCTCGATCCTCACAGCAGGCCCAGCCACTGGCCCCACACCTGCTGGCCCAGGTAGCGCTGGGGCAACAGCGTGAACACACCGGCGCCCACGCAGGCCATCCAGTACAGCGACTGCATGCAGCGCCGGTGGCCGCTGATGTTGCGCCGGGCCAGAAACCAGAAGGCCCCGAACAGGCCCGAGAAACACACCGGCACCAGCAGGTGGATGGGGGTGTAGCCGGCCAGATTGGGCAGGCTGAAATCGCGGATGAACAGGGCCGAGCTGGCCGTGATCAGCATCAGCGTGACCCAGGCATAGCCCGCGGCGCGGTGCAGCCAGGGGCGTTGCGTGTGGCCTTGACGGGCCCACAGCGCGACCGGGCCCAGGGCCAGGGCGCCCAGGGCGGCACTCAGGTGGATGGCGATGGTGGGTGTGAGTTGCATGGCAGATCAGGGGTTTCAACAGCAGATGGCCCGCAGTGTGCGGGGCTGTTGCGCCGCTGGCATCTGCTTTTCGACCACTTGCCTTTGCGCTTCGCCAGATGCCTGGATGGCAGCGCCAAACGTCTGAATTTCAAGCCGGTGACCGAGCGCCTGGGCAGCACGCCTGACGCGCGACTCAACTTTCAGGAGGTCCTTTGATGCATCCCCGAATCCATGCCCGCACCCAGCCCGATAAAGCCGCCCTGGTGATGGCCGACAGCGGCCAGCGCCTGAGCTATGCCGAACTGGACGCCCGCGCCAACCAGGTGGCCCACCTGCTGCGCGCCCGGGGTCTGAAGGCGGGTGACCACATCGCCCTGCTGCTGGAGAACCAATTGAGCTTCTTCGAGTTGTGCTGGGGCGCACAGCGCGCCGGCATCATCTACACCGCGATGAGCACCCGGCTCAAGGTGGCCGAGGCGGCCTACATCCTCGACAACTGCCAGGCCCGTCTGCTGGTCAGCTCGCAGGCCCTGTCCGCGCAGGCTGGCGAATTGCTTGCGCACATGCCGGGGGTGAGCACCCGGCTGATGATCGATGGCACCGTACCGGGCTTCGAGCCATACGAGGCGGCGCTGGCGGCCCAGCCGGTCACTCCGATTGCCGACGAGAGCGCAGGTGGCGACATGCTGTACTCCTCGGGCACCACCGGCTACCCCAAGGGCGTGTTCGTGCCGCCCGATTCGCCCGAGGTCGAGGCCGTGCCGGCCCTCACCGGCATCTGCCAGCGCGTGTTCGGCATGGCGGGCGACACCGTCTACCTGTCGCCTGCGCCGCTGTACCACGCGGCTCCGATGCGCTTTTGCATGAGCGTGATGCGCCTGGGCGGCACCGTGGTGGTGATGGAGCACTTCGACCCCGAGCGCTACCTGGCCGCGGTGCAGCAGCACCGAATCACGCACACCCAGGTGGTGCCCACCATGTTCGTGCGCCTGCTCAAGCTCAGCGAGGCGCAGCGCCAGGCCTTTGATGTGTCTTCGCTGCGCGTGGCCATCCATGCGGCCGCGCCGTGCCCCATTCCCGTCAAGCAGCAGATGATTGCCTGGTGGGGGCCGGTGCTGTGGGAGTACTACGCCGGCACAGAAGGCAATGGCATGACCCTGGTCGGCTCGGCCGACTGGCTGACCCACCCCGGCACGGTGGGCCGCGCCGTGATTGGCCAGTTGCGCATCTGCGACGAGTTGGGCGAGCCGGTACCCACGGGCGAGACTGGCACCGTGTACTTTGCCGAGGGCAAGCCCTTTGCGTACCACAACGACCCGGCCAAGACCGCTGAATCGACCAACGCCCGCGGCTGGACCACCTTGGGCGATGTGGGCCACGTCGATGCCGAAGGCTATCTGTACCTGACCGATCGCAAGGCCTACATGATCATCTCGGGCGGGGTCAACATCTACCCGCAAGAGGTCGAGAACCTCTTGGTCACCCATCCCCTGGTTATGGATGTGGCCGTGCTGGGCGTGCCCAACGAGGAGTTTGGCGAAGAGGTCAAGGCGGTGGTTCAACCCCGCGACATGGCCCAGGCCGGCCCCGCCCTGGCCGCCGAGCTGATCGCCTTTTGCCAGCAGCACCTGTCGCACGTCAAGTGCCCGCGCTCGGTCGACTTCGAGGCCGAGTTGCCGCGCCACCCCACCGGCAAGCTCTACAAGCGCCTGCTGCGCGATCGCTACTGGGCCGGCCATGCCAACCGGCTGGTCTGAGCCCGCCGCCGCACCCAGAGCGCACGACCTCCAGGAGACCCTGTCTTGAATGCACCGATCCCAGCACCCCACCTCCGGCATTGGCCGCCCGGCGTGCCGCACGCATTTCGCCCCAGCGCCGTGGGCCTCAGCCACTACCTGGAGGTGGCCGCCCAGCGCTACCCGGACAAGCCTGCGCTGCTGTTCTGTGGACAGAGCCTCTCCTACGGTGCGCTGCATCGGCGGGTGAACGCCCTGGCTGCCTGGCTGAACCGCCGGTTGGGCGTGCAGCCTGGCGACCGGGTGCTGCTGATGAGCCAGAACTGCCCCCAGTACGTGCTGGCTTACCACGCCGTGTTGCGCCTGGGGGCCGTGGTGGTGCCGGTCAACCCCATGAGCACCCCCTCTGAGTTGCAATGGTTTCAACAGGACACCGGCGCCCGCGTGACCCTGTTGGCGCAAGAGCTGCTGCCCCGTCTGCAGCCCCTGCTGCAGGCAGGCGCCATTGACGCTGCCGTGGTCCATGCCTATGCCGATGCCATGCACCCGGCCGAGGTGGGGGCCCCGGGCTCGCCCTGGCCCGAGCCCTTCCACCAGCCGCGCCAGGCCCTGCAGGGCCTGGGCCTGTACGGACTGGAGGAAGCCCTGAGCGAGGCAGTGGCGCAGGGCTGGCAGCCGGATTGGCTGCACCCCGGCCCCGAGGCCCTGGCGGTGCTGCCCTACACCTCGGGCACCACCGGCCACCCCAAGGGCTGCATGCATACCCATGGCACGGTGCTGGCGTCCAACCTGGCCTCCCAGGTGTGGCGCAGCCTGCATGCCGATTCGGTGTTTTTGAGCGTGGCCCCGCTGTTCCACATGCTGGGCATGCAAAACGGCATGAACATGCCGCTCACCCTGGGTGCCACCCTGGTCATGATGCCGCGCTGGCACGCGCCCAGCGCCGCGCGCCTGATCGAGCAACACCGCGTCTCGGTCTGGACCGCGCCGCCCAGCATGGTGATCGAGTTCTTCGCCCAGCCCGACGTGATGGCCCGCGACCTCAGCAGCCTGAGCCTGCTCTCAGGCGGCGGCGCCGCCATGCCCGAGGCCGTGGCCACCCTGCTGGCCGATCGCTTCGGGCTGGCCTACAACGAGGCCTACGGCCTGTCCGAGACCGCGGCCTTTCTGCATGCCAACCCGCTGCACCGCGGCAAGCGCCAATGCCTGGGCGTGCCCACGCAGGGGGTGGTGTCGCGCATCGTCGACCCGGCCACGGGCCAGGACCTGCCCGCGGGCGAGGTGGGTGAGCTGGTCACCAGCGGCCCGCAGCTGATGCTGGGTTACTGGCGCAATGCAGCAGCCACCGAGGCCGCTTTTTTTGAGCGCGACGGCCTGCGCTTCTTCCGCACCGGCGACCTGGCCAGCGTGGACGAAGACGGGTACTACTTCATGCGCGACCGCCTCAAACGCATGATCAATGCCTCGGGCTTCAAGGTCTGGCCGGCCGAGGTGGAAAGCGCGCTGTACGAGCACCCTGCCATCTTCGAAGCCTGCGTGATCGCCGTGGACGACCCCAAGCGCGGCGAGACCGTCAAGGCCCTGGTGGTGCTGCGACCCGGTCATGAGGCCGCCCTGAGCGTCGAGCAGCTCACGGCCTGGGCACGCGAGCGCATGTCGGCCTACAAGGTGCCGCGCCTGGTCGAGTTTGTGCCGGCCCTGCCCAAGTCGGGCACCGGCAAGATTTTGTGGCGCGAATTGCAAGAGGCGCACCGGCACAGCGTCGGCGCCAAGCCGGCCCCATCCCAGGCAGAACTTCAGGAGACCCCATGAACCCCGACAACTTCGAGCGCATCCGCTTTGCCGTGCGCGATCAGGTGGCCACGCTCACGCTGCACAACCCCGAGCGGCGCAATGCCTTCGACCCCGCCATGCGCGAGGAGATGCGCCAGGTGGTGGCTCATCTGCGCGCCGAGCCCGGCATCCGCGTCCTGGTGCTGATCGGGGCCGGTGACCACTTCTGTGCCGGCGGTGATCTGCGCAACATCGCCACCGTGGGCCTGGACAACGCCGGCTGGCGCGCCCGCCTGCAAAGCCTGCACGACTGGCTCAAGGAACTGATCACGCTCGACCGCCCCGTGATTGCCGCGGTCGATGGGGCCGCCTATGGCGCTGGCTTCAGCTTGGCCCTGCTGGCCGACTTTGTGATTGCAACCCCCCGGGCGCGCTTTTGCATGTCGTTCATGCGCGTGGGCCTGGTGCCCGACTGCGCGGCCTTCTACACCTTGCCCCGCATCGTGGGCGTGCAGCGCGCCCGCGAGCTGATGCTGTCGGCCCGCGAGGTCGATGCGGCCGAGGCCCTGCGCCTGGGCATTGCCATGGAGCTGCAGCCGCCCGAGCAGCTGCAGGCCCGGGCCCAGGCCCTGGCGGCCAGCTTTGTGCAGGCCTCGCCCATGGCGGTGGCCCTGGTCAAGCGCACCCTGGCCGCGCCCGGGCACGACCTGCCCACCCTGCTGGAGATGGAGGCCAACGCCCAGGCCCTGGCCATGGGCACCGAGGCGCATCGCGTGGCGGTGCAGCGCTTTCTCGACAAGCAGCCGGCGCTGTTCCAGTGGCCGGCACAGGCGGCGTCCTGATCCTATTTTTTGACTGACATCCCAGCAACCCAAGGAGAACAACATGAATCCAAACAACCCGTCCCGCATGGTCGAAGGCAAAGTGGTGGTGGTCACTGGCGCAGGGGGCGGCATTGGCCGCGACATCGCCCTGGCCATGGCCCGTGAAGGGGCCCGCGTGGTGGTCAACGACATCGGTGCCTCGGTTGCAGGCGAGGGCAACGACGCCGGCCCTGCCCAGAAGGTGGTGGACGAGATCCGCGCCCTGGGCGGCGAGGCGGTGGCCAGCACCGACAGCGTGAGCGATGCGACCAGCGCCGGTCGCATCGTGCAGGCGGCGCTCGATAGCTTTGGTCGCATCGACGTGGTGGTCAACAACGCCGGCATCCTGCGCGACCGCTTCTTCCACAAGATGAGCCTGGATGAGTGGGACGCCGTCATCAAGGTGCATCTGTACGGCGCCTACTACGTGAGCCGCGCGGCCTCCACCCACTTCAAGGAGCAGGGTTCGGGCAACTACATCCACATGACCTCCACCTCGGGGCTGATCGGCAATTTTGGCCAGGCCAACTACTCGGCCGCCAAGCTGGGCATCGCGGCGCTGTCCAAGTCCATCGCGCTCGACATGCAGAAGTTCAATGTGCGCAGCAACTGCATCGCGCCCTTTGCCTGGAGCCGCATGATCGGCAGCATCCCCACCGAGACCGACGCCGAAAAGGCCCGGGTGGAGCGCATCAAGCAGATGACGCCGGCCAAGATCGCGCCACTGGCCGTGTGCCTGGCCAGCGATGAATCCTCGTATGCCAATGGCCAGATCTTTGCCGTGCGCAACAACGAGATCTTCCTGATCAGCCAGCCGCGGCCCGTGCGCTCGGTGCACCGCAGCGAGGGCTGGACGCCCGAGAGCGTGGCCAGCCACGCACTGCCCGCCCTGAAGGCCATGTTCTACCCCCTGGACCGTTCGGGTGACGTGTTCACCTGGGACCCGATCTGAAGCCCCCACCCTTGCAAGGAGCCCAACATGAGTGAGCAACGCCAGGGCGTTCAGGCCCGGCATCAGGCCTGGCTGGACCAGGGCCGTTTCATGATCCAGCGCTGCGCCGCCTGCGGCCAGCATGTGTACTTTCCGCGCGAAGTCTGCCCGCATTGCGGCGCCGCCGACCCCGAGTGGGTGGCGCCCTCCGGCCAGGGCACGGTGTATTCCGCCACGGTGGTGCGCCGCAAGCCCGAGGCCGGTGGGGACTACAACGTCTGCCTGATCGACCTCGATGAAGGCGTGCGTCTGATGAGCCGCGTCGAGCGGCAGCCTGCGGACTCGGTGCAGGTGGGCCAGCGGGTGAAGGCCCGTGTTCTGCAGGCTGAGGGGCAGGGCGGCATCGTGGTGTTCGACCCGATCGAAGAGCCGGCTGCGACAACGCCTGTCCCGGTGCCGATCGGACCTGCCAGGCCTTCCGCTCCGACCGTGCACACGCCGCCGGCCTTGAGGGCCTTGCGTGGCAGTGCCGTCATCGCCGGGGTGGCCACGTTTGGCTGTGGTGAGGCCACCGGCTTCACCGAGATGGAGGTGCTGGCCCACGCCGCCCGCGCCGCCGTGGCCGATGCCGGGCTGACGATGCGCGACATCGACGGCCTGTGCACGGCCAGCGTGTTGTCCACCATGTGGCCCATGCCCGTGACCGAGTACCTGGGCCTGAACCCGCGCTACATCAACGGCACCATGGTGGGGGGCTCCAGCTTCGTGGCCCACCTGCTGCCCGCCATGATGGCCTTGCAGGCCGGCCAGTGCAACGCGGTGCTGGTCTGCTACGGCAGCACCCAGCGCACGGCCACCTTTGGCCGCAGCGAGATTGCCAAGGCCCGCCGCGTGATGGACCCGCAGCCCTTTGAAGCGCCTTACGAGCCCATGCAGCCGCTGTCGGCCTATGCGCTGGCGGCGCGGCGCCACATGCACCAGTACGGCACCACCCGCCGAGACCTGGCCGAGGTGGCGGTGGCGGCCCGGGCCTGGGCGCAGCTCAACCCCGAGGCCTTCATGCGCGACCCGCTGAGCATCGACGACGTGCTCAAGGCCCGCAGGGTGTCCGATCCCCTCTCGGTGCGCGACTGCTGCCTGGTCACCGACGGTGGTGGGGCTTTCGTGCTGACCCGCGCCGACCGGGCCGCGAGCCTGCCCCGCAAGCCCGTCTATGTGCTGGGCAATGCCACCGCCAACTGGAACCGCCAGATCTCGTCCATGCACGACCTGACGGTGACGGCAGCCAGCCAGTCGGGCCGCGAGGCCTTTGCCATGGCCGGCCTGACGCCGAAGGACATGGGCGTGCTGCAGCTGTACGACGCCTTCACCATCAACACCTTGCTGTTCCTCGAAGACCTGGGCTTCTGCCCCAAGGGCGAAGGCGGGCGCTTTGTGCAGGACGGCGCCATCGCCCCGGGCGGGCGCCTGCCGGTCAACACCAACGGGGGCGGCCTGTCGTGCGTGCACCCGGGCATGTACGGCATCTTCACCCTCATCGAGGCCGTGCGGCAATTGCGTGGCGATGCCGGCGCCCGCCAGGTGCCCGGCGTGGCCACCGCCCTGGCCCATGGCAATGGCGGCACCTTGTCGAGCCAGGCCACCGCCATCCTGGGCACGGCCGACGCGCTGTGATCTGCAACGAAAGAACCACCCCATGATCCGAGACCCCCAAACCTTCCAGGCCCTGCTCGATTCCGTCACCCGCTTCACCCGTGAGCGCCTGGTGCCGGCCGAGAACGAAGTGGCCGAAACCGATGCCATCCCCCCTGCCATCGTGCAAGAGATGCGCGAGATGGGCCTGTTCGGCCTGACCATCCCCGAGGCCTATGGCGGCCTGGAGCTGACCATGGAGGAAGAGGTGCGCGTGCTCTTCGAGCTGTGCCAGACCTCGCCGGCCTTCCGGTCGGTGATCGGCACCACCGTGGGCATCGGTTCGCAGGGCATCCTGATGGATGGCACGCCCGAGCAGCAGGCCGAGTACCTGCCGCGCCTGGCCACCGGCGAGCTGATGGCCTCGTTCGCGCTGACCGAGCCCGATGCCGGCAGCGATGCCGCCTCGCTGCGCACCACCGCGATCAAAGGGGTAGACAGCGAAGGCGAGCACTACCTCGTCAACGGCAGCAAGCGCTACATCACCAATGCCCCGCAGGCCGGCATCTTCACGCTGATGGCGCGCACCAACCCGGCCGACAAGGGCGCGGGCGGGGTGTCGGCCTTCATCGTCGATGCCCACTCGCCGGGCATCAGCCTGGGCCGGATCGACCGCAAGATGGGCCAGAAGGGCGCCCACACCTGCGATGTGATCTTTGACAACGTGCGCGTGCCGGCCCGCCAGTTGATCGGTGGGGTGGAGGGGCGGGGCTTCAAGACCGCCATGAAAGTGCTCGACAAGGGCCGCATCCACCTGGCGGCCGTGTGCGTGGGCGTGGCCCGGCGCATCCTGGCCGATGCCCTGCGCTACGCGGTCGAGCGCCAGCAGTTCGGCCAGCCGATCGCCGAGTTTCAATTGGTGCAGGCCATGCTGGCCGATAGCCAGACCGAGCTGTACGCCGCCGAGTGCATGGTGATCGACGCGGCGCGACGCCGTGACGAAGGCCGCAACGTGTCCACCGAGGCTGCCTGCTGCAAATTGTTTGCCAGCGAGATGTGTGGCCGCGTGGCCGATCGTGCGGTGCAGATCCTGGGCGGGGCCGGTTACCTGGCCGAGTACGGCATCGAGCGCTTCTACCGCGACGTGCGCCTGTTCCGCCTGTACGAGGGCACCAGCCAGATCCAGCAGATCGTGATCGCCCGCAACATGGTGCGCGAGGCCCGCGCATGAAGTCCGGGCTGGCTGAGCGCTCTGGCCCGGGCGACACCGGCCCGCAGCCCGGCAGCCCCGAGGCGGCCATCGACATCGCCACCGACACCCGCGCGTTGTTCGCCCGGGTGGCGTTCAACCACCTGCTGGGCCTGCAGCGCGAGTTCGCCGAGGGTGGGGTGGCCCGGCTGTCGCTTGATCTGCGCCCCGAGCTGACCAACAACTTCGGGGTGGTGCATGGCGGCGTGCTGATGTCGCTGATGGACAGCGCCATGTCGAGTGCAGCGCTATCGGCCACGGGCTTTCAGAAGGCGGTGGTCACGATCGACATGAGCACCAGCTTTCACCGCCCCGGGCGTGGCCGCCTGCTGGCCCACGCCACTTGCCAAGGCGGGGGGCGCTCGGTGTGCTTCTGCGAGGCCCGGGTGGAAGACGCCAGCGGCCAGGTGGTGGCCCGCGCCATGGGCACCTTCCGCTACGTGCGGGTCTGAATTCAAGAAATACAACGGAGACAAGACATGCCGACATTCTTCTCAAGGTCGCGGCGCTGGCTGCTGGCGCTGGGCAGCCTGAGCCCCCTGTTGCTGAGCACGCCAGTGCAGGCACAGGGCGGTGGGCAGCCCATCCGCCTGGTGGTGGGCTATGCGGCGGGCGGCCCGGTGGACGCCACGGCGCGGCTGTTCGCGCCCGCGCTGTCCAAAGAGCTGGGCCAGCCCGTGGTGGTAGAAAACCGCCCCGGCGCCGCCGGCAGCATGGGCGGCGATGCCGTGGCCAAGGCGGCCCCGAACGGGCTGCTGCTGTACTTTGGCGCCAGCCCCACGCTGACCATCAGCCCGCACATCCTCAAGTCCATGCCCTTTGACGTGAGCAAGGACCTGACGGCCATCGCACCCCTGGTGAGCTACACCAACGTGCTGGTGATCAACAAGGACCAGCCCTTCAAGACCTTGCCCGAACTGGTGGCCTACGCCCGGGCCCATCCGGGCAAGCTGGCTTATGGTTCGGCCGGCATGGGGGCGTCGAACCACCTCAGCGGCGAGCTGTTCGCCCTGCGCGCCGGCATCAAGCTGACCCACGTGCCCTACAAGGGCAATGCGCCCGCCATGACCGATGTGATCGGGGGCCAGCTCAGCATGATGTTCGACATCATCGGCAGCGCCCGCAACTACATCAGCACCCAGCGCGTGCGGCCGCTGGCCGTCACTTCGCGCGAGCGCAATCCCTCGCTGCCCGAGGTGCCCACCATGGTCGAGTCGGGCATCGCCGACTACGACGTGGGTGGCTGGTACGGCCTCTACGGCCCGGCCCGCATGGCGCCCGAGCTGGTGACCCGCCTCAATGAGGCCACCCGCCGGGCCCTGGCCCAGGACGAGCTCAAGGCCAAGCTGATCGAGCAGGGCTACGACCTGTGGACCGGCAACCCGCAGCTGCTGGCCGAGCGTGCGGCCCGCGATCTGGCCCTGTGGGGCACGGTGGCCAAGGGCATCCAGGTGGAATGAGTGGCCATGACGACACCCTCTCGACTTCATCACCTGTTTGACCAACGCCTGGCGGCCACGCCTGAGGCGGTGTTCCTGCACCTGCCCGACCACACGCTGAGCTATGCCCAACTGGGCACGATGGTGGACACCCTGCAGGCCGAGTTGCTGGCCCAGGGCGTACAGCCCGGCGACCGCGTGCTGGCGGTCGCCGAGAACTGCCCCGAGCACGTGGCCCTGGTGCTGGCCTGCAGCCGCGTGGGCGCCTGGTCCTGCGGCGTCAACGCCCGCATGGCGCGCGGCGAGATCGAGGCTTTTGTGGCCAAGGCCGATCCGCGGCTGGTCTACTTCACCCGCGAGGTGGGCAGCGCCGCCCGCGAGCACGGCGAGCACCTGGGCGCCCAGCCCTCGGCCCTGGCGGGCCTGAGCCGCACGCCCCGGCGCGACCAGGCCACCCCCGAACCGGCTCCGCTGGCCGAGCAGGTGGCGGCCATCATCTTCACCTCGGGCACCACCGGGGCGCCCAAGGGCGTGCTGGTGTCGCATGCCGGGCTGTTGCAGTTTGCCCGCGTGTCGGCCGAGTCGCGGGCCTTGACGCCGGCGGATCGTTCGTACGCCTGTGTGCCCATGACCCACATCTTCGGTCTGGGCACGGTGCTGGCGGCTTCGCTGCATGCGGGTGCCGCCCTGGTCATGCGCAGCCGCTTTGATCCGGCCGATGCCTTGCAGGCGCTGGCCTTGCACCAGGTGTCCAACCTGCAGGGCCCGCCGGCCCTGTTCACGCGGCTGCTCGCCTACCTCGACGAGCAGGGCCTGGTGGGCATGCCCCCATCGCCCGCGCTGCGCTATGTCTACACCGGGGCCGCACCGCTGGACCTGCCGCTGAAGAACGCGGTGCAGGACCGCTTTGGCCAGCCGCTGCACCACGGCTATGGCCTGTCGGAGTACGCGGGGGCGGCCTGCCTGGTGCGCCGAGGCCAGTGGCGCGAAGACACCGCCGCCGGCGTGCCGGTGGAAGGGGCCGAGTGCCGCATCGTGGACGACGCCGGGCGCGAGCTGCCGGCGGGCGAGACCGGCGAGATCTGGTTGCGCGGCGTGGGCCTGATGCCGGGTTATTTTCGCGACCCGGGGGCCACCGCCCAGGTGATGCGCGAGGGCGGCTGGTACGCCACCGGCGACCTGGGTCGCATCGGGCCTGACGGTGCGCTGCATGTGGTGGGGCGGCTCAAGGAGATGATCATCCGCTCGGGCTTCAATGTGTACCCGGGCGAGGTCGAGAACGTGCTCAACCAGCACCCCAGCGTGCAGCGCTCGGCCGTGGTGGGCCGCAAAGAGGCCGACGGCAACGAGACCGTGCTGGCCTTTGTCGAGACCGTGGGCGGGCAGCCCCTGAGCGAGGCCGACCACGCCAGCCTGCTGGCCTTGATCCGGGACCAGCTGGCCCCCTACAAGCGCCCCGCCAGCATCACCGCCATCGAGGCCTTGCCGATGACGCACAGCGGCAAGGTGCTCAAGCGCGCCCTGCTGGACCAACCCGCCCCCGTCTGAACCCCAGGAGAATGCCATGTTCACCACCCTGCTTGAGCGCTCCACCGACCGCATCGCCCGCATCTCCCGCATCGACCGCCGCCAATGGCTGGCCACGGCCCTGGCGGGGCTGACGCTACCGGCCTGGGCGCAAGCCCCGGCCTACCCGGCCCGCCCGGTGAAATTCATCGTGCCCTTTCCGGCCGGTGGCCCGGTGGACATCACAGGCCGGGCCCTGGCCCAGAAGCTGGCCGAACTCTGGGGCCAGCCCGCCGTGGTGGACAACCGCGCCGGCGCCGGTGGCATGGTGGGCGCCGAGCTGGCGGCCCGCGCTCCGGCCGACGGGCACAACCTGTTCGTCTGCAGCATCCACCACACCGTGCTGCCGGCGCTGAACCCCCGCATGAGCTACGACATCGAGCGCGACTTTGCCGCGGTCAGCTTTGCGGCGCGATTTCCGGTGGTGCTGGTGGTGCACCCCAGCCTGCCGGCCAAGAGCGTGGCCGAGCTGATTGCCCTCGACAAGGCCCGCCCCGGCACCCTGGCCTTTGCCTCGGCCGGCAATGGCGGCGGCACCCACCTGGCGGGCGAGCTGTTCAACATGCTGGCCGGTACCAAGCTGCAGCACGTTCCCTACAAGGGCAGTGCCCCCGCCATGACCGACCTGCTGGGCAACCAGGTGCCCATCATGTTCAGCGATGCCCCCACCGCGTTGCCCCAGATCCGTGCCGGCAAGGTGCGCGCCCTGGCCGTGGCCAGCGTGCAGCGCTCCAGCCTGTTGCCCGATTTGCCCACCGTGGCCGAGACCGGTCTGCCGGGTTACGAGGCCTATTCCTGGGCCGGCGTGCTGACCCCGGCCGCCACCCCGCGCGAGCTGGTCACCCGCCTGAGTGCCGACATCGGTCGCGCCCTGGCCCAGCCCGAGGTGCGCCAGCGCCTGCAGGACGCCGGCGCCGAGCCCGCCCCCGGCAGCCCCGAGGCCTTCGCCCAGCTGCTGCACGCCGAGCGCCTGAAGTGGGCCCAGGTGGTGAAGGCCGCGAACATCCGCATGGATTGAAGTTGACGTGATCCAGGGCCCCGCAGAGGGCCTTTTTGTTGTGCACAACGCTGAAACCAAGAAGGAGACAAACCATGAACCCCTGTGTGAAAGCCCGCTGTTTGCGACGGCGCGCGCCGATCTGGCTGGCCTTGGCCGCCGCCTTGTGCGGTGCCGGCCTGAGCGCCCCCGCAGCAGCGCAGAAGCTGTCGGACGACAAGGTGCGCATCGGCGTGCTGTCCGACATGTCGGGCCTGTATGCCGATACTGCCGGCAAGGGCTCGCTGGAGGCGGCCCGCATGGCAGTCGAAGACTTTGGTGGCCAGGTGCTGGGCAAGCCCATCGAGGTGATCGGTGGCGACCACCAGAACAAGGCCGACATCGGTGCCTCGCTGGCCCGGGCCTGGTACGACCGCGAGGGGGTTGATGCCATCGTCGATGTGAACAACTCGGCCGTGGCCGTGGCGGTGGGCAACCTGGCCCGCGAGCGCAACAAGATGCTGTTGCTGACCGGCACGGCCTCGGTGGCCATGACCAACGAGAACTGCGGCCCCACCAGCATCCACTATGTGTACGACACCTATGCCCTGGTCAACGGGGCGGCGCAGGGCATGCTGGCCAAGGGGGCCCGCAGCTGGTTTGTGATCGGCACCGACTACGCCTTTGGCAAAGCCATGGCAGGCAACATCACCGAGTTTGTGACGGCCAGCGGCGGCAAGGTGGTGGGCAGCGTGTTCCATCCGCTCAATGCCAGCGATTTCTCGTCGTTCGTGCTGCAGGCCCAGGCCTCCAAGGCCGACGCCATTGCCCTGGCCAATGCCACCAGTGACACGGTCAACGCCATCAAGGCCACGCGCGAATTCGGCCTGAGCAAAAGCCAGGCCGTGGTGCCCTTGTTGATGTTCATCAACGATGTGCATTCGCTGGGTTTGAAAGAAGCCCAGGACATGACCTTTGCCACCGGCTTCTACTGGGACCGCACACCCGAGACCCGGGCCTGGTCGCGGCGCTATTTCGAGCGCATGAAGAAGATGCCCTCGATGATCCAGGCCGGCACCTACTCGGCCGTGACCAGCTACCTCAAGGCCATCCAGGCCGCTGGCGGCGATGAAGGCCTGAGCGTGGCTCGCAAGATGCAGGCCCTGCCCATCAACGACTTCTTTGCCCAGGGCGGTCGGGTGCGCGTCGATGGCCGCATGGTGCACGACATGTACCTGGTGCAAGTCAAGAAGCCGGCCGAATCCCAGATGCCCTGGGATTACTACAAGGTGCTGGCCACCCTCCCGGGCGAGCAGGCCTTCCAGCCGCTGTCCAAGTCCAAGTGCTCTCTGGTGAAGAACCCATGAAAACCCGTGCTGCTGTCCTCACGCGCATCGGCGCGCCGGCCCCTTATGTCGAAAGCCGTCCCCTGGAAGTCACTGAGGTCGACCTGGCCCCGCCCGGCCCGGGCGAAGTGCTGGTGCGCGTGGTGGCCGCCGGCCTGTGCCACTCTGACCTGTCCATCATCAACGGGGACCGCCCGCGCCGCACCCCCATCGTGTTGGGGCACGAGGCCGCTGGCGTGGTCGAGGCCCTGGGCGAGGGCGTGACCGACCTGGTGCCCGGTGACCACGTGATCCTGGTCTTTGTGCCCAGTTGCGGCCACTGTGCTCCCTGTTCGGAGGGGCGCCCCGTGCTGTGCGAGCCCGCGGGCGCCGCCAATGTGGCGGGCACGCTGCTGGGCGGCGAGCGCCGCCTGTCCTGGCAAGGCCAGCCCATGGACCACTTTGTGGGCGTGTCGGCCTTTGCCCAGCATGCGGTGCTGTCGCGCCGCGGCGTGCAGAAGATCGACCGCGAACTGCCGCTGGAGATCGCGGCCCTGTTCGGCTGTGCCGTCATGACCGGGGTGGGCGCGGTGGTCAACACCTCGCAGGTGCGCCCCGGCCAGAGCGTGGCCGTGATCGGCCTGGGCGGCGTGGGCCTGTCGGCCGTGATGGGCGCCCTGGCCGCCGGCGCAGGCCGGGTGGTGGCCGTGGACTTGGCCGACGACAAACTGGCCTTTGCCCGCCGCCTGGGCGCCACCGACGTCGTCAATGCCGGCGCCGACAACGCGGTGGAGCAACTGCGCGAGCTGACCGGCGGCGGCGTGGACCACGCCCTGGAGATGGTGGGCTCGGCTCGTGCCCTCGAGTTGGCTTACCGCGTGACCCGCCGCGGCGGCACCACCGTGACCGTCGGCCTGCCCGCGTCCAGCCAGAACCTCAGCACCCCCGTGTGGCACCTGGTGGCCGAAGAGCGCACCCTCAAAGGCAGCTACCTGGGCAGTTGCGTGCCCCGGCGCGACATCGGCCGCTTCGTGGCCCTGTACCGCCAGGGCAAACTCCCGGTCGACCAGTTGCTCACCGGCCGCCTCAGCCTGGACCAGATCAACCTGGGCTTCGACCGCCTGGCCCGGGGCGAGGCGATCCGGCAGGTGATCATGATGGAAGGGTGAGGGCAGGGGGGGCTTGGTCGAAGCCGCTGTGTGCCATGAAATCAAACGTCGTCAAACGCAGTGCGAATTCGCTCGTCCTGCGGTGGCTGCGATCGATGGCACGGTGACCGCGGGCTTTCAGGAGATCACCACCATGTTCACCGAACATCGTTCCTCCCTCGAATCCCTGGCCGCTTACGCCCTGTTGCCATCATTCCGGGGGGGCCGTTGACACATCGGCGTCCATCGCGGAGCACCAGGCCCAGTCGACGGGCCTGCAGATCGAGCTCGGCAGCGCAAGGGCCCATCGGCTTGAGTTGGGCGTTCTGGACTTTGGCGGGCTGCGAGCTTTCCCCTTGGGCTTTTCAGCGGGGCGAGACCTAGGGTGTTGAAACTGCGCCAAAATCGCGCCACGTCCTCTCCCAGCCCGCTCACCCCTGCCGCCAATCGCAATGCCAAGGCAGATGCTTTGCTGCAAAGCATTCTGGCAGCGCCGCATGGCCTCGGTCTGGCCGATTTGCTGGTGTTGCATCCGCAATGGGCTCGGCGCTCGGCGCAGCGCGTTCTGAACAGCTGGCTTGCCCAGGGGCGCATTGCTGCTCAGGGCCAGGGGCGCGCTCGCCGTTACGGGGCGGGGCCTTCTGAAGGCCGGGGGGCGCTGATGGGGTTGGCAGGCCCTGACGGGGCCGTTGGCGAGCGCTTTTTGCGCGGCCTGGCACTGTCCGCAGACAGCCGCGATGTACGGGCCTATGTCGACCAGCCGCTTGAGTGACGCCGGCCGGTGGGCTACCAGCGCGATTTCCTGGAGTCGTACCAGCCCAACAAGAGTTGGTATTTGTCGGATTCGTTGTGTCGGATTCGTTGCGCCGTCAGTTGCATCAGATGGGGCGCACCTGGGCCGTTGCGGCCCCCGCCGGCACTTGCAGCCGCGCTATTTTGAATCGCTTGTTGATTGATCTGTCCTGGGCATCCAGCCACCTGGAGGGCAATACCTATTCCAGGTTGGATACCCGGGACTTGATCGAGCGTGGCAAGGTGGCCCAAGGCAAGGCGGCCATCGAGACGCAGATGATCCTGAATCACAAAACGGCGATCGAGATGCTGGTGAACAACGCTGACCAAGCGGCTTTGGATCGCTATACCTTGATGAACCTGCACAGTGCTCTGGCTGAAAATCTGTTGCCGAACCCAGCGGATGAAGGGCGCCTGCGCCGTCATGCGGTGGACATCAGTCAGAGCGTGTACCGCCCCCTGTCGACGCCGCAACTCATTGACGAAATGCTCGACACCCTGCTGCACAAGGTGAACCAGATCGGTGACTCGTTCGAGCAGTCGTTTTTTCTGATGGTGCATTTGCCTTACCTTCAGCCCTTCGCCGACATCAACAAGCGCACATCACGCCTGGCAGCCAACCTGCCTTTGTTTCGGGCCAATCTTTGTCCCTTGACCTTTCTGGATGTGCCTGAACAGGCCTACAGCTGCGCGATGCTGGGCGTGTACGAAATGACCCGGATCGAATTGCTGCGTGATCTTTATGTATGGGTGTACGAGCGTTTCTGCCACGAATACCTGGCACTCAGGCAGGAACTGGCTGAACCTGACCCTCTGCGCTTGTCCTGGCGGGATTTCATCCGACAGATCCTCCGTGAGGTGGTGCAGAACCCAGACGAAGACCCCCTCAAAAGCATCCGAAAGGCGACTGCCCAGGCTGTTCCTGAGCCTGAGCGTGACAACGTGCAGGCCTTGCTGATTGAAGAGCTGAGACGCCTGCATGTGGGCGTGCTCGCTCGTTACGGCTTGCGACCTTCCGAATTCAACACTTGGCGGGCCGCACACCCAGACTGAAGCGGGGCTTTGGGCGAGTGCCGGGCCTCTGATCCGAAGTCGGCGAAAATCCCCCACCTTCCAGGCTTGGTCATTGATCGGCCTGGCCGCTGGAGCGGCGCTCTCTTCAGCGGCACGATCCCTTCCATCTTGTTCTTTTCTCTCTTCTCGTTTTTGCCATGGCTATTCTTCTGGCGCCCATGGAGGGCCTGCTCGATTGCGTGTTGCGCGATGTGCTGACCCGCGTGGGTGGGGTGGATCTGTGCGTGTCCGAGTTCATCCGGGTGACGGGCACGCTGCTGCCTGAGCGGGCTTTCCGGCGCATCGTGCCCGAGCTGGACAACGGCGGGCGCACGGCGGCGGGGGTGGCGGTGCGGGCGCAGTTGATGGGGTCGGATCCACAGTGCCTGGCCGAGAACGCGGCGCGGCTGGCGGGGCTGGGACCGGCGGGGATCGACCTGAATTTTGGCTGCCCGGCCAAGGTGGTGAACCGGCATGGCGGCGGGGCGGCGCTGCTGCAAGACCCGGAGCTGCTGCACCGCATCGTGTCGGCGGTGCGACGCGCGGTGCCGGCCGAGGTGCCGGTGTCGGCCAAGATGCGCCTGGGTTTTGACGACGACCAGGCGGCCGAGGACTGTGCCCGGGCGATTGCCGATGGCGGTGCCAACCAGTTGGTGGTGCATGGCCGCACCCGGGCCCAGGGCTACAAGCCGCCAGCGTATTGGGCGCGCATTGCCGATGTGCGCCGCGTGGTCAATATCCCGGTGGTGGCCAATGGCGAGATCTGGACGGTGGCCGATGCGCAGCGCTGCCGCGCCGAATCGGGCTGCCAGGATTTGATGCTGGGCCGGGGCATGGTGTCTGACCCCGGGCTGGCCTGGGACATCCTGGCGGCGGATGGCGCAACTGGGCAGGGCGAGGCCCCGCAGTGGGCCGATCTGCAGCCGCTGTTCCACCTGTTCTGGGCCCGTGTCAAGCTGCGGGTGGAGTCGCGCAACCGGGCGGGGCGGCTCAAGCAGTGGCTCAATTACCTGCGCCGGCGCTACCCCGAGGCCGAGCAGGCCTACCAGGGGCTGCGTTTGATCAATGATTCGCGCCTGGTCGAGGCCTGGATGGCCGAGCACCTGGCCGCCCCCCCTGAGCTGGTGCAGGCAGAACCGATGGCTGAGGGCGAGTTGATGGCCGAGGCCTGCCTGGGATAAGCCCAGGGCTGGGCGCTTATCGGGCTTTTTTGCCTTCGACCGGGTTGGCCAGCAGCGACTGGGCGGGGTAGGCGCGCATGAAATCGCGCGCCTTCTCGGGCGTGGTGTTGAGCCAGGCGTCGTAAGAGCCCTCGTTGAGGATCAGGGGCATGCGTTTTTCGGTGCCGTCGTGCTGGTAGCGCCGCATCAGCGCGTGGCTGTTGGCGTTCACGGTGAGCAGGGTGAAGCTGATGATCTCTTCGCCTTCGGCACCGGTCCAGCGCTCCCACAGGCCGGCCACGCCCAGGGGCTTGCCATCCACCCGGGCGATGCGGGTGGGCACGGGCTTGCCGCTGCGCAGATCGTCTTCAAAGAACGCCATCATGGGCACGATGCAGCGTTGCGAGGCCAGCCAGGCATCGCGAAACGGGGTGGAGGTGGTGAGGGTTTCTGAGCGTGCATTGACCAGCTTGACCGAGCGCAGCTTGGCGTCCGAAGCCGATTTGACCCAGGCCGGCACCAGGCCGAACTGGCCGACGGCGAGTTCGCGGCCTGCGAGGGGGGCGGGACATGTGGCGGGGTCGGCGGCAGGATCGGCGACGGGGGCGGTCACGGCCTCGGACGGCATGCCGTCCGCTTTGCGGATGAAGGCGGCCAGCCGGCGCGGCACGATGTCGTTGCCGGGCAGGGGATCGGGGGCCGCGACGCGGAAGGCGTCGCTGTAAAGGCTGTCCTGGGTCAGGCTCTGGTAGTGGGTGGGCATGCTGCGATGCTAACCGCGGCCCGTGGCCCGCGATCCGTGCCTTCAGATCCGCTGCGGCAACGTCACACGCACTTCCAGCCCGGGGCCGGCATTGCGCACCTGCCACTCGCCACCGTGCGCCAGCGCTACCAGCCGGCACAGGTACAGGCCCAGGCCCACGCCGCCGCTGCTGCGCTCGCGGGCCGCATCGGGGCGGTAAAAGGGTTCGGCCAGGTGGGGCAGCACCTCGTCGGGCACGCCGGGGCCGAAGTCGCGCACGCTCAGTATCCAGTGGGGCCCGTCGGCCATCAGGGTGATCACGGGGGGGCGGGGCGCCTGGGTGCTGTGGCGCAGGGCGTTGTCCAGCAGATTGCGCACCAGCAGGCGCAGGCGGCTGGGGTCCAGGCTCAGCGGGGGCATGTGGGCCGGCAGTTGTCGCTCGACGGCGCCGGCGCCCTCCAACTGGCCCAGCACCTCGTCGATGAGCGCAGGCAGGTTGGTGGGCTCCAGGTGCAGGGCGGCATGGCCCTGGCCCAGGCGTTCGCTTTCCAGCAGATCGCTGATCAGGTCGCGCATCAGGGCCAGGTCGCGGGTCAGGGCCTCGCGCAGGGGCTGGGCCTCGCCGCTGTCGGGCAGCAGCTCGGTGTTCAGGCGGGCCCGGGTCAGGGGGCTGCGCAGTTCGTGGCTGATGGCCAGCAACAGGCTGCGCTTGGCCTCCAGCATGCCGTGCAGGCTGTGTGCCATGGCGTTCACATCGGCCGCCAGGGCCGCCAGCTCGCGGTGGCCCCGCTGCGCAATGGGCCGGGCGAAGTCGCCCTGGCCGAAGCGTCGGGCGCCGGCGCGGATGTCGTCCAGCGGGCGCAGCAGGCGCCGCAGGTAGAGGTAGGTGCCGGCCGTCAGCAGCAGCAGCACCCCCAGCGTGAACCAGCCGATGCGACGGGGCTGGTACTGGCCGCGGTTCAGGTTCAGCCCGATCTCGATGTGGTGTCCGTCAGCGGTGTCGCGTTGCAGCAGGGGGGCGTCACCATCGCTTTCGGTGCTTGAGGGGCGCCGGCGCCATCCGTGTTCGGCATGGGGTGCCGGGTCGGAGACCCAATTCACCTGCGGTCCGCTGATGCGCAGCGTGATGGGCAGTCGGCGCACCAGGGCCTGGGCCTTGTCCACCTCGGGCGGGCTGCCCAGGTCGGCCACCAAGTGGTCCACGTAGTCCACCACCAGGGGGCGGGCCGCGTCGCGCCAGCCCAGGCTCATGGCGCGCTGCATGCCGCCGATGAAGGTCAGGGTCAGGGCCACGGCCAGCACCAGGAACAGCACGATCAGGCGCAGGCGCAATGAATGCCGCCACGAGTGCCGCAGCGCGTGGTGGGCGCGGTGCAGCCTGTGCAACTGATGCCGACGGTGGGGGCGGGTCTCAGGCATGGCTGGCCGGGGCATGGGGAATCAGCGGGGCCAGCCCCAGGGAGTAGCCCGCGTTGCGCACGGTCTTGATGCAGTCCAGCGGCTCCAGCTTTTTGCGCAGCCGGCTCACCACGATGTCGACCGCGCGGGTGTACAGCTCGGCCTCGTGGCCGCGCAGCTGGTTGAGGATGTCGTCCCGGCTGAAGACCTTGCCGGGCTCGCGCGCCAACAGGTGCAGCAGGTCGAACTCGGTGCTGGTCAGGTCCAGGGCCTGGCCGCTGCGCTGCACCTGGCGGGTCACGGGGTCGACCATCAGGCCATCAAACTGCAGGGGGCCGCCAGGGGCAGGATGGGCTGGGCGGGCCGGCTGGCGCCGGCGCAGCACGGTCTGCACCCGGGCCACCAGTTCGCGCGGCTCGAAGGGCTTGGGCAGGTAGTCGTCGGCACCCAGCTCCAGGCCCACCACGCGGTCCATCACGTCACCACGGGCGGTCAGCATCAGGATGGGCAGGTCGCTGGTCTTGCGGATCTCTCGGCACAGGGCAAAGCCGTCCATCTCGGGCAGCATGACGTCGAGGATGGCGGCGTCATAGCCCCCCACCGGCGGGTGGGCCAGGCGGGCCAGGCCCTCGCTGGGGCGCAAGGCCTGCTCCAGTTGCAATTCGAAGCGGGCAAAGTACGCCGCCAGGGGCGGCCCCAGGCCGGTGTCGTCGTCGATCAGCAGGATGCGTGGCATGGTGCGGATTGTGGCCGATGCGAGATCGTGAACAGATTCTCAACCGCCCCAGCGGTGGCCGTGGCGCTTCTGCATGAAGTCGCGCACCTTCTGTTGCTGCTCGGGGCGCAGGCTGTCGTAGAAATCACCGAAGGCGGCAATCACCTCGGGGCTCTGGTTGCGCACGATGTCGGTCTTGTCGTTGACCAAGGCCTGGGCGCGGCTGCGGTCAAATTTGTTGCCGGCCACCAGGGCCTGCAGTTCGGTGCGCGGGTCGACGCTGTTGCCCATCAGGGCCTTGCGCTGGGCGTGCAGCTTGTCGCCCAGGGCGCTCAACAGCTGTTTCTGGGGGGCATCCAGATCGAGCTTGCTGGCGATGCGCTCGACCATCTTGCCGCGAAACTGGGCGGCATCGGTCTCGCTCATGGGCCCCATGCCCATGCGGGGGCCGTCGCCCATGTGGCCGCAGGCACTGAGGCTGCCGGCCAGCAAGGTGGCGCCCAGGGCACCGAACAGAACACGTTTGTTGAGGAAGCGGAGGCGGATGAATCGCATGGCAGGCCTTTTCAAGGACAGAGGTTGAAGAACATGTCCTGAATGGTGCCTTCGGGGCTCGACCGGGTCCTGTCGCTGCGGTTTCGGTTTGTTTCGTTTTATGTCAACGCCGGGGGTATCGGCTCAGCGGGCGATCGAGGTCCGGTCCCGCTGGCCCGCCAGCGTGACCAGCGAAAACGCCAGCGCCATCAGGGCCGAGCCCGCGATGCCCGCCACCATGGGGCGGGCCGTGCCGTCGACAAACAGGCCCACCACGGCCATCACCGTGGCGCCGGCCACGAACTGCAGGGTGCCCATCAGGGCCGAGGCGGTGCCGGCCAGGGCGCCGTGTTCCTCCAGGGCCAGCACGGCGGTGGTGGGCACCACCAGGCCCAGAAAGCCGTAGCCCAGCAGCAGCATGGCAATCATCAGGGCCAGGCTGTCAAAGCCCAGCAGGTTCAGGCCCAGCAAGGCGGCCATGGTCAGGGCATAGCCCAGCACCGCCACACGCACCAAAGGCACCAGCCCGAAGCGCCGGGTGAGCTGACCGGTGAACTGCGAGACACCGATGAATGAGGCCGCGTTCACGGCAAAGGCGATGCTGTACTGGCGCGGGCTCAGGCCGTAGTGGTCGATCAGCACGAAGGACGAGTTGGCCAGGTAGGCAAAAAAGCTCGAAATGCCAAAGGCTCCGATCATCACCAGGCCCATGAAGTGGCGGTCGCGCAGCAACAGGCCATAGGCGCGCAGGGCACCGCCCACGCTGCTGTCGGCGCGTTGCTCGGGCAGCCGGGTTTCAGGCAGGCTGCTGGCCAGCAAGCCCAGGCCGGCCAGGGCGGCCACCGTCACGGCCCAGAACACGCCGCGCCAGCCGGCCCATTCGATGATCAGGCTGCCGCTCAGGGGCGCCAGGATGGGTGACACGCTGAACACCAGCATCAGCAGCGACATCAGCCGGGCGGCATCGTGGCCGGTGTGCAGGTCGCGCACCACGGCACGTGGCACCACCATGCCGGCACAGGCACCCAGGCCCTGCACAAAGCGCAGGGCAATCAGGCTGTGGATGTCGGGGGCGAGCGCGCAGCCCACGCTGCCCAGCGCAAACAGGGCCAGGCCAAAGTACAGCGGTGGCTTGCGCCCCACCATGTCGGACACCGGGCCATAAATGATCTGGCCGATGCCCAGCGAGATGAAGAAGGCCATCAGGCTGGCCTGCACCGCACCCATCGAGGCGCCCAGGCTTTGGCCGATGGAGGGCAGGGCCGGCAGGTACATGTCGATGGCGAAAGGCCCGATCGCCGAAAGCAGACCGAGCACCAGCGCGGTCTTGAAAAAGTTGGATTTCATGGAGAAGGCGCAGGCCCGGTCGGCAGGTTGCGGCTACCGTTCATGCGCTGATGGAGAAAAGGAGCGCCAGCATAGCCAATGCGACCACGGGGTGCCGATGAATTGGGGGTTAACCCTTGGCTGGGCTGGAAATCGACCGTTCAACCCTTGTAATGCGCCACCAGTGTGTCTACCAAGGCTTGGGCGTAGGGGGGCAGGGCGGTCTGGTCGCGCACCAGCACATAGCGTTCGCGCACGGCCCAGGCGTCGGTCAGCTCAATCAGGGCCAGTTTCATGGTCTGCTGGTTGCGCCGCGCCGCGCTCACCGGCACCACCCCGATGCCCACGCCGGCTCCGATCATGCGGCACATGGCGTCAAAACTGGCCAGTTGGATGCGCAGGCGCAGCGGCTTGCCCAGGCGCTCGGTCACCTGGGCCAGAAAAGCCTGGATGGTGCTGCCGCGCTGCATGCCCACGGCGTCTTCGTCGAGGGTTTCTGCAAAGGCGATGCTTTTGCGCCGTGCAAAACGGTGTCCGCGTGCCGTCACCAGCACCAGGCGGTCGGTGCTGAAATGGATGGCCTGTAGCCCCAGGGTGTCGATCTGCCCGGCCACGATGCCCAGATCGGCCCGCCCGTCGAGCACGCCGCGGGCAATCTCAGCATTCGGTTTTTCCTGAAGGTCCACGTTGATGCGCGGGTTGGCGGCCAGAAACGGCGGCAGGATCTCGGGCATGAAGTCGGTCACCGCCGTGGTGTTGGCCAACACCCGCAGGTGGCCGCGCAGGCCGCCTGTGTATTCCTGCAGGTCCAGGCGCAGTTGCTCGGTCTGGCGCAGCACGCCGCGGGCGTGGTGCAAGAAGGCCTCGCCGGCCGGTGTCAGGCGAACGCCCCGGGCTTCGCGGTAGAACAGGGGCAGGCCGGCATGCGCTTCCAGCGCCTTGATGCGGGCACTGGCCGCCGCCAGCGACAGGTGCTGTGTGGCGGCGGCACGGGTCAGGTTGAGCGCCTCGGCCGTCTGCACGTAAAGGCGCAGGTCGGTCAGGTCGAACTGCATGACCGCATGCTAGCCCAAACGGCGCTGTCGGGCGCCAGCCTCAGGCAAAACCGAAGGCTTGGTCTTGAAATCAATGATTGCGCGTGCGCCTGGCTGGGCCGACGATGCGGGCTGTCTGTTTCATCCTTCCAGCCACCGATCCATGAGCGAACACCCTCTCCGCAACGTCGACGCCAGCCTGCTGGCCCACCTGCAGACCTGGCAGGGTCGCACCGAAACCCTGCACGACAGCCTGAGCGCCGCGCCCGTCAGCGGTCTGTCGGCCACGCTGGACCGCGACGACCCGGCGCCGCAGCCCGGCACGCCCCTGCCGCCGCTGTGGCACTGGCTTTATTTTCTGCCCCAGGTGCGGCAAAGCGGGCTGGGGCCGGATGGTCACCCTGAGCGCGGCGGCTTTCTGCCCCCGGTGCCCTTGCCACGGCGCATGTGGGCCGGTGGCCGGCTTCGTTGGGAAGAGGGCAACCCCCTGCAGGTGGGGCAGGCGGTGCGGCGCGTGTCGCGCATCGAGTCGGTCACGCACAAGGCCGGCCGCACCGGCGATCTGGTGTTTGTGCTGGTCAAGCACGAAGTGCACAACGACCTGGGTCTGGCCCTGACCGAAGAACATGACATTGTCTACCGCGCCGCCGCCCAGCCCGGTGACCCGGTACCGGCCCCGGTGGCGGCCGAAACCGGCGCCCCCTGGCAGCGCGAGATCGTGCCCGACGATGTGCTGCTGTTCCGCTACTCGGCGCTCACCTTCAACGGCCACCGCATCCATTACGACCGTCGCTACGTGACCGGGGTGGAAGGCTACCCGGGCCTGATCGTGCATGGCCCGCTGATCGCCACCTTGCTGGTCGATCTGGTGCGTCGCCAGCAGCCTGGGGCCCGTTTCAAGCGTTTCGCCTTCAAGGCCGTGCGCCCCACCTTCGACCTGAACCCCTTTGCCGTCAATGGCCGGCCTGAGGCCGATGGCAAGACCGTGCGCCTGTGGGCCAACGACCACGAGGGCTGGCTGACCCTACAGGCCACGGCCGAATTGTTCTGAGCCGCGTCACGCCACGCCACGCCTGCCCGACACCCTTCCAACAAGAGACACCATGATCAAGCAAGCCCCCGACCAGTACCAGGAAATCCGTGACGCAGTGCGCGCCCTGTGCGCTGAGTTCCCTGACGAATACCACCGCCAGATCGACCACGATCGCGCCTACCCCGAAGCCTTTGTCGATGCCCTGACGAAGGCCGGCTGGTTGGCCGCTCTGATCCCGGCCGAGTATGGCGGCTCGGGCCTGGGTCTGGCCGAGGCCTCGGTGATCATGGAAGAGATCAACCGAAGCGGCGGCAACTCGGGCGCGTGCCACGGCCAGATGTACAACATGGGCACGCTGCTGCGCCATGGCTCGAAGGCGCAGAAAGAGCTGTACCTGCCCAAGATCGCCAGCGGCGAGTGGCGCCTGCAGTCGATGGGGGTGACCGAGCCCACCACGGGCACCGACACCACCAAGATCAAGACCTCGGCCGTCAAGAAGGGCGACCGTTATGTGGTCAACGGTCAGAAGGTCTGGATCAGCCGGGTGCAGCACAGCGAGTGGATGATTCTGCTGGCCCGCACCACGCCGCTGGCCGAGGTGAGCAAGAAGAGCGAGGGCATGTCGATCTTCATGGTCGACCTGCGCGAGGCCGAGAAAAAAGGCATGACCGTGCGGCCGATCCAGAACATGGTCAACCACGAGACCAATGAGCTGTTCTTCGACAACCTGGAGATCCCGGCCGAGAACCTGATCGGCGAAGAAGGCAAGGGCTTCAAGTACATCCTCGATGGCCTCAATGCCGAGCGCACGCTGATTGCGGCCGAATGCATCGGCGACGGCTACTGGTTCCTCGACCGCGTGACGAAGTACGTCAGCGAGCGCGTGGTCTTCGGCCGCCCCATCGGTCAGAACCAGGGCGTGCAGTTTCCGATTGCCGACGCCTACATCGAGGTGGAAGCGGCCAACCTGATGCGCTACAAGGCCTGCGAGCTGTTCGACGCCAACCTGCCCTGTGGCGCGCAGGCCAACATGGCCAAATATTTGGCGGCCAAGGCCAGTTGGGAGGCTGCCAATGCCTGCATCCAGTTCCATGGGGGCTTTGGCTTTGCCCACGAGTACGACGTGGAGCGCAAGTTTCGGGAGACGCGGCTGTATCAGGTGGCGCCGATTTCGACGAATTTGATTTATTCGTATGTGGCGGAGCATTTGCTCGGGTTACCGAGGTCGTTCTGAGTTTTGTTCTTGGAACTGCTCATGCTTCTGCTACTTGTTGTAGGTCGGAGGCCGGGATTGCGCCCCGGCGGGCGCCTCACTTTTTTTGCTTCGCCAAAGAAAGTAAGCAAAGAAAGGCGACCCGACGTGCACGCCCTGCTGCGCAGGGTCCGCTGCGCTGCTCAACTTGGGCGGGGTCTCGCTAAACTCGCTGCGCTCAAACAGACGCGAGCCCTTATCCGCCCAAGTCTGCGCTGCTCGCCGTGCCCGACGGGAGGTGGGGATCGGGAACCGACGGCTGCTGCTGCGCAGCGGCGCCGCTTTGTTTCAATCAGAAGGCGCGGCTGCTTCGCAGCGCGGGTGCGCACTGGCGCTCTGCCCTACACAACCAACACCGATACACCAGCGCCGCTGGATGCCCAGGCGCGACTGATTTCGTCAGTGCCTTCGCAAGCTCGCCCGCATCCGATCCCGACTTTCCCGTGGGGCAGGGCCGAGCAGCGCAGTGACAGGGGGATCAGGCCCCGCGTCTGTTTGAGCGCAGCGAGTTTAGCGGGGACCCCCCTGGCGCGAGCAGCGCAGGGAACCACGAAGTGGCCCTGACTTCGGGTCGCCTTTCTTTGCTTACTTTCTTTGGCGAAGCAAAGAAAGTGAGGCGGCCGCCGGGCCGCAACCCCGGCCTCCGCCCTGAAACAAAGAGCAGAACCACCAGAGCGCAGCGGCGAAACATCGCCACGGCGCAAGGGACAAGGCAAACGTCCCATTTGTACCACCAGCGCCCCATCACCCAGTGAGTCACACCATGACCCAACGCCCCCTCGACGGCATCACCGTCATCTCCCTAGAACACGCCATCGCAGCTCCCTTCTGCACGCGCCAACTCGCCGACCTGGGTGCCCGCGTCATCAAGATCGAGCGCCCCGGCGCGGGCGACTTTGCCCGGGCCTATGACCAGCGGGTCAACGGCGAGGCCTCGCACTTCGTGTGGGTCAACCGCTCCAAGGAAAGCCTCACCCTGGACCTCAAGCAGCCCGAGGCCTTGCAAGTGCTGCAAGAGCTGCTGAAAGACGCCGACGTGCTGGTGCAGAACCTGGCCCCGGGTGCGGCGGCGCGCATGGGGCTGGGCTACGACAGCCTGAAAGACAGCCACCCGCGCCTGATCGTGTGCGACATCTCCGGCTACGGCGAGGACGGGCCCTACCGCGACAAGAAGGCCTATGACCTGCTGATCCAGAGCGAGGCCGGCTTTCTGTCGGTCACCGGCACGCCGGACGACCCCTGCAAGGCCGGCAACTCGGTGGCCGACATTGCTGCTGGCATGTATGCCTACAGCAGCGTGCTGGCGGCCTTGTTGCAGCGTGGCCGCACGGGGCAGGGGGGGCACATCGATGTGTCCATGCTCGAAGCCCTGGGCGAGTGGATGGGTTACCCCATGTACTACGCCTACCAGGGCGCCATGCCGCCACCCCGCAGCGCTGCTGCCCACGCCACCATCTACCCGTATGGGCCCTTCAAGGCCGGCGATGGCGGCACCGTGATGCTGGGCCTGCAGAACGAGCGCGAGTGGAAGGTGTTTTGCGCCGTGGTGCTGCGCGATGCCGCGCTGGCCACGGACCCGCGCTTTGACAGCAATGCCCGCCGCAACGAGCACCGCGAAGCCCTCAAGGCCCTCATCCTGACGGCCTTCGGGGCCCTCAGCAGCGCCGAGGTACTGGCCCGGCTGGACGAGGCCCAGATCGCCAACGCCCGCATGAACGACATGGCTGGCCTGTGGGCCCACCCGCAGCTGCAGGCGCGCGAGCGCTGGCGCGACGTGGACTCGCCTGCGGGCACCATCCCGGCCCTGCTGCCGCCCGGGCGCCACAGCAGCTTTGACTACCGCATGGAGGCCGTGCCCGCCGTGGGCCAGCACACCGAGGCAATCCTGCACAGCCTGGGTCGCAGCGAGGCCGACGTTGCGGCGCTGCGCGCGCGCGGCGCAATCTGAACCGCCACACAACGAAACCAGAACATTCCGGAGACAAGACAACATGACATCCCTCACCCCCACCGCCGCCTTGGCTCAATTCGCCGCCGGCCTGCGCTACGACGACATTCCCGATACCGTGGTGCGCAAGACGGAAGACCTGCTGGTCGACTGGTTCGGCTCGGCGGTGGCCGGCCATGGCTCGCGTCCGGTCGAAAGCATCACCCGCTTTGCGGGGCAGATGGGCTGGGCTGGTGGTACGGGGGGGGCGGGCTCGCCCAGGCTGGGACAGGGCGGGGCCGAGGTGCTGATCAAGCGGCAACTGAACAGCCCCTACCTGGCCGCGATGGCCAATGCCGCCGCCTCTCATGTGGCTGAGCAGGACGATGTGCACAACGGTTCGGTGTTCCACCCCGCCACGGTGGTGTTTCCGCCGGCCGTGGCCGTGGCCCAGGCCCTGGGGCGCAGCGGGCGCGATCTGCTGGCGGCCTCGGTGGTGGGCTACGAGGTGGGCATCCGCGTGGGTGAGTTTTTGGGGCGTTCGCATTACCGCGTGTTCCACACCACGGGCACGGCCGGTACCCTGGCGGCGGCGGCTGCCGTGGGCCACCTGCTGGAATTGGACGCGCAGCAGATGCAGCACGCCTTCGGCTCGGCCGGCACCCAGTCGGCCGGTCTGTGGGAGTTTCTGCGCACCGCGGCCGACTCCAAGCAGCTGCACACCGCGCATGCGGCGGCGGCGGGCCTGATGTCGGCCTACCTGGCCAAGGATGGCTTCACCGGTGCGGCCGACATCTTTGACGGCCCCCAGGGCATGGCCGCCGGCATGTCCAGCGACGCCGACCCGGCACGCCTGGTCGATGGCCTGGGCGCGCGCTGGGTCACCGCCGAGACCTCGTTCAAATACCACGCCAGTTGCCGCCACACCCATCCGGCCGCCGATGCACTGCTGCTGGTGATGCGCGAGCATGCGCTGAAGCCCGAAGACCTGGCCGCCGTGCAGACCCATGTGCACCAAGGTGCGATCGACGTGCTGGGCCCGGTGGTGTCGCCCAGCACGGTGCATCAGAGCAAGTTCTCGATGGGCACGGTGCTGGCCTTGGTGGCCCAGTTCGGGCATGCGGGGCTGGCCGAGTTTGATGAGCACTTTCTCAGCGAGACGACACGCCAGCTGCGCGATCGCGTCAGCATGAGCCTGGACGCCGAGGTCGATGGCGCCTATCCACGCCGCTGGATCGGCAAGGTCACGGTGCACACCACCGACGGGCGGGTGTTCCAGGGCCGGGTGGATGAGCCCAAGGGTGACCCTGGCAACACTTTGAGCCGTGACGAGATCACGGCCAAGGCCCTGCGCCTGGCCGCCTTCAGCGGCGGGGCCCAGGCCGCAGAGATGGCCCAGGCGGTCGAGCACCTGTGGCAGGTCGGCCAATGGCCGGTGGTGGGCCGGTTGCTGCCGGGGTGCGCATGAGCATGGCCCCCCAGGTGCGCCCGCTGCACGAGGCGCGCAGCTTTCTGTTTGTGCCTGGCGACCGCCCCGAGCGGCTGGCCAAGGCCCTGGCCAGTGCGGCCGACGCCGTGATCCTGGACCTGGAAGACGCCGTCGCCCCGGCTGCCAAACCGGCCGCCCGGGCGGCCCTGGCCCAGTGCTGGCCCGGCCTGGGGCCGGCCGAGCGGCAGCGCCTGCTGGTGCGGGTGAACGCCGTGCCCACGCCCTGGCATGGCGACGATCTGGCCTTGCTTGAAGCCCTGCCTGGCTTGGCCGGCGTGATGTTGGCCAAGGCCGAGAGTGCCGCCCAATTGCAGGCGCTGGCCCGCCGCCTGCCAGGCCTGCCCCTGCTGCCCCTGATCGAAAGTGCCCAGGGGCTGTTGCAGTTGCAGGCCCTTGCGGAGGCGCCCCAGGTGCTGCGCCTGGTGCTGGGCCACATCGACCTGCAGGCCGACCTGGGCGTGGCCTGCGGGCCGGACGAGGCCGAGCTGCTGCCTGCCCGCTGGCAATTGGTGCTGGCCTCGCGCGGTGCAGGCCGGGTGGCGCCGATCGATGGCGTGACCGTGGCGCTGGATGAGCCCGAGCAGACCTTGAACGACGCCCGCCGTGCCCGTCGCCTGGGCTTTGGCGCCAAGCTGTGCATTCACCCCAGCCAGATTGCGGCCGTGCACCAGGGCCTGGCGCCCAGCGTGGCGGAGTGCGACTGGGCGCGCCGTGTGTTGGCGGCTGCCGAGGCCGCAGGCGATGCCTTGGGGGCGGGTGCCCTGCGGGTGGATGGCCGCATGGTCGACGCCCCGGTGCTGGCGCTGGCGCGGCGCTGGCTGGGCCTGGAGCATCGCCCAGGCGGGCCCTGAAACCTTCGCGCGCCCCGGGGTTAGGCCTAGTGCCGCTCGGCCACGAGGCGGCGCACCATGTGTTCAGAACGAGAACGACATCACAGGGAGAGCGCCTGGCACTGCGGTGTGAGAGCAGTGAAGCAAAGGGCGGGCGCAGACCGTGCCGGCCTTGATGAGATCCACAGAACCGAGAGACAAGAACCATGACATTCAACGTCAACCCTTTCAAAACCCTGATGCGCACCGGCTTGGCTGCGCTGGCCGTAGCCACCCTGGTGGGCGCCGGCCCGGCCCGTGCCGAGGTGTTCCCTGACCGGCCCATCACCATGCTGGTGCCGTTTGCGGCCGGCGGCCCGACCGATGTGGTGGCGCGCCTGATCGCCATCCCCATGGGCAAGGCCCTGGGGCAGACCGTGCTGATCGAAAACGCCGTGGGCGCGGGTGGCACCATTGCCGCCACCAAGACGGCGCGCGCTGCACCCAATGGCTACACCATCTTTCTGCACCACATGGGCATGTCCACGGCACCGGCGCTGTACAAGAAGCTCAGCTTCGACCCACTCAAGGACTTTGAATACATCGGCCAGGTGGTCGACGTGCCCATGACCCTGCTGGCCCGCAAGGACTTCCCGGCCAACAACCTGCAGGAGGCGCTGAGTTACATCAAGGCCAACAAGGAGAAGGTCACCCTGGCCAATGCCGGCCTGGGTGCGGTATCGCACCTGTGCGGGCTGATCTTCATGAGCTCCATCGGCATCGACCTGAACACCATCCCCTACAAGGGCACCGGCCCGGCCATGAACGACTTGCTGGGCGGGCAGGTCGATTTGCTGTGTGACCAGACCACCCAGACGGTGCCCATGATCAAGGAGGGGCGCATCAAGGTGTTCGGGGTGACCACGCTGAACCGGCTTTCGGCCCTGCCCAATGTGCCCACCCTCGACGAACAGGGCCTGAAGGGCTTTGACGTCAAGGTCTGGCACGGCATGTATGCCCCCAAGGGCACGCCAACCGAGGTGATCAACAAGCTGAATGCCGCGCTGCGCACGGCACTGCAGGATCCCCTGGTCACCAAGCGCCTGGCCGATCTGAGCTCGGACGTTCCCCCGATCGACAAGATCACCCCCAACGGCCTCAAGACCCACCTTGAAGCCGAAATCAACCGCTGGGGGCCGGTGATCCGCAAGGCTGGCATCTACGCCGACTGAGCGCGACGCTGGGGGCTGGGCGTGGGTTCAGCGGGGTAGGGCGGCCCTGCGTCAGCGCATGGACGCCAAGGCGCTGCCGGGTTAGAGTGGGCTGTCCACTTCACGGAGGCCCGCCATGTCCCGCGCAACCGAAGAACGCCAACCCGCCCCTGATACTGCGGCGTCGCAGGGCCTTTACCGCTGGCGCGCGGGCATTTACGACTTGCAATTGGCGCCGTACGACGCGATCCGGGCCGAGGCCATTGCCACCTTGCAATTGCAGCCTGGGCAGACGGTGCTGGACCTGGGCTGCGGCACCGGCATGAGCCTGGAACTGCTGCAAGCCGCCGTGGGCCCGCAAGGCCAGGTGGTGGCGGTGGACCAATGCCCCGAAATGGTGGACGAGGCGCGCCGCCGGGTGCAGCGCCATGGCTGGCGCAACGTGAGCCTGGCCTGTGCCCCGATCGAGCAGGCGGCCTTGCCGTCCGGGGCGGATGCCGCCCTGTTCCATTTCACCCACGACATTCTTCAGACGCCCGCCGCAGTGGATCATGTGCTGGGCCATCTGCGCCCCGGAGCCCGGGTGGTCGCCACCGGGCTGCAATGGGCGCCGGCGGGCTGGGGGGTCTTCAATGGCCTGGTTTGGCTGGCCGCCCTGCATTCGGTCACCACGCTGCACGGGTTGGACCAGCCCTGGCGCCCCTTGGCCGACCGAGGCATCGATCTGTCGCTGCAGACCCATCTGGGTAACACCGTGTACGTGGCCAGTGGCCGCCTGCCCGTTTCAGCGGCGCCGCGGCCGGGCAGGCACAATCGGGGCTGACCGAGCTTTCCGGCGCTCCTGCCAGACGCCATTTCCCGCATGCAATTCAAAGACGCCCCACCTGACCACGAAGACACCCAATACAGCAGCGCCGAGCGCTCGGCCGCGGCATCCCGCAGCACCTGGGTCAGTGTGGTGGTGAACACGGCGCTCAGTGCCACCCAGATCGCCGTCGGGGCCTTGACCCATTCCCAGGGCCTGGTGGCCGATGGCATTCATTCACTGTCGGATCTGGTGTCGGACGCGGTGGTGTTGTTCGCCAACCACCACAGCCAGAAAGAGGCCGATGAAGACCACCCCTACGGCCACCAGCGCTTCGAAACTGCGGCCTCGCTGGTGCTGGGGGTGATTCTGCTGGCCGTGGGCGCTGGCATGCTCTGGGCGGCCGTGCTCAAGCTGCAAAGCCCCGATTCGGTGCCCCAGGTGCACGGCGTGGCCCTGTGGGTGGCCGGGGCCGCCCTGGTGTCCAAAGAGCTGTTGTTCCGCTACATGCTGATGATCGCCAAGCGGGTCAAATCCAGTCTGCTGGTGGCCAACGCCTGGCATGCGCGCTCGGATGCGGCCTCATCGCTGGTGGTGGGGGCCGGCATTGCGGGCAATCTGGCCGGTTTTCCGCTGCTCGACCCGATTGCCGCCCTGATCGTGGGCCTGATGGTGGGCCGCATGGGCTGGCAGTTTGGCTGGGATGCCTTGCACGATCTGATGGACCGGGCCGTGGACGAAGAAGAGGTGGCCGCCATCCGCCAGACCCTGGTCGAGACCCCCGGTGTGATCGGTGTGCACGATGTGCGCACCCGGCGCATGGGCGACATGATCGTGGTCGATGCCCACATCGAGGTGGATGCGCAGCTCACCGTGGAGGCCGGGCATGACATCGCCGTGGCCGCCCAGCACCGCGTGATGGCACGTCACCGCGTGCTCAACCTGATGACGCACGTCGACCCCTGGAAGCGCCCCGATCTGGATCACCAGTTGCCGGCCCAGACGGGGTCTGTCGGCTGATCCCCGCCCTGCTCGGATGGGCATGCGCCTTGGGCTGGGGCCGCCAGGGCGTACCATGGGGCGGATTTGTTGCGCTCTGGCCCTCATAAATCCCGCCCAACCCCCTGACCCAAGCGCCCGGCCGCCGTGACCGGGCCTGCTTCTTGCCTGCATCTTCAGGCCAGCCCGGGTGACGCTTGACGTCCCCGGTGCGTTCTCCTTTTTATTGTCTGGATCCCCATGCCCTCTTCGTTTTTCTGCCCTGGCCGGGCCGGCCTTCTTCATGGGGCGGGTTGAGCCATGGTCCGCCTTGAACTTCTGATTGCCTTGCGCTACGTGGTGGCCGCCCCGGGGGCCGACTTCATCTTCAACATCCAACTGGCCCACACCCGGCGCCAGTGGGTGCTGCACGAGCAACTGCTGGTCAGCCAGCCCCTGCCCCTGCTGATGCACACCGACCCGGCCACCCAGGCGCGCAGCCTGCGCCTGAGCGCCCTGCCCGGGCCACTGGAGGTGAGCTACCGCGCCACGGCAGACCTGGACCACCTGATACTGCCGCCTGCTGCCATCCCCGAGGTGCCGGTGGCCCAGTTGCCCCCCGAGGTGCTGACCTATCTGTACCCCAGCCGCTACTGCCAGTCGGACCTGCTCAACGCCCTGGCCATGAGCGAGTTCGGCACCTTGCCCCATGGCTATGCCCGGGTGCAGGCGATCCAGCAGTGGGTGCAGCAGCGGGTGCAGTTCAAGTCGAGCAGCAGCAACTCGATGACCTCGGCCATCGACACCCTGCGCGACGGCGTGGGCGTGTGCCGCGACTTTGCCCACCTGATGATTGCACTGTGCCGGGCCGTCAACATCCCGGCACGCTTCACCACCGGCATTGATTTCGGGGCCGACCCGACCCTGGGCCCGACCGACTTCCATGCCTATGTGGAGGCTTACCTGGGTCACAACTGGTACCTGTTCGACCCTTCCGGCACGGCGATCCCGATGGGCTTTGTGCGCATCGGCACCGGGCATGATGCTGCGGATGCCTCGTTCGCGACCATCTTCGGGGCGGTCAGTTCAGAGGCCCCGCACATCGAGATCGCGGCCCAGCTGACCACCCAGCCCGGCTCGATGCTGCCTTACCGGCGCGGCGAAGGCGTGTCCACCGACGGGCAGAACCTGCCTCAGTACTGGGTGCGCTGAGTCAGAGCGGCTGGGTAGATTGGTGTCCAGTCGGGCACCAGCGGGGTGAACAGCAGGGCAAAGCCCAGCAGGTTCAGCACCACGGTCAGCCAGAACCAGCCGCGAAAGCGCAGCTTGGCCGATTTGTGGCGCAGGCGCTCCTGCGCCAGGATGGCGCCGGGCCAGCCACAGGCCAGGCCCAGCGCCAGCAGGGTGCGTTCGCTGGTGCGCCACCGGCCCTGGCGGGCCGCCGATTTGTCGGCGGCATAACTCAGGTAGCAGACCAGGCTCATCACGGCATAGACCCCTCCGGCACCCCAGGGCACCTCCCAGCGCAGGCTGGCAGCCACATACAGGGCGACCCAGGCCGACAACGCCAGCACGCTGCTGCTGCGCCAGCGCACCGGGGGGCGCTGGCGCGGGCCTGATCCGGGGCGGGGCGGTGGGTGCCCCGTGCGGTGGGTGGGGCGTGGGGGACGTGAAGCGGTCACGTCAGGGCTTGGGGGTCTTAGGCTTGAAATCGCACCAGGCGGCCACGCTGCAGTGCCAGCACTGGGGCTTGCGCGCCTGGCACACATAGCGCCCGTGCAGGATCAGCCAATGGTGAGAGTCGACTGCGTAGGCGGCTGGCACCCGCTTGAGCAACTGCTTCTCTACCTCCAGCGGGTTCTTGCCCGGGGCCAGCCCGGTGCGGTTGCTGACCCGGAAGATGTGGGTGTCCACTGCCATGGTGGGCTCGCCAAAAGCCACGTTCAGCACCACGTTGGCCGTCTTGCGGCCCACGCCCGGCAAGGCTTCGAGCGCTTCACGCGTGCGCGGCACCTGTCCGCCATGCTGCTCGACCAGGATGCGGCAGGTTTCCAGCAGGTGGCGGGCCTTGCTGTGGTACAGGCCGATGGTTTTGATGAAGTCTTCAAGCCCGTCCAGGCCCAATGCCAGGATCTTCTCGGGCGTACCCGCCACCGGGAACAGACGCCGGGTGGCCTTGTTCACGCCCACATCGGTGGCCTGGGCTGACAGCAGCACGGCGGCCAGCAACTCAAACACCGTGGTGTATTCAAGCTCGGTGTTGGGTTGGGGGTTGGCCGCCTTGAGGGTGGCAAAAAAGGGTTCGATGTCGGATTTCTTCATGCGGGTTCAATGTGGGCTGAACCGCATTGTGTCGCGTCCCGGGCGGGCTTGCAGCCAAGCCCTGTTGGCCCGGGATCGGTGCCGGCAGGGCTTTGTCATTGCAGCGAGCTCATGTCGATGAAGCTGTCCACCGGGGGCAGGTGGGCGGCCATCCACTCGGCATCCAGCTGCAGCGCCTGCATGACCTCCTGGGGCAGGCTGGCCACAGCTTGCTGAACTTCGGCCGGATCGGCGGCATGGGGTGCCGTCTCGGCCAGCAGTTCTGCCAGGTGCAACAGGCCGGCCATGCGGCAGAAGGGGCGGGTGGCCATGGGCTCGGAGGCATGTTCCAGCCCACGCACGATCAGTTCCGGGAAGTTCCAGCGCCGTGCCATCTCGGCGCTGACCTGGCTTTCGGTGAAGCCCAGCAACTGGGTTTCGCGCTGCCAGCGCCCGCCGGGCAGGTGGGGCTGGCGTTCGATCTCGGACAAGGCTTGCGGCAGGCGCTGGCCGATCACCAGCTCGCCCAGGCGCAGCATCATCCCGGCCAGCCACGCGGCCTGGGGGTCGACCTCCAGGCGCTGGGCCAGCCACGTGGCGTAGCCGGCGCAGGCCATGCTTTGCTCCCAGAACTCCTGGCGGTTCAGCCCCGTGATCATCGGGAAGGCCCCGTTCAGGCAGGCCGACAGCGCCAGGGTACGGACTTGCTCCATGCCGGTCATGAGGATCGCGTCGTCCAGACTGGCCACCGTGCGCGGCAGGCCGAAGCGGGCGCAGTTGGCCAGGCGGATCAGCTTCACGGTCAGGGCCGGGTCGCGGGCCAGGATGTCGCGCACCGAGCGCGGGGAACTGTCATCGTCGTGCAGGGTTCGGATCAGGGTGTGCGCCACCTCGGGCATGGTGGGCAACTGGACGCTCTGGAAAAAGGATTCAAGCTGGGGCATGGACAATTCCTCGTCAGAGTTGGGTAGGTTCCTCATTTATGCCCTTCGTCGCCTGATTTGTATATGGATGTTTCACGATGTTGGTTTGCCGTCCATCATCAATTCGGGCTCAAGCTGGGGCTTGGCGGTGCCATGTGTACGTTGAGCGGACGCGAATTGGCGACAATGTGCGTCCGAAAGTGAGATGCACCATGCCATTGCAATTTGCCGACCGCCTCGACAACGTCGAAACCTCTGCCATCCGTGAACTTTTCAAGCTGCTGGGCAAGCCCGGCATCATCAGCTTTGCCGGGGGCTTTCCCGACAGCGCCATGTTCGATGTCGACGGCATCCGCGAAGCCGTCAACACCGCATTGACCGAGGAGGCGGGCGGTGCCCTGCAATACGGCGCCACCGAGGGCTACAACCCTTTGCGTGAGCAACTGGCCCGCTTCATGACTGACAAGGGGGCCAGCGACGTGGCCCCCGAGAACCTGATCGTCACCACCGGCAGCCAGCAGGCGCTGGACTTGCTGGGCAAGGCCTTGATCAGCCCCGGTGACAAGGTGTTTGTGGAGGGGCCCACCTTTTTGGCCACCATCCAGTGCTTTCGCCTGTATGGTGCCGAACTGGTCAGCGCACCCATCGATGGCGAGGGCGTGAAAGTGGACGAACTGGAGGCCTTGATCGCCGAGCACCGCCCCAAGTTCATCTACCTGATCCCCACCTTTGGCAATCCGAGCGGCGCCACGCTGAACCTGGAGCGACGCAAGAAGGTGCTGGAACTGGCCGTCAAATACCAGACCCTGGTAATCGAAGACGACCCCTATGGCGACCTGTACTTTGGCGCTGCGCCGCCGCCCAGCCTGCTGAACCTGAGCGCCAGCGTGCCGGGCAGCCGCGAGTTGCTGGTGCATTGCGGCTCGCTGAGCAAGGTGCTGTCGCCTGGCCTGCGCGTGGGCTGGATGATCGCGCCGGCCGAGTTGCTGGCCAAGGCCACCATGTGCAAGCAGTTCAGCGACGCCCACACCAGCACCTTTGCCCAGGCCACGGCCGCCCAGTACCTCAAGGCCGGGCGCATGCCGGCCACGCTGGCCAAGGTGCGCTCGGTGTATGCCGAACGCGCCCAGGCCATGGGCCAGGCCCTGCGCCGCGAGTTGGGCGAGGCCATCGAGTTCACCCAGCCGCAGGGCGGCCTGTTCATCTGGGCCCGCCTGACGGGCGCAGGCGGCAAGGTGGCCGATGGCAATGTGCTGGCCCAGCGCGCCATCGAAAAAGGAGTGGCCTTTGTGCCGGGGGCGCCGTTCTTCTGCGCCAACCCCGACCACGCCACCCTGCGCCTGAGCTTTGCCACCGCCGACGTGGCCAAGATCGAAGAGGGCGTGGCCCGCCTGGCCCAGGCGCTCTGATCAGGCTTTTTGATCGCCGCCCTGGGCCTGGGCGGCGGCGGCCGCCGCGCGCAGCTTGTCTTTCTTGCTCGGGCGTTTGCCCTTGACGCCGCCGGTGCCAGGCACCGGGGCCAGATCGGGCGGTGGCGGAGCCGCCACCTCCTGGGGCTCAAAGCCCTCGATCTGTTCGCGCGGCAGGCTCAGGCGCTGGCGCTTTTCGATCAGGGCAAAGTGGGCCTCGGTGTCGGCACTGACAAAGCTCACTGCGGTGCCAGCCTCGCCGGCCCGTGCCGTGCGGCCGATGCGGTGCACGTAGTCGGTGGCAGAGCGAGGCAGGTCGTAGTTGACCACCACCGGCAACTGCATGATGTCGATGCCGCGCGCCGCCAGGTCGGTGGTGACCACCACATCCCAGCGCTCGTCCTTGAACTCCTGCAGCACCTGGGTGCGGGCCCCCTGGCTCAGCCCGCCATGGAACACCGTGGCATAGATGCCGTTCTTGTAAAGCTTGCCGGCCACCAGTTGGCAGGCGTACTGGGTGGCCACGAACACCAGGACCCGGTCCCATCCCTGGGTTTTGATGAGGTGGCGCAGCAGCTCGGTGCGGCGCCCGGCATCGACCTGGATCACCCGCTGGGTGATGGCGGGTTCGTTGGCCTCGGTGGCGGCCACCGCAATGCGCACGGGTTCGCGCAGCAGGCCGTCGGCCAACTGCTGCACCGCCGGCTCGAAGGTGGCCGAGAAGAACAGGTTCTGCCGCTGGGCCGGCAACTCGGCCAGCACGCGTTGCAGCTCTTCGGCAAAGCCCAGGTCCAGCAGCCGGTCGGCTTCATCCAGCACCAGCACCTCGATCTGACCCAGCTGGATGGCGTTGTGCGCCACCAGGTCCAGCAACCGGCCCGGGGTGGCCACCAGCACATCGGCGCCGCCGCGCAGCCGCATCATCTGAGGGTTGATCGAGACCCCGCCGAACACCACGGCCACCTTGGGCGGGTTCTGCAGGGTGCTGCCCAGGCTGCGCAGCACCTCGCCCACTTGGGCGGCCAGCTCGCGCGTGGGGACCAGCACCAGGGCGCGCACGCGGCGGCCCCGGCCAGGACTGTGGGCTTGCAGGCGTTGCAGCAGGGGCAGGGCATAGGCCGCAGTCTTGCCCGAGCCGGTCTGGGCTTGACCCTGCAGGTCGGCGCCGCGCAGGATGGCCGGAATGGCTTCGGCCTGAATCGGCGTGGGCGCGCTGAAGCCTTGGGTGCTGGCGGCGTGGACCAGTTCGGGGGTAAGGCCTAGAGATGAAAAGGGCATGTCAGGGGGGGCACCGGCCCCTGCTGGGGGGCGCCTGGAATAAGTCATGGGAAACCAGGGTTTTGTCCTGGCCCGTTCAGGCCGGATGAGGCCTTGGGCGCATAGTATGGCCGCTGTCGGCGGCGCTGCCCATCGAAGAGGGTGTGCGGGGCCGCTTTCATTCACAGGAGTTCGCCATGCAATACCGTTCGCTCGGCAAGAGCAATCTGCAAGTTTCTGCCCTGTGCCTGGGCACCATGATGTTCGGCGACCAGACTGATCTGGACGAGGCATCGGCCATCGTGGCCGATGCCCGTGAACAGGGGGTGAACTACATCGACACCGCCGATGTGTACACCCAAGGTGCATCCGAAGCCCTGGTCGGTCAGTTGCTCAAGGGGCAACGCCACGATTGGGTGCTGGCCACCAAGCTGGGCAACAAGATGTCAGGCCGTGTGAACGAAAGCCACTACTCGCGCAGCTGGATGTTGCGCGAGACCGAGGCCAGCCTGCAGCGTCTGCAGACCGACCATGTCGACATCCTGTACCTGCACCGCGACTTTCCGGACATGGACCTGGAAGAAACGGTGCGTGCCCTGGACCAACTGCTGCGCCAAGGCAAGATCCGCTACTGGGGGGTGTCGAACTTCCGGGGCTGGCGCATTGCCGAACTGGTGCGACTCGCGCAGCAGGTGGGCATGCCGGGCCCGGTGGTGTGCCAGCCCTATTACAACCTGCTCAATCGCATGCCCGAGGTCGAGATCCTGCCGGCCTGTGCCCATTACGGCATCGGCGTGACGCCCTACAGCCCGATTGCGCGCGGGGTGCTGACCGGCAAATACCTGCCGGGCCAGCCGCCGGCAGAAGGCAGCCGCGTGGCCCGGGGCGACAAGCGCATCGCCGAGACCGAGTTCCGTGAGGAGTCGCTCGTGATCGCCCAACAACTCAAGACCCATGCCGAGGCCAAGGGTTGCACGCTGGCGCAGTTTGCCACCGCCTGGGTGCTGGCCAACCGCAGCATCAGCTCAGTGATCGCGGGCCCACGCACCCTGAAGCAGTGGCAGGACTACCGCCCGGCACTCGATGTGGTGATCACCCCCGAGGACGAGGCCCTGGTCGATGGGCTGGTGGCGCCGGGCCACCCGTCCACGCCGGGCTACACCGATCCGGCCTACCCGCTCACGGGGCGCCGGCGCTGAGGCAGGCCGCCAGGGGCCGGGATTGGCTGGCCCCAGCGTGGCCTTTGGGCATCATTTCTTCAGGCTGATGACCCGGGTCTGGGTGACGCTCTTGAGGCCTTCCAGACCAAATTCCACCCCCAGCCCCGAGCCCTTGAGGCCGCCGAATGGCACCATGGGGTGCACGGCCCCGTGCTGGTTGATCCACACCGTGCCGGCCTGCAGGCGCAGGGCCACGGCGCGGGCCTGTTCGGCATCCCGACCCCAAACTGAGGCCCCCAGGCCCACGTCAAGCCGGTTGGCGCGGGCCACGGCGTCGTCCAGATCGCGGTAGCGCACGATGGGCAGCACCGGGCCGAACTGCTCCTGGTCCACCAGCGGGGCACCGTCGTCGATGTCGGTGACCAGCGTGATCGGGAAGAAATGCCCAGGTCCACCCGGGGCCTCGCCGCCGCACACGATGCGGGCACCGCCGGCCTTCGCGCTTTCCACCAGCGACACCACCTTGTCAAACTGCATGCGGTTCTGGATCGGGCCCATGGCAATACCGGGCTGCAGGCCGTCGCCCATGGGCATGGCCTGGGCCAGGCCGTGCAGCGCGCCAACCACGGCGTCGTGCAAGGCGGCGGGTACGTACAGGCGCTTGATGGCTGCGCAGGTCTGGCCCATGTTGAGAAAGGCCCCCCAGAACAGCCCCATGGCGATCTCGGCCGGGTCGGCATCGGGCAGCACGATGGCGGCGTCGTTGCCGCCCAGCTCCAGGGTGCAGGCGCTCAGTCGCTCGCCGGCCAGGGCCGCGATGCGGCGGCCCGTGGCGGTGGAGCCGGTGAACAGAATCTTGCGCACGGCGGGCTGGCTCACCAGGGTCGAGCCGACGTCGCCCGCACCGGTGACGGTGTTGAGCACGCCCGGGGGCAGGGCCGCACTGATCAGTCGGACCATCTCCAGGGTGCCGATGGAGGTGTGCTCAGAGGGCTTGATGACCACCGTGTTGCCGGCACGCAAGGCCGGGATGATCTGCCAGATGGCGATCATCAGCGGCCAGTTCCAGGGCGCGATGGCGGCGATCACCCCGTAGGGCTGGCGGTGCACCTCGTCGCGCCGGGTGTCGTCTTCAAAGGCCACTTCAACGGGCAGTGCCAGGCTGGCGGGCACGCGGGTCCAGACCTCGCAGGCGTAGGCCTCGAAGCGGGCGCCGGGTACCTGGTCGGGGCCCACGCCGCCGAGTGGCTTGCCCTGCTCACGGGTGATCCATTCGGCCAGGTGTTCCTGTTGCGCGTGCAGGATGTCGGCCACCCGCACCAGGGCGGCCTGCCGTTCGGCATCGGGCAGGGCGGCCCAGGCGGGCTGAGCGGCCTGGGCGGCAGCGACCGCCTGGGCCACCTGCTCGGGGCTGCTTTTCGGCACCAGGCCCAGCAGTTCGCCCGTGGCCGGGTTGCGGGATTCGAACGTGGTGGACGACAGCACGGGTTGGCCGGCAACAATGTTAGGGTAGGTTTTCATGGCGTGTGATCAAAATGGGCTGGGCCGCACCTGGTACGGGCTGAGCCCGGTGAATCGATGGGTGGCAGCGTCTCGGCAGTATGGGCAGGCCGGTGCGCTTTGGCATCGCGAAGATTCGCACTCGGGTTAACCAGCGCCCCTCGCCCTGCGGGATGCTCCCTATTGCCAAGCCGCTGCGCGTCTTTAGATTGGCGGCCATGACCGATTTGCTGCTCATGGGTGAGCAACGCCATTGGCGCCAGAAGTTGTTGGAAGGCCCGCAGGCTCTGCGCTGGCGCCCGGCGCGCGATCTGGCGGCCCAGTTGCTGCTTTACCTGGACGACCCGACCGCCTGCTGGCGCCTCACCACCGACTGGATGCTTGAGACCCTGCGTGCCGACCGCGTTGATGCCGGTCTGGGCGGCTATGCGCTGGCGGGAACGGGGCCGCTTGACTATGTGGTGCTGGCCGAAACCCGGCGGCCTGGCCGCGACATGGCCTCCATGCTGGGCCAGCGCTTTGCGGCTGACGAGCAGGGCGTGCGCGAGGTCTGGCGTCGGCGCATCGGGCTGGCGGTGCCCAGTGTGGCCCGGGAGCGCAGCATGGCTGAGCCCCTGCGCGAGCGCCTGCTGCGCTCAGGGGCGGCGGCCAAGATGGCGCTTCCCTTGCATGCCGGCGGGCCGGTCGGCCTGATCTGTGCCGACTGGCAGCACGAGACGCCGCCTTGGCAGGGCGAGGTCTGCGACGAGCTGCCGGCCTTGGCGGGCCAGGTGATCGGGCCCTTGCTGGCCTTGGCCACCGAGGCCAACGCGTCAGACCGAGCCGAATCTGCACCGCGGTCAGCCTCTCTTCATCCGGTGCTGGCCCTGTTGACACCGGCCGAACGCCGGGTGGCCGAACTGGTGGCCATGGGCCTGAGTTACAAGGAGGTGGCGCGGCGCCTGGGGCGCTCGTTGTCCACCGTCGATCACCAGTTGCGCAGCATCCGAGGCAAGGCCGGGGTGGCCTCGACGGCGCGGCTGGTGCGCCTGCTCAACGCCCCGGCGGGCCAGGGCCTGTGAACAGGCTCTGATCAATAGGGCAGCCGGAACCCGTTGCGCCCGGCGTTGATGCGGGTCGCGGTGGCTTCGCCATCCAGCACCTGGGCGCTCAAGGAGACACTGGCCCCGGGCACGAGCAGGCTGCGGTCGGCGGGCCTGAAGGTGACCACCGGTGTGCCGGCCGGGACCTGAAGGGTTTTCTGTCCACCCGCATAACGCAATTGCAGGGTGCGCCCGGCGGGCGCGCTGACCACATCGGCCACCGTCGCATTCGTCATGGTGCTGTCGGCCTGCAGGTCAAAGGGGCGGTGCCCTTCGCCCAGGCCCCGGGCGGATTCGGGGAACACGGTGACTGCGATGGCCTGCAGGCTGCCATCGGCCTGGGGCCGAGCCGCCGTGCCGATGAAGCTGCCGGCCTGCACCTCCGCCAGGGTGATGGGGTAGACCTCGGCCACGCTGAGCTTCGCGCCCAGCGCCAGCGACACGGTGTCACCCTCGCGGGTGAGCACGGTGATGCGGTCTGGCCCCACCTGCTGCAGCGTGCCGCGCAGCCGTCGCACGTCCGAAGGGGCGGTCTGTGCCCACCCGGATGAGGGCACGAATGGCCAACTGGCGAGGCCCAGCAGAAAGCGCCGCCGCGCTCCGGGGGGGCGGGGTGTGGGGGGGGTAGAGGATGAGGGCGAGCGTGTTGAGGTGTGCATGGGAATCCTGGCTGCCGGGTGGATCCAGTGTAGGGGCGCCCTTCCACCGGGTTGCTGCCAGGGTCATCCGAGGCGGCGCGGGTACGCCAGAAAGCCCTCTTGCAAAGGGCCGACCCATCCCCAATTGCCAAGACATGAACACGATCCGAACCGACTTCACTCCGCTGGCCGTCCTGGCACAAATGCTGGACCGGCTCGACATCTCCCCCAAAGCCGCAGATCCGTTGCAATATCGGCTGCTGGCGCAGCGCGCCACACAGATGCTGCACGATCTGAGTGATCGGGCTGAAACCCAGGAAGGCCTGCAGGCCTTGCTGCGCCAAAGCCCGGCCTTGAGCCTGCTGTACGAAAACCTGCACTACGGCGAAGCCGGCCTGTGTCGTGCACCGCTGGCGCAGGCCGTGGAGGCCGAGGTGGCCACGCGCCAACTTCTGGGCCGCTTGGGCCCTCTGGGGTATTTGGGCCCGCAGTCGGCCAGCCGCGAGCCCGGAGCCCCGGCATGAGCCCCACTGCTGCTGCGGCGACGGCGCTGCATGTCGTCTGCCCCCATTGCCACACCACCAACCGCGTGCAGATGGCTCAAATGGGGCAGTCACCTGACTGTGGGCAGTGCAAGCAGCCCCTGTTCGGTGGTCATTCGCTGGCACTGGACGATGTGGCCTTGTTTGAGCGACACATCGGACGCAGTCAGGTGCCGGTGCTGGTTGACTTCTGGGCACCCTGGTGTGGCCCCTGCCGCATGATGGCGCCCGCCTTCGAGCAGGCCGCACAGCAGCTGGAGCCGCACTTTCGCCTGGCCAAGGTCAACACCGAGGCGGTGCCGGCCCTGGGCCAGCGCTATCAGATCCGCAGCATCCCGACCTTGGCCCTGTTTGTCGGGGGGCGCGAGGTCGCCCGCCAGCCCGGTGCCATGGGGGCTGCCGACATCGTGCGCTGGGCGCACCAGCATCGCCCTGCCTGAGATCGCACCACCTGAGCGCTGCCTCTCTCAGCGCACTGCGTGGGCGGCTGGCAAGCCGCGAAAGGCCGCGGTGCCGAGCAGCAACATGCCCATGATCGTGTTGTTGACGGCCACAAAGGTTTCGATCTGGTGCGACTGTGCCCAGGCGGCCACAGCGCCGGTCACCCACTGCATGAGGGCGATCCCCAGGAACATGGCCATCGTGTAGACCGCCAGGGCCCGCCCCGTGAGTTCGGGCGGGTAGGACGCACGAACATCGGCGTACTGCAGAATGATGAAGCCGCTGCCAAAGCCGATCACCAGGCTGGCCAGCACGCTCACCCAGGCCAGCGGCGACCAGGCCAGCAGGCCGAACAACAGCGCCAGCACGGTACTGAAGCCGACGATCCAGCGCCGGCGTTGCGCCCCCTCCAGTTGCAGGCGCCCGAACAAGGGTGGCCCGAACAGGCCCACCACGGACACGGCCAGCGCCACGTTGCCGCACTGCACCAGGCTGAAGCCGTGGCGTTGCAACAGCATGGGGCCCAGCCACAGACCGCGCAGGCTGATGAAGGAGGCGTAGGTGACGGAGGCCAGCGCCAGGATGCCCCAGGTGTGGGGCAGGGCGAGCAAGCGCGCCGCACTGCGCAGGGCCTGCGGCACCGATTCGGCTGGCGTGCCTGAGGGTTGCCCAGGCTCACGCACCCCCACCCAGGCGCAACACCAGGCCAGGGCGGTGGCCACGCCCAGCACCGTGAAGCCAGCGCGCCACGAACTGATCTCGATCAGCCAGGCCAGGGGCGTGCCCGTGATCAGCAGGCCCAGTCCGCCCAGGCCCATCACCAGCCCGGAGACCGCCGCAAAGCGCTCGATCGGGAAGCGGCGCGCAATGTACACCGTGCACACCAGAAAAGCCGGTGCGCAGCCTGCCCCGATCAGGGCTTGACCCAGCAGCAGCGTGCCCAGGCCGGGGGCCAGTGCCGAGACGATGGATCCCAGCACGGTGAGCGGCATGGCCAGCAGGATCGTGCGGCGGATGCCGTACAGGTCGATGCTGATGCCCATGAAGATCTGCAGCGCCCCGAAGGCAAAGTGAAAGAGGCCCGCAAACAGGCCCAGTTGGCTGGTCGACAGCTGAAAATCGGCCTGCAGCGGCGCGGCCATCATGGCGGCTACCGTGCGGTAAGCCTGGCTGAGCGTGAATCCCAGGCACAGGGTGAGCAGCATCACCCAGCGCTGGCGTTGCTGGCCAGGCAGCGAAGGACCGGGTTGGGTGGGGGGCGGAGGGGGCTTGGCGGGCATCGCGCCATTCTGGCGGCAGTGCCCCAACCCCACTGTCACCCGGGTTCAGCCCCGGCGGCTGAGCTCCAGCAGGCGGTCAAGCCCGCCCTGGTTGATGGCCACCATGGCTTCGGCGCGCACGCGGGGCTTGGCGTGGTAGGCCACCGACAGGCCGGCCACCGCCATCATGGGCAGGTCGTTGGCGCCGTCGCCCATCGCGATGGTCTGGCTGGCGGGGATGCCCATCAAGGTGCTGACCTCGAGCAGGGTGCGGCGCTTTTCGGCACCGTCACAGATGTCGCCCCAGGGTTGGTCGACCATGCGGCCCGTCAGCACGCCGTCCTGCACCTCCAGCACGTTGGAGCGCGCAAAGTCGATGCCCAGGCGGGCCCGGATGCGGTCGGTGAAGAAGGTGAAGCCGCCGCTGACCAGCAACACCTTGAGGCCGGCCGCCTTGCAGGCCGCCACCAGCTCGGCAGCGCCTGGGTTGAGTTGCAGCCGTTGCTCGTACACCTGAAGCATGTGTGCCTCGGTCACGCCTTTGAGCAGGGCCACGCGCTGGCGCAGGCTCTCTTTGTAGTCGGTGATCTCGCCGCGCATGGCGGCCTCGGTGATGGCCGCCACTTCGGTCTTGCGGCCGGCGGCATCGGCAATCTCATCCACGCACTCGATGTTGATCAGGGTGGAGTCCATGTCGAAGGCAATCAGCTTGTAGCTGCTGAGGTCGAACGGGGGCGTGAAGCCCTGGATCACAAGGCCGGGGGCGAATTCTTGGGTGCTCATGGGTGCCATGCTGAGTTGGTGTGATCTGCGAAATGAAGTGTGATTTTGCCTGTGCGGGGCGGCAGGCATTTCAGGGTTGTTTGAGGTACAGCCCATCCGACCAGGTGGCGAGCCATTGCGGGCGGAAGGCCACGAAGATGGCGGCCAGCATGCCGGTCATGAAACCGTCGGCCCAGGCCATGAGCCAGTGGGCAATGATCGACAGGTCGCCGCCGACACCGGGCAGTTCGTGACCCAGCCACTGGCCCAGCACGGTGGCCGCGAAGTTGCATAGCACGGTGCCCAGAAAGGCCCGGCCCAGGGTGTAGACGAAGAGGTGGGGCCCGATCCAGCGCCGGATGGCGGCCCCCAGCAGCAGGGCCAGGGTGGCGGGCAGCACGCCCTGCCAGAACGCCATGTCGATCATGGCCGATGGGGTAAGGCCGGCCAGCAGGCCCGCCAGCAGGGCCACACCGGTGAGCACCGGCACGGCCAGCGGCCAGCCGAGCATCAGCAAGGCCAGGCACGCCCCTGACCACTGCAGTTGCAACGGCATGGCGTGCAGCGAGGGCAGGGCCCACAGGCCCGGCAGCAGCACCAGGCAGCCCAGCACGGGCGACAGCAGGGCGCTGCCGGCCATCAGGCGCCAGGGGCGCAGCCACAGGGCCAGCAGCAGGGCGGCGGCGAGCAGACCGGTCTCCAGGTCCAGCAGCCAGGGCAGGGCAGTGTCCATGGCAGGCCCGATGGATCAGGCCACGGCCAGGGGTTGGCCCAACTGGCGCAGGATGTCACGCACAGCCTGGGCACGGTCCTTGGGCTCTTTGACCTCGCGCTCGATGCGCAGCTTCTCGTTGCCCGCCAGTTTGATGTGGCGGTGCTTCTGGATCAGCTCGATGATGCGCATCGGGTCGATCGGCGGGTTGGACTTGAAGGTGATGGTGATGACGCCAGGGGCGGCATCGACCTTGACCACGCCGTAGGGCGCGCTCAGCACGCGCAAGCGATGCACGTCGATCAGGGTTTGGGCCTGGGCCGGCAGTTTGCCGAAGCGGTCGACGATCTCTTCGAGCAAGGTGTCGATCTGATCCGGTGTGCGGGCCGTGGCCAGCTTCTTGTAGAAGGACAGGCGCAGGTGCACATCGCCGCAATAGTCGTCGGGCAGCAGGGCCGGGGCGTGCAGGTTGATGTCGGTGGTGACCGACAGCGGGGCCAGCAGGTCTGGCTCTTTGCCGGCCTTCAGGCTGCGCACGGCCTCGGACAGCATCTCGTTGTAGAGCTGAAAGCCCACTTCGAGCATGTTGCCGCTCTGGTTTTCGCCCAGCACTTCGCCGGCGCCGCGGATCTCCAGGTCGTGCATGGCCAGGTAGAAGCCGCTGCCCAGTTCTTCCATGGCCTGGATGGCCTCCAGGCGCTGGGCGGCGTGCTTGGTCAGGCCCTCGATGTCGGGCACCATCAGGTAGGCATAGGCTTGGTGGTGGCTGCGGCCCACGCGACCGCGCAACTGGTGCAACTGGGCCAGGCCGAACTTGTCGGCCCGGCTCATGACGATGGTGTTGGCGCTGGGCACGTCGATGCCGGTCTCGATGATGGTGGAGCACAGCAGCAGGTTGAAGCGCTGGGCCACGAAGTCGCGCATCACGCGCTCCAGCTCGCGTTCGGGCATCTGGCCATGGGCGATGGCGATGCGGGCCTCGGGCAGGATCTCTTCGAGCTTCTGGCGCCGGTTCTCGATGGTCTCGACCTCGTTGTGCAGAAAGTAGACCTGGCCGCCCCGCTTGAGCTCGCGCAGCACGGCCTCGCGGATGACACCGGTGCCTTCGTTGCGCACAAAGGTCTTGATGGCCAGGCGGCGCTGGGGTGCCGTGGCGATCACGCTGAGGTCGCGCAGGCCTTCCAGGGCCATGCCCAGGGTGCGCGGAATCGGGGTGGCGGTGAGGGTGAGCACGTCCACCTCGGCACGCAGGGCCTTCATGGCCTCTTTGTGGCGCACGCCGAAGCGGTGTTCCTCGTCGATGATCAGCAGGCCCAGGTTCTTGAACTTGACGCTTTCGCTGAGCAACTTATGGGTGCCGACCACGATGTCGACCGTGCCTTCGGCAATGCCCTTGGCGGCCGCGCTGATCTCTTTGGCCGAGCGGAAGCGGCTCATCTCTGCGATCTTCACAGGCCATTTGGCAAAGCGGTCCACCAGGGTCTGGTAGTGCTGCTCGGCCAGCAGGGTGGTGGGGGCCAGAAACGCCACCTGGCGTCCGCCGGTCACGGCCACGAAGGCGGCCCGCAGGGCCACCTCGGTCTTGCCAAAGCCCACGTCGCCGCAGACCAGTCGGTCCATGGGGCGGGGGCTGATCATGTCCTGGATCACGGCATGGATGGCGGCGCGCTGGTCAGCGGTTTCTTCGAAGCCGAAGTCGTTGGCAAACACCTCGTAGTCCTGCGGCGAGTAGCGGAAGGCATGACCTTCGCGGGCCGCGCGGCGGGCATAGATATTGAGCAGTTCAGCCGCCGCATCGCGCACCTGTTCAGCGGCTCGGCGCTTGGCCTTGTCCCACTGGCCACTGCCGAGCTTGTGCAGCGGGGCCTCGTCGGCACTGACGCCGGTGTAGCGGCTGATCTGCTGCAACTGGCTGACCGGCACATACAGCACGGCCTTGTCGGCGTACTCCAGGTGCAGGAACTCTTGCATGGCCGGTGTGCCATCGGGGTTCTTGCCCTGGCCCAGATCCATGTTGACCAGGCCGCGGTAGCGCCCGATGCCGTGCTGGGCGTGCACCACCGGGTCGCCCACGTTGAGCTCGGCCAGGTCCTTGATGAGGGCTTCAACGTCGCTGACCTGCTCTTGCTTTTTGCGCCGACGGGTGGTGGCACCAGCGGCAAACAGCTCGGTCTCGGTGACGAAGTCGATGCCGGGGGCCAGCCAGCGAAAGCCCACGGTGAGGGCCGCGGTGGCGATGCCCAGGGCTTCGGTGGTCTCGGCCTCGAACTCGGCCAGTGAGTCGAAGGCCGGCGGGTTGACGCCGCCCGCACGCAGGAAGTCGAGCAGGCTTTCACGCCGGCCATCGCTCTCGGCCAGCAGCAGCACGCGTTGGGTGCCCGGGTTGGCCAGATGGGCCTTGAGGCGGGCCAGCGGGTCTTCGGTGCCGCGCAGCACTGACAGGTCGCCCAGCTTCTGCACATTGGCGCTGTCGTCGACGTCGACCTGGTCTGGGCTTGCGGGCCGGATGGAAAGCTGGGCGTGCTCGTTGGCCCGGCCGTAGAACTGCTCGATGCTCAGGAACAGGGCCTCGGGTGGCAGGGCGGGGCGGTCAGGATCGCCCTGGATCAGGCGGAAGCGGTCCTTGGTGTCTTGCCAGAAGCGCTGGAAGGCGGGCTCCAGCTCGCCATGCAGTACCACCGTGGCGTCCGTGCCCAGGTAGTCGAACACGGTGGCCGTGTCGTCGAAGAACAGCGGCAGGTAGTACTCAATGCCGGCTGTGGCCACGCCGTTGCCCATGTCCTTGTAGACCCGGCTCTTGGTGGGGTCGCCCTCCAGCAGTTCACGCCAGCGGCTGCGGAACTTGGCGCGGGCCGCGTCGTCCATGGGGAACTCGCGCCCGGGCAGCAGACGCACCTCGGGCACGGGGTACAGGCTGCGTTGGCTGTCGGGGTCGAAGGTTCGGATGGAGTCGATCTCGTCATCGAACAGGTCCACCCGGAAGGGCATGGCCGAGCCCATGGGAAAGAGGTCGATCAGGCCGCCGCGCACGGCGTACTCGCCAGGGCTGACCACCTGCGTGACGTGGCTGTAGCCGGCCAGGGTGAGCTGGCCTTTGAGCTTGGCCTCGTCGAGCTTTTGCTTGACCTTGAAGTGGAAGGTATAGCCTGCCAGGAACGAGGGCGGTGCCAGCCGGTACAGCGCAGTGGTGGCGGGCACGATGACCACGTCGGCCCCGGTTTCCTTGTCGCGCTGCTGAATGCGCCACAGGGTGGCCAGGCGCTCGGAGATCAGGTCCTGGTGGGGCGAGAAGGTGTCGTAGGGCAGGGTTTCCCAGTCGGGAAACAGCGCACACCGCAGGCCTGGGGCGAAGAAGGCAATCTCGTCGATCAGGCGCTGGGCATCGCTGGCGTCTGCCGTGACGATGGCCGTAGGCCGGCCGGCGGCTTTTTCGCGCAAGCCCAGGCGGGCCAGCAACAAGGCATCGGCAGAACCCACGGGGCGGGGCAGGGCGAAACGTTTTCCGGGCGAGAGTTTGGGCAGTTCCATGGCGTCCAGCAATGGCAAACACCCCCCGTGACCAATGACGGGGGGTGTGCATCCGGGGATTTTAGAATGGGTGACTTGCTATGACCGATCTCACACCTCAAAACCCCCCTTCAGTTCTGGCTTCATCCCCAGCTTCGTCCTCCGCCTCGCCGCGCTGCTGGGTGCTCGTCCCGTGCGCGGGCTCAGGTTCGCGGGCGGGCTCGACCGGCCCCAAACAATACGAGCCGCTGGCCGGGCAGCCTCTGGTGGCCCACACCCTGGGGGCTTTTGCGGCCACCCCAGGACTGGCCGGTGTGCTGGTGGTGGTGGCACCGGGCGACAGCACCCTGGAGCAGGCCGGCCTGGCCGAGGGCTGCCATGTGGCCGATTGCGGCGGGGCCTCGCGCGCCGAGAGCGTTTTGAACGGCCTGGGGGTGCTCAGCACCCTGGGCGCGGTGGGCGACGACTGGGTGCTGGTGCATGACGCGGCGCGTTGCCTGATCACTCCCACCCAGGTCCGCGCACTGATTGATGCCTGCTGGAGCGACCCGGTGGGCGGATTGCTGGCCCAGCCGCTGGCCGACACGCTCAAAAGTGGCGCCGCGGGACGGGTGGCCCGCACCCTGGACCGGCAGGACAAATGGCTGGCCCAGACGCCACAGATGTTCCGCCTGGGCCTGTTGCAACAGGCGCTGGGCGCCAGCGGGCTGGCCGTGACCGATGAGGCCGCGGCGGTCGAGGCCCTGGGCTTTTCGCCTTTGCTGGTGCCGGCGGCCGGGGTCAATTTCAAGGTCACCTACCCCGATGACTTTGCGCTGGCCGCGGCCGTGTTGCAGGCCCGCCAGGCGGCGCTGGGGGTGACACCATGAAGCTGCGTGTGGGCGAGGGCTGGGATGTGCATGCGCTGGTGCCCGGGCGCAAGCTGATTCTGGGGGGGGTGGAGGTGCCGCACACCTTGGGCTTGCTGGGCCACTCCGACGCCGATGTGCTCTTGCATGCCATCACCGATGCCTTGTTGGGCGCGGCCGGCCTGGGGGACATCGGGCGGCATTTTCCGGACACCGATGCTCGGTTCAAAGGCGCTGATTCGACGGTTTTGCTCGCCGAGGCGGCGCGGCGCGTGCAGGCACAGGGCTGGTGCATCAACAACATCGACAGCACAGTGATCGCGCAAGCGCCCAAGCTGATGCCTCACATCCCGGCCATGTGCGAGCGGATTGCCGCGGTGCTGGGCCTGGAGGTGTCGCAGGTCAACGTGAAGGCCAAGACGGCCGAGAAACTGGGGCCAGTGGGCCAGGGCCTGAGCATGGAAGCGCGGGCGGTGGTGCTGCTGCTGGCCTGAATCTGCCCCCTGGGCCCCAGGCGACTCATGCCACCTGGGTTCAGGCCCGCTGCAGCTTGATGTGGGCCGCCAGGCCGCCGCTGCTGCTGTTGGCCAGCACAAACATGCCCCCCATGCGCTGGATGGTCTTGTTGACGATGGACAGGCCCAGCCCGGCGCCGGTGGCGTGGGTACGGGCCGAATCACCCCGGAAAAAGGGTTTGACCAGGTCGGCCAGGATGTCCGGGGGCACGCCAGGGCCATGGTCGCGGACCTTGAGCAGAACCCATTCCTCGCGTGCACGGGCCGCGATTTCGATCACCGACACGGCGGTGCCGGGCGTCTTGCCGTAGCGGCGGGCGTTCTCGATCAGGTTGGACAGTACTCGGGCCAGCTCAACTTCGTCGGCCAGCACATGGGGGTCGTCCTGCAGCGAGACATGGATCTTCAGCTCAGGGTCGTCCTGCACCCCGTACAGGCAGGAGTCGACCACATCGGCCAGCCGCACCGTCTTGAGCTCCACGTGATCGGGGCGGGCGTAATCGAGGAACTTGTCGATGATGGCGTCGAGCTGCACGATGTCGGCCACCATGTGGTTGCGTGCATCGGTATCGGCAACGCTCATTTCGGTTTCCAGGCGCAGGCGAGCCAGGGGGGTGCGCAGGTCGTGGGAGATGCCGGCCAGCATGATGGCTCGGTCCTGCTCCACCTTGGCCAACTTTTCGGCCATGCGGTTGAAGCCGATGTTGACCTCGCGGATCTCGCTGGTGGCCACCTGTTCGTCCAGGTGGCTGGCGTCAAAGTCACCGTCACGCACCCGGTTGGCCGCAAATGACAACTGCTGCAAGGGTTTGTTGATCAGTCGGGCAATGGCGGCAGCACCTGCCAGGGACAGCACGGCGGCCGTGATCATCCAGATCAGCCAGGTTCGGCCGCTGGCCGGGCTGAAGCGGGCACGGTCCATCAACAGCCAATTGGAATCGCCATTGATCTCGAAGCCCACCCACAGGCCGGGTTCGTGGTTGACGCGCTGCGCGACCACGGTACCCGGGCCCAGGCGCTCGATGACCTCAGCGGTGACCCGCTGGCCCAGGGCGTTGTCGGCTTCGAACATTTCGAACTGGTCGTTGGGCTCGCGCGGCAGGATGCGCAGGCCCTCCTGATCGGCCATGGTCTTGATCAGGGACAGCCGTGCGATGCCGTCGGCATGCAGCAGGGCGGCACGGCTGAGGTTGACCAGCGAGGCGATTTGCTGGGCTGTGTGCAGGGCCCGGGGTTCAAGCTCAAGTGCTCGCAGGGTTTGCAGCCAGGCCAGAATGCTGCCGATCAGCAGGATGGCCAGCAGGAAAAAGGTGCGCCAGAACAGATTCAGGCTGACCCGAGCACGCGCACCGCGCGCTTGCTGGGTCATCTCCAGGGGTGCCGGACTGGTGGCATCAACCTGATTCATCGGCACATGGGTTTTCTTTTTTCTCACGTCGGGGTCTTCTTGGACTCGGTCGTTCTGCTTGGCGGCACCATGAAAAAACGGCGCCATGGGCGCCGTCGATTGACCTGGGGCAGCTCAGTTGCCACCGTCCGGCACAAACACGTAACCGACTCCCCACACGGTTTGAATATACCGCGGCGCGGCCGCATCCACTTCGATCAGTTTGCGAAGACGCGACACCTGCACGTCAAGGCTGCGATCAAAGGGCTCGAATTCGCGGCCCCGCGCCAGCAGCGCCAGCTTTTCGCGTGACAGGGGTTGGCGTGGATGGCGGACCAGCGCCTTCAACATGGCGAACTCACCCGTGGTCAGGGGCAGTTCCTCACCGTTGCGGTGCAAGGCCCGGGTGCCCAGATCGAAGGTGAAAGGACCAAAGGTGACCTGTTCGTTGTCGCCCGAGGGCGCGCCAGGGGCCTCTTGCGGTGGCCGGCGGCGCAGTACCGCATGGATGCGGGCCAGCAGTTCACGCGGGTTGAAGGGTTTGCCCAGGTAGTCGTCGGCACCCACCTCCAGGCCCACGATGCGGTCCACATCCTCGCCCTTGGCGGTGAGCATGATGATGGGGGTGCGGTCGTTGGCCGCACGCAGGCGGCGGCAGATGGACAGACCGTCTTCACCGGGCATCATCAGGTCGAGCACGATGAGGTCCACCGATTCGCGCAGCAGGATGCGGTTGAGCGCCTTGCCATCTTCGGCCACCATGACTTCAAAGCCTTCTTGGCTCAGGTAGCGCCTGAGCAAATCGCGGATGCGGGCATCGTCATCGACGACCAGAATCTTGTCTGTGCGGGTATTGGAAGTGTTCATGGCTTTGACCTGATTTGTAACAAGTGCGATTTTGAGACTTGTAACAACCAAAAGGCCAGCGTTTTGGGATCGATATCACATACTGTTACAGCGCTTTCGTTAGCTAGCCGCCGGTGTCCTACATGATGTTCAGCACTTGACGTTCGTCTTGTTGGAAATTGGTTCTTTCAGGCCGTTTTGGCCGTGATTCGCCCGATATCAGTGGTGTTTACCCTGGTTTCCTGGTGTTTCAATGATCAGGAGTTTTCACGTGTCTCAATCTTCTATTCTGCGAGGTCTGGTCTTGGCTGGTGGGGTGTGGGCCTTGGGCGGATGGGGGGCGCAGGCCCAGACCCTGTCGATGGCCGCTCCTCAAAACGTGGTGCAGCTGCAGAGTTCGGGCTCGGTGGAGGTGGTGCAGGATTGGCTGAGCCTGACGCTGGGCGTGGTGCGTGAGGGTGCTGACGCCGCGCAGGTGCAGGCCCAGCTGCGAACTGTATTGGAGCCGGCCATGAACGAGGCCCGAAAGCAGGCCAGGCCGGGCCAGGTCGAAGTGCGCAGCGGCGCTTTTTCTGTTTTTCCGCGTTATGGGCGCGAGGGCAAGATCAATGGCTGGCAAGGCTCCGCTGAAGTGATTCTGGAGGGGCGTGACATTCCTGCCCTCACTGCGGCAGCTTCCCGGATCGCGGGCTTGAACGTGACCCAGCTGAATTTCTCGCTCAGCCGCGAGCAGCGCCAGCAACTGGAGGCCGAAGCCCAGAGCCGCGCGATTCAGAGCTTCAAGGTGCGCGCGGCCGACCTGACCCGGCAGTTCGGCTTTGCCGGCTATTCATTGCGCGAAGTGAATGTGAGCTCATCCGATGGCGGGTATTCGCCGCGCCCGCGCCTGATGGCGGCCGAGGCGAAGATGGCTTCGCCGATGGCCGTGGCCGACCTGCCGGTCGAGGCCGGCCGCAGCACGGTGACGGTCACCGTGTCGGGTTCGATTCAGATGAACTGAGGCGTTTGATGCGGGCTGGGGCAACCCCCCGGGTGCCCCCGCCATTCCCGGCAATCCCAGGGAGTGGTTGATGCAGGTTACTGAGCTGTCCAGCCGCCGTCCATGTTCCAGGCCACGCCGCGCACGTTGTTGCCGGCGGGGGAGCAGAAGAACACGGCCAGCTCACCCAATTCCTCGGGCGTGGTGAACTGCATCGAGGGTTCTTTTTCACCCAGCAGGGCGCGCGTGGCCTGCTCGTTGGTCCATTGGTTGGCGGCCGCCTTGGCATCGACCTGCTTCTGCACCAGCGGGGTGAGCACCCAGCCTGGGCAGATGGCATTGCAGGTGATGCCGCTGGTGGCGTTTTCGAGGGCCGTGACCTTGGTCAGACCCACGACCCCATGTTTGGCGGCCACGTAGGCCGATTTCTCGGCTGAGCCGACCAGGCCGTGCACCGAGGCGACGTTGATGATGCGGCCCCAGTTCTTGGTTTTCATGCCGGGCAGGGCCAGGCGGGTGGCATGGAACGCGCTGGACAGGTTGATGGCCAGGATGGCGTCCCACTTCTCGACGGGAAAATCCTCCACCCGGGCCACGTGCTGAATGCCCGCGTTGTTGACCAGGATGTCGACGCCGCCAAAACGGGTGTTCGCGAATTCGATCATGTCGGCGATCTCGGCAGGCTTGCTCATGTCTGCGCCGTGGAAGGCCACCTGCACGCCATGGGCTTTGCCGGCTTCTGCCACTTCGGCCTGAGGCGCCGAGGCGTCGCCAAAACCATTCAGGATCAGGTTGGCGCCCTGGCGGGCCAGCGCCTTCGCGATGCCCAGACCGATGCCGCTGGTGGAGCCGGTCACAAGAGCTGTCTTGCCATTCAACATGAGGAATCTCCAGATCAATTAGGATGCAGTGAACAAAGATTATCGAGCCGAGAACTGGCCCTGGAAGGCACCATGAATGATCCTACGCTGAACTACGTAAGCTGTCCGGACGCCGATGGCGGGCACCGCATGGCCTATTGGGCTTGGGGTGATGCACAGGCCGCGCACGTGATTGTTTGCGTGCATGGTCTTTCGAGACAGGGGCGCGACTTCGATGTGCTGGCACAGGATTTGGTGGCCCGCGCCGGGCACCCTGTGCGGGTGATCTGCCCTGACGTGGTCGGCCGTGGCCACAGCGATCGGCTGAGCAACCCGGCCCATTACCAGATCCCGCAGTACGCGGCGGACATGATGGCCTTGCTGGCGCAGTTGCAGCAGCAGGCACCGATCGCGATCCTGGACTGGGTCGGCACCAGCATGGGCGGCCTGATCGGCATGGTTTTGGCAGGGCAGCCTGGCTTGCCCCTGCCGCAGCCTGTGCGTCGTCTGGTGCTCAATGATGTGGGGCCGGTGATCCAATGGAGTGCCTTGCAACGCATCGGCGCGTACCTGGGGCAGCCCGTGCAGTTTGCCGATGAAAAGCAGGCGGCTGCGGCGCTTTGGTTGATTTCCTCGGGTTTCGGGCCCCACACGCCCGAACAATGGCTCGCGCTGACCCGTCCCATGCTGCGTGAGTTGCCAGGCGGTGGCCTGGGTTTGCACTACGACCCGGCAATTGCCGTGCCCTTTCGCGCCTTGCAGGAAGAAGACGCGCAGCGCGGCGAGGCGGCACTGTGGCAGCTGTATGACCAGATCCAGGCCCAGACGCTGTTGCTGCGTGGGGCTCAGTCCGATCTGCTGTCACCGATGACCGCCCAGGCCATGGGCGAGCGCGGGCCCCGTGCGCGGGTGGTGGAGCTACCGGGCATCGGGCACGCGCCGACGCTGATTGCAGAGGATCAGCGTGATACGCTCGTCGCCTTCATTTTTGCTGCTGAAGCACCGCTTTCCTGATTCTGATGACCCCTCCGCCGGTGGAGCCTGTGGGCTCGCCTTATCGTTCTGAGCCGGTGGCGCCGCTGATTGCAGCGACCGCCCGAGATTTGCAGGGGCAGGCCGACATCCTGGCCCGGGCCCGCGCGTTTGCAGAACCTTTTCTGGTTGATCAGGTGCTGGTCTCGGGCGAGAGCACCCTCGCTCATGCCGACGCCGAGGCGGCCATCCTGCGCATGATCGGCGGCTCGGAGGCCATGCAGGCCGCCACTTACCTTGTCTACACCTGTGAGCACCTGAACAAGCCGCAGGAGGTGCTGAGCAAGGTGTTTGGTGACCAGTTCGCCACGCTGGCCGTTGAAACCACCCAGTTGATCCGCATCCAGCAGCAGGCCCGTGCGGCGCAGCAACTGCTGGATGATCCTGCTGTGCAGCATGAGAACGTGCGCAAGATGCTGCTCGCCTTCTCGCGGGATCTTCGTGTGGTCCTGCTGCGCCTGGCCTCACGCCTGCAGACGTTGCGGTACTACGCTGCCTCGAAACAGCCGATTCCGCCCAGCCTGGCCCGAGAGTCGCTGCACGTTTTTGCCCCGCTGGCCAACCGGCTGGGCATCTGGCAGATCAAGTGGGAGCTGGAAGACCTGGCCTTTCGGTTCATCGAGCCCGATACCTACCGGGAGGTGGCGCGCCTTCTGGATGAAAAGCGTGCCGAGCGCGAGGCATCGATGGCCGCGTTGCGCCTGAGTCTCGAGTCGGAGCTGCAGACCCAGGGCATCCGGGCCAGTGTGCAGGGTCGCCCCAAGCACATCTATAGCATCGTCAAGAAGATGCGTGGCAAGGGCCTGGGGTTCGAGCAGGTGTTCGATCTGCGGGCGCTGCGTGTGATCGTGTCCTCGATCAAGGACTGCTACACCGTGCTGGGCTGGGTGCATGACCGCTTCACGCCCGTTGATGCCGAGTTTGATGACTACATCGCCAAGCCCAAGCCCAACGGCTATCAGTCCCTGCACACGGTGGTGCGCGATGAGGCTGGCAAGGCGATCGAGATCCAGATCCGAACCCAGGCCATGCACGACCACGCAGAGCACGGCGTGGCCGCTCACTGGGCCTATAAAGAAGCCGGAACCAAGGGCTATGCCGGGGTGTCGGCCAGCAGCGAGTACGACGCCAAGATCGCCGTGCTGCGGCAGTTGCTGGCCTGGGAGCGCGACCTGTCGGGCACCCAGCCCAGTGGTGGGCTGTTTGAAGATCGCATCTATGTGCTGACACCCAATGCCGCCATCGTCGAGCTGCCCCAGGGGGGCACGCCGGTCGATTTTGCCTACGCGGTGCACACCGACGTGGGGCACCGGTGTCGCGGCGCCCGCATCGACGGCGCCATGGTGCCCTTGAACACCTCGTTGCAAAACGGTCAGACGGTTGAGATCGTGGCTGCCAAGGAGGGCGGGCCGTCGCGGGATTGGTTGAATGCCGAACTCGGCTTCTTGAACAGCAACCGCGCCCGCGCCAAGGTGCGGGCCTGGTTCAACGCTCAGATCACGCATGAGACCATCGCCCGAGGGCGCGAAGCCGTCGAGAAGCTGCTGCAGCGCGAAGGCAAGACGGCGATCAAATTGGTCGACCTGGCGTCGCAGTTGGGGTTCAAGTCAGCCGATGCCTTGTTCGAGGTGGTGGGCAAGGATGAGTTCTCGCTGCGCAACATCGAGAACCTGCTGCGCCCGCCTGAACCGGTGCTGGAGCCCGATGATTACCTGCTGCTGAAGAAATCGCGCAACGTTGAAAAGGCCCCCAAGGGCGGTGTGCTGGTGGTGGGGATTGATTCATTGATGACCCAACTGGCCAAGTGCTGCAAGCCCGCACCACCGGATGCCATCGGTGGCTTTGTGACCCGGGGCAAGGGCGTCAGTGTGCATCGGCTTGATTGCAGCAACTTCCGTGAAATGGCTGCACGCAGTTCTGAGCGGGTCATTGAGGTGGAGTGGGGGCGGGCCAAGGGCGAGGACCTGGCTCGGTATCCGGTCGATGTGGCCGTCGAGGCGGCCGATCGACAAGGGTTGCTGCGCGACATTTCAGAAGTCTTCGCCCGCGAGAAGACCAATGTGATTGGTGTGCAGACGCAGTCCGTCAAAGGAACAGCCTGGATGACTTTTACGGTGGAGGTCTCGGATTCGGCGCGCCTGAGCAAGGTGTTGTCGCTGGTGGCTTCAGTCCCAGGAGTGAGGTGGGCCAAGCGCCGTTGAGTTGAAGCGGGAATTTCAACTTTTTTGTGTTTTTTCTAAAAACAGGAAATTTCAGCTGTATACTCTACATTCTCGAATACAGACAGGCGCGTAGCTCAGCTGGTTAGAGCACCACCTTGACATGGTGGGGGTCGTTGGTTCGAGTCCAATCGCGCCTACCAGTTTATCCGAGCGAAGATAACCAGACTTCGCAACATCGGTAAACTGACCCGGAAGCCCAAGAGCTTCCAAACTTGAAAAGCCACCCAATGGGTGGCTTTTTCTTTTTCTGCTTTCGATTTGATCTGCATTCTCGCTGCGTTGCGCTGTGGCGGTGCTGCAGCATTGGGTCGGGAAAGATTGTCTTTGTTCGTGGCGTTCGGGTTGACAATAGACGGTCAGGGTAAACCTTGGCTGTCGCCTCGGGTGTGCTCCCTAGAATGTGACGATCCCATCGATATTTCGGTCTGTCCAGGATCGAGGAGCCTCATACGTGCAAAGCAAGAAAGCAGCCGCCAAACCGTCTCAGCGGATCATCAAGAAGTACCCGAATCGGCGCCTGTACGATACCGACACCTCCACCTACATCACTTTGGCTGAGGTGCGTCAGTTGGTGATGGACAGCGAATCGTTTGTGGTTCGCGATGCGAAGACGAATGATGATCTGACGCGAAGCATCCTTTTGCAGATCATCCTCGAGGAGGAGGCGGGTGGCGCCCCCATGTTCACGGAGGCGGTGTTGTCCAGCATCATCCGTTTCTATGGGCATGCCATGCAGGGCTTCATGGGTTCTTACATCGAAAAGAACATCCAGGCCTTCTCTGACATGCAGACCCAGTTGACGGCTCAATCCAAGAGTATTTCGCCGGAGATGTGGGCGCAATTCATGAGCATGCAGTCGCCCGTGCTGCAGAGCATGATGGGTGGGTACACCGAGCAGTCCAAATCTCTGCTCACTCAGATGCAGGAGCAGATGCAGAAGCAGACCGAGCAGATGCTGGGGGCTTTTGGTCTGAAGCGCTGAGTTTTTTCGAGGCCTGGGTGGCGGGTATTGCGCTGGCCCTGGCCTGTTGTCGGCAAGAACTGGGACAATACGCCGATGAGTGAAGTTCTTGTTCCCCCCTCTCCCGCCGGTTCGGCCCAGCCAGTCCCCCGTGTTGGGTTCGTCAGTCTTGGGTGTCCCAAGGCGTTGACCGACTCCGAATTGATCCTGACCCAGCTCAGTGCAGAGGGTTATCAGACCTCCAAAACCTTTGAGGGTGCCGATATCGTCATCGTCAATACCTGTGGATTCATCGATGACGCCGTCAAGGAGAGTCTCGACACAATTGGCGAGGCTTTGGCTGAGAACGGCAAGGTGATCGTCACGGGTTGCTTGGGGGCCAAGCAGGCTCAGGGTGGGGAGAATCTGGTGCGCCAAATGCACCCGAGCGTGCTGGCGGTCACGGGGCCTCACGCCACTCAGGAGGTGATGGATGCAGTGCATCAGCATCTGCCCAAACCCCACGATCCTTTCATTGATCTGGTGCCCAATGCCTTTGGGGAGGCAGGCATCAAGCTGACCCCGCGTCACTATGCGTATTTGAAGATCAGCGAAGGCTGCAATCACCGTTGCACTTTCTGCATCATTCCGTCCATGCGTGGCGATCTGGTTTCGCGCCCTGTCGGTGATGTGTTGAAAGAGGCTCGCGCCCTTTTCGAGGGGGGGGTGAAAGAACTCCTGGTGATCAGCCAAGACACGTCTGCCTATGGTGTTGATGTCAAGTACCGCACTGGGTTCTGGGATGGCAAGCCGGTCAAGACCCGCATGCTGGAGCTGGTGCAGGCCTTGAGTGAGTTGGCTGAGCCGCACGGCGCCTGGGTTCGTCTTCACTATGTCTATCCCTATCCCAGCGTGGATGAGATCCTGCCTTTGATGGCGGCAGGTCGGGTGTTGCCGTATCTGGATGTGCCGTTCCAGCACAGCCATCCGGAGGTGTTGAGGCGAATGAAGCGTCCGGCCAGTGGCGAAAAAAACCTGGAGCGCATTCAGCGTTGGCGCGAGATCTGTCCGGAGTTGGTGATCCGCAGCACTTTCATTGCTGGCTTTCCTGGCGAGACGGAAGAAGAGTTTCAGCACCTGCTCGATTTTGTTCGCGAAGCTCAGATTGATCGCGCTGGTTGCTTTGCGTACAGCCCGGTTGAGGGTGCTGCAGCCAACGATATCCCGGGGATGTTGCCGCCTGAAGTGAGGGAGGAGCGTCGTGCTCGGTTCATGGCGGTGGCTGAGGAGGTATCGATCCAGCGCCTACAGCGCCGTGTCGGGGCCACCATGCAGGTGTTGGTGGATTCTGCTCCGGCCATGGGGCGCCGTGGTGGGGTGGGGCGCAGTTATGCGGACGCGCCCGAGATTGATGGTGTGGTGCGTCTGTTGCCGCCCGAGAAGATCAGCAAGACACTGAAAGTGGGTGAGTTCACTCGGGCTCGCATTGTGGCTGCCGAAGGGCATGACCTGGTCGCACTGCCGATCTGAAGCCGAAACGCCGAACTCTTTTCGGCTTCATGGTATCGCCCTGGGCATTGCATGGTGCCCGGGGCTTTTTTGTGGGTCGACTATTTTTGATTTTGAACTGAAAAACAAAAAAGCCGCTGAAACAGCGGCTCTTTGCTTATATTTATCGAAGACTGGTGCCCA
>NZ_JBYTDE010000003.1:165151-502434 GCF_058791075.1 Curvibacter sp. EU05-FHT14A10
GGAGAGGACTCGAACCTCCACGATGTTACTCGCTAGTACCTGAAACTAGTGCGTCTACCAATTCCGCCACCTGGGCAGTCTATCGACAATAATATTTCCTGATTTTAATTCATTTGAAAGCGAATATTGAGTTCGTTTTCATTAAACTTGGTGCCCAGGAGAGGACTCGAACCTCCACGATGTTACTCGCTAGTACCTGAAACTAGTGCGTCTACCAATTCCGCCACCTGGGCATCTCAGGAAGAATTCGATTGTATATCAAAAATTTAGGCCAAAGCAAGTCAGTGAACAATTTTTCAGATGAATTTGAAGGTGTCGTCCAAGGACACCGTGATGGGCACGGGTTTGTGATCCGTGACAACGGTGAGCCAGACGTCTATCTGCCACCCAATGAAATGAGAGCGGTGTTGCACAAGGATCGGGTCAAGGCCCGCATCGTGCGATCTGATCGCCGTGGCCGGCCTGAGGGTCGTGTGGTGGAAATCATTGAGCGACCTGCTCAGCCCATCATCGGCCGTTTGCTGCAAGAGAGTGGTGTCTGGCTGGTGGCTCCCGAAGACAAGCGCTACGGTCAGGATGTATTGATTCCCAAGGGCGCAACAGGGGCCGCCAAGCCAGGTCAGGTGGTGGTGGTTGACCTGACGGAACCGCCGGCGCTGTTCGGTCAGCCGGTTGGTCGCATCACGGAGGTGCTGGGTGAGGTGGATGACCCTGGCATGGAAATCGAGATCGCGGTGCGCAAGTACGGTGTCCCGCACGAATTTTCCCAGGCCTGCCTGGATGAGGCCAAGGCGCTGCCGGACAAGGTTCGTCCCTCTGACAAGCGTGATCGCATCGATTTGACGGACGTGCCGCTGGTCACCATTGATGGTGAAGATGCGCGTGACTTTGATGATGCTGTCTATTGCGAGCCCGCCCGTGTCGGACGCGGCAAGGGATGGCGTCTGTTGGTCGCGATCGCTGATGTGAGTCAGTATGTGCACACCGGCTCTGGCATTGACATCGATGCCTATGAGCGCGCCACCAGTGTTTATTTTCCCCGGCGGGTGATCCCCATGCTGCCGGAGAAGCTGTCCAACGGTCTGTGTTCGCTCAACCCCGAGGTGGATCGGCTTTGCATGGTGTGCGACATGTTGATCAACGCCAAGGGCGAGATCCATGCCTATCAGTTCTACCCGGCTGTGATGTGGAGCCATGCGCGTTTCACATACACCGAAGTGGCGGCCATTCTGGCCAATACACGAGGGCCGGAAGCCGCCCGCCGTAAGGCATTGGTACCTCACCTGTTGAACCTGCACGATGTCTACCGGGCTTTGTTGGGCGCCCGCCGGATCCGAGGTGCAGTGGATTTCGACACCACTGAGACCCAGATCGTGTGCGATGACAGTGGTCGCATCGAGAAGATCGTGCCTCGCACCCGCAATGACGCGCACCGCTTGATTGAAGAGGCGATGCTGGCCGCCAACGTCTGCAGTGCCGACTTCATTGGGCAGGGCAAGCATCCCGGGTTGTTCCGTGTTCATGAGGGCCCGACCCCCGAGAAGCGCGAGTTGCTGGCCAACTACCTCAAGGCCATGGGGGTCGGACTGTCGGTCAGTGATGAGCCGCTGCCGGGCGAGTTCCAGGCGATTGCCGAGGCCACCAAGGACCGCCCGGATTCACAGCAGATCCACACCATGCTGCTGCGCTCCATGCAGCAAGCCATCTACACCCCCATCAACAGCGGTCACTTCGGCCTGGCTTTCGAGGCTTACACCCACTTCACCAGTCCGATCCGGCGGTACCCAGATCTGCTGGTGCACCGCGTCATCAAGGCGATTCTGGGCAAGTCGCGCTATCAGTTGCCGGCCTTGCCCACACCTGGCGAGGCCCATACCAAGCTGGCTCGACGCCTGGCGTCTCGGGTCAAAGAGCCTTCGGTCAAGCCGCGCAAGGCCACGGCCGAGACCCAGGCCTGGGAGGCAGCCGGCCTGCATTGCAGTGCCAATGAGCGCCGTGCCGATGAGGCCAGTCGAGATGTGGAGGCCTGGCTCAAGTGCAAATACATGCGCGAGCATCTGGGCGAGGAGTTTGGTGGCGTGGTTTCGGCGGCGACCAGCTTCGGCATCTTCGTGACCTTGGACGCGATGTATGTTGAGGGCTTGGTGCACATCACCGAATTGGGCGGTGAGTACTTCAAGTTCGACGAGGCCCGTCAGGAACTTCGTGGCGAGCGCACGGGCATCCGCTACGCGATCGGCAGCCGGGTTCGGGTGCAGGTCAGCCGTGTGGATCTGGATGGGCGCAAGATCGACTTTCGTCTGGTGCATGAGGGTGAGGCCGTGGCGGGGCGTGCGCAGCGTGACAAGTCGGGTCTAGCGCCAGCCCCGGGAGGCTCGCGCAGTGCGAGCAAGAAGGCTCGCAGTGGCTCCCGGCAGGACGAGAAGGTCGACGCCTCGGCCCGGACGCCTCGGTCTGGTTCGGGGGGCGACCTGACGCCTCGTTCGCCGATCCAGGCGCTGAAGGCCTCGGTGAAGAAAGCGGCCGCGGCGGCCAAAAAGAAGAGTGCAAAAGGCGGCCGTGGCAAATCCCATCGCTGATTTGATTGTTGATCTTGCCGTGCCCCAAAGTCACGGCCATTCCAGGAGCTTGCCTTGAATACCTCCACTGCATCGGAAGCTTCGGCGCTTCGTGTCGCGATCGTCACGGGGGCTGGATCGGGTATCGGGCGCGCTGTGGCGCTGGCCTTGTTGAACGCAGGTTACGCAGTGGCCCTGGCGGGGCGACGGCTTGAGTTGCTGCAGCAGGTGGCAGACGAGTCGGGTGCTGCCGGGCGGGCCCTTGTCGTGCCTTGCGATGTGGCCGACGAACAGGCGGTGGCAGCGCTTTTTTCTGCCGCCGTCAAAGCCTGGGGGCGGGTCGACCTGTTGTTCAACAATGCTGGCATCAACGCTCCGGGCGTGTTGTTGGAGGATCTGGCGCTGGCCGATTGGCGTCGCGTGGTGGATACCAATCTGACGGGCATGTTCTTGTGTGTGCGCGAGGCTTTCCGGGTCATGAAGGTGCAGCAACCCCAGGGCGGACGCATCATCAACAACGGTTCGATCTCGGCCCACACACCGCGTCCCAACTCGGTGGCTTACACCAGCACCAAACATGCGGTGATGGGCTTGACCAAGACGGCGTCTCTCGATGGCCGCAAGTACGACATCGCAGTCGGCCAGATTGATGTCGGCAATGCGGCCACCGATTTGGCAGCGCGCATGGCCAAGGGGGTTCCTCAGGCCAATGGCGAGGTGGCGATCGAGCCTTTGATGGATGTGAACATCGTGGCCCAGTCGGTGCTTTACATGGCCAGCTTGCCGCTGGAGGCGAACGTCATGTTCCACACGGTGATGGCGACCAAGATGCCGTTCGCCGGTCGGGGCTGAGAGCGGATCTGCTGCCTCATGGCCGGCGCAAGGCGTTGGCGAGCGCGCCCGCCGTGAACGCTTGATGGGCTGGCCATTGGTCTGCCACCCGGCCGTGCTCAAAGACGCCTTGGCAGGCAGCGTCGAAGGCCTGGGTGCCGGGGTGCGCCCACAGGGCTCCGATCAGCCCCGCCAGCACGTCGCCGGTGCCTGCTGTGGCCAGCAGGGGGTTGCCAGTGGGGTTGATGTGAAGTGGCTTGCCGCTTTGTACAATCACAGTCCCTGAGCCTTTGAGCACCGTCACGGCACCTGTCAGGGCGGCCAGAGCCTGGGCGGCGGCCAGGCGGTCGTCCTGGATGCTGGCGGCCGTGGTGTCCAAGAGTCGTGCTGCCTCAAGCGGGTGGGGCGTGAGTACCGTGTCCCAGCCGCGTTGCCGACGCGTTGCCAGCAGCGGCATCCAGTCAGGATGACGCGCCAGCACGTTGAGGGCGTCTGCGTCCAGCAAGAGGCGAGGCGCCTCTGTCAGGGCTTGGGGTACCCAGCGTTCGATCGCTTCGCCGCCGCCGCAGCCGCAAACCAGAACGCCGTTCCCCATGACCAGCGCTTCGGGGCTGCGCAGCATCAACTCGGGCTGGGTCATATCGACCGGCAGGTGCGATTCGTCGGCATCCAGCAAAGCGACCATCACGCGCCCAGCGCCAGCATGCAGGGCCGCCCGGCCCGCCAGCAGGGCGGCGCCGGTCATGCCCAGTCCGCGCAGGCTCAGGCCCTCGCCGCCCAGCACTTGCACGTCGCCATAAGTGCCTTTGTGGCTGCCATGGCGATGGGGGCGAGGTGGCGGCGGCGGGCTGAGCCAGGCGTCGGCTGGTGTGGACAGCGACGGAACATCCAGGGTGTCCAGCCACACAGTACCTGCGTGGTCACGCCCCTGGGCTGTGAAAAGCCCCGGTTTCAGGGTCAATAGGCTGAGGGTGTGATCGGCGCGGACGGCGCCTGCGGCCAGTGCGGGGGTGCCTTGGTCGGCGCAGAGACCCGAGGGGATGTCTGCTGCGAGCACGGTGGCGGCACTGCTATTGATGCGCTCAATCCATTCTCTCAGGCGAATGTCGCCGGAGGGGGCTGTCTGTCGAATCAGTCCGATGCCAAGCAGTGCGTCGATGCAAAGGTCATTCGGCCCCAGCACTGGCGGGTGTTCCTGGTAGATCACGCCGGCCTGCAGGGCTGCCTGACGGCTGGCGAGGCTGTCCGCGCTGCACCGATCGGGTCGGCCCAGCCAGGTCACCACAGGCCTGAAGCCCTGAAGTTGGAGGTGGTAGGCGGCTTCCCAGCCATCGCCGCCGTTGTTGCCGCTGCCGCACGCCACCCAGATGGCTTGTGCGTGGGGTGCCAGTGCCTGGGCCAATTGAGCCAGCGCACGTCCTGCGCGCTGCATCAGGGTGTGTGCCGGCAGTTGCTTCAGCCACGTGGCCTCCAGTGTGCGCGTGCTGGACAGCCGATGCAGGGGGTGGGCTCGATCGGGGTGAATGCGGTGCATGGGGTGTCTATCCGTGTGGTGGGACTCTATGAACCAGCGCTGCCCTTTCGGTCATCGGTGCAGCCGTGCGATGGAGCAGGCGTCAAGATCCAGTTCGGACTTTTGGCCCGCCAGGGCGTCGGCCAGAAGCCTGGCGCTACCGCAACTCAGGGCCCAGCCATTGTCGCCATGCCCCAGGTTCAGCCAGATGCCGGGAACACCGCTGGCACCCAGCACCGGCAGTCCGTCGGGCATCATGGGCCGGCTGCCTTTCCATTCCTGCACACCTGCAGTCATGGAGGCGGCGCCTGGAAACCAGTCTTGCAGCACTTGATAGAGCGTGCGCAGCGCGGAGGTCCGCTTGTCATCCTGCCGGTAGCCCAATTCTGCCCCGCCAGCCACCCTCACGCGTTGACCCAGTCGGGCAATGGTGATTCGATGGCGCTCATCGCTGACGATGCTTCGCGGAGCATTCAGGGCTTCTCGCACATTGGCACTGACCGAGTAGCCCTGAATGCCCATCAGTGGAATCTTCAGGCCCAGTGGCTTGATCAGTATTGAGGCGTCGGCGCCGGTGCACAGCACGATGGCATCGAAGGGTCGGGGTGGGTTTGTGCTTTGGGTGCTGAGTGAGGGGCGCGGGCCGGGGGCGATGTGGCTGACGGCGGTGTTGAATTCGAAGGTCACACCCAGGCGCACAGCTTCGCTCCTGATCATCAGTGCGAACTGGCGGCAGTTGCCCACTTCATCCTGCGGCAGGTGGATGGCGGCTTCAATGGGGCTGTCCGGGTTCAGGGCGGGTTCCAGCTTGCGGGCCTCGTCGGCGTTGAGCTCGCGAAAGCCCAGACCCGCTTCGCGCAGGCGGCTCAGGCGTTCTTGCAGGCTTTTGTGTTCCTGCGCGTTGCGCAGCAACAGCAGATGGCCTGTGCTGGCGTCAAATTCAAGTGCATGTCGTTGGCGCAGGTGATGCAGACGCGTCAGGCTGTGGGTGATCAGCTGTTGCAGATGTTGGCCACTCTCCGTGCTTCGGCTGCCTGTGCTGGCGCGCAGCCATTGCCCGACCCAGCCCAGTTCGCGCAGGCCGAGTCTGGGGCCGAGCTGCATTGCTGAGTGGGCCGCGCCCCATTGGCGCAGCCATTTGCCTGCCATGCCGGGAGCTGCCCAGAGCAGCAGCTGGGCCGGTGAGATGAGGCCGGCATTTGCAAAACTGCATTCCTCTGCAACTGCGCCGTGGCGCTCGAAAACGGTGACCTGGTGGCCGTCGGAGGCCAGTTCGTAGGCTGTCGTGACGCCGATGATTCCGGCGCCAATGATGGCAATGTTCATGCGCTTTGCTTGGGGCACCTGGTGAATTCTTGGTCGACCGGAGGTGCCAGTCTTTCGTTGGGCTTGGTGCTGTCGCGACGCGGACCTGCCAATGGGTGAGTAGGCCATCGGTCGGGACAGGCGGTTGGCCATGCTATAATTTTGGGGTTTTTGCTGGTGTCACGGCAAGACAAATCGCAAACCAGACCCATCAAGGTGTTGGTGTTTTCAAGGGTTTTCCCTGTAAGAAACGCCAAAGTCGGGCTGGATTTTAGACCCAACCTTCGGAGAATTTTCATGTCCGTTACTATGCGCGAAATGCTGGAAGCCGGTGTCCACTTCGGTCACCAAACCCGCTTCTGGAACCCCAAGATGGCCCCCTTCATCTTCGGCCATCGCAACAAGATCCACATCATCAACCTGGAAAAGTCGCTGCCGATGTTCCAGGAAGCTTCCAAGTTCGTGAAGCAACTGGCTGCCAACCGCGGCACCATCCTGTTTGTGGGCACCAAGCGTCAAGCCCGCGACATCGTGGCTGCTGAAGCCGAGCGCGCCGGCGTGCCTTTCGTGAACCAGCGTTGGCTGGGCGGTACGCTGACCAACTTCAAGACTGTGAAGACCTCGATCAAGCGTCTGAAGGATCTGAAGGCACAACAAGAAGCTGGCCTGGGTGGCCTGTCCAAGAAGGAACAGCTGACGTTCAGCCGCGAAATCGACAAGCTCGAAAAAGACATCGGCGGTATCCAGGACGTGACGGCCCTGCCGGACGCTATCTTCGTGATTGACGTCGGCTTCCACAAGATTGCCATCGCTGAAGCCAAGAAGCTGGGCATCCCGCTGATTGGTGTGGTTGACTCCAACCACTCGCCCGAAGGCATCGACTACGTGATCCCCGGCAACGATGACTCGGCCAAGGCCGTGGCTTTGTATGCCCGTGGCATTGCTGACGCCATCATCGCTGGCCGTGCAGAAGCCGGTAACGAAGTGGTCAAGGCTGTGGCTGCTGAAGGCGGCGACGAATTCGTGGAAGTCGAAGAATCGGCTGCCTGAGTTTGCCCCGCGCGAATTCCGAAGGGTCGCGAAGAAAGTGGGGCTTAGTTGCCCCCTTTTTTTTAGCCCATCAACAACGTTTTGACTTGAACTGAATACGGAGTAACAAAAAATGGCTGCAATTACCGCAAGCATGGTCGCTGAACTGCGTGGCAAGACCGACGCCCCCATGATGGAGTGCAAGAAGGCACTGACCGAGGCCGGTGGCGACATGGCCAAGGCGGAAGAGCTGCTGCGTGTCAAGTTGGGCACCAAGGCCGGCAAGGCTGCCTCGCGCGTGACCGCTGAAGGCGTGGTCGCCAGCTTCATCGAAGGCAACACTGGTGCGCTGATCGAAGTGAACTGCGAAACCGACTTCGTGACCAAGAACGACAGCTTCCTGGCTCTGGCCAAGGCTGCCGCTGAGCTGGTTGCCAAGCACAACCCCGCTGACATTGAAGCCCTGGGCGCTCTGGCCTATGAGCAAGACACCTACGGCCCCACCCTGGAAGACGTGCGCAAGGGCTTGATCGGCAAAATCGGCGAAAACATGTCTTTCCGCCGTTTCAAGCGTTTTGACAATGGCGCCCAACTGGCCGCCTACCTGCACGGCACCCGCATTGGTGTGGTGGTTGAGTTCAATGGTGACGAAGCTGCCGCCAAGGACGTCGCCATGCACGTGGCCGCCATGAAGCCCGTGGCCCTGACCAGCGCCGATGTGCCGAGCGATCTGATTGAAAAAGAGCGTGCTGTGGCCGCTGGCAAGGCTGCAGAAGATGCCGCCAAGGCCCAGGCCGAAGGCAAGCCGGTGCAGTCGCCTGAAATCGTGACCAAGCGCATCGAAGGTGGTGTGCAGAAGTTCCTGAAGGAAGTGTCCTTGTTCAACCAGGCCTTCGTGAAGAACGACAAGCAAACTGTCGAGCAGATGCTCAAGGCCGCCAGCACCGATGTGAAGGGCTTCACGCTGTTCATCGTTGGCGAAGGCATCGAAAAGAAGGTTGACGACTTCGCTGCTGAAGTGGCTGCGCAGGTCGCTGCTGCCAAGGCTGCAGCCTGATTCCGTCATCTCGCAATAACCCCCAACGTCACCCCATCGAACTCAGGAGAACCCTTTCATGACCAACGCCAAACCAGCCAACAAGCGGATCCTGCTGAAGCTGTCAGGCGAGGCCCTGATGGGGGACGATGCCTTTGGTATCAACCGAGCTACCATCGTCCGCATGGTGGAAGAGGTGGCCGAGGTCACCCGCCTGGGTGTCGAGGTGGCGGTGGTGATCGGGGGCGGCAACATCTTCCGGGGTGTTGCCGGAGGCTCCGTGGGGATGGATCGGGCCACGGCCGATTACATGGGCATGCTGGCCACGGTGATGAACGCACTGGCGCTGGCTGACACCATGGAAAAAGCGGGTTTGATCGCCCGTGTCATGTCCGCGATTGCCATCGAGCAGGTGGTCGAGCCCTATGTGCGTCCCAAGGCCTTGCAGTATCTCGAAGAGGGCAAGGTGGTGATCTTTGCTGCCGGTACGGGTAACCCTTTCTTCACGACGGACACTGCGGCTGCCTTGCGTGGTGCTGAAATCGGCGCCGAGCTGGTGCTCAAGGCCACCAAGGTGGATGGTGTGTACTCTGCGGATCCCAAGAAGGATCCCAACGCAACCCGTTACGCGAAAATTTCGTTTGATGAAGCGATGGCGCAGAACCTGGGCATCATGGATGCCACGGCGTTTGCTCTGTGCCGCGACCAGAAGTTGCCAGTGAAGGTGTTTTCCATCTTCAAGCCCGGTGCGCTCAAGCGCGTCGTGATGGGTGAGGACGAGGGGACTCTGGTTTACGCCTGAGCCCCGGCCCTTCAGCCCGAAGAGTTCCGGCAACAGTTGCCGGGATTCGTTCCAGGAGATTGACATGAGCATTGCCGACATCAAGAAGACAACCGAAACCAAGATGGATCAGTCCATCGCGGCCTTCAAGAACAACCTGACCAAGATCCGCACGGGTCGCGCCAACCCGGCTCTGCTGGATGCCGTGCAGGTGGATTACTACGGATCGCCGGTGCCGATCAGCCAGGTGGCCAACGTGTCGCTGCTGGACTCTCGCACCATCAGCGTTCAGCCCTGGGAAAAGGGCATGGGCGCCAAGATCGAAAAAGCCATCCGGGACAGCGATCTTGGTTTGAACCCCTCCAGCATGGGCGAACTGATCCGCGTGCCCATGCCCCCCATGAGCGAAGAGCGTCGCAAGGAACTGACCAAGGTCGTGCGCAACGAAGGTGAGGCCGCCAAGGTGGCCATTCGCAACCTGCGTCGCGATGCCAATGAGTCGGTGAAGAAGCTGGTCAAGGACAAGCTGGCCTCCGAAGACGATCAAAAGCGTGCAGAAGCCGACACCCAGAAGGTGACCGACAAGCACATTGCCGAGATCGACAAACTGGTGGCTTCCAAGGAACAGGACATCATGGCGGTTTGATGGCCACCGGTTGTCGTGCTATCCAGGCCTGAGGGCCATTTCAGGGGCGGCTCTCCAGCAGGGCTGCCCCATTCGTTTTCTGGGGTATCGTGCCCTGTCTCTGAAGTATCTTGCTGTCCATGACCCAGATTCCCGCGAACCAGGCTGTTCCTCATCACGTCGCCATCGTCATGGATGGCAATGGGCGCTGGGCCACGCGCCGATTCCTCCCGCGGGTGGCTGGCCACAAGCAGGGGGTTGATTCCTTGCGCCGTTGTGTCAAGGCCTGCGCAGCGCGCGGTGTGAAGGTGCTGACCGTTTTTGCCTTTTCGTCCGAAAACTGGAATCGCCCGGCTGACGAGGTGTCCGGCTTGATGGATTTGTTGGCGATGGCCCTGGGCCGTGAGGTTCCTCAACTGAAGGCGGATGGTGTGCGTCTGCATTTTGTTGGCGAACGTCGAGGCCTCTCCGAAAAGGTGGCTGCAGGCTTGGCCCAAGCTGAGGCCGCGACAGCGCAGAACGATCGATTGATCCTCAATGTCTGTTTCAACTACGGTGGTCGATGGGACATTGCCCAGGCTGCAGCAGCGTTGGTCGCCCGAGGTGAGCAGATCACCGAACTGGCACTGGATCGGGCCATGGCCCTCTCCCATGTGCCCGACCCGGACTTGATGATCCGTACAGGGGGCGAACAACGCATCAGCAATTTCCTGTTGTGGCAATGCGCTTACTCCGAGCTTTTCTTCAGCGACCGCCTCTGGCCTGATTTCGACGAGGCTGCTCTGGATGAGGCGTTTTCGGCCTATGGTGCCCGTGAACGTCGCTTCGGTAAGACGTCTGAGCAGATGGCGCAGGCGACCTCGTCTGCATCCCCCAAGGTCTGAGAAAGGCGATTTCCATGCTCAAGCAGCGTGTCATCACCGCACTGATTCTGCTGGCTGTTTTGCTGCCCGCCTTGTTCTATGCGCAGCCGCAGCCTTTTTGTGCCTTGATGCTGTTGTTCATCGCTGCCGGCGGTTGGGAGTGGGGGCGCCTGAATGGTTTGTCGCAACCCATGTCCTGGGCCACTGCCGGGGTCTGTCTGCTCATTTGTGCGCTGGCCTGGTGGGCGGGGGCGCTGGATGTTTCACTGCGCAGCCTTTGGGTGGTAGCCGGGCCCGCGTGGGTGCTGGGCAGTGCTGCGTTGCTGCGTGGTGGAGTGGCGGGCTGGCCCCGTGTGCCCCTGCTGGTTCGCTGGGTGGCGGGCCTTTTGGCCTTGGTGACGGCCTGGCTGGCGGTGGCTCAGGCCAAGGTGGTGGGCGTCAATTTTCTGCTTTCGGTTCTGGTTCTGGTCTGGGTGGCCGACATCTTTGCCTATTTCGCCGGGCGTGCATTTGGATTGCACTTCACGCGCCGCAAACTCGCCCCCAGCATCAGTCCTGGCAAGAGCTGGGAAGGCGTCTGGGGTGGGTTGGCTGGGGTCATCGTTCTGGCCTGGGTATGGCCGCTGGCTGATGCGTCATTGGGGGCCACGGTCCCCAGTTTTTACAGTCGTTTGATGGCGCCGGGCTGGCCCTTTGCCCTGTTGGCTGTGGTGTTCATGGGTGCGATGAGCGTGGTGGGTGATCTGGTGGAGTCGCTCATCAAGCGCAGCGCGGGCGCCAAGGACAGCAGCGGCCTGCTGCCGGGTCACGGCGGCGTGCTTGACCGCATCGACGCCTTGTTGCCCACTTTGCCGCTCGCCATGATGCTGAGCACTCTGGTTTGAAGACATGACACAACGCATCACCATTCTGGGATCGACCGGTTCCATCGGTCAAAGCACATTGGACGTCATGGCGCGCCACCCCGAGCGCTATGAAGTATTCGCACTCACGGCGGCGACGCAGGTTGAGCTCATGCTCAAGCAATGTGCGAGCTATCGCCCCCGTTTTGCGGTGATGGCCAGCGAAGTCCATGGCCGACGTCTGGCGGATCGGGTCAAGGCTGAAGGTCTGCCTGTCGAGGTGTTGTGGGGTGCCGAGTCCATCGAGGCGGTGGCTGCCCACCCGCAGGTGAATGCTGTGATGGCGGCCATCGTCGGCGCGGCAGGTCTGGCGCCCTGTCTGGCGGCGGCGCGAGCCGGCAAGCGCCTCATGCTGGCCAACAAGGAGGCCCTGGTCGTGGGGGCTGAGGTCTTTTTGCAGGCTGTGCGCGAGGGCGGGGCGGTGCTGCTGCCGATTGACAGCGAGCACTCGGCCATCTTCCAGTCTTTGCCCGACGATGCCTCCACCTGGGATCGGCGGGTGCGCAAGATCATCCTCACGGCTTCTGGTGGGCCCTTCCGCACCCGTGACCCGCGGACATTGTCCGAGGTGACGCCCGAGCAGGCTTGTGCCCATCCCAATTGGTCGATGGGGCGCAAGATCTCGGTCGACTCCGCCACCATGATGAACAAGGCCCTTGAGGTGATCGAGGCGCGCTATCTGTTCGGCCTGGCACCCAAGCGAATCGAGGTGGTGATCCACCCTCAGAGCATCGTGCATTCGATGGTTCAGTACCACGATACCTCTGTGGTGGCGCAGCTCGGCGTGCCCGACATGCGTGCGCCCATTGCCTACGGATTGGCATGGCCCGAACGCATTGACAGTGGCGCTGCGCACCTCGATTTCACGGCCTTGCCGGCCATGACGTTCGAGCCACCTGACCCGGCCCGCTTTCCAGGCCTGCAACTGGCCTGGGACGCCCTGGAGGGGCCTGCCGGCACCGCTGCCGTGCTCAACGCAGCCAATGAGGTGGCTGTTCAGGCCTTCCTGGACCGTCGCATCCGCTTTGATCAGATTCACCATGTGAATCTGGAAGCGTTGGCTGCGGTGTTGCCCCAGCAGCCGGCCACACTTGAAGAACTGCTGTTGCTGGATGCCCGTGCGCGTGAAGTCGCCGGGCAGGCCGCCCAGCGCATGCAGACCTGATGGCTGAGGAGTGCCCATGTTGATGACCGTGTTGGCTTTTCTTCTGGCCTTGGGCGTGCTGATTGCCGTTCATGAATATGGGCACTACCGAGTTGCCGTGGCCTGCGGCATCAAAGTGCTCCGCTTCTCCATCGGGTTTGGCAAGGTCCTGTTGCGATGGCAGCCCAAAGGCTCGCCGACTGAGTTTGTTCTGAGTGCATTTCCTTTGGGCGGCTATGTCCGCATGCTGGATGAGCGCGAGGCCCCGGTGGCTGCCGCGGAGCGGCACCTGGCATTCAATGCCCAACCTTTGTTCAAGCGTGCGGCGGTGGTGGCAGCGGGTCCGGTGGCCAATCTGCTGTTGGCCGTCCTGCTCTACACGGTGGTGAACTGGACGGGCGTTGAAGAGCCTGCGGCGATCCTGGCCAGCCCTGTGCAAGGGTCGATTGCGGCCCAGGCTGGTTTGCAGGGGGGTGAGACGGTGCGCCGCGCGGCCTTGGCCGGCGAAGAACTGGAGGCGGTGACTTCCTTTGAAGACCTGCGCTGGCTGTTGACGCAGGCTGCACTCAATGGCCGAGACGTTCAGCTCGAAGTGGCGATGGGAGAGCACGCCGGCACGCGTGACTACCTGTTGCCCCTGTCCCGGGTTCAGGTCAAAGAGGCTGACGCTCAGCTTTTTCGCCGCATTGGACTCATGGGGCCGTGGACCCGCCCTGAAGTGGGCGATGTGATGCCTGGCAGCCCTGCAGAGCGGGGTGGATTGCGCCGGGGTGATCTTGTCCACCAGATCGGCGCCACACCCATCGTCGATGGGCAGCAGTTGCGTGAATTGATCCGCTCTTCAGTGGTGCAGGGCGTGCCGCTGGCCCAGACCTGGCGCGTCGAGCAGGGCGGGGTGGTGCGTTCCCTCGAGATGAAGCCCGAGATGCAGCCAGACGGCCGCGACGGCCGGGTGGCCCGCGTGGGGGCCATGATTGGTGCGCCACCTGAATTCGTGACCGTGCGCCTTGGGCCCATCGATGGGCTTTGGCGAGGCGCTGTCAAGACCTGGGAGGTGTCGTCGCTGACCCTGCGCATGATGGGGCGGATGGTGATTGGCGAGGCCTCGATCCGCAACATCAGTGGCCCATTGACCATCGCGGACTACGCCGGCAAGTCAGCCAGCCTGGGGTTGAGTCAGTACTTGGTGTTTTTGGCCTTGATCAGTGTGAGCCTTGGCGTCTTGAACCTGCTTCCCCTGCCGGTCTTGGACGGTGGACACCTGATGTATTATCTTTGGGAGGCGGTGACCGGCAAGGCCGTGTCAGATGCCTGGATGGAGCGGCTGCAGCGGGGGGGGATCGCCCTGCTGATGGCCATGATGTCCGTCGCGTTCTTCAACGACGTCACCCGGCTCTTTGGTTAACCTTGTGGTCGCAGCGCTTGGCGCCGCGGCCCGCGCTCATTCATGAACAAACATCTCTCCCGTTTTTGCCTGCGCACTGTGGCTGCAGTGACGACCCTCCTGGTAGCCTCGCATGCCTGGGCCGTCGACCCCTTCACTGTGCGTGACATCCGCGTTGAGGGCCTCCAGCGGGTTGAGCCCGGAACCATCTTTGCGTCACTCCCTTTCCGGGTCGGTGAGACCTACAACGATGACAAGGGCTCGGCAGCCATCCGTGCGCTGTTTGCATTGGGTCTTTTCAAGGACGTGCGACTCGAAGCCAATGGCGACGTGCTCGTGGTGGTCGTTGAAGAGCGCCCCACAGTGGCCGAAGTCGATTTCGTCGGTACCAAAGAGTTCGACAAAGACACTCTGAAAAAAGCCATGCGCGACGTGGGCCTGGCAGAGGGGCGACCCTTTGACAAAGCGTTGGCCGACCGGGCTGAACAGGAACTCAAACGCCAATACATCAGCCGCAGTCTTTACGGCGCCGAAGTGGTGACCACCGTCACGCCCATTGAGCGCAACCGGGTCAATCTGACCTTCTCGGTGGTCGAGGGTGAACCCGCCAAAATCAAGGACATCCAGGTGGTGGGTAACAAGGCCTTCAGCGAATCGACGCTGCGCGGCCTGTTTGACCTGGACACCGGCGGCTGGCTGAGCTGGTACACCAAGTCGGATCGCTATGCCCGTGCCAAGCTCAATGCCGATCTGGAATCCCTGCGCTCCTATTACCTGGCACGTGGTTATCTTGAATTCCGCATTGACTCGACCCAGGTCGCGATCTCGCCTGACAAGAAAGACATTTCCATCACCATCAACGTGACTGAGGGTGAGCGCTTTGTCGTGTCTGGTGTCAAGCTGGAGGGCGATTTCCTGGGCAAAGAAGACGAATTCAAGTCTTTGGTTTCGATCAAGGTGGGTGAGCCCTACAACGCCGATGACGTTGCTCACACCAGCAAGGCCTTCTCTGATTATTTTGGCAATTTTGGCTTTGCCTTTGCTCGGGTGGAGGTTCGCCCCGACATTGATCGCAGCACCAATCGCGTTTCTTTTGTGCTGGCAGCGGAACCGTCTCGCCGCGCTTACGTCCGCCGCATCCACGTGACAGGCAATGGCCGCACGCGTGATGAAGTGGTTCGCCGTGAGTTCCGCCAGTTTGAAGCTTCGTGGTACGACGGGGACCGCATCAAGCTGTCGCGTGACCGGGTGGATCGTCTGGGTTTCTTCAAGGACGTCAACATCGAAACCCAGGAGGTGCCAGGCTCGCCAGACCAGGTTGATCTGGTCATCAATGTGACGGAGAAGCCGGCAGGCAGCATTCAGTTGGGTGCCGGGTTTTCGAGTGCCGAGCGCGTTTCGCTCTCGTTCAGCATCCGCAATGAAAACGTGTTTGGCTCGGGCAATTACCTCGGCTTCGAGATCAACACCAGCAAGTACAACCGCGTCATTTCGGTGAATGCGACCGACCCGTACTTCACGGTCGATGGCATCTCCCGCACCATCGATCTCTACCACCGCGCGCTGCGGCCCTACGCAGATCAGGGGGGTAACTACCGCTTGCTGACCACGGGCGCTGGTCTGCGTTTCGGTATCCCGTTCAGCGAGACCGATCGCGTGTTTGTGGGCATGAATGCTGAGCAAACCACCATCCAGGCGGGTACCAACATTCCAGCCGCATATCTGACCTACGCGGAAACCTACGGCTACACCAGCTGGGCTGCCCCTCTCACGCTCGGCTGGTCCCGGGATGATCGGGACAGCGCCCTGGCACCCAACAGTGGGCGCTATCAGCGCTTCAATTCAGAACTGGGCATGATCGGGGACGCGCGATACACCCGCAACAACTACCAGTATCAGCAGTACGTGCCCATCACCAAGAAGTTCACGTTTGCTTTCAACGGCGAAATCGGTCTGGGCAAGGGGTTGGGTGGACGCCCATTCCCGGTGTTCAAGAACTTCTACGGCGGTGGTCTGGGTTCTGTCCGGGGCTTTGATCAAGGTACCTTGGGCCCGCACGACGTCACAGGCGCCATCGTGGGCGGTGCCAAGAAGGTGGTTCTCAACGCCGAAGTCACGGCGCCGTTCCCGGGTGCCGGCAATGACCGCACACTTCGTGTCTTCGGCTTCACGGACGTTGGCAACATTTTTGGTGAAAATGAAAAAATCACCTCCAGCCAACTCCGCACTTCGGTGGGTATTGGCTTGAGTTGGGTATCTCCCATGGGGCCTCTGCGTTTTGCCATTGCCAATCCGGTACGCAAGTTCCCTGGCGATAGAATCCAGAGATTGCAATTCCAGATCGGAACGTCTTTCTAATGAAATCCATTTCTCGTCAATGGGCCCTGGCCGCAGTGCTGGGTGCCTCCGCGTTCGCTGCTGCTCCGGTCATGGCCGAAGACTTCCGTGCCGGTTTCGTCAACACCGACCGCATCTTCCGCGAAGCAAACATGGCCAAGTCTGCCCAGGCCAAGCTCGAAGCTGAATTTGCCAAGCGCGAAAAAGAATTGGTCGATCAGCGCAACGCGTTGAAGACCGCCTCGGACAAGTTCGAGCGTGAGGCACCGACCCTGTCTGAAACGCAGCGCACCAGCCGCCAGAAGCAGCTGGTCGATCAAGACCGCGATTTCCAGCGCAAGAGCCGTGAATTCCAGGAAGACCTGAACACCCGCAAAAACGAAGAACTGCAGCAGGTCATCGATCGCGCCAACAAGGTGGTCAAGCAAGTCGCCGAAACTGAAAAGTACGACGTGATTCTGCAAGAAGCCATCTACATCAATCCCAAGCACGACATCACTGACAAGGTGATCAAGGCTTTGAATGCTGCCAGCGCAGCCTCGGGCAGCACGGGCAAGTGAGCCGGGTGACAGGCATGGTCCTGCATCTGGGGCAGATTGTTGAGGCACTCGGCGGCGAACTCATCGGAGACCCGTCGCTGGGCATTGCTCGCATCTCCCCGCTGGAGTCGGCGCAGGCCGACTCCATCAGTTTTCTGAGCCACCCCAAATACCAGCAGCAGTTGTCTCTGACAAAGGCGGGTTGCGTGATCGTGGCGCCGGCTTTTCGTGACTTGGCCCGCGAGCGCGGCGCATGCATCGTCACGGATCAGCCCTATTTGTACTTCGCGCGGTTGACCAGGTTCTGGAAGCAGGCGATGCGCCCAGTGAACACCTTGCGTGTTCACCCCAGCGCAGTGATCGATCCCGAGGCTGAGGTTCATCCCACGGCCCGCATCGGTGCACTGTGTGTGATCGAGCGCGGCGCTCGCATCGGTGCGGACACCTTGCTTTATTCCCGTGTCACCGTGGGCGAGGGGTGTTCGATTGGTGAACGCTGCATTCTTCACCCAGGCGTGGTCATTGGTGCAGATGGTTTCGGCTTCGCACCTGTCGATGGGATCTGGGAAAAGATCGAGCAATTGGGCGCCGTGCGTATCGGAAACGATGTCGAGATTGGTGCCAACACCTGCATTGACCGCGGAGCGCTGGACGACACCGTGCTGGCAGATGGCGTGAAGCTGGACAATCTGATCCAGATCGGCCACAACGTCCGCATTGGCGCGCACTCTGCGTTGGCAGGTTGTGTGGGGGTGGCGGGCAGCGCCACCATCGGGGCGCATTGCACCGTCGGCGGCGGCGCCGTGGTGCTGGGGCACCTGACGCTGGCGGACCATGTTCACATTTCTGCGGCCTCTGTGGTGACCCGCTCATTGCTCAAGCCCGGCCAGTACACTGGCGTGTTCCCTCTGGACGACAACCGCCAGTGGGAGAAGAATGCGGCCACTCTCAAGCAACTTCACGGCCTTCGAGAACGCATCAAGGCGCTTGAGTCGTTAAAACAAGAATCGAATTCATAAAGTACCCCATGTTGGACATTCATCAAATCCTCAAGCAACTGCCCCACCGTTATCCCATCCTGCTGGTAGATCGTGTGCTGTCGGTTGAAAAGGGCAAGACCATCAAGGCCTTGAAGAACGTGTCGATCAATGAGCCCTACTTCATGGGCCATTTCCCTCATCGCCCTGTGATGCCGGGTGTGCTGATGCTGGAAGCCATGGCTCAGGCGGCAGCTTTGCTGGCTTTTGACACCCTGGGTGTCACGCCTGACGACAAGACGGTGTATTACTTCGCCGGCATTGATGGTGCGCGTTTCAAACGCCCTGTCGAGCCGGGTGATCAACTGATCATGGACGTCTCGCTGGAGCGCATGAAGGCCGGCATCTTCAAGTTCAAGGGCATCACCCGCGTGGGCGAAGAAGTGGCCTGCGAAGCCGAACTCATGTGCACCATGCGCACCATTGCCTGATCAATCCCAGGAGCACGCCATGGCCCAAATCCATTCCACCGCCATCGTGGACCCCGCAGCCGAGCTCGACAGCACGGTCTCGGTGGGGCCTTACACCATCATCGGGCCGGACGTGATCATTGGTGCGGGCACCACGATCGGTGCTCACTGCGTGATCGAGGGCAACACCACGATCGGTTGCGATAACCGCATCTTCCAGTTCAACTCACTGGGTGCGATTCCGCAGGACAAAAAATACGACAACGAGCCTTGCGAGCTGTTCATCGGCGATCGCAATACGATTCGTGAGTTTTGCACCTTCAACATCGGATCACCTGGTGGCGGAGGGGTGACACGCGTCGGCAATGACAATTGGATCATGGCTTACGTCCACTTGGCTCACGATTGCATGGTGGGTAACAACACCATTTTTGCCAACAATTCGCAGCTGGCAGGTCATGTGGAAGTCGGTGACTGGGCGATTCTGGGCGGCTTCACCGTGGCGCACCAGTTTGTGCGCATTGGTGCGCATTGCATGACGGCCATGTGCTCGCTGTTGTTTGCTGACCTACCGCCATTTGTCATGGCTCAGGGGCAGCCGGCCCAGGCCCGTTCGATGAATTTCGAAGGTTTGCGCCGCAGGGGCTTCTCGTCCGAACGCATTGCTGCCGTGCGGAGCATTCATAAGCTTTTGTACCGCAACAATCTGGCGCTGGATGTGGCCTGCACCGAGATTTCGCGTTTGACCGAAAGCCATCCTGAAGCTGCGGCAGACGTGCAGATGATGCTCGAATTCCTTGAGCAGACGCCGCCCAGCCGCGGCATCGTGCGCTGACCCCGAAGTGACCATGGATCCGCGTTTCGCCATGGTGACCGGCGAGGCGTCCGGTGACTTGTTGGCCGCCTTGCTGCTGGATGGGTTGAAGGCCCGTTGGCCTGCCTTGACTGCGCGGGGCATCGGTGGGCCGGCGATGGCTCAGCGAGGCTTCGAGGCCTGGTGGCCTCAGGCGCGTCTGGCCGTTCGGGGCTATGTCGAGGTGCTGCCGCACCTGCGTGAGCTGCTGGCCATGCGCCGTGCCCTTGGCGACCGCCTGCTGGCCGACCGCCCTGATGTGTTCGTGGGGGTAGATGCCCCTGATTTCAATTTCGATCTGGAAATCCGCTTGCGCGAGGCCGGGATCCCCACGGTGCATTTCGTCAGTCCCTCATTTTGGGCCTGGCGTGCCAAGAAGGTCGAAAAGTTGCGCCGCGCAGCCGATCACGTGCTGTGCGTTTTCCCTTTCGAGCCAGAGCTCCTGGCCGCCCATGGTGTTGCGGCCACCTATGTTGGGCATCCGATTGCGAACATGATTCCGCTGGAGCCTGATCGCGCGGCAGCGCGGCGCCAAATCGGCCTGCCGCAGGATGGGCGCATCGTGGCCTTGCTGCCGGGCAGCCGGCGTTCCGAGGTGCACTACCTGGTGGATCGTTTCATGGCGGCTGCCGGTCTGTTGCGGGCACGTTACCCCGATCTTCGCTTTGTGCTTCCCACCTTGCCAGCCTTGCGAGCCGAGGTGGAGGCTGCGGCGCGGCGTGCGGGCCTGACCGAGGGGATGCTGACCATTCTGGAGGGGCAATCCCACGCTGCGCTGGCGGCCTGTGATGTGACCCTGATTGCCAGTGGTACGGCGACGCTGGAGGCCGCCCTGTTCAAGCGCCCGATGGTGATTGCCTACAACATGCCTTGGTTGAGCTGGCAGATCATGAAGGGTAAAAAGCTGCAGCCCTGGGTGGGCCTACCCAATATCCTGGCTCGAGACTTCGTGGTGCCCGAGTTGCTGCAGGAGGCGGCCACGCCTTCGGCGCTGGCAGCGGCAGTGGGTGATTGGCTGGACAGCCCAGCCAGGGTCGCAGACCTTCAGGCTCATTTTCTTCAACTCCACCAAACCCTTCAACGCGACACCGCTCGCCTGGCCACCGATGCGATCGAGAAGCTTCTTGCACGCTGAACAATCCACGCTGCTCTGGGACCCCCCTGGTTTGCAGGCGGGAGTCGATGAGGCTGGGCGTGGCCCACTGGCGGGGCCCGTGGTGGCTGCAGCCGTCATCCTGGATGAGCTGCGGCCGATCCAGGGGCTGGCCGACTCCAAGAAGCTCACCGCGGCGCGGCGGGAGAAGCTGTTTGATGAAATCAGGGCCAAGGCCTTGTGTTGCTCGATCGCAGAAGCCTCGGTGGAGGAGATCGACAGGCTCAACATCTTGCAGGCCACCTTGCTGGCGATGCGCCGGGCTGTGGAGGGCTTGCGACTCAAGCCTGTCAAGGTGCTGGTGGATGGCAATCAACTGCCTCGTCTCGATGTGCTGGCTGAGGCCGTGGTCAAGGGCGATGCCTTGATTCCATCCATTTCGGCGGCCTCCATCTTGGCCAAGGTGCACCGTGATCGGTGGTGCCAGCAATACCATCAGCAGTATCCGCTTTACGGCTTTGACTCGCACAAGGGGTATGGCACCGCCGCGCACCTGGCGGCCTTGCGTGAGCAGGGGCCCTGTCCTCAGCACAGGCACACGTTCGCGCCAGTGCGTGAGGCGCAAGCCTTGGCGGGTGCGCGACAATGCTGTCTGTGACTCAGAACGCCAACTTCACCCCGATCACTTCGCGTGACAATCCGCAACTCAAGGAGTTGCGTCGCCTCACCCAGGACAGCACGGCCTACCGCAAACAGGGGCGGGTCTGGCTGGAGGGTGATCATCTGGCCCGCGCGGCTTTGCAGCGGGGCCTGCGCCCGGCACTGGGTGTCTACGCTGAATCCTTCTGGAGCCGCGAAGGGGCGGACTGGGCGTCTCACGCTCCGCGAAATCTGGTGCTGCCCGATGCCCTGTTCAAAGACCTTAGTGGCCTTGAATCGCCCGCCCCAATGGCCTTTGTGATGGCCTTGCCGGTGCCGTCAGCCGTCAACGGTGCGGTGCCGACCGTGGTGTTGGATCGGGTACAGGATGCGGGCAATGTCGGCTCCATCCTGCGCAGCGCCGCTGCGTTCGGCTTCAAGCAGGTGCTGGCTGTCAAGGGTACGGCGGCTTTGTGGTCGCCCAAGGTTCTGCGAGCGGGCATGGGGGCGCACTTCGCCCTGGACCTGATTGAGGGCCTGGCGCTGGAGCAGGTGCTTGAGCTCAAGGTGCCCTTGATTGTCACCAGCTCACACCAGGGGGCGCTGATCCAGGATCAATCCTTGCCCTGGCCTTGTGCCTGGGCCATGGGCCACGAAGGGCAGGGCGTTTGCGAGGCGCTGATGGCGCGCGCCGAATGGGCCGTGCGCATCGGGCAACCGGGGGGTGAAGAGTCCTTGAATGTGGCAGCTGCTGCGGCCATTTGCCTGCATGCCAGTGCGCTGGCTGCCTTGAAGAGTTGATGGGCGGCCAGTTTGGCTGTTTGGTTTGAGGTGCGGTTTCGAAAAAATACCTACCTCAAAATGGGTCTCGGTTGTCAACTTCGCGTCAGTTGTGCCGCCGATCAGCTATAATGAGAGGCTTTCACGCAACACCCACGCCTAGCGCATTCCAGCCATTCCCTCCAAAAGCACATCCACAGAGGCAACTCGTCGGAATCCGCTTGGGCGTACCCGTAACCAACCCGGAGAACCCAGTGCTTTTGTCTCAACAGGGAAGCTTCCCGCCCGCCATCCTGGCGCTCGCAGACGGCACGGTCTTTATTGGCAACTCGATCGGAGCCCCCGGCTCCACGGTCGGTGAAGTGGTGTTCAACACCGCCATCACCGGCTACCAGGAAATCCTCACCGACCCCAGCTACTGCCAGCAGATCGTGACGCTCACGTATCCGCACATTGGCAACTATGGGGTCAATGAGGAAGACGTCGAAGCTGAGAAAGTCCACGCCGCTGGCCTGATCATCAAAGACTTGCCTTTGCTGGCATCCAATTTCCGCATGTCCATGACGCTGTCGGCCTACCTGCAGCGCGAAGGCACGGTGGCGATCGCCAACATCGACACCCGCAAGCTGACCCGCCTGTTGCGCAGCAAGGGGGCTCAGAACGGTGCGATTGTCGGCTTGGCAGCTGGTCAGGAAGTGACCCAGTCGCTGATCGATCAGGCGGTGGCCGCCGCCCAGGGGGCCCCAAGCATGGCCGGTTTGGATCTGGCCCGTGTGGTGACCGTGCCCGCAGCCTACGATTGGACCCAGACCGAGTGGAAGCTGGGCGCGGGCTACGGTGTGCAGTCTGAGCCCAAGTTCCATGTCGTGGCCTACGACTTCGGTGTCAAGAAGAACATCCTGCGCATGTTGGCTGAACGCGGCTGCAAGGTCACGGTGGTGCCGGCGCAGACGCCTGCATCCGAAGTGCTCAAGCATCAGCCCGATGGCATCTTCCTGTCCAATGGCCCCGGCGATCCGGAGCCCTGCGACTACGCCATTGCTGCGGCCCGTGAGTTGATCGAAACCGGCATTCCGACCTTTGGCATCTGCCTGGGGCATCAGATCATGGCCTTGGCCTCGGGCGCCAAGACCTTCAAGATGAAGTTCGGTCACCACGGCGCCAACCACCCGGTGAAAGACCTCGACACCGGTCGCGTCAGCATCACCAGCCAGAATCACGGTTTTGCCGTCGACGAAAAGACGCTCCCGGCCAACCTGCGTGCCACGCACATCAGCCTGTTCGACAACACGCTGCAAGGTTTGACCCGCACCGACAAGCCGGCCTTCTGCTTCCAGGGTCACCCTGAAGCGTCGCCCGGCCCGCATGACATCTCGTACCTCTTTGACCGCTTCACGGCACTGATGGAGCAACACAAAAATGCCTAAGCGTTCAGACCTCAAAAGCATCCTGATCATTGGCGCCGGCCCGATCATCATCGGCCAGGCCTGTGAGTTCGACTACTCTGGCGTGCAGGCCTGCAAGGCCCTGCGCGAAGAGGGCTACAAGGTCATCCTGATCAACAGCAACCCTGCCACGATCATGACCGACCCGGCCACCGCCGACGTCACCTACATCGAGCCCATCACCTGGCAGACGGTCGAAAAGATCATCGCCAAGGAGCGCCCTGACGCGATCCTGCCGACCATGGGGGGGCAGACCGCTCTGAATTGCGCCCTGGACCTGTGGCACAACGGTGTGCTCGACAAGTACAAGGTGGAGCTCATCGGCGCCACGCCCGAGGCCATCGACAAGGCTGAGGACCGCCTGAAGTTCAAGGACGCCATGACCAAGATCGGTCTGGGTTCGGCCCGTTCAGGCATCGCCCACAGCATGGACGAAGCCTGGGCGGTGCAGAAGTCCGTGGGCTTCCCCACCGTGATCCGCCCCAGCTTCACGCTGGGGGGCACGGGTGGCGGCATTGCCTACAACGCTGAAGAGTTCGAAATCATTTGCAAGCGCGGTCTGGAAGCCTCTCCGACCAATGAGCTGCTGATCGAAGAATCGTTGTTGGGCTGGAAAGAGTACGAGATGGAAGTGGTCCGCGACAAGGCGGACAACTGCATCATCGTGTGCTCGATCGAGAACCTGGACCCCATGGGCGTCCACACCGGTGACTCGATCACTGTGGCACCCGCCCAGACGCTGACCGACAAGGAATACCAGATCATGCGCAACGCCTCGCTGGCGGTGCTGCGTGAAATCGGTGTGGATACCGGCGGCTCCAACGTTCAGTTCTCGGTCAACCCCAAAGATGGCCGCATGATCGTGATCGAGATGAACCCGCGGGTGTCTCGTTCCTCGGCGCTGGCCTCCAAGGCCACGGGCTTCCCGATTGCCAAGGTGGCGGCCAAGCTGGCTGTCGGCTACACCCTCGATGAGCTGCGCAACGAAATCACGGGTGGCGCCACGCCGGCCAGCTTCGAGCCCAGCATCGACTATGTGGTCACCAAGATCCCCCGTTTTGCCTTCGAGAAGTTCCCCACGGCCGACAGCCGCCTGACCACCCAGATGAAGTCGGTGGGCGAGGTGATGGCCATGGGTCGTACCTTCCAGGAATCGTTCCAAAAGGCCCTGCGCGGCCTGGAGGTCGGCGTGGACGGCATGAACGAAAAGACGCAAGACCGCGAAGTGCTCGAAAAAGAGTTGGGTGAGCCCGGCCCCGAGCGCATCTGGTATGTGGGCGATGCCTTTGCCATGGGTTTGAGCGTGGACGAAGTGTTTGATCTGACCAAGATCGACCGCTGGTTCCTGGTGCAGATCGAAGAGATCGTCAAGATCGAACTCGAACTGGACAAGCTGGCTGCCGAGAAGGGCGATGCCGCTCTGGCCTCGATCGATGCCGGCACCTTGCGCAGCCTGAAGAAAAAGGGTTTTTCGGACCGCCGTCTGGCCAAGCTCCTCAAGGTGCCTGAAAAGGCGATCCGCGACACCCGCAAGGCCCTGAACGTGCGCCCGGTCTACAAGCGCGTGGACACCTGCGCCGCCGAATTTGCCACCGACACGGCCTACCTGTATTCGTCCTATGAAGACGAGTGCGAAGCCGAGCCCACCAACAAGAAGAAGATCATGGTGCTGGGCGGTGGCCCGAACCGCATCGGTCAGGGCATCGAGTTCGACTACTGCTGCGTCCATGCGGCCCTTGCCATGCGCGAGGACGGCTATGAAACCATCATGGTCAACTGCAACCCCGAGACCGTCTCGACCGACTACGACACCTCCGACCGCCTGTACTTCGAGCCCCTGACGCTGGAAGACGTGCTGGAGATCGTCGACAAGGAAAAGCCGGCCGGCGTGATCGTTCAGTACGGTGGTCAGACCCCTCTGAAGCTGGCCCTGGGCCTGGAGTCTGAGGGCGTGCCCATCATCGGCACCAGCCCTGACATGATCGACGCGGCCGAAGACCGCGAACGTTTTCAGAAGCTGCTGCAAGAGCTGGGTCTGCGTCAGCCCCCGAACGCCACCGCGCGCACCGAAGCCGAAGCCCTCGACAAGGCGGCCGCCCTGGGTTACCCCCTGGTGGTGCGCCCGAGCTACGTGCTGGGTGGCCGTGCGATGGAAATCGTGCACGAGCAGCGCGACCTGGAGCGCTACATGCGCGAAGCCGTCAAGGTCAGCAACGATTCGCCCGTGCTGCTGGACCGCTTCTTGAATGACGCCATCGAATGCGATGTCGACTGCCTGCGCGACCCTGAAGGCAAGACCTTCATCGGTGGCGTGATGGAGCACATCGAACAGGCTGGCGTGCACAGCGGTGACTCCGCCTGCTCGCTGCCGCCCTACAGCCTGAGCGCAGAGACGGTGGCTGAGATCAAGCGTCAGACCCGCGCCATGGCGGCCTCGCTGAACGTGGTGGGTTTGATGAACGTGCAGTTCGCCATCCAGCACATCGACGGCAAGGACGTGATCTATGTGCTCGAAGTGAACCCGCGTGCCTCACGCACCGTGCCCTTCGTGTCCAAGGCCACCGGCATTCAGCTGGCCAAGGTGGCTGCTCGTTGCATGGCCGGTCAGACCCTGGCCTCCCAAGGCGTCACCGAAGAGGTCACACCGCCGTATTTCAGCGTCAAGGAAGCGGTGTTCCCCTTCGTCAAGTTCCCGGGTGTGGACACCATCCTCGGGCCGGAGATGAAGTCCACCGGCGAGGTCATGGGCGTGGGCAAGACCTTCGGCGAAGCCTTCGTCAAGAGCCAGCTGGGTGCCGGCACCAAGCTGCCGCGCTCGGGCAAGGCTTTCCTGACCGTGAAGAACAATGACAAGGCGCGTGCCGTCGAAGTGGCCCGTCAACTGGTGGCGCAAGGCTTCGAGCTGGTGGCCACCAAGGGCACCGCGGCGGCCATCACCGCCGCAGGCGTGGCCTGTGTGACGGTGAACAAGGTCACCGAAGGCCGTCCTCACATCGTCGACATGATCAAGAACAACGAGATTGCCCTGGTCATCAACACGGTTGAAGAGCGTCGCAACGCCATCGCTGATTCGCGTCAGATCCGCACCAGCTCCTTGCTGGCCCGTGTCACCACCTTCACCACCATTGCGGGTGCCGAGGCGGCCGTCGAGGGCATGAAGTACATGGACAACCTGGACGTGTACTCGGTGCAAGAGTTGCATGCGCAATTGACGGCTGCCTGAGTTCACCGCTCTAATCGCGGCATAATCCACCGCTGAAATGAAACCGCCGCGCGGCAACGTGCGGCGGTTTGCTTTTGTGCCCTGCCAGCCTGCCGTGTCAGCAAGGCAGACTTCGAAGAAAAAATGACGGAGTAACCCCATGGCTACCATCCCCATCACCAAGCGTGGCGCTGAAAAGCTCAAGGAAGAGCTGCATCGCCTCAAGACTGTCGACCGTCCCTGGGTCATCAATGCCATCGCCGAGGCGCGCGCCCAGGGCGACTTGAGCGAAAACGCCGAGTACGAAGCTGCCAAAGACCGTCAAGGCTTTATCGAAGGCCGGATTCAGGAAGTCGAAGGCAAGCTGTCGGCGGCGCAGATCATCGATCCGTCGGCCCTCGATGCAGGCGGCCGTGTGGTGTTCGGCTCCACCGTTGAGCTGGAAGACGAGGCCACCGGTGACGCCGTGAAGTACCAGATCGTGGGTGAGGATGAGGCCGATCTCAAGCAAGGCCTGATCAATGTCTCCAGCCCGATCGCTCGTGCCTTGATCGGCAAGGAAGAAGGCGATGTGGCCGAGGTGCAGGCCCCGGGCGGCATCAAGCGCTACGAAGTGGTGGCGGTGCATTACCTGTGACCAGCACCTGGCGTCAGCGACTCCGGGCGCGCCTGCCGATCCTGGTGGCAGGCCTGTGGTGGGGCAGCCTGAGTGCCGTCGGCTTCATGGTGGTGCCCTTGCTGTTTGCCAAGTTGGGCGCCCCTGCGGTAGCCGGGGGCATGGCCGCCCATCTGTTCACGGCTCAAACCTGGGTTGGGACGGTCTGTGGCTTGTTGTTGCTGATGTTCTTGCGTCCATCAGCCGATCAAGATGCCTCGGCCCCGGTGTGGCCGACGACATGGCTGGGCTTTGTGCTGGCAGCCATGCTGTGTGCCTTGCTGTCTGAGTTTGGCGTGGCGCCACACATCGTGGCCCGGGACAACCTCAAGCTGTGGCATTCATTGGGCAGTGGCCTGTATTTGTTGCAGTGGGTATGGGTCGGACTGCTGTTGTGGCGCCTCAGTGGCGTCGCGGGTGAGTCGCACCGGCAAGCCGCCTGAAGGGGTGGCTTGCAGGGCTTTTACTCGTGCCAGTGATCGGCCACCCAGGTGGCGGGCTGGATGTGACGGAAGCGGCGGTTGCGTCGGCCTGCCAGGGCATCCGGGGGGTTGCATTCACCGTGAAAGATCACCACACGCGCGCCCTGGGGCACAAAAGGGGCTTTCCAGTAGTTGCTGGGCCAAGCGGGGATGCAGTGGTACTTGAAGCTGGGGCACCAATCGGCAGGCCAATAGGCCAGCTTGCCCTGTCGATGCAGAAAATCCGACAGATAGGCCTGCTCGTTGCGGAACTGTTGGCGAATCTGATCGAAATGGTCTCTGAAGTACGCCAATACGTCCGGATGAGCCCCCAGTTGAAAGCGGTACACCGACGAATTGCCTGTGATGCGCCAAGGGCGTTTGTAGTCATGGATGATCAGGAACTCGCCAGGCTGGGTGAAAAACGCATCCAGCGAGCCCGTGATGACCACGTCCACATCGAGGAAGAGGGCGGTGCCGTTCAAGCCGTGCAGGTCGGCACTGAACGTGGCCAGCTTGGTCCAGCCCCGTTCGGGAATGCCGGCTGGCAGGTTCAGGGCAGGAATGGGCAGGCACTGGACCTCGGGTCGTATGCCGGTGGCATCGTCTGTCAGGCAGACAAAATTGAAGGGGCCGCTGAGGTGGCGGCGCACCATGGCGTAAAGCCGGTTGACGTATTCGGGGCCGTATTTCGTGCCCCATTTCATGCAGATGACGTGGCGATCACCGTTGTAGGTGATCGCCGTGTCGGGTACCGGGCTCATGCGTTCAGTCGGCCTGGCGTTTCTTGATCGACTTCTGCTTGGGCTTGGCGCGCTTGACCACACCACCCGCCGTCAGGCGCTGGTTGCCGAGCACGCGAAGCGTCTTGACCTCAGGCTTGTGGCCTGCGCGCTTGCTGTATTTCAGCACCTTGACGTCGCGCGGACCTGGCATGCGGTCTTCGTCCTCGGGGCGTTGCTTTTCGGCTTGCGGGCGCCACAGCACCAGCAGCTTGCCGATGTGCTGCACCGGGGCGGCACCCAGGTCATTGGCCAGGGTCTGGTAAATCTGTTCGCGGTTGGCTCGGTCGTCCGAGAACACCCGGACCTTGATCAGGCCGTGGGCATTCAGGGCGGCGTCCACTTCTTTCTGGACGGCAGGGGTGAGACCATCGCTCCCGATGAGCACGACGGGATCGAGGTGGTGGGCGTTGGCCCGTTGTTCCCGGCGCTCGGCGGGTGTAAGTTGAATTTGGGGCATGGCCGTATTATCGGGCTTGGCCGCCCCTAGAACCAGGGTGACCTGGCGGCCAGGCCGCCGGCAAGGAAACATGAAGATCAAAACGAAGAGCAAAAAGGTCAACAAGGCATGGTTGAACGACCATGTCAACGACCCCTACGTGAAGCAGGCTGCACGCGACGGCTATCGGGCCCGTGCGGCCTACAAACTCAAGGAAATCGATGAAGCACTGGGCTTGATCAAGCCAGGCCACCTGGTGGTGGATCTGGGTTCCACGCCGGGGGCCTGGAGTCAGTACGTGCGACGCAAGCTGTCGCCGGCGGGTGCCGCCGTGGGCGAGCTCAATGGCGCCATCATTGCGCTCGACCTGCTGCCCATGGATCCGATCGAAGGGGTCATTTTCATTCAGGGTGACTTCCGTGAAGCCGAGGTGCTGGCGCAACTCGAATCTGTGGTGCAGGGGCGACCGATCGATGTGGTGGTGTCCGACATGGCACCCAACCTGTCGGGTGTCGAGAACGTCGATGCCGCCAGAATTGCCCATCTGATCGAGCTGGCGATCGACTTCGCACAGAACCACCTGAAGCCTGAGGGCGCGTTGGTCACCAAGGTATTCCATGGCAGCGGCTACACCCAACTGGTGCAATTGTTCAAAGAGACCTTCAAGGTGGTCAAGCCGCTCAAGCCCAAGTCCTCGCGCGACAAATCGTCGGAGACCTTTCTGATCGGCATGGGGCTGAAGAACCCAGGCAAACCGTGAGTCAGATCAAGAAAATCAGGGCTTCCTGCGTCAAAACCCTTGTTTGCCCTATGGCTGCAATCGAGAAATCAGATCCCCTGACGACTTGAAAGGCCTAAAATGGGCCCCACGTTTCCCTCGTTGACTTACGCTTCTGGAGCCCCGCTTGAATAATCAGTGGTTTTCGAAAATTGCCGTCTGGCTCGTGATTGCCATGGTGCTGTTCACTGTTTTCAAGCAGTTCGACTCGCGTGGTGGTTCGGGTGCGGGCTATGTCGGGTACTCCGATTTCCTCGAGGAAGTGCGTGGCAACCGCATCAAGAGCGCCACCATCCAAGAAGGCCAGGGTGGTACTGAGATCGTGGCCGTCACCACCGACGACCGCAAACTGCGCACCACCGCCACCTACCTCGATCGCGGTCTGGTGGGTGACCTCATCAACAACAACGTCAAGTTCGACGTCAAGCCGCGCGAAGAGGGCTCCCTGCTCATGACCCTGCTGGTCAGCTGGGGCCCCATGCTGTTGCTGATCGGCGTGTGGGTTTATTTCATGCGTCAGATGCAAGGTGGTGGCAAGGGCGGCGCTTTCAGCTTCGGCAAGAGCAAGGCCCGCATGCTCGACGAGAACAACAACCAGGTCACCTTTGCCGATGTGGCCGGTTGCGACGAAGCCAAGGAAGAAGTCAAAGAGGTGGTCGACTTCTTGAAGGACCCGCAGAAGTTCCAGAAGCTGGGTGGGCGCATTCCCCGTGGCCTCCTGCTGGTGGGCCCTCCGGGTACCGGCAAGACCTTGCTGGCCAAGTCGATTGCTGGCGAAGCCAAGGTGCCTTTCTTCAGCATTTCGGGCTCTGATTTCGTGGAAATGTTCGTTGGCGTGGGCGCAGCCCGCGTGCGCGACATGTTCGAGAACGCCAAGAAGAACGCGCCCTGCATCATCTTCATCGATGAAATCGATGCGGTCGGACGCCAGCGCGGCGCCGGGCTGGGCGGCGGTAACGACGAGCGCGAACAGACCCTCAACCAGATGCTGGTCGAGATGGATGGTTTTGAGACCAACCTCGGCGTGATCGTGGTGGCTGCCACCAACCGCCCTGACATCCTGGACGCTGCCTTGTTGCGTCCGGGCCGTTTCGACCGTCAGGTCTACGTCACCCTGCCCGACATCCGCGGCCGTGAACAGATCCTCAATGTGCACATGCGCAAGGTGCCCATTGGTCAGGACGTGAACCCCGGCATCATTGCCCGTGGCACGCCCGGCATGAGCGGTGCCGACCTGGCCAACCTGTGCAACGAAGCTGCCCTGATGGCTGCCCGCCGCAATGCGCGCACTGTTGAAATGCAAGACTTTGAAAAGGCCAAGGACAAGATCCTCATGGGCCCCGAGCGCAAGAGCATGGTCATGCCCGAGGAAGAGCGCCGCAACACGGCCTACCACGAGTCGGGCCACGCCTTGATCGGCAAGCTGCTGCCCAAGTGCGATCCGGTGCACAAGGTCACCATCATCCCGCGCGGCCGTGCGCTGGGCGTGACCATGAGCCTGCCGGCGCAAGACCGCTACAGCTACGACCGCGACTACATGCTCAACCAGATCAGCATGTTGTTCGGTGGCCGGATTGCCGAAGAAGTGTTCATGAACCAGATGACCACCGGCGCTTCCAATGACTTTGAGCGTGCCACTCAGATTGCCCGCGACATGGTGATGCGCTACGGCATGACCGAATCGCTGGGCCCGATGGTCTATGCCGAGAACGAAGGCGAAGTGTTCCTGGGCCGCTCGGTGACCAAGACCACCAACATGAGCGAGCAGACCATGCAAAAGGTCGACTCTGAAGTGCGTCGCATCATCGACCAGCAGTACGCGCTTGCGCGCAGCCTGATCGAAGAGCACAGCGACAAGATGCACGCCATGGCCAAGGCCTTGCTGGAGTGGGAGACCATCGACGGTGAGCAACTTGACGACATCATGGCTGGCAAGGCCCCCCGTCCTCCCAAGGACTGGACGCCCCGCACCCCCACCGGTGGTGATGGCGGTGGCGGTGGTACCCCAGCCGTCAACACCGAGGCGGCTCCGGCAGCACCGACGGCAGCCTGAGTCCCGGGCGCTGACCTTGATCGACGCCCAGGGCGTCTCTCCTCAACGGGGCCTTGACTGGCCCCGTTGCCTATTTCGGATCGGTTTTTTTGGATGTTTTGGCAGACTTCGCGTTTTCGGATCGACCTCAGCCGCCCGCAGGTGATGGGCATCGTCAACGTCACCCCCGACTCCTTCTCCGATGGCGGTCACCACGCCACGGCTGTTCAGGCCTTGCGGCATGCCGAGCAACTGCTGGCCCAAGGGGCAGATCTGCTGGACATCGGTGGTGAGTCCACGCGTCCGGGCAGCCCGGCGGTGTCGCTGGAGGATGAATTGGCCCGTGTGCTGCCCGTGGTACAGGACGCAGTGCGCCTGGGCGTGCCGGTGTCGGTCGATACCTACAAGCCCGAGGTGATGCAGGCCGTGCTGGACCTGGGTGCCGATGTCATCAACGACATCTGGGCCTTGCGGCAGGCCGGTGCACGTGAGGTCGTGGCCCGCCATCCGCGCTGCGGGGTCTGTCTGATGCACATGCACCGCGACCCTCAGACCATGCAGCTGGAACCTCTGGAAGGCGACGTCGTTCCTGCCGTGAACGCCTTTTTGCGACAAGAGCTCGATCGCCTGCTCGCATCGGGGGTGGACCCCGAGCGGGTGGTGCTGGACGCCGGAGTCGGCTTCGGCAAGACCGTGGCGCAGAATTTTGCTCTGCTGGCCCGCCAAAGTGAGCTGGATGTGCTGGGTCTGCCCTGGCTGGCGGGCTGGTCGCGCAAGTCGTCGCTGGGGGCCGTGACCCAATTGCCGGTGGAGCAGCGCCTGGTGCCGAGTACCACGGCGGCCGTGCTCGCCGTGGACCGGGGGGCCCGTGTGGTGCGAGTGCACGATGTGCGGGAGACCCGGGCCGCCTTGCAGGTGTGGCAGGCGGTTCGCGATGCCGAGAAACCAAGCATTCAACAAGCGGCCTGAGATTCACCGGGCCAGACGAGGGATTGACATGACACGACAGTATTTCGGCACCGACGGTATCCGAGGCACGGTGGGCCAGGCGCCCATCACCCCTGACTTTGTGTTGCGACTCGCCCATGCCGTGGGTCGGGTTCTGCGCCAAACCGAAAGCCGTCCCACCGTGCTGATCGGCAAGGACACCCGCATTTCAGGTTACATGCTGGAGAGCGCACTGGAATCCGGCTTCAATTCGGCCGGGGTTGACGTGGTGTTGCTGGGCCCTCTGCCGACGCCCGGCGTGGCGTATCTGACCCGCGCCCAGCGCGCCAGCCTGGGCGTGGTCATCAGTGCCAGCCACAATCCGTTTCAGGACAATGGCATCAAGTTCTTCAGTGCCCAGGGCGCCAAGCTACCCGATGCCTGGGAGCTGGATGTGGAAGCCGCCCTGCAGGAAGCCCCCGTCTGGGTGGACTCGGCTTCGCTGGGCAAGACTCGGCGTCTCGACGATGCGGCCGGTCGCTACATCGAGTTCTGCAAGAGCACCTTTCCCAACGAACTCACGCTCAAGGGCTTGCGCATCGTGGTGGACGCTGCCCACGGTGCGGCTTACCACATCGCCCCCAAGGTGTTTCATGAGCTGGGCGCCGAGGTGATTGCGCTGGGGTGCAACCCCGACGGCCTGAACATCAATCACGAAGTCGGTGCCACCCACCCGGATGCCCTGGTGCGATCTGTCCGGGCCAACCAGGCCGATCTCGGCGTGGCGCTGGATGGGGATGCCGATCGCCTGCAGATGGTCGATGCGACCGGGCGGCTCTACAACGGCGATGAACTGCTTTACCTGTTTGCCATGGACCGACTGGAGCGGGGCCTGCCAGTGCCTGGTGTTGTCGGTACCTTGATGACCAACATGGCGGTGGAGTTGGCGCTGCGTGAACACGGCGTTGATTTTGTTCGGGCCAAGGTGGGTGACCGCTATGTGCTCGAACAGCTTGAGCAAAGAGGCTGGACCCTGGGTGGCGAGGGTTCCGGACACCTGCTGGCCCTGGATCGCCATACCACGGGCGACGGTCTCATCAGTGCCTTGCAGGTACTGCAGGCCTGCGTGCGTGGTGGTCGCACCCTGGCGCAGTGGCTGGCACCCGTGACCTTGTTCCCGCAGACCCTGGTCAACGTCCGTCTGCGCCCGGGCCAGACCTGGCAGGACAACGCTTTGCTCAAGCAGGCCATTGCCCAGGCGGAGGCCGCTTTGGCGGGGCAGGGGCGGGTGTTGATCCGCCCCAGTGGCACAGAGCCGCTGCTGCGCGTGATGGTGGAGGCCCGCGATGCCAGCCTGGCCAGCTCGCTGGCCCATCAGATGGCCGACGCCGCGCGGGCTGGCTGAGCCGGCAGGCCTGCCCATGGTCATGCCCCCTGGTTCAGGCGGCGGTGGCCAGCAGTGCCTGGTGGTGTTGCCTGACAAAGGTCTCGAATTCGTGGGCCGGCAAGGGGCGACTGAAGTGAAAGCCCTGGATTTCCTGGCACCCCTCTTGGCGCAAGAAGTCCATTTGCCAAGCGCTTTCCACCCCTTCTGCCAGGGTCACCATGTCCAGGGCCTGTGCCATGCTGATGATGGCCCGCACCAGGGCCCGGTCCTCGGGGTTGTTCTGCAGATCGTTGATGAAGGAGCGGTCAATCTTGAGCGTGCTCACCTGGAAGCGCTTGAGCTGGCTGAGTGACGAGTAGCCTGTGCCAAAGTCATCGATCAGCAGCCGGATGCCTTGCGCATGCAATCGGTCCATGATCTGGCTGGCCCCGGTAGGATCCTCCAGCGCGACACCCTCGGTCAGTTCGAGTCCCACCAGATCAGGGGCAACGCCCGCTTCGTCGACCAGCCGCTTGACCAAATCAGGGAGCTGGGACTGACGGAACTGCACGGCGGACACATTCACGGCCAGGGTCAATGGCGGCAGGCCCTGATCGACCCATTGCCGCAACTGGCCCAGTGCGGTGCGCAGCACCCATTCCCCCAATCCCAGAATCAGGCCGGTGTCTTCTGCAATCGGAATGAACTCGGCTGGCGAAACAGCCCCCAGCTCCGGGTGGTTCCAACGCATCAAGGCTTCAGCGCCCACCACCGCACCGGTGTTCAGGTCGAGCTGGGGTTGGTAGTGCAAGCTCAACTGTCCGCGCTCCTGGGCCCGTCGCAAGGCGTTCTCCAGCACCAGGACCCGATTGGCGTCGGCCTGGATCGCATCGGTGAACAGGCAATACTGGTTTCGGCCGCTGCGCTTGGCACGGTACATGGCAGCGTCCGCCCGCTGCTGCAGCGCCTGGAAATCGGTGCCGTGTTGCGGGAACAGGGCCACGCCAATCGACAAGGTCACGTTGAGCTCATGCCCTCCTGCCATGAAAGCCTCGGTCGCCAGATCCAGCACTGCCTGGGCCAATTTCTGGGCCTCGGGTGCCTGCGCCTGGCCAATCAGCAACACGAACTCATCCCCTCCCAGGCGAGCCACGGTGTCTGGTTCGGTCACCAGATCGTGCAAGCGGCGGGCGAATTCAAGCAGCAGCTGATCCCCGACTCCGTGGCCCAGGGAGTCGTTCACGTTCTTGAAATGATCAATGTCCAGGAAGAAGACGGCGAAACCCTGGCCGGTGCGCTGGGCCGTGTTCAAGGCCGCCTGGCTTCGCTCCTGGAGCAAGGTCCGGTTGGGCAGCCCAGTGAGGGGGTCAAAATAGGCCAGGCTCCGGATGCGTTCTTCAGATTGCTTTTGCAGGGTGATGTCACGAAAGGCCGCGATGTAGTGGCTGGTCTGGCCTTGGGGCGACACCAGACTGCTCACGGACAGCCACTGCAGGTAGCGGCTGCGGTCCTTGCGCTGGTTCCAGGCCTCGCCTTCCCAATGGCCGTGCTGGTGAATGGCGGTGCGTACCAGGTGCACGAAGCGGTCGTCCTCACGGTGCGCGGCGAGCAACTTGGCGGGTCTGCCAAGCACCTCCTGGCGTTCAAATCCGGTCAAGGTGCAGAACGCCTGATTGACCATCATGATGTGTTCGTGCGCATCGGTCACGACGAAGGCGTCGCTGCTGAGTTCGAATACCTTGGCGGTCAGGCGCAGCATCTCCTGGTCCATCTGCCGTCGTGTGACGTCTCGCACCACTGCCACGAACCTCGGCATGGCCCCTGCAGACACGGCTGATCGGGCCACAGACAGTTCGAATTCATGGGGGCCGTCCTCATGGTGCAGCACGAACAGACGACCCCCCGACCATCCCAGTCGATGGGCTTCATCCAGCGCGCTCATCACCTCTTTGCTGGCTTCGGCATCAAGGGTCTCCTGCAGGGGGCGGCCTACCACCAGTTCGGTGTGAAGAACGCCGGTGCCATAGACGGGCACCTGCGCCCCCAGGCACAGGCCTTCCAGGTCGAACTCGAACATGGGGTCGGGTACGGCCTGCAGCGTGGCCTGCAGATGCTGTTGTGCGGCTTCGATTTCGGCCGTGCGGGTGGCAACCTGGGTCTCCAGCCAGCGCTCCTGCAGCCTCTGGCGTGCCACCAGATACACCAGGTACCCCAGCAGCATCGAGACCAGGGTCGCACCCAGTCCATGAACCAAGTGGTTCAGGGGGGAGGTCCAGCCGTCAGCCGGACTGACGCTGAGGTGCCATTCGGCATTGGGCAGTGCAATCGTCCGCTCGACGGGCTGATCCAGCAAGCCGTGGCCGCCTTCGGCGATCACCTGTCTGGCGCCGGTGTCGGGTGCGGTCCGCCACAGTTGGTAGACAAAGCCGCGTTCGCTCAAACGGGGCAGTTGGGCCTGGTTCAAGACGGGGTCCAGTCGAATGGTCACGTTGGTGAAACCCCAGAAACTGTCCTGGCCTGTGCCGTCGGGCAAGAACACGGGCAGGCGCCCCACGACACCCACCCCACCTTGAACCAGCTTCAGGGGACCGGCCATGCTGAGCTGCTTGGCCTGCCGGGCCCGCAGCGCTTCATCGCGTTGCAGCGGGTCTTCCAGCGGGTTGAAGCCGATCGCACGCTCATTGCCCGCCAGGGGGAGCACTTGACTGATCCGCCCCCCGGGCCCGAGCCCCAGCATGGTGACCCCGGGATGAAATTTGAGCAGCATCTCCCCTGCCGCATCGAACTGACTCACATTGCCGTGGCTTTGCTGCACCAGCGCGGCCAAGGCGTAGTTGGCGGCCAGTGCCTGTTCCAGTGCGCGCTGCACGGCCTGGGCATGGTCATTGGCCAGGTCGGACAAGCGTGCGATGGCTTCGCTTCGCTCGTGGCTTTGCAAAACCTGGACCAAGGCCACGGAGGCCGCCATGGAAAGCAGGAAGGTCAGCAGTGCTGCAGTCCAGGGTTTCACGGAGGGCATGGCGGCAAGGTGCGTAGGTGAACTGGGTTGATTATGCCGTTCACCCTGCTGAGAAGACCGTCAGCCCACAGGGCTTCATGGGCACCCGGGGCAGGGCAGTGTCACGGTTTTGCCATGCCCATGACATGACCCGGTCATCGCGGCTGAAGAGACTTCCCCCCAGAGCAGCTGGCTGTCCTCGTCCTGGTGTGATCCGGCGCGGCGCCGAGCTTGCAACGGTGGGGTAGGCCACGTTGGGTGGCGGCCCCTTTCAGCATTCGGTGTGCGGCTGACCAGGTGCAGCCCCGCCTGTCAGTCGCCCAGGAGCCCACGATGAAAGAGTTGCCCAACCCGACCTTCCCGCTGTCGCCGATTGCCTTGCCTCGGGGGTCGCTTCATCGAGGCGACCACTCAGCTGAGCGCCCGCACGGCGCTGCGGATGCGTCAACTGGGCGCGGGGGTATTCAGGTTTCGTGGGCGCGACACCTTGACGAAGTGCGTGAAGCCCAGCGCCTGAGGTTCGACATCTTCGCCGGTGAGATGGGCGCCCGTCTGGCCACCTCGGTGCCCGGTCACGACGTGGATTTGTTCGACGACTACTGCGAGCATCTGCTGGTGCGTGAGCAGCACAGTGGCAAGGTGATCGGAACCTACCGTGTGCTGACCCCGGTCCAGGCCAAGCGCATCGGCAGCACCTACAGCGACATGGAGTTCGACCTGACCCGCCTGCGCATGCTGCGCTCGCGCATGGTCGAGCTGGGCCGCAGCTGCGTGCACCCCGAGCACCGCCAGGGCGGCGTGATCATGGCTTTGTGGGGCGCTTTGGCCGAGTTCATGGTGCGCAACCAACTCGACACCATGATCGGCTGTGCCAGCATTCCCATGCTGCACAACGGTGTGGTCAGTGGCGACGCAGCGGCCAGCATCTGGCGCCAACTGCGTGACACGCACCTGGCCCCCATCGAGTACCACGTGCTGCCTCGCCTGGCCTTGCCGGTCGAGCAACTCGACGACAGCCTGCAGATCGAGCCGCCAGCGCTGATCAAGGGCTACCTGCGCCTGGGGGCCAAAGTGCTGGGTGCACCCGCCTGGGACCCTGACTTCAACACCGCCGATCTGCCCATGCTCATGCGCATCTCCGACCTGCCGTCACGCTACCGCAAGCACTTTCTGGGTGTCTGATGAGAACCAGCTTCGAGGCGCTGAACCAGTGGGCCACTCAGGGCCCACCCACTGAAGCCGAGACGGATCCGGGCGGGGACGAGGGGCGCAACCGGGTGCGAGCCGTGTTCATCTCCGACCTGCACCTGGGCACCCCGGGCTGCCAGGCCGAGGCACTGCTCGACTTCCTCAAGCACCACCCCAGCGACACCCTGTATCTGGTGGGGGACATCATTGACGGTTGGCAGTTGCGCCGCCGCTGGTTCTGGCCCCAGGCTCACAACGACGTGGTGCAGAAGCTGTTGCGACGGGCCCGCAAGGGGTGTCAGATCATCTTCATTCCGGGCAACCACGACGAGTTTGCCCGCGGCTTTGTCGGGCATTCCTTTGGGGGCATCGAGGTGGTCGAGCAGGCCATCCACACCACCTTGGACGGCCGCCGCCTCTGGGTCATCCATGGCGATCATTTCGATGGTGTGATCCAGTGTGCCAAGTGGCTTGCCTACCTGGGCGACAACCTCTATGAATTGCTGCTGCGCCTGAACCGGCACCTCAACAACCTGCGGGGCCGGCTGGGTCTGCCTTACTGGTCCCTCTCGGCCTACCTCAAGGGCAAGGTCAAGAAAGCGTTGAATTACGTGATGGACTTCGAGGTGGCCGTGGCCACCGAGGCGCGGCGCCGCGGTCTCGATGGGGTGGTGTGCGGGCACATCCACCGGGCCGAAATGCGCACCATCCAGGGCACGCTGTACTGCAACGATGGCGATTGGGTGGAAAGCCACACGGCCTTGGTCGAGCACTTTGATGGTCGACTCGAATTGGTGCACTGGAACCCGAGCCTGGGCCAGCCGCACGGGACGGCGATCAAGGCGCTCAGTGTCTGAGTCGGCCCTCTATTGATAAAGTGGAACCCATCGGTCGAAAATCGACTTGTCATGCATTTGTCATCAAAAGACCGACCTCGGTATGAATAATGTTGGCGACCTGTTCCTGCCCTGCCGGGTCGGCGGGTTGCCTTCCGTCTGAGTGCCGCCACCCGGCGTCAGCCGGCATGCTTGTCTGAGGTTTTTTGCTTGTCCATCTCCGCTACGTCATCCCCATCCGAACCTACCGTGCCCGACACGGTGCAGCCGTTCCCTTTGCTGGATCGCGATCACAGCATCCTGGCCTTCAACGACCGTGTGCTGGACTGGGCCCGCCGCAGCGATGTGCCGCTGCTGGAGCGGCTTCGTTTTCTGTGCATCGTGTCGTCCAACCTCGACGAGTTTTTCGAGGTGCGTGTGGCGCCTCACCTGATTGCCCTGCAATTGCGCGATCCGCGCGGCACCTACAGCAGCAACTCGTTTGAGGCCCTGTCGGAGCGTGCCCATGACCTGGTCGAACGCCAGTACAAGCTCTACAACGACCAGTTGACGCCCGCGCTGGGGCGCCTGGGCATCCGCATCGTTTCGCACGGCGATCGCAATGCCGAGCAACGCCGCTGGGTGCACGATTACTTCGAGCGCGAGGTGCGCCCCCTGCTGGTGCCGGTGGGGCTGGACCCCGCGCACCCGTTCCCCCAGGTGGCCAACAAGTCACTCAATTTCATTGTGCGCCTGCGCGGCCAGGACGCCTTTGGGCGCGAGAACGAAGTGGCCATCGTCAAGGTGCCTCGGGTGCTGCCCCGGGTCATCCGCATGCCGGCCCGGGTGGCGGGCAAGGGGGTCAGCTTCGTCAGCCTGTCCAGCGTCATCCGGGCGCATCTGCACGATCTGTTTGCCGGCCGCGAAGTGACCGAGTTCTCGCAGTTCCGGGTCACGCGCCACTCCGACCTGGCCTTTGATGAAGAAGATGTGCGTGACTTGCGTGCCGCGCTGCGCCAGGGCCTGGAGCACCGCAACTACGGCCAGGCCGTGCGGCTTGAGGTGTCGGCTGGTTGCTCCAAATTCCTGTCCGACTTCCTGCTGTCCCAGTTCAGTCTGCCGGTGGGGGCGCTCTACCGTGTGCACGGTCCGGTCAACCTGGTTCGCCTGACGCAGCTCATCGATCTGATGACCGAGCCCTCGCTGCTGTTTCCGGCCTGGAAGGCCGCACTGCCGCGTCAGTTGCAGCATGGCACCTCGATTTTTGAGCAGGTGGCGCAGCGGGATGTGCTGATCCACCAGCCCTTTGAGAGCTTTGACGGCGTGCTGGGCTTTTTGCGCGAGGCCGTCAACGACCCTCAGGTGCTGGCCATCAAGCAAACCATCTACCGCACCGGGTCTGATTCAGAGTTGATGGAGCTGTTGCGCGAAGGGGTGCGCCGCGGCAAGGAAGTGACGGCCGTGGTCGAACTGAAGGCCCGTTTTGACGAAGAGGCCAACATCAACTGGGCCGAGGCACTTGAGTCCATCGGCGCCCAGGTGGTCTACGGGGTGGTCGGCCTCAAGACCCACGCCAAGATGCTGCTCGTGACCCGTCGCGAGGGCCGTGTGCTGCGCCGCTATGGGCACCTCTCCACGGGCAACTACAACCCCCGCACCGCGCGCCTCTACACCGACCTGAGTTACCTCACGGCCAACCCGGATCTGACCTCCGAGATGGATCAGGTGTTCTCTCATCTGGCCAGCCAGAACCGCCTGCCTCGCCTCAAGCACCTGTGGGTGGCACCCTTCCATCTGCACGCCAAGACCCTGGAGGCCATTCGCCAGGTGGGCCTGGCGGCCGAGCGAGGCGAAGGCGGGCGCATCGTCGCCAAGATGAACGCCTTGACCGACGAGCCCCTGATCCGCGCACTCATCGAGGCGGGCCAGCGCGGGGCCCGCATCGACCTGATCATCCGCGGCGCCTGCATGTTGCCCGCGGGCGTCCCGGGGCAGACCGACAACATCCGGGTGCGTTCCATCATCGGGCGCTTTCTGGAGCATTCCCGGGTCTTCTATTACCGCATGGGCGAGCAAGAGCATCTCTACCTGTCCAGCGCCGACTGGATGAACCGCAACATGCTGCGCCGGGTCGAGGTGTCATGGCCCGTCCATGATCCTGAACTGCGCCAACGCATCATTGACGAATGCCTGGTCGGCTACCTGTGCGACGACCGCGATGCCTGGACTTTGGGTTCCGATGGCGTCTACCAGCGGGTTGCTCCGTTGGGGGATGTGGCCCACGGTGTCCAGCAGGCCCTGATGGACCGTTACGGCAGCGACCCCAAACCCAAGAAAACCTGACCTGGAGTGAGTGACCCCCATGGACCTGATCTTGTGGCGACATGCCGAAGCTGAAGAAGAAGACGCCGGGGCCATGGAAGACCTGGCCCGCAACCTCACCCCCAGGGGGGAGAAGCAGGCCATGCGCATGGCGGCCTGGCTGGATCGCCAACTGCCCGAGGGCTTGAGGGTGTTGTGCAGCCCCGCCCGGCGCACTGAGCAGACGGCGCTGGCCCTGGGTCGCAAGTACAAATTGCGCGCCGAACTGCTGCCCGGGGGGCAGGTGTCGGATCTGCTCGAGTTGGTGCAGTGGCCTCGTCAACGAGGGGCCGTGCTGGTGATCGGACACCAGCCCATGCTGGGCCAGACCGTGGCCCATCTGCTGGGCTTGCCTGAGGGGGAGTGCTCAGTGCGCAAGGGGGCGGTCTGGTGGCTGCGCCACCGGGAACGGCAAGGCGAACCTCAGACCGTGGTGGTCACGGTCCAGATTCCAGAGTTGCTGTAACCCCCAGCCCCCGATTTGACCGGGGGCGACTCTGTCAGGCTTTGCCGGCCTTCTTGGGGGCCGCAGCAGCCGGCTTTTCGGCGGCGGGACGGCCTGTCTTGATCGAGGGAATGGCCTTCAGGGCTTTCAGGAAGGCCTCTTGACCCAGGCCGGCCAACAAGCGCACGCCTGCGCGCAGGATCTCGCTCTTCTTGGGGCTGTGGGCCAGCAGGTGGGCGCGTTGCTTCAGGTCGGCCAGCACGTCGTACTCATCCTTGGGGATGGTGAAACTGTCGCGCACCAGCTTCGCCTTCTTGGCCTTCAGTTCGGGCTCGGCAGCCTTCTTGGGCTTGCTGTCCTTGATCTTCTTGGGGGCTTCGACCTTCGCCTTGGGCGGTGCGGGCACGGGCGCGGGCGCGGCGACAGCCACTGGCGCGGCCTTGGGCTTGGCGGCAGGCTTGCTCACGGCTTTCTTGGGGGCGGGGCTGGCCTTGATGGCTTTGGTGTCCTTGGCGGGGGCCTTGGCCGGAGCCGCAGCCTTGGCCTTGGCAGGTGTGGCGGCCTTGGCCGGAGCGGCTGCCTTCACGGGGGTGGCGGGCACCGCCTTGGGGGCGGGCTTGGCGGCCGGCTTTTCGGCGGCCTTGCTCACCGGGGCGCTGGCAGGGGCAGCCGCCGTCACGGGCGTTGCGACCACGGGGGTGGCCACTGGGGTTGTCGGGGTCTCTTTTTTGTCGCTGGTGCTGGTCATCAACATTCCTTGAGTGAATCGGTATAAACAGTATATACGGTTTAATTCGATGTTTGTAAGGCTGCGGTGATGCCAGTCGGGTGCCTGCACCCGGCATGAAAAACCCCCGGTCACCGCAAGGTGCCGGGGGCTCATGGGATGGTCGGTCGGCTGGGACAGCGCGCTCAGGACACCAGCAGATCCAGCGACCAGGGTGTCTTTTGCCAGGCGATCGCTTCCTCGCGCAGCAGGTGGGCCGATTGCGGGTATTGCTGGCACCAGGCCTGGCTCAGGTGCAGGGTGTAAGCCATGCCGTCACTGGCCAGCTCCAGCGGGGCCAGATCGGGGGTGCGCCGGGCGTGGCACAAGGCCACGGCCAGGCGCAGGCAAAGCAACTGCGCCACAAAGGCCGCGTCGCTGAAATCGGCCTCCAGTTTGCGCAGCTTGCCGCGGTGACCCAGGATCAGCAGGCTGAGCCGGTGGAGTTCGGGCAGGGCAAAGCCCGGTGCATCGGTGTTGTCCAGAATGTAGGCGCCGTGCCGGTGGTAATCACTGTGCGAGATCTGGATGCCGATCTCGTGCAGGCTGGCAGCCCAGGCCAGCTTGCGTTCGGCACGCTCGTCCAGTGGGCTTTCGACCTGCTGGTAAAGCGCCAGTGCCGCGTCTCGCACGCGCTCTGCCTGGGCCAGGTCGACCTGAAAACGTTCACACAGTGACACCACCGTGGTGGCGCGCAAGTCGGTGTGGGGCTGTTCGCGGTCCAGCAGGTCGTACAGCACGCCCTGGCGCAAGGCACCTTGGGCCACGTGCATTTCATCAATGCCCAACAGGTCAAAAATGGCCGTGAGCACGCTGACCCCACCGCCAATGACGGCGCGGCGGTCGTCTTTCAAGCCTTCCATGCGCACCCGTTCTGCGCTTTGGGCGCGCAGCAGGCGCTCCTTGAGCCAATGCAGCGCGCTGCGGGTGATGACGCCGCCAGGTTCACCGGCAGCGGCGAGGACGTCGGCCACGGCACCGACCGTACCGGACGAGCCGTAGGCGATGTCCCAACTGTCGCGGCGGTAGCTGTCCAGGGCTTCGTCGAGCACGGCCTTGGCCGCGATCTCGGCGGTCATGAAGGCCTGTTGGGTGAACAGGCCCTGGGGAAAATATTTCATTGACCAGGCGACGCTGCCCACGCGGTACGACGCCATCATGTGGGCGTTGTACTGTTGGCCCAGAATCATTTCGGTGGAGCGCCCGCCGATATCGATCACCAATCTGCGCTCATCCGACTGGGGCAGCAGTCGTGCCACGCCCTGGTAGATCAGGCGGGCCTCCTCGGGGCCCGAGATCACGTCAATCGGAAAACCCAGGATCTCGGTGGCCCGGGTCAGGAAGTCGTCCCGATTGCGGGCTTCACGCAGGGTCTGCGTGGCCACCGCACGCACCTGGGTGCGCGGAAATCCGGCCAGACGTTCTGCAAAGCGGGCCAGGCAATCCCAGCCGCGTTGCATGGCCTCGGCACGAAGCCGACGCTCCTCGTCCAGGCCACTGCCCTGACGAACTGTTTCCTTCAGGTATTCGCTGCGCTGGATCTGGCCGTGTTGCAGGCGGCCAATTTCAAGTCTGAAGCTGTTCGACCCCAGGTCGACAGCGGCAATGAGTGTTCCGTTTTGCATTTGTTGGCAGCGCTTGGGTCCGGTCACTCTGCGGCGGCAGCTGAGATCGTCGCCGCTTGCGTACTGGGCTGTGAAGAGAGGGGGTTCGGGTTCCGGAGTCTGTCGAGGCAAGTTCGCTGGATGTCGGACTCCCGCCTGCGTGGCGGCTGAACCTGACAGCAGCGATTGTGGCTGCGACCGACAGGACACCGACCGACGACCCCGTATTTTTCACGCGTTTCGCAGTCTAGAAGCGGTTTATGACAGTTGGGTGACCGAATTTGCGCTGATTGTGACAAAAAATCGGGATTCGCAGCCTCTTTGTGGCCTGTCACGCAGTTGTCATCAAGGCCCACTAGAGTCCAGTCAACTCTCCAACCACCAAGGTGAATTGAAATGACCTGGACGATTCGTATGGCTGTTGCCGGCGCCGTTGCCGCTTTGCTCTCTCCCGCCAGCTGGGCGCAACAAGAGGCCACCGGCGCGGGTGCCAGCTTTCCGGCCCCCCTCTACTCGAAGTGGGCGGCTGATTACAACAAGGCTACCGGCGTGAAGATCAACTACCAATCGGTGGGTTCGGGTGCCGGCATCCGTCAGATCGACGCCAAGACGGTGGACTTCGGCGCCTCCGACGCCCCGTTGACCGATGACGACCTCAAGGCCAAGGGCCTGGTGCAGTTCCCCACCGTGATTGGCGGCGTGGTGCCGGTGATCAACGTCAAGGGCTTGACCCCGGGCCAGCTGAAGCTGACCGGCGCAGTGCTGGCCGACATCTACCTGGGCAAGATCTCCCACTGGAATGATGCCGCCATCAAGTCGCTGAACCCAGGCCTCGCCCTGCCGGATTCGCCGATCGCCGTGGTGCGTCGTGCCGACGGCTCGGGTACCAGCTTCATCTTCACGAACTACCTGAGCAAGGTCAGCCCCGAGTGGAAGAGCAAGGTCGGCGAAGGCACTGCTGTGAACTGGCCCACCGGTGCGGGTGGCAAGGGCAATGAAGGCGTGGCCGCCTTCCTGGGTCGCCTGCCGGATTCCATCGGCTACCTTGAGTACGCCTATGTGAAGCAGAACAAGCTCAACTATGTGCAGATGCAGAACGCTGCCGGCACCTATGTGGCTCCGGACGACCTGACCTTCAAGGCTGCCGCTGCGGGCGCCACCTGGAGCAAGAGCTTCTACCAGATCCTGACCAACCAGCCGGGCAAGGATTCCTGGCCCATCACGGGCGCCACCTTCATCCTGATGCACAAGAAGCAGGACAAGCCGGCCCAAGCCACCACCGCTCTGAAGTTCTTTGACTGGGCTTACAAGAGCGGCGACAAGACCGCTGTTGACCTGGACTACGTGCCCATGCCCGACAGCGTCAAGGAAGTGATCCTGAAGTCCTGGAGCGAGATCCGCGAAGCGGCTGGCGACAAGCCGGTCGCCTTCAAGTGAGTCGCGGTTTCTGACCTCAGCCTCAGACCTGCTTTCGGGACTTAGTCGTGTCCACTACACTGCCGGTCAACCATGCCCCACCCGCCTCGGTGGGGCGTGCTCAACCTATGACCACACCTCCTTCTCCCCGCCCTTTGTTGTCGGGTGCCATGGCTGACCGTCTTTTTGGCTGGTTGGCCAAAGGCGCTGCCATTCTGACCCTGGGCCTTCTTTTCGGGATTTTGCTGTCGCTGGTTTTCGGCGCCTGGCCTTCAATTGAAAAGTACGGCCTGAGTTTCCTCGTGCGCAGCGTCTGGGATCCGGTCCAGTCCGATTTTGGCGGTCTGGTGATGATCTACGGCACGCTGGCCACCTCGCTGATCGCGCTGGCCATTGCCGTGCCGGTCAGCTTCGGCATTGCCCTGTTCCTGACCGAGCTTTCGCCGGCCTGGCTCAAGCGCCCCTTGGGCACCGCCATCGAGCTGTTGGCAGCGGTTCCCTCCATCGTTTACGGCATGTGGGGCCTGATGGTGTTTGGCCCCATTCTGGCGCGCTTCGTGCAACAGCCCCTCCAGGCCTTGCTGAAGGGTGTGCCGCTGCTGGGCTCGTTTGTCTCCGGCCCGCCGGTGGGCATCGGCATTTTGTCGGCCGGCATCATCCTCGCCATCATGATCATTCCCTTCATTGCCTCGGTGATGCGTGATGTGTTCGAAGTGACGCCACCCCTGCTCAAGGAATCCGCCTACGGCCTGGGGTCCACGACCTGGGAAGTGGTCTGGAAGGTGGTTCTGCCTTACACCAAGACCGGTGTTCTGGGCGGGGTCATGCTGGGCCTGGGCCGGGCTCTGGGCGAGACCATGGCCGTCACCTTTGTGATCGGCAACATGAATCAGCTCAACTCGCTGAGTGTCTTCGAGGCTGCCAACAGCATCACCTCGGCATTGGCCAACGAGTTCGCTGAAGCGGGCGAGGGCCTGCACCAGGCTTCGCTGATCTACCTGGGTCTCGTGCTGTTTTTCATCACCTTCGTGGTGCTGGCCCTGTCCAAGGTGCTGCTGATGCAACTCAAGAAGAACGAAGGAGCCCGCTCATGAACACAGCAGCTTCTTCGGCACTGGCTGAGCGCACGGCGCTGGCCGCGGTGCGCCAGGCGCGCTACGCCAGCCGCAAGCGGGTCAACACCATGGCCCTGGCCTTGTCGCTGGCGGCCATGGCCTTTGGCGTGTTCTGGCTGATCTGGATTCTCTGGGAGACGGTTCGCCTGGGCTTTGGCGGCCTGAGCGTGGCCTTGTTCACCCAGTCCACGCCACCGCCGAACGAGGTGGGTGGCATTGCCAACGCGATCTTCGGCTCGCTGGTGATGGTGGTCGTTTCGACCTTCATTGGCACGCCCATCGGCATCATGGCCGGCGTCTACCTCGCTGAGTACGACACCAAGAGCTGGCTGGCCTCGACCACGCGCTTCGTCAACGACATTCTGTTGTCGGCGCCCAGCATCGTGATCGGCCTGTTTGTCTACGCCATCGTGGTGGCCCGTTTCAAGAGCTTCTCGGGCTGGGCCGGCATCATCGCCCTGGCACTGATCGTGATCCCGGTGGTCATCCGGACCACCGAGAACATGCTCACGCTGGTGCCTTCGGCGCTGCGCGAGGCCGCCTACGCCTTGGGCACGCCCAAGTGGAAGGTGATCATCACGATCACGCTGCGCGCTGCCAAGTCGGGCGTGATCACCGGGGTGTTGCTGGCAGTGGCCCGCATCTCGGGCGAGACCGCCCCCTTGCTGTTCACCGCGCTGAACAATCAATTCTGGAACTCGGACCTGTCCAAACCCATGGCCAGCCTGCCCGTGACCATCTTCAAATTTGCGATGAGCCCGTACGAAAACTGGCAGCAACTGGCCTGGGCAGGCGTGTTCCTGATCACCATGGCGGTGCTGGGGCTCAACATCCTGGCGCGCGTGCTGACCCGTCAGAAGTAAAGGCAAGGATTTTTCATGACCACATTCACCGTGCCCGACGAGCAAGCCAAGATTGCGGTGCGCAACCTGAACTTCTACTACGGCAAATTCCATGCCCTCAAGGGCATCAATCTGAACATTCCCGAGAAGAAGGTCACCGCCTTCATCGGCCCGTCGGGTTGCGGCAAGTCGACCCTGCTGCGCACCTTCAACCGCATGTTCGAGCTGTACCCCGAGCAACGGGCCGAAGGCGAGATCGTGCTGGATGGCGAGAACCTGCTCACCTCCAAGCAGGACGTGGCCCTGATCCGTGCCAAGGTCGGCATGGTGTTTCAGAAGCCGACGCCCTTCCCGATGTCGATCTACGACAACATCGCCTTCGGTGTGAAGCTGTTTGAGAACCTCAGCGCCACCGACATGGATGATCGCGTTGAATGGGCCTTGCGCAAGGCGGCACTCTGGACCGAGGTGAAGGACAAGCTCAACCAGAGCGGTTCGGGCCTGTCCGGTGGCCAGCAGCAGCGTCTGTGCATTGCCCGCGGCATTGCCATCAAGCCTGAGGTTCTGTTGCTTGACGAGCCCTGCTCGGCGCTTGATCCGATCTCCACCGCCAAGGTGGAAGAGCTGATCGCCGAGTTGAAGGATGACTACACCGTGGTCATCGTGACCCACAACATGCAGCAGGCGGCACGCTGCAGCGACTACACCGCCTACATGTACCTGGGCGATCTGGTCGAGTTCGGCGAGACGGAACAGATGTTCTTCAAGCCCACCCGCAAAGAAACAGAAGACTACATCACAGGCCGTTTCGGTTGAGGAGGGCAGCATGCCTGAAAAACATCTTTCCACCCAGTTCGACAGTGATCTCAACGGCGTTTCGTCGCGGGTCATGGAGCTGGGCGGCCTGGTTGAATCCCAGATCCATCAAGCCATCTACTCGCTGTCGAACTTCAGCACCGAGGCTGCGGCCCAGGTGATCGACATCGAACAGCGGGTCAATGCCATGGAGATCGAGATCGACCGAGATCTCGCCTCCATCATTGCGCGGCGCCAGCCCACGGCGCGCGACCTGCGCCTGTTGCTGGCCATCTCCAAGACCACGGCCAACCTGGAGCGCGTGGGCGACGAGGCCAGCAAGATCGCCCGCATGGTCAAGTCGATCATCGAAAGCGGCTCGGCCCGCCAACTGCCTTCCACCGACCTGCGTGTGGCGGCGGACTTGGCGGCCGGCCTGCTGCGCAAGGCGCTCGACGCCTTTGCCCGGCTTGACACCTCCACGGCCGTGGCCATTCTCAAAGAGGATGACCTGATCGACCGGGAGTTCGACGGTTTCGTGCGCAAGCTCATCACCTACATGATGGAAGACCCCCGCACGATCTCGCCCAGCCTGGATCTGCTGTTCCTGGCCAAGGCCATCGAGCGCATCGGTGACCATGCCAAGAACATTGCCGAGTTCATCATTTACGTCGTCAAGGGCACGGATGTGCGCCACGCGTCCATCGACGACGTGGAGTCCGCCGTCCGGTGATCTGCCATGAAGAAGCTGCCCCATATCCTGATCGTTGAAGATGAGCCGGCGATTGCCGAGCTGATCGCGGTCAACCTGCGCCACAACGGCTTTCAGCCGGTGTGGGCCGAAGACGGCATTTCGGCCCAGCGCGAGCTGGATGCCGTGCTGCCCGATGTCATCCTGCTGGACTGGATGCTGCCCGGCCAGAGCGGTGTGGCCCTGGCGCGCAAATGGCGCGCCGACGCCCGCACCAAGGGTGTCCCGATCCTGATGCTGACCGCGCGCGGCGACGAGTCCGACAAGGTGGCGGGTCTTGACGCGGGTGCCGACGACTACATCACCAAGCCCTTTTCCACCCAGGAGTTGCTGGCGCGCATCCGTGCCGTGCTGCGCCGCCGGGCCCCGGAGCAGGTGTCCGACACGGTGACCATCGGTGAACTGGTGCTCGATGCAGCCACCTACCGGGTCACGTTCTCGGGCCAGCCGCTCAAGGTCGGCCCCACCGAGTTCAAGCTGCTGCACTACCTCATGAAGCATTCCGAGCGCGTGCACAGCCGTTCGCAATTGCTCGACAAGGTGTGGGGCGACCATGTGTTCATCGAAGAGCGCACCGTCGACGTGCACGTCAAACGCCTGCGTGAGGCCCTGGGTGGGGCCGGCACCATGGTCGAAACCGTGCGCGGCGCGGGCTACCGGCTCACCGGTCAGCCCCAGGTGGCGGTGTCTGCCCCCGCGTCGGTTGCTCCTGTGGCTTCTGCTGCTTCTGTTGCTTCCGCCTGACGGCCTGACTGGCCTTTCTCATGACATTCCGGTTCTTGACTTTTGCCGGGGCCCAGCTGTTGGCGGTCCTGGCAGGGTGGTCGCTGGGCGACGCCCTGGGGGCCCTGCTGGCCTTGCTGCTGGGCACCTGGCTGTGGTTTCTGCTTGACCTGTGGCGTGGCCTGCGGGTGCGCCGCTGGTTGCGCAAAGGCCAACTCGATGAGGCCCCCGCCCTGGGCGGCCTGTGGGGCGAGGTGGCCGACCGGGCGCGACGCATGCTGCGCCAACTGGTCAAGAAGGCCGAGGACAGCGAAGCCCGGCTGCAGGAGTTTCTGCTGGCCATCCAGGCCTCGCCCAACGGCGTGGTGCTGCTGGACCCCGAAGGTCACATCGAATGGTGCAACCAGACCGCAGCCGAGCATTTCGGTTTCGATCCGGATCGGGACCTGATGCAGTCCATCGGCAACCTGTTGCGCGAGCCGGTTTTTGCCGCCTATTACGCCTCGCGCGACTACAGCCACGACATTGTGATGAACGGCCGTGGCAGCACCTTGTCCCGGCCGGTGCGCCTGTCGGTGCACCTGCACGGCTATGGCGAAGGACGGCGTCTGCTGCTGTCGCGCGACATCACCGCACTCGACCAGGCCGACGCCATGCGCCGCGACTTCGTGGCCAACGTGTCGCACGAAATCCGCACCCCACTGACCGTGCTGTCGGGATTCATCGAGACTTTGCAGACCCTCAACCTCGAAAATCACGAGCGCCAGCACTACCTGAACCTGATGTCCCAACAGGCCAGCCGCATGCAGACCGTGGTGAGTGACCTGCTCACGCTGTCGCGTCTGGAGGGCAGCCCCGCTCCGGGCTTGACCGAGTGGGTGGGGGTGCAGGGGCTGCTCATGCACTGCGAGCAGGAGGCTCAGGCTCTGTCGGGCGTGATCGGCAGCCACAGCGGGCGGCGCCACCAGATCCACTTCGACATCGAGGCGGCGCGCAGCCTCGACCTGGCCGGTTCACACAACGAGTTGCAAAGCGCCTTGTCCAACCTGGTCAGCAATGCCGTGCGCTACACCCCGGGCGGTGGCAGCATCCAGGTCAGCTGGCACATGCTGCCGGACGGGCGGGCTGAGTTTGACGTGCGGGATTCGGGCCCAGGCATTGCGCCTGAGCACCTGCCGCGCCTTACCGAGCGCTTCTACCGCGTGGACCGCAGCCGCTCGCGTGAAACCGGTGGCACCGGCCTGGGCCTGGCCATCGTCAAGCACGTGGTGCAGCGCCACGGGGCCCAGCTCAACATCGAAAGCACGCTGGGTGTGGGCTCGCGGTTCTCGATCGTGTTCCCTGCCAGCCGCTTGCGGCAGGCCGTTCCCGCACTCACCGGGGCGATGCCATCGGGCGGTGCACAGCGCGCCAAAGAAGCGGCATGAAGATGGCCGCCACGGCGGCCAGTGCCACGGTGCTGCCAGCCCAGAAGGCATCAGGCCGTTCCCAGGGTGCCCAGCCGGCCAGGCCGCGGTAGGCCAGCCAGTAGCCGCCGCCCAGGCCGGCACCCCACAGCAAGGCGCCGTACACCACCAGCGTGACCACCGTCACGCGGTAGCAGCGCAGCACAAATACGCACAGGGTCTGGGCCGCATCGAACAGGTGGTACAGCGCCACCCACACCAGCAGGGGCGCGGCCTGGCGGGCCACCTCGGCCTGCTGGGTGTAGAGCCGGGGCAGCGCGGCATGGCCCAGCCACAGCGCGGTGGAGCACAGCGTGGCCAAGCCCATGGCCAGCAGCAAGCCGGTTCGGATCGCCTGCCGGGCCCGGGCCGGCTGGCGCCCCCCCAGCCAGTAGCTGGTGCGGGCACTGGTGGCGATGGCGATCGACAAGGGCACCATGTAAAGCACGGCCACCAGGTTGGCCGCAATCTGGTGGCTGGCCGCCGCGGTGGTGCCCAGGCGGGCAACGAACAGCGCCATCAGCGTGAAGGAGGTCACCTCGACCAGGATGGACAGGCCGGCCGGCAGCCCCAGGCGCAGAAACTGGCCCAACTGCTGCCAGTCGGGGGGCTCGGGCCGTTGCCACAGGCGGTAGGGGTGATAGACCGTCTGCCGGCTCAGCATCAGCGCAGCCAGGGCGGCCATCGCGCCATTCACGGCCAGGGTGGCCCAGGCGCAGCCCGTGGCCCCCTGTGCGGTGACACCGGCGCCGCCCCAAGCCCACCACATCGACAGCGGCACCTTCAGCGCCAGCCCCGCCAACTGCAGCCAGGTGACCAGGCGCGGCAGGTGCAGGGCCTGGTTCAGCGTGCTGTAGACGCGAAACAGCAGCGCCGGCGGCAATGCCAGGGCCAGCACTTGCAGGTAATGGCCCACATCGGCGCGCAGCTCGTCGGGCACCCCGGTCCAGCGCAGCAAGGCGTCGGGCTGGAGCAGCACGCCCATGCCCAGCACCGAAGCGACCGCACACAGGTACAGCGACTGGCGCACCGACCGCCCCACTGCCAGCGGGCGCTCTGCGCCTTCCAATTCGGCCCAGACCGGCAGCAAGGCCTGCAGCACCCCCATCAAGCCCACGTAGACGCTGATGTACACGGCCGAACCCACGGCCAGCGCGGCCAGGGCCTCGGGTGAATGGCGGCCGGCCACCAGGGTGTCGGTGACGCCGAAGGCCATCACGGCCAATTGGCCGGCCAGCACCGTGCCCGCATGGCGGGCAATGAGGCGCAACTCGCTCAAGTTCAGCTCCCGGCCCGGCGGTAGACCAGCACGGATTCGCGCTGCTCACCCTGGCGCCACACATTGGTTTCGTAGATCCAGTTCGGGCCGTCGTGGGTTTCCAGCCAGCCCATCAACTGGTTGCGGTCCACCAGCAGCCAGTCGCAGCGGGTGTTGGCACCGGTGGGTACCAGGCGCAGATCGCCATGCACCTGGAAGGCCGCCGTCTGGTCGGGGCTCAGGCCGTAGACCTCGGCGCAGGTGGCCGTGCCCATCAGGGCCCGCGCCGACTGCACCATGCTGGCGTAACTCAGCGCGTAATCGAGCAGAGGCAGCCACAGCGTCATCAGCAGGATCCAGCCCAGCGCGGCACCGCTGGCGGGCAGCACCAGGCTCTTCCAGATTGCGGCACGGTGGCGGCCGGCGCGCCATTTCACCAGCCACAGCCAGGCGCCGGTGGCGGCCACTGCACACAGCAGGGGGAACCACGACAGCTCCGGCCGGAATCCAGGCGCCAGCCGTGCCACATTGGCCGCCGGTTGTGCCGGAAAGCCGGTTTGCATGGCCAGCCACACCACCCAGATCACCAGCGCGGCGCTGGTAAAGAACAGCAGCGTGAACCAATCGATCAGTGCCCCCATGCTGCGGCTCAACGTGGGCAGGGCAAAGGCGGCCAGGGTGGCCAGTGCCGGCAGGCCGAGCAGCAGCGCCCGGTCGGCTGGCGGGGTGGTGAAGGTGATCACCACCGACACGGCCACGAAGCAGATGGGCAGCCCCAGGTGCAAAGGCCATGGGTCCGTGCGCAGGTGATGGCGCCAGCGCCACAGCGACCACAGCGCCAGCGGCCAGGCAGGCCAGGCAAACCACAGCAGCAGGCGGGCCAGGCTGCGCGCCTCGCCAAAGCTGGGCCACACCATGCGCCAGTGCGCCAGATCCAGCTGGTAGACCAGCACGCCCACGCCAGCCGTCACGCAGGCGGCAGCCAGCGAGGTCTCGCGGGGCCACGCCGGGCGTTGGTGGCCTTCGGTGTCGGCGTCGGTCTGCAGGCGGATCAGTACCGCGCTGGCCGCTCCAAGCACCAGTGCCACAGTGGGTGCACCGCTCAGGGCCAGGCCAGCCAGCCCCAGCACCAGGGCCGTCAGCGGGGCCCAGCGCCGATAGGGGCTGGCGGCGACCGCATAGAAGGTGAGCGTGGTGCAGGTGAGTTGGGCCAGGTAAGAGGTGACTTCATGGCTGGGCCGGGCCAGCCCCAGGCAGGCCATCAGCGCCAGCAGGCCGCCATCGGCCAGGGCGCGGGCGTAATCATTGGGGCGGGCCTCGCCTCCGAAGGCGAAGGCCACGGGTTGGGCCCGCGGGCTGCGGGCCAGGTAATACACGCCGTACCAGGTGGCCACCAGGGTCAGGGCCAGCATGGCCATGAAGGGCAAGCGGGTCACCAGCTCGGGCGGCCAGCTGGCCGGCGCCAGTTGCAGCATCCAGGCGCCGATCCAGTAAGCCAGCAGGCCGTCGTTCTCGGGGGCCAGCCCGGCCAGGGTGGGCTGCAGCCAACTGGTGTGGCCGGCCGCCATTTCCATCATGTAGCCCAGTTCGGCGATGTCGGCGCCTTTCCAGGGCGCGCGGCCCCAGAAGCCGGCCAGCACGTAGGCGGCACACAGGCCGATCAGGGCCCAGCGGGGCAGGCGACGGACAGCGCTCTGGGCAACGATGGCGGGTGAGGTCGAGTTCAAGGTGCGGGTAGGGAAGAGTCGTGGCAACCGGGCCGCCCGCTGCGGGGGGCAAAATGCAGCGGACAAGAAAAAAGGCAGCTCGGGGACCGGGCTGCCTTTTTAGCAGAAGTCTGAGCGGCGAGAGTCGCCGCCTTTGACTTACTTGCTGGCGGTGGCCAGCTTGCCGAAACGGTTGCGGAAGCGTTCGACGCGACCACCCATGTTGTCCACCGACTTTTGGGTGCCGGTGTAGAAGGGGTGGGATTCGCTGGAAGTGTCCAGCTTGAACAGGGGCAGTTCGCGACCGTCTTCGGTCTTGCCCATTTCCTTGGTGTTCACGCAGGAACGGGTCACAAACTTGAAACCGTTGGAGAGGTCCACAAACAGGACTTCGCGGTAGTTCGGGTGAATGCCTTCTTTGGCCATGGTCTTACCTTTTAGGAAGTTGCGAGAGCCACTGCACAAACCACTGCACAGCACTTTTCGCCAAAAGCCCTCGATTATCCCATTTTTCTGACAGCCGGCTCAAGGCTTTTTTACCGTCGACCGTTCTCAGACGGATTCCACCCCGCACCAGTTCACCAGGTAGTGCGCCAGCGTCAGGGTGACCCGGCGCATGCTGGCCAGCGAAACCGCTTCGTCGATGCCGTGGATGTCGCGTGCCAACGGGCCGTAATTGGTGACCGGGATGTCGGTCATCAGGCTGAAGTGCCGCCCGTCGGTAGTGGCGGTGCAGGCCAGGCGCTCGGCCTCGCGGCCGTTCACCGCCAGGTGGGCCTGGGCCAGCGCCTGCATGGCCGGGTGATCGAGGTCATACACACAGCCTGGCGAGCGATGGCCCTGGGTGCTGATCTCGACTTGCAGGGCCGGGTTCAGGGCCTGGGCCTTGGCGCGCAAGCGCTGGCTGATCAGGGCCACCGCGGCATCCGGTTCGGTGCCTGGGTAGTAGCTGCAACGCAGGCCCAAGGTGCAGGTGCAAGGCACGGAGGAGTTCCATTCACCCCCCTCGATGCGCCCCAGGTTGAAGTTGATCGGGTGGGCCACGTCCCGGAAGGCCGGGTGGCGGTTCTCCGGTGCATTCCATTCGGCTTCCAGCAGCTTCAAGTCGGCCATCAGTTCGTGGGCCGCCTCGATGGGGTTCAGGCCCTGGCCCATGTAGGCCACATGGGCCGGCCGCCCGGTCAGGGTGACGAACAGCCAGCTCACACCCACCTGGGCCGCCATCAGGGTTTCGGCAAAGGGCTCGGGGATGATCACCGCGTCAAAGTCGGTCAGGCGCGCCTTGGCCAGGGCGTTCTGCAGGGCATGTACCGTGGCCAAGGTGCCGTTGCCGGTGTTCTCTTCGTCCAGCACAGCATTGAAGCCCACCACCCCGGCCGGTTGCAGGCCGAGCCGGCGCAAGGCCTTGAAGGCCATCAGGGCGCAGACGATGCCCCCCTTCATGTCGCCCGCGCCCCGGCCAAACAGCCAGTCGTCCTTCACATGGGGCTGGAAGGGCGGTGCGCTCCAGAGGGCCTCAGGGCCGGTCGGCACCACATCCAGGTGCCCGTTGAACAGCACTGAGCGCCCGCGAGGGCCTTGCTTGTTGCGTGGCAGGTGCCGGGCCAGCAGGTTGTAGCGCCCGCCATCGGGGTCGCAGGGGCAGGAGAACAGGGGCGAGCGACGGATGCGATCGCTGTCGAGCACGATGCGTTCGCAGTCCAGGCCCAGGGCTCGCAGTTGGGCCTCCAGAAAATCGGCGGCCGGCTGCTCGGCCCCTGAGGGGCTGCGCGCTGCCACGAAGGCACTCAGGGTGTCGATCATCTCGGCGTCGAGTTGCGCCACGGCCTGTTGCAGCGCTGCGGCTGTCGGTGCGGGGTGAGAGGTCATTTCGGGGCCATTCAAATGGAGAGGTGATGGGAAGTTGGGCCTCAGCCGCCGTCTTTCAGCACACCATCCAGCTTGTCGATCAGCTCGTCGGCGTTGGTTTTTGAAAACACCAGGGGCGGGCGGATCTTCAGGCAGTTGGCCTGCGGGCCCGAGGCGCTGAGCAGCACGCCGGCGCGGCGCAGGCCGTTCACCACCCGGGCGGCCAGCGGGCCGTCTGCCTGCTGGCGGGCCCGGTCATTCACCAGCTCCACGCTCACGAACAGGCCGGCACCGCGCACATCCCCCACCGCCTCATGGCGGGCGGCCAGTGACTGCAGGCCATCGCGCAGGTACTGGCCCACGGCCAGGGCGTTGGCCTGCAGGGCCTCTTGCTCGATCACGTCGAGCACGGCGCTGGCCACTGCCATCGACACCGGGTTGCCGCCAAAGGTATTGAAGTAACGGCACTCGCGCCCGAAGGCGGCCAGCACCTCGGGCCGCACGGCCAGGCCCGCCACCGGGTGGCCGTTGCCCATGGGTTTGCCCAGGGTCACGATGTCGGGCACCAGGCCGTGGCGTTCAAAGCCCCAGAAGGCCTCGCCCGTGCGGCCGAAGCCGGGCTGCACCTCGTCAGCGATGAACAGGCCGCCAGCCTCGCGCATGGCCTGCACGGCGGGCTGCAGAAAGCCTGCCGGGGCGGTGCACAGACCGTCGCTGGAGAACACCGTGTCGACCAGCAGGGCCGCGGGGCGCAGGCCCTGGGCTTGCAGGTCGGCGATGGCGGCGCGCACATCGCGGGCCAGGCGTTGGCCCAGATCAGTGGCAGGCTCACGGTAGCTGTCGGGGGCGGCCACGGTGCGCACGGCGGCGCCCAGCTTCATGCCGGCCCCCAGCGAGGGCGAGGCCTCGGCCAGCACGGTGGTCACGCCGTGATAAGCCCAGCGGGTGATGACCACGCCCTGCGCCCCGGTGTGGGCGCGTGCGATGCGCAGCGCCAGGTCATTGGCCTCGCTGCCGGTGCAGGTGAACATGGCCTGGCCCAGCTCGCTGGGCAGGTGGCCCAGCAGGCGCTCGGCGTAGTCAAGCACGCCCTCGTGCAGGTAGCGGGTGTGGGTGTTGAGCTGGGCCGCCTGGCGGGCCAGGGCTTGCACCACCTGGGGGTGGGCGTGGCCCACGCTGGCCACGTTGTTGTAGGCATCCAGGTAGCGGCGTCCCTGGGCGTCGTACAGCCAAACCCCTTCACCGCGCACCAGGTGCAGAGGTTCTTCGTAGAAAAGGCGGTAGGCGGGGCCCAGCAGGCGGGCGCGGCGTTCCAGCAGGGCGGCGGTGTCGGACGATGCTGTGGGGTGGTGCATGGGGATGACTTTCAGCCGCAGGCTTGCCGAAGTGCGGCCTCGGCCTGGGTCGGGGTGGCGGAATCCAGGGCTTGCAGGCGGGCCCAGGAGATGGCGTTGTTGCGCAGCAGGTAAGGCGCGTTGTCGGGTTGGCGGGCGGCGCGCCAGCCGCTGATGGCCACCACCATCACCAGGCGGGCCCGCACCAGATCGGTCAGCAGTTCCAGCTCCAGCGGCTGCAGCGGCCATTCAGCGTGGTAGGCCGCGGCGAAGCCTGCGATGGCCGCCAGCGCCTGGGGGGCACCCCCCTCACCGCGCGCATCCAGCTGGTACGACGCGGCCACGGCCAGGTCGTTCACGCGGGGGCCCATCACCACATCGCCAAAGTCAAGGATGCCACTGACCTGATCGGTGTGCTGTGCATTGACCAGCAGGTTGTAGAGATTGAAGTCGTTGTGGATGGCCTGACGTGGCAGGTGGCCCAGCCGGGGCAGCACGCGCTCGACAAAGCCGTCAAGGGCCCGGTGGGCCAGGGCCTGACGGGCCGGGTCGTTCACATGCACCAGCAGGCCTCGCACCAGGTCGGCACGCTGGATGTCCCAGGGCAGGGCCTGCTCGCCGGCCGGGTGACTGACGTCGGCCAGGGCATGGTCCAGGCGGGCCAGCAGGCGGGCCACGTTCAGGCGCTGGGCCTCGGAGCGTGGGGCCTGGGGCATGGGCAGCCCTTCCAGGTAGCTGAACAGGCGCACCACGCGATGGCCTCCGTCGGGCCAGTCCAGGGTCAGGCTGGGCTGGCCGTTGACCGTGGGCAGCAGGCGCTGCACCGGCAGCTCGGGGGCCCGGCTCGCCAGGTGCAGCAGCACCTGGGTCTGAAAATCGGCCACCAGCGCGCTTTCCTGGGGGTGCGAGATCTTCAGCATGCAGGCGGCTCCCTGCCGGGGCCGGACCAGGAAGTTGGCGTCGCGTTCGCCGCTGAGGGCCTGCAATTCAAGCTCGTGCAGGCCATAGTGCTGGCGCAGCAGCCCACGGGCCTCGTCCAGGGAGACCGGGGCGGGGGGCGCGCTCAGCAGGGCGGCGCCGGGCAGCAGGGCCGCGCTGTCGTGTGCCGGGTGTTTCAGGGGGGCAGCGGGTGCGAGCGTGCTCATCTCAAGCCACCGACTCAAAGCCGCGCAGGGCGCTCACCAGGTTGGGCCCCAGGTCATCGCCCAGGTAGCCGCCCTCCTGCACCAGCACGGTGGGCAGGCCCAGGCGGGCGATCTCGGCCGTGATGCGGGCAAAGCCCGGGGTGCTGACCGCCAGCATGCGGTAGGGGTCGTTTTCGTGGGCGTCCAGTCCCAGCGCCACCACCAGGGCGCCGGGGGCGTAGGCACGCAGGCTGTTCAGGGCCTTCTGAAGGGTTTGCAGGTAGCCTTCATCGCCCGTGCCACGCGGCAAGGGCAGGTTGATGTTGTAGCCCAGGCCCTCGCCCTCGCCGTGCTCATGGGCATGCCCTGTGAAGTAGGGTGTGCACACGTGGGGGTCGGCATGCAGCGAGACGGTCAGCACATCCTTGCGACGCCAGAAAATGCCCTGGGTCCCGTTGCCGTGGTGCACGTCGATGTCCAGCACGGCCACCCGGGCATGGCGCTGGCGCAGGTGCTGGGCCGCGATGGCGCTGTTGTTGAGGTAGCAAAAGCCGTTCGCCCGGTCGGTGTAGGCGTGGTGCCCCGGGGGGCGGCACAGCGCGTACACGGCGCGTTCACCGGCCAGCACCAGTTCGGCGGCGTGGGTGGCGCTGTGGGCCGCCGCGGTGGCCGCCTGCCAGGTGTGGCGGCCGATGCTGCAGGCGTTGTCGCCCATGTGGTAGCCGGCCTGGCCCACCAGGTGATCGGGGTAGGTGAAGGGCTGGCCCGGAAAGGGGTAGACGTTGGGCATCACCTCGTCGGAGGCGTTCTCGAGCTGCTGCCAGCGCTCCCAGGCGGTTTCCAGAAAATGCAGGTACTGCGGTGTATGGATGGCGGCGCGCGGGCTGGGGCCATGGTCGTCCGGGGTCAGCACCGTGTGGCCGGCCCCCTGGGCTGCAGCCAGCAGCCGGGTGGCGCGTTCGGGTTGCTCGTTGCTGCGCTTCATGCGGCCGCGCACGATGAACTGTTGCGGGTCGTGGCCCTGGTGCTGGTCGGAGTGGACGATCTTCATGGCGTTGGAGCAGGGTGGAGGTCAGGGTGGGGTGGGGGGCGCCGTGGTGGCCCTGTGCTGGGCGTGCAGGAACAGGGCTTGCACGTGTTCCTGCCCCTCGATCAGGTGGTGACGCAGGGCGTGTTCGGCGGCGGTGGCATCGCGTCGGCGCATGGCGTCGATCACCGGGCGGTGCGACTCGGCGATCAGGTTCGGGTCGCGGTAGCTGCCCTCGGTCAGGGCCAGGATCATGCGGATCTCGGTCTGCATGTTGCTGAACAGCCGGTGCAGGTAGGCGTTGCCTGAGATCTCGCAGATGCAGGCGTGGATGCCCAGGTCCAGGGCCACGCGTTCGGCCTGACCCAGGTGCGGGGCCTGGGCCACCATGTGGTCGACGCGGGCCTGCAGTTGCGCCAGTTGTTCGTCGCTGGCCTGGCGGCAGGCCAGGCCGGTGGCCAGGACCTCCAGCCCGATGCGCACCTGGAACAGGTCGTTGATCTGCTGCAGGTCCAGGGTGCGCACCGTGAAGCCATAGCGCGGGCGCGCCACCAACAGGCCCTGGCTTTCCAGGCGTCGGGCGGCTTCACGCACCGGGGCACGGCTGACACCCATCTGGCGCGCCAGTTCGGCCTCGACGATGCGGGCGCCGGGGGGCAGACGGCCTTCGACGATGGCCTGCTGCAACTGCGCCTCGACCACGGCCACCAGATCGGGCAGATCGATGGACGAAAAGCCGGGGGCAGCAGAGGGGACAGCGCGGGTTTCAGGTTGAGGGGCGGCGATGGGGTTCATGGTGTGGCGCGGCGTTGTCTCGACGGGGTCTTTGTCAGGGCCGTTACTTTAAGCGCCTGGGCAAGGCCAGATAGACCCCGGCCGCGCCGATCAGGGCCATGCCCCCCAGCGCCAGGGCGTCGGGCGGGCGCTGGAACCAGAAGGTGCTGATCAACACCGCCAACAGCAGTTGCAGGTAGTTCATCGGGGCCAGCACCGAGGCCGACACGCGTCGAAAGGCGGCCAACAGCAGCAACTGGGCCGCTCCGCTGACGAAGCCGCCGGCCACCAGCGCCGCCAGTTCAAGCCAGCCCGGCCAGGCCATGGGGCCGGTGAACAGGGCGGGCAGGTTGGTCACCACCAGGCACATGGCGGCCATGTAGGCGTATTGCGCAGGGGCCGGCACCAGGCCTGACAGGCGCCGCGTGAGCACCTGGAACAGGGCATAGCACACGGCGGCCAGCGCCATCAGCAGCGTACCGGCCAAGGGCAGGGCACTGCCGGGGCGCACGATCAGCAGCATGCCGGCAAAGCCGACCAGCACGGCCACCCACTGCACACGCCCGACCTGCTCGCCCAGCACCCAGGGCGACAGGGCCACCATGATCAGCGGGGCGGTGAAGTAGATCGCGGTGGCCTCGGCCAGCGGCATGCTGGCCAGGGCGGTCATGAAGCTGGTCGCCACGATGGCCAGCATGAGGCTGCGCAGGAACAGCAGCTTCTGGTGCGGTTGGCGCCACAGCCGCCAGTCGCCATGCCGCCACAGCAGGACCGCGGCCATGCTGCCCACGGCCACGTAGCGGGTCAGGTTCATCAGGGTGGCCGGGTAATGGGCCAGCATCTGCTTGGCAAAGGCGTCGTAGCAGGCAAAGGCCAGCAGGGCGGCGAGGAACAGCAGCATGCCCTGGCGTTGTTGTGTGGCGGCAGTGGCCTGGGGCGCTGCCGCCTGAGCCCTTGGGGCGAGGGTGTCAGCCATGCAAGCCTTCCAGGAACGCCTTCAGGCCGGGGCCGATGGCCTCGACCATGTAACCGCCCTCCTGGACCACCACGGTGGGCAGGCCCAGCTGGCGCACCCGGCGGCCGACGTCGCGGTAGGCGTCAAAGTCGAGCCGCAGCACGCTGATCGGGTCGTCTTTGTAGGTGTCAAAGCCCAGGGCCAGCACCAGGGCCTGGGGGGCGAAGGCCAGCAGCGCGGCTTGCGCCGCGTCCAGTGCCTGCGCGAACTCTGCGTTGCCGCTGCCGTGCGGCAGCGGCAGGTTCAGGTTGCAACCCGCGCCGGGCCCGGTGCCTCGTTCTTCGGCATAGCCGGTGTAGAACGGAAAGTACTGGGCCGGATCGGCGTGGGTGGAGACCGTCATCACCTCGGCGCGGTCGTAGAAGATGTTCTGGGTGCCGTCGCCGTGGTGGGCATCCACATCGAGCACGGCCACGCGGCCGAAGTGTGCCTGCAGGCGGGCCGCGGCGCAGGCGTTGTTGTTGACAAAGCAAAAGCCGCTGGCCCGGTCGCTGTGGGCGTGGTGGCCTGAGGGGCGGCACAGGGCGTAGGCGGCGGGGGCCCCGGCGATCACTGCGTCGGCGGCGGCCACGGCGCTGTGGGCCGAGCGCAGGATGGCGCGCCAACTGGGCGCGCCCATGGGGCAGGACAGGTCGCCCAGGTAGTAGCCGGTCTGGGCTACCAGCGAGGGCGAGGGGCAGGGCCTGCGGCGCAGGCCGGTTTGCGGTGCCGGGTACGGCGCCAGGTTGGGCAGCACCTCGATGCCGGGCTCGACGCCGGGGCGGCGCAGGGCTTGCCAGCGGTCCCAGGCGGTTTCCAGGTAGTCCAGGTAGTGTGGGGCATGCACCGCGGCCAGGGGCTCGCGGCCGAGCTCAGGGGGTTCGTGCACCGGCACACCGCAGGCCTGCAGCGTGGCCTGCAGGGCGCTGGCGCGGCTGGGCAGGTCGGCGGCGGGCATCAGGCGGCCCAGGCGCATGAACTGCTGCGGCGTATGCAGCATCTGGTCGGGCGAGAAGAAGGCTTGCATGGGGCGCTCCGGTGGCCTGGGGTGTTTCTGGCGGGTCTTGCGGTTCAGGCGGGCAGGCTGGCTTCGAACAGGCCGAAGGCCTGGTCCAGGCGAGCGAACAGGGTGTCGAGTTCGGCGGCGCTGATGATCAAGGGCGGGCACAGGGCCACGGTGTCGCCCATGGCACGCACGATCAGGCCCTGCTCCTGGGCCAGTTGGGCCAGGCGCGGGCCGGCCTTGAGGGCGGGGGCAAAGGGCTGGCGGCTGGCTTTGTCGGCCACCAGCTCCAGGGCGCCGATCAGGCCCACGCCGCGGGCTTCGCCCACACAGCGGCGCTGGCCGAACTGGCGCAGGCGGGCCTGGAAGCCGGGCGCGAGTTCGCGCACCCGCGCCAGGATGTGGTCGTCCTCGTACACCTTCAGGGTTTCAAGCGCGATGGCCGAGGCCACCGGGTGGCCCGAGTAGGTGTAGCCGTGGCCAAAGGTGCCGATGCGCCCGCTGTTGGCGGCCAGGGCATCGTGGATGGCGGGCGACACCATCACGGCCGAGATCGGCACGTAGCCCGAGGACAAGGCCTTGGCACAGGTCAGGATGTCGGGCTGCAGGCCGAAGGTGGTGGAGCCGAACATGTTGCCGGTGCGGCCAAAGCCGCAGATCACCTCATCGGCCACCAGCAGCACCTGGTACTTGCGCAGCACCGCCTGCACTTTCTCGAAGTAGGTTTCGGGCGGCACGATCACGCCGCCCGCGCCCATCACCGGCTCGGCAAAGAAGGCGGCCACGGTGTCGGGGCCTTCCTGCAGGATGCGCTGCTCCAGCGAATCGGCCAGGCGGGTGGCAAAGTCGGCCTCGCTTTCACCGGGCAGGCCGTAGCGGTAGTGGTGCGGGCACTCGACATGGCTGATGCGGTCTATCGGCAGGTCGAAGTCCTGGTGGTTGGCCGGCAGGCCGCTGAGGCTGGCGGCCGCCACGGTCACCCCGTGGTAGGCACGCTGGCGTGCCAGGATCTTCTTCTTGGCCGGTTGGCCGATGGCGTTGTGGTAGTACCAGACCATCTTGACCGCGCTGTCATTGGCCTCGGAACCCGAGTTGGCAAAGAACACCCGGGCCATGGGCACCGGGGCCAGGGCCAGCAGCTTCTCGGCCAGTTGCGCCACGGCTGGGTTGGATCGGTGGTTGAAGGTGTGGTAGTACGGCAGGGTCTGCAGGGCCTGGGTGCCAGCCGCGATCAGACGCGGGTGGCTGAAGCCCAGCGAGCTGCACCACAGGCCCGACATGCCCTCGATGTAGCGGCGGCCCTGTTCGTCGATGACATGGATGCCGTCGCCACGGGTGATCACCAACGGACCGACGTCGGCATGGGTGGCCAGGTTGGTGAAGGGGTGCAGGTGGGCCGCAATGTCTTTGGCGGCCAGCTCGCTGGGGGTGTTCATGTTGGGGCTTTCTTGGGGGCGGGAAGGTGTTGGGGCTCAGTAGCCGCGGCGCAGGTCCACCGCGACCTCGGCAGCGTGGCCAGCGTCGATCCGGGCCAGGTTGTCGGCGGTCTGGCGCGCGATGACCGAGGGGTCGGTGCGCGTGGCGATGTGCGGGGTGATGAGGATGCGTGGGTCGGCCCAGAACGGGTGTTCGGGCGGCAGGGGCTCCTGGGTCAGGGCGTCCAGGGTGGCGGCGGCGAGCTGGCCACTGGCCAGGGCGGCCAGCAGGTCGGCCTCGACCAGGTGGGCTCCGCGCCCGACATTGATCAGGTGGGCGCCTCGAGGCAGCTGATTGAACAAGGGCTGGCACAGGATGCCGCGGGTGTCTTCGGTGAGGGGGAGCAGGCACACCAGGGTGTCGCAACCGGCCAGGAACTCGGCCTGCCCGGCTTCGCCATGGAAGGCCTGCAGGCCGGCGGGCAGCCCGTTTTTAGGCGAGCGACTCCAGCCGCGCACGCTGTAGCCGATGCTCAACAGCGCCTCGGCGCAGGCCAGGCCCAGGGTGCCCAGGCCGGCGATGCCGACCCGGTGCTGGCGCGGTGGCTGCACCGGCTGCTCTTCCCAGCGGCGCGCGGCGGCACTGTGCAGGTAGGCCCCCATGTGACGCTGGTGCTGGATCACGGCCCAGGTGACGTAGGCGGTCATGCCCTGGCCCATGTCGGGGTCGATGATGCGGCACACCGGCAACGCGGGCAGGGCCGGGTCGGCCGTGATGTGGTCGATGCCGGCACCCACCGACTGGATCAGGCGCAGCCGGGGCAGTCGGGCCAGCAGGCCCTCGGGCGGGTACCAGCAGACGGCGGCATCGATCTCCTCCAGGGGGCCCAGCTCGGTGCCCAGGCGCAGCCGCGCCTGGGGGAATTGGGCTCGGAAGGCGGGCAGCAGGTAGCTGAAGTCGAGGTTGCTGCTGAGAAAGGCGATGGTCAGGGGGGCGGACATGGCTGGGTCGGGCTCAGGCTTGGTGGGCATTCAGGCGCGGTATGGCATCGATCAGCCGGCGCGTGTAGTCGTGCTGTGGGTTGCCCAGCACCTCGGCACTGGGGCCGTACTCGACCACCTGGCCGCGTTGCATCACGGCGATGTGGTCGCACATCTCGCCGGCCACGCGCAGGTCGTGGGTGATGAACACCATGGCCAGCTGGAAGCGCTCACGCACTTCGGCAAACAGCTTGAGCACCTGGGCCTGCACCGACACGTCCAGGGCCGACACGGGCTCGTCGGCCACCAGCAGTTCGGGTTCCATGGCGAGGGCCCGGGCAATGCCGATGCGCTGGCGCTGGCCGCCTGAAAACTCGTGCGGAAAGCGGTCGGCGGCTTCGGGGCCCAGGCCCACCAGTTGCAACAGCTCCAGGGCCCGGGCCATGGCCACATCGCGGGGCACGCCCTGGGCGATGGGCCCGGCGGCCAGGGTGGGGCCGATGCGGTGGCGTGGATTGAGCGAGGCGTAGGGGTCTTGAAAGACCATCTGGATCTTGCCCTTGGCCTGCTGGCGCAGCGCTGCGCCCGACATCAGGTTGCGTCCCTTGAACAGGATGCGGCCCGATTCGAAGGGGGCCAGGCCGACGATGCAACGGCCCACGCTCGATTTGCCCGAGCCCGACTCCCCCACCAGGCCCAGCGTCTGGCCGCGGCGCAGTTCGAAATTGACGTTTTTGGCCGCGCTGACCTGCCGCCCTTTGCGGAACAGACCGCCGCCCGAGGTGTAGGTCTTGCAAAGGTCCTGCACCTGCAGCACGTGCATCAGGTCGGGCTCGCCTTCGCGCACCAGCGGCGCACCCTGGGGAATGGCGGCAATCAGCTTGCGGGTGTAGGGGTGGCTGGGCTGGCTGAGCACCTGGCGGGCCGGGCCGGCCTCGACGACCTGGCCGGTCTGCATCACCACCACGTGGTCGGCGATCTCGGACACGACGCCGAAGTCATGGGTGATGAACAGCAGGGCCATGCCGCGGCGCTGTTGCAGCTCGCGCATCAGCTTGAGGATCTGCGCTTGCGTGGTGACGTCGAGTGCGGTGGTGGGTTCGTCGGCGATCAGCAGTCGGGGCTCCAGCAGCATGGCGCAGGCGATCATCACCCGCTGGCGCTGCCCACCGGAGAGGCGGAAGGGGTAGCTGTCGATCAGCAGGGCCGGGTCGGGCAGGCCCACATCGGCCAGGGCGGCCAGGATGCGGCTGCGCTTCTCGGCGGCACCGAGCTTCAAGTGGGCGTCAAACACCTCGGCCAGTTGCTCGCCAATGCGCATCACCGGGTTGAGGGCGGTCATGGGCTCCTGGAACACCATGCCGATGCGGTGCCCGCGCAGCTCGCGCATCTGGGCTTCGCTGAGTTGCAGCAGGTCTTGCCCGTCAAACAGGATCTGCCCAGCCACCGGCTCGACATGGGGGCGTGGCAGCAGGCCCATGATGGCATTGGCAATCATCGATTTGCCCGAGCCCGACTCGCCGACCACGCAAAGTGTCTGGCCGGCTTGGAGCGTGAAGGAGGCGCCTTGCACTGCCAGGCGACGGTCGCCGCCCGAGGGCAGCTTGATGTCAAGGCCGCGCACTTCCAGCACAGGGGTGTCGGGCAGGGGATCGTTGGCAGGCATGGGGTGGCTTCCGGTCAGGGCCTCGGCACGGGGCTGGGGGGTGGGCAGATCGTTGGGTAGATCGTGAGGCAGCGCGTTGGGCTTGGGGGTGTCTTGCATCACGGCGTTCATCAGCGTCTCCCATCGAGTCGGGCGTTCAGGCCATCGTTGAGCCCTTCGCCGACCAGGTTGAGGGCGAGCACGGTGAGCACGATGGCAGCGCCTGGAAACACGGCCATCCACCAGGCCTGGCGCAGCACGGTGCGGGCCGAGCCCACCATGTAGCCCCAGCTCATCTGGTTGGGGTCGCCCAGGCCCAGAAAGCTCAGGCTGGACTCCAGCAGGATCGCGGTGGCCACCATCAGCGACGCCATCACCACGATGGGCGAGGCCGCATTCGGCAGGATCTGCGTGAGGATGATGCGCGGCGTGCTTTGGCCGGACAGCTGGGCTGCGGCCACAAAGTCGCGCTGGCGCAGCGTGAGGAATTCACCGCGCACCAGGCGTGCCACGGGCGGCCACGAGACGATGGCGATGGCCGCCACGATGGATTTGACCGAGGGCTCGAAGATGGCCACCAGCACGATGGCCAGCGCAAAGCTGGGGATGGCCTGGAACAGCTCGGTGAAGCGCATCAGCGTGGCGTCCACCCAGCGCCCGAAGTAGCCGGCCACGGCACCGACGCTGACGCCGATCAGCAGCGACACCAGGGTGGAGACAATGCCGATCAGCAGCGAGACCCGTGCCCCCAGGACCACCCCTGACAGGATGTCGCGGCCCAGGGTGTCGGTGCCCAGCGCGAAGCCGCTTTGCTGTCCGGGCTGCAGAAAGGGCTGTTCGACCATGTCCCAGGGGTCGTGGGCCGCCAGCAGCGGCCCGAAGGCCACCACCAGCGCCACCAGCATCAGCACGATGAGGCCGAACAGGGCGCCGCGGTTGCGCCGGAAACGGCGCCAGAAAGAGTTCTTGGAGGGGGAGCTCATGGAGGACCTCAGGCCATTTCGATGCGCGGATCGACCAGGGTGTAGACCAGGTCGGTGAGCAGGTTGAACAGCACGGCCACCGCGGCGGTGACCAGAAAGCAGCCCAGCAGCAGGTTGTAGTCGCGCTGCAGCAGGGCGTCGAACATCAGCCGGCCGATGCCGGGCCAGGCAAACACGGTCTCGGTCAGCACGGCGCCACCGATCATCCCGCCGGCCTGGATGCCGGCCAGGGTGACCACGGGCAGCAGGGCGTTGCGCAGAATGTGGTTGCGCTGGATGCGGCCAGGGCGCACCCCCTTGGCGCGGGCCGTCTTGACGAAGTCCATCTGTGCCACCTCAAGCATCGAGGCGCGGGTCATGCGGGCATAGACGGCCATGTAGAACAGGGCCAGTGTCAGCGCTGGCAGGATCAGGTGCTTGCCGATGTCCAGCACCTGATCCAGACCGCTGAGCTGGGTGCCCACGGTGAAGAAGCCGAAGCCCGGCAGCCAGTCCAGCTGCACGGTGAAGATCAGCACCGCCATCATGGCCAGCCAGTACAGCGGTGTGGCAAAGAAGATCAGCGCCACCACCGTGATGACACTGTCCTGCCAACTGCCCACCCTGCGGCTCGCCATGGCGCCCAGGGCCACGCCGAACAGCAGCGACAGGGCAAAGGCGCTGCCGGTCAGCAGCAAGGTGGCGGGCAGGCGGTCGGCGATCAACTTGAGCACGGGCTGCTGCTGGCGGTACGACCAGCCCAGGTCCAGCGTGGCCACGTGTCCCAGGTAGCTGCCGAGCTGGGTGGACAGGGGCTGGTCCAGCCCGAATTCCTTGCGCAGCTGGGCCACGAACTGGGCATCGGAGGCCCCGGCTTCGCCGGCCAGCACCGAGACCGGGTCCCCCGGGGCGGCTCGGATGAGCAGGAAGTTCACGGTGGCGATCAGCATCAGGGCCAGCAGGCCCTGCACGATGCGGGTGAGCATGTACTGCAGACGTTTCATGGGCAGATCCGGCAAGTGGGGGGCTCAGGGTGGGGGGCTCAGGGTTGAGGTCAGGTCAGTGAGGCGCGGCTCAGGCTGTCGTTCAGGCCGATGCCCGAGCTGATCGGGTTCTTGACCTTGCTGCGGTAAAGCGTGGGGAAGTTGATTTCGTGCAGCCAGGCCACGGGCACTTCTTCGAGCAGCAGCTTCTGTACTTCCAGGTAGGCCTTGGCGCGCGATTCGGGGTCGGTGGCGCGGGCGCCCGCTGCGAACAGGGCGTCGACGCGGCTGTTGCTGTAGCCCTCGACGTTGTTGAAGGGCGAGCCCTTGGCGATGTTGCTGCTGGTGTAGTTGCGGGCCACGCCGAGGGCGGGGTCACCGTACTGATAGACGTAGGTGAAGGCGATGTCGTAGTCCCACTCGTTGAGGCGCTGGTTCCAGCCCGCCACGTCGGTGCCCGTGAGTTCGATCTTGATGCCGGCCTGGGTGAGGTTTTGCCGCACGATCTCGGCCTGGCGCTGCCAGGATTCGCCGTAGGGCAGGGGCAGCAGTTTCAGCGGCTCACCCTTGTAGCCCGATTCGGCCAGCAGCTGCTTGGCCTTCTCGAGGTTGCGCGGGTACTTGGCCACGTCGTCGCTGTAGTACTTGATGTGGCTGTTGAAGGGGCCGGTGGCCGGCTTGGCAAAGCCCTGCCAGGCGATCTTGGCCATGGCTTCGCGGTCGATGGCGAACATGACGGCCTGGCGGAACTTGACGTTGTTCATCGGGGCCTTGCGGTGGTTCAGCCACAGCCACGAATGGGGCGAGAAGAACTCCCAGCCCTTGGTGGTCAGTGTGACCCCGGGCAGCTTGGACAGGCGCACCACGTCGAAGAACTCGACCGCGCCGCCAGGCACCACATCCACCTTGCCGGATTCGAAGGCGGCAGCCCGCGAGGCCGCGTCAGGGATCACGTGGAAGTACAGGCTTTCCAGCAGGGGCTGGCCGGGGGCATGGTAGGCCTCGTTGGCCACCAGCTGGATGTAAGAGCCCTTCACCCATTCCTTGAACTTGAAGGGGCCCGTGCCCATCGGCGTGGCGTTGGCCGGGTTGTTGGCAAAGTCGGTGCCTTCGTAGACATGCTTGGGCACCATGGGCATGGTGCCGGTCTCGAACAAGCCCAAAAAGGGGCCGAAGGGGTACTTGAGCTTGAACTCGACCGTCAGCGGGTCGATGGCCTTGACCGTGTCCAGGCACTCCAGATTGCCGCGCAGGCGGGCGTGGGTCTTGCGCAGGAACACGTCGACCGAGAACACCACATCGGCCGAGCTGAAGGGCTTGCCGTCGTGCCACTTCACGCCGGGCTTGAGCTTGAAGGTGTAGACCAGCCCATCCTTGCTCATGGTCCAGCTGGTGGCCAGCAGGGGCTGCGGGTTGAGCTTTTCGTCGTAGCGCAGCAGGCCCTCGTAGATGTTGCCCGCAATCAGCTGGGTGGGCCCGTTCTGCACCATGCCCAGCATCAGCCCCGGCGGCTCGGGCTGCACCAGAACGTTGAGCACACCGCCTTTGCGGTCCTGGGCGAGCACGCTCAGGGGGATGCCGGCAAGAGACAGGCCGAGTCCGCTGGCAGCGATTTGAAACACGTCACGACGCTTCATGGCAGGAGTCCTTTGTGGGTAGGGAGGGATGAGGGAGGGGGGGGGTGGTGGGGTTGAGTCGGGTTTCAATCGCGGAAGCTGCTGGGCGCGGGGCGCTCCAGGTGCTTGAGCAGGCCCAGCCATTCGCGCTGGTTGGGGTCGGCCTGGCCGGGCAGGCGGTTGCTGTCGCCGCTTTCGTACTGTCGGGCCGTGCGCTCGCAGACCTCGGGGGAAACGGGCCGGACAGCCTGGCCGCTGCCCTGGATGGCCAGTTGCACCCGGCAGGCGCGGTCCAGGTTGAGCATCAGGATCACGGCCTCGGAGACGGTGCGCCCCAGGGTCATGAGGCCGTGGTTGCGCAGGATCATGGCGCGGGCCGTGGGGCCCAGGTCGGCGATCAGGCGCTCGCGCTCATCCAGATCGAGCGCGATGCCCTCGAACTCGTGGTAGACGACCCGGTTGTAGAACTGCAGCGCCCACTGGTTGCACGGCTGCAGCCCGTCCTTCAGAGAAGACACCGCCACGCCAGCCACCGTGTGGGTGTGCAGCACGCATTGAGCATCGTGGCGGACCGAGTGCACCGCGCTGTGGATGGTGAAGCCGGCTGGGTTGACGTCGTAGGGCGAGGGCTCGATGACTCGCCCCTCCAGGTCGATCTTCACCAGCGATGAGGCGGTGATGTCGCGGAACAGCAGGCCGAAGGGGTTGATCAGGAACTGGTCCTCGGTGCCTGGAACGCGGGCCGAAATATGGGTATAGATGCTGTCATCCAGCCCGAAGTGGGCCATCAGGCGGTAAGCCGCGGCCAGGTCTTCGCGAACCTGTTGCTCGCTCTGGCCCGCTGCGGCGGTGGGTTTGGACAAGGTCGACATGCACGCTTCCTTCCAGTTGGCCGGGGCCTTGCATTAGCGCAAGACGCCCCTGTTTGGGTTGATCTTCGACAGAAGACTGTCGACAGTTATCAACTTAGCAGGTTCCGGGCCAGGTTGAAACCGGTTGAAAACCCTGTGCCGGGCTGTCGCATGGGTGACTTTGGTGCCGTTTTGCACCCGCTTGAGGCGCTCGCGGGCAAAAAAAATCCCGCAGGCGGCAAGGCGTGCGGGATTCGGGTGCGCCCCTGATCGGGGCGCCGGGGCCGGGGCGGATCAGCCGCCGCGGCGCATCATGTCGAAGAAGTCGACGTTGGTCTTGGTGGCCTTCATGTTCTTGATCATGAGCTCCATCGACTCGATCTCGTCCATGTTGTACATGAACTGACGCAGGATGCGGGTCTTCTGCAGGATCTCGGGGGCCAGCAGCAATTCTTCGCGGCGGGTGCCGCTCTTGTTGAGTTCGATGGCCGGGAACACGCGCTTTTCGTACAGGCGGCGGCTCAGGTGGATTTCGCAGTTGCCGGTGCCCTTGAATTCTTCAAAGATCACTTCGTCCATGCGGCTGCCGGTGTCGACCAGCGCGGTGGCGATGATGGTCAGCGAGCCGCCTTCCTCGACCTTGCGGGCCGCGCCAAAGAAACGCTTGGGGCGCTGCAGGGCGTTGGAATCGACACCGCCCGACAGCACCTTGCCCGACGAGGGCACCACGTTGTTGTAGGCACGGGCCAGACGGGTGATGGAGTCGAGCAGAATGACCACATCCTTCTTGAGTTCGACCAGGCGCTTGGCGCGTTCGATCACCATCTCGGCCACGTGCACGTGGCGGGCCGCTGGCTCGTCGAAGGTGGAGGCGATGATTTCGCCCTTCACCGAGCGCTGCATTTCGGTCACTTCTTCAGGGCGCTCGTCCACCAGCAGCACCATCAGGTGCACGTCGGGGTTGTTGGCCGTGATGGCGTGGGCGATGTGCTGCATCATCACCGTCTTGCCGCTCTTGGGCGGCGCCACGATCAGCGCGCGCTGGCCGCGGCCGATGGGCGAGATGATGTCGATGATGCGGCCGGTGATGTTTTCTTCGCTCTTGATTTCGCGCTCAAGCCGCATCTGTTCCTTGGGGAACAGCGGCGTGAGGTTTTCGAACATCACCTTGTGCTTGTTCTGCTCGGGCGGGCCGCCGTTGACGGCATCGAGCTTGGTCAAAGCAAAGTAACGCTCCCCGTCCTTGGGGGTGCGCACTTCACCTTCGATCATGTCGCCGGTGTGCAGGTTGAAGCGGCGCACCTGACTCGGGGAGATGTAGATGTCGTCGGTGCTGGCGGTGTAGCTGCTGTCCGGGCTGCGCAGAAACCCGAAACCATCCGGCAGGATTTCCAGGACGCCGTCGGCGAACACCTGCTCGCCGGCCTTGGCGCGCTTCTTGATGATCGCAAACATCAGCTCCTGTTTGCGCATGCGGCCCGTGTTTTCGATCTCAAGCTCTTCGGCTTGCTTCAACACTTCAGACACATGGAGTGCCTTGAGTTCGTTCAAATGCATGGAGGGTCCTGCGTGGACTGACCCGGACAGGGGTCGCCAAAAAATCCCTTGCGGGCTGACTGATTCGGGGGAGGTTTGGGGGGAGGCGAGAGAGGCCTCGCAAACCGGACATTCGATTCGGAAGGTTGGTCTGCCGTCCGATGAATTGCGCTGATTATGACAGGAAAATCAGGCCGCCCGTTTCAGCGCAGCGGGCGCCTGCAAAACACGGCCCGCACAGGGCGGGCCGCTCGGGCATCAGGCCAGTTGCTGGTCGATGAAAGCCGTGAGCGCAGCCTTGTTCAGGGCGCCCACCTTGGTGGCGGCCAACTGGCCGTTCTTGAACAGCATCAGGGTGGGGATCCCGCGGATGCCGAACTTGGCCGGGATGTCGCGGTTTTCGTCCACGTTCATCTTGGCGATCTGCAGCTTGCCTTCGTAGCCGGTGGCCACTTCGTCCAGGATGGGGGCGATCATCTTGCAGGGGCCGCACCATTCGGCCCAGTAGTCGACCAGCACGGGCTTGTCGGCTTGCAGAACGTCGGCTTCGAAGGAGGCGTCGGAGATGTGTTTGATCAGGTCGCTGGCCATGGTGTCGTTTCCTTGGGATGAAGCGTAAGAAAAGGATAGATGCGCTGGAGTTGGCGGCATTGTGACAGAAACCAAGTCCTTTGATGGGGCATCGGGCGCCTATGGGTGACATAGGCAAAAGCCATCAGGCAGGTGTTGTGCGGACGGTCGTCGGGGAAAGCCCGGGGCGTGTCACGCATACTTGCAACCCGGGTGACGCCGCTGAGTGGTGTTCACCACGCCTTTTTTCTGATTTGCCTGCCTTCATGACTTCTGTTGCTTCTTCGACTTCTTCCGTGGCCTCTTCGGCTTTGGCTCCTGCGCATCCTGACGCAGCCCCTGTGGTGGTGATCGGAGGAGGCCCGGCCGGCCTGATGGCGGCCGAGGTGCTGGCCAGCGCCGGGGTGCCGGTACACCTGTACGACGCCATGCCTTCGGTGGGGCGCAAGTTTCTGCTGGCGGGCAAGGGGGGTTTGAACCTGACCCATTCCGAGCCGCATGACCCCTTCATGAGCCGCTATGCCGAGGCCCGGGCTGCGCTGGAGCCTGCGATGCAGGATTGGGGTGGGCCCGAGTTGCGGGCCTGGGCGGCGGGTTTGGGCATCGAAACCTTTGTGGGCAGTTCCGGGCGGGTTTTTCCGACCGACATGAAGGCCGCGCCGCTGCTGCGGGCCTGGCTGCATCGTCTGCGCGGCATGGGCGTGCAGTTCCACATGCGCCACCGCTGGCTGGGCTGGGACGCCTCGGGGGCGCTGCTGCTGCAGGGCCCGCAAGGGCCTGTGGCGGTGGCGGCGCGGGCTGTGGTGCTGGCCCTGGGCGGCGCCAGTTGGGCGCGTCTGGGCTCGGACGGGGCCTGGGTGCCCTGGCTGCAGACACGTGGCGTGGCCGTGGCACCGTTGCGGCCCTCGAATTGCGGCTTTGAAGTGGCTGCCACCGCCAATGGGCGGGGCGAATCACGGCGCGAGTTCATGGGCGAGTTGCTGGGCCACGAAGCCACGCCCAAGACCGGCTGGACCCCCTTCTTTGCCGAGCGTTTTGCGGGTCAGCCCTTCAAGTCGGTGGCTCTGCGGCATGTGGACGAGCAGGGCCAGTTGTTCGAGCGCCGCGGCGAGTTTGTGGCCACCGCCAGCGGGGTGGAGGGCAGCCTGATCTACGCGGTGTCACCGGCCTTGCGGCGTGGCATTGAACGGCACGGCAGCGCCACTTTCGAGCTGGATCTGCTACCCGACCACTCGGCAGAACGGGTCCTGGCCGAGGTGCGCCACCCCCGCGGCTCGCGTTCGCTGTCCAGCCACCTGAAGGGGCGGCTGGGGCTGGAAGGCATCAAGATGGGCTTGCTCAACGAATTGCTGAGCCGGGAGCAGATGAACGATCCTGTCCAACTGGCGGCGGCCATCAAGGCACTGCCCGTTACCGTGTTGGCAACCCGGCCGCTGGACGAGGCCATCAGCACCGCGGGTGGCGTGGCTTTCGAGGGCCTGGATACCGACCTGATGGTGCGCTCCTGCCCGGGCGTGTTCTGTGCCGGTGAGATGCTCGACTGGGAGGCCCCCACGGGTGGCTACCTGTTGACCGCCTGTGCGGCCACCGGGCGTCAGGCTGGCCAGGGCGTGTTGCGCTGGTTGGCCACGCAGATCGCCGCCTGACCCGGGCAAGCGGGCCTTGCCATCGCCGGTGGCTTAGCGCCAGCCGCGGTGCCAGCCGTGGTCGGGGTGATGCCAGCCCCAGCCATAGCGGGGGTGCTGGACCCAGACCCAGCCCACGCCCGGACTGGCATAGGTGGGCGCCACATACACCGGGGCGGGCGCGACGTAGACCGGCCCAGGGTTCACCACCACAGGGCGTGCGGGCATGGGGGCCACGACACAGCCAGTGAGGCTGGCGCCGATGGCCAGTGCGGCCAAGGCGATCAGTGAGCGGGTGGGGGGCGTGTTGAGCATGTAAGACCTTTTGTCAGCATTCTGATACCGATAACGCCCGACGAATGGCGAGGTTGACCCTGTTACCGAGGCTTTACACGACCCGGTTGCGACCCCATTGCTTGGCTTGGTAGAGGGCATGGTCTGCCGCTGCGTAGAGGGTGTCGAAGCTGGCATCGGCATCAGGCGCCGTGCTGGCCAGGCCGATGCTGACGCAGATGGTCAGAGGACGACCCTGGACCCCGGCGGGGGTGTTCTGGACGCGCAGGCGCAGCTTTTCGGCCAGGATGCGCCCGGCTTCGGGGCGTGTGGCGGGCAGCAGCACGATGAACTCTTCACCCCCCAGGCGACCGACCAGATCGGTGCTGCGCACCGTGCCGGCACACAAGGCGGCGACATGGCGCAGCACCTCGTCGCCGGCAGGGTGGCCCCAGGTGTCGTTGACCCGTTTGAAGTGGTCCAGGTCCAGCAGCAGCAAGGTGGTGGGCGTGCCCTGACGCCGGGCCCGGGCCAGTTCGTTGCGCGTCAGCTCGACGAAGGTGGCCCGGTTGAGCAGGGCTGTCAGGCCATCGACCCGGGTCAGGCGCTCCAGCTCGCGCTGTTTGGTCTGCAGCGCCTGGTTGGCTTTTTCAAGGGCGCGCTGCTGCAAGGTGATCATGGCAAATTTGCGCCACAGCAACACCGACAGCGTGAGCCCCAGCAGGCAGGCGCACACGCCGTTGAGGCGGTTGGAGAGCAGGCTTTCGGGCTGGGCCTGAGTCAGGCCCAGGCCCGCCAGAAAGCCCAACGCCGCCAGGGCAAACAAGGCGGCCGATTCGCGCGGCCTCAGGTGCAGCAGCAGGCCCGCCAGCATGCTGCCCAACACAAAAGGGGTGATGTTCGGGGTGACCCACTGATCGATGCACGTGAGCACGGTGGCATAGGCCAACACGGTGATCAGCCAAGCCAGTGGCAACACCTGCCCCGCGAGGCGCCGGGCTCCGTGTCTCAGGTGGTGGTTCAGCCCCATGAAGGCGAGCATCAGCAGCGTCATGGTCAGGTGGGCCCAGAGCAATCCGAACAGCCAGTCGCGCGAGGTGCCGGCGCTCTCCAGCAACACCAGCCGAAAGGCAAAGATCAGGGTTGAGAGCGCACTCAGCCCTGCCAGCAGCGGCGTCAGCATCCGCATGCGGGCCAGGTTGATCTCACCGGCCTGGGAGGCCACTTGATCGTGCTCATGCGCCCATTGTCTGAGCTTGAACTTCAGGGCCGGTCTGTCGAGCAGGAGGGTTGACATGTTGAAGCGGAGCAAAAAGCAGACCATCAAGGATGATGGCAAACCACTCTAAACCGATTTGGGATCCTGCATCGCCTCCGTTGAACGGGTCGAAGTCAGTCCAAGCGGCTTGATTGGCCGGGTGAGTGGCACAATCCGGCCGATTCAATTCGGTGGTGCACCTTTGTCCAAACGCTTTCCCGGCAGACATTTCTCAGGCTTGGCCCGAGGTTTGGTGCTGTTGCTGCTGATTCAGATCGCCGGCACGCTGGGCTACCACCACATCGGAAGACCCACGGCCACCTGGATCGACAGCTTCTACATGACCTTCATCACCATCGCCACGATTGGCTATGGAGAGACGGTTGACCTGTCCACTCACCCCATGGGGCGCTTGTTCACCGTGCTGATTGCGGTGGTGGGCATCGGCACCATGAGTTACCTGTTTTCCACCATGGTGGCCTTGCTGGTGGACTACGACCTCAATGCGGCCATCAGGAGACGGCGGATGCAAAAGGAACTGGACCGCCTCAGCGGTCATTACATTGTGTGCGGCATCGGGCGGGTGGGCTCCAATGTGGCCGACGAACTGGACCTGACCCGGCGCCGCTACGTGGTAGTTGAAACCGATCGCCAGGTGCTGGATTCGTGGCTGGAGCACCACCCCGACGCGCTGTACCTGCACGAGGACGCGGCAGACGATGAGGCCCTGCTGCGCGCCGGCCTCAGCCGTGCGGCCGGGGTATTTGCCGTCACGGGTGACGACAGTCACAACCTGATGGTGTCGCTGTCGGTCAAGCTGATCAACCCGGCGGTGCGGGTGGTGGTGCGGCTGCACGACATCCGCAACGAGAAAAAAGCCCGTCGGGCGGGCGCGGACGAGATCGTGTCACCCGACTTCACCGGCGGCATGCGCATCGCCTCGGCCATGGTGAGGCCGCATGTGGTCAATTTCATGGATCAGATGTTGCACAGCGACGAGGCCATGCGGGTGGAGGAACTGGTGCTGCCAGCGGGCTTTGTGCCTTGCGCGCTGAGCGAGGCCGTGCCTCGCTCGCGCGACTATGTGGTGCTGGCCGCCCACGAAGGCGGGGCTTGGATTTTCAATCCCGATGAAAGCCATTGGCTGCAGCCGGGCAATACCCTGGTGCTGATGACGAGCCCCCAGGGGCGCGAGGCGCTGGAACGGCGTTTCAGCCAGCCCGCCTGAATCGAACAGGTGAAGGCACGAACGGTATGCACATGCCTCGTTTGGTGCCCATGAACCTCCCCGCCATCCCGGGGGCGTTGGGCCTGAGCCGCTGCACAGCGCAGCAATGGCCCCAACTGCTTCAGCAGACCGGTGCCGAGCCTGATCTGGCCAATTTCTACATGCGCCTGCACTATCAGATGTTGGGCCTTGGCGACACCGAATTGGCGATGGAAATGCAGCAACAGGCCTTGCAGCACCGCACGGTCTTTCGCATCGAAGGCTGCGCAGAGCCGCGCTTGCGTTTGTTGGTGCTGATGGGGCCCGGAGGCATGATGGACAACACGCCAGTTGACTTCCTTCTGGAGGACAGCGACATCGAGTTGACCCTGCTGTATGTCCTGCCCGAGGCCCCATGGCCTGATGCCCTGCCTGAGCACGATGTGGCCTTTGTGGCGCTGGCCTCGTCGGGCCGCAACGACGCAAGCCTGCACCGCATCGAGCAGTTGCTTCTGCATTGGCCTCGTCCGGTCTTGAATCGGCCCGAGCACCTTCGAAACTGCTTGCGCGACCAGCTAGGCCGTCTGCTCGGCGGCATTCCTGGGCTGCTGCTGCCGCGGACGCGGCGGCTTTCTCGTGCCGATCTGCTGCGATGGACGGAACTGCCTTGCACCGTCCGCCCGCTGGGCACCCAGGGCGGCCAGGGGCTGGCCCGGATCGGGTATCTCAGCGACCTGCAGCACTACCTCGCCCAACACGCCGAAGCCGAGTTCTACGTGTCGCAGTTCATCGACAGTTCGGGCCCGGACGGCCTCTATCGCAAATGCCGCATCGCGCTCATCGAGGGGCAGGCCTATGCCTGCCACATGGCGATCTCGTCCCATTGGATGGTGCATTACTACTCGGCACCGATGACTCAACAAGCCGCACTTCGCGTCGAAGAAGCTGATTTCATGCAAGGTTTCGAGGCGGGCTTCGGGCGTCGGCACGCCGGTGCCCTGACCGAAATCGCCCGGCGCATGGGACTGGACTACCTCGTGCTGGACTGCACTGAAACCCAAGACGGTCAACTGCTTCTGTTCGAAGCGGACAACCAGAGCTGGATTCACGACACCGACCCTGCCGGCCTCTTCCCTTACAAGTCGGCGGTGATGCAAAAGGCATTTGATGCGTTTCAACGGATGCTGTTCAGGGCGGCGGGCCGGGATGTGGGCTGAAGGCGCTGCTTGGGCACCCGTGCTTTCAGTCGCTTGAGTTGATCAAAGACGCAAAGACGGCGAGAACGGTGGGGCCACGTTGCGGAACCATTCAAACCAACCTTATTGCAAAAATTCGTAACAACATTGATCATGATGCTTGAGCATCAAGGTTGCGTCGGATTACCCAGTTATGAGGGTACTCTGATCGACGCCGGTTCTACGGCTTGACGCCGGTGGCCCCCTTCAACGAAACGGATCTGACATGTTTACACCTGTGATTCGAGTTTTTTGGTTCAGAGGTTTGGTCCGCGGGAGCCTCTGGGTGGCTGCGTTGGTACTGGCGTTTCCGCTGCTGGGCCATGCGCAGGCCACTCGAACCTGGGTTTCGGGCGTTGGGGACGATGCCAACCCCTGCTCGCGGACGGCGCCGTGCAAAACCTGGGCTGGTGCCATTTCCAAGACGGCAGCAGGTGGCGAAATTGATGCGCTCGACCCTGCCGGCTTTGGTGCGCTGACCATCACCAAGGCCATCACATTGGATGGCGGTGGCGGACAGGTGGCTAGCGTACTGGTGGCAGGAACCAACGGCATCGTTGTTGCTGCGGGTGTCAATGACGCTGTGATTCTGCGAAACCTTCGCTTCAACGGCCTGGCCGGGACAGGATCGCCGGGCTTGTCGGGCATTTTGTTCACGAGCGGTGCCAGCCTGCGCATTCAAAACGTCCAGGTCGACCGCTTCGGCTCGAATGGGATTTCCATCAGCGTCTCAAGCGGGGCGCCATTGGTTGAAATTCTGGACACCACCGTGAGTAACTCTGGCAATGGTTTGGCGGTAAATGTGACTGGAGGAACGGCCACGGTTTCTGTGGAGCGCTCCAGGTTCATCATGAGCCTGACCACTTGCAATCCTGTGACACCTTGCGGCAATGGGGTGTTGGCTGCTGGCTCGGGTGCCTCGGTGCAACTATCGAACTCCGTGGTTTTCGGCAATCCTGTGGGTATCAACCCCAGCGGCGGTGGTGTCATCAACAGCTTCGGGAACAACCAGGTTCAAGGAAATACAAGCAACGGTAGCTTCTCAGGCACCGTGTCCAACAACTGATGGCTCATAAAGAAGGGCAGCATCATGAACAAGCTGCGGCAGTTGTTGTGGTGCCAGGCGATTGTGCTTGGCGTGTGTTGCATGTTTTTTGGCAGTCCTGCGTGGGCTCAGGCAAGCCGAACCTGGGTTTCGGGAGTTGGCGATGATGTCAACCCCTGCAGCAGAACTGCCCCATGCGCAACACTTGCGGGCGCCCTTTTGAAAACAGCAAGCGGTGGCGAGGTTGATTTTCTGGACCCCGGGGTTTTTGATGGGAGCCAAATCGGCGGCAGCGCCGCGACACCGGCCACAGTCACCATCACACAGCCCGTCACCATTGATGGTGGTGGTGGTCAAGTGGCTGCCCTGGGCGGCATCGCCGCGGCCGACTCACTGGTCATCAACCTGAGCAACCCGGCGGCAGGCTCGGTGATTCTGCGCAATCTCAGCTTCAACGGCTATGGAGGTACAGGCAACAATGGCATTCGACTGAAATCAGCCACCAACCTGGTGCTGGAACATGTCGATGTGTTCGGCTACGCCCAAAACTGCTTGCTCGTGGAGGCCGGCGCAGCGGGGGCCCTGGTTGATGTCTCGGATTCAACCTTTTCAAATTGCGCGGTAGGCGTTGCCAACCAAGCCGCTGCCCTGCTGAATCTGGGGCAAACCAGCATATTCTTCAACAGCACGGCGGGCGTGGCCTCCAACAATGCTCAGGGCGGTGTTCTGTCCTTCAACTCGTTCAATCAAAACAACCAACAGAACTCCAATGTAGCGACCTATGTCAGTGGCACAGGTGCCTCGCTCAGCGGTGGCAATGGTGGTTGCGCCTTCAATACTCAGCAATTCGTCATCCCATCCAGTGTGGGGGGCAGTGGTCCACCGGCAGGGGTTCAGGTGGCTGGTGCGGGTTTTCAGTTCACCACCAACAACTGTGGATCTGGGGCCACCATCACCATCACGCTCAATTTCGCGCAGGCACTGCCCTCGGGTACCGTTTTATACAAATATGGCCCTGCCACGGCCGGGGCGTCCAGTTCGACCTGGTTCCAGGTGCCCGGGGTGGTGTTCAGCAACAACGGCCAAAGTGTCAGTTTCAGCGTCACTGACAACGGCGTTGGCGACAGCGATCCGACTTTAGGCCTGATCGCTGATCCGGTTGTTCCGGTGATCCCTCCGTCAACCTCCATACCGGCAATGTCCCCCCTCGGTTTGATGGGGACAGCCTGTTGTCTGGCGCTGCTCGGCGCATGGGGTTTTCGCGTTCGTCGGCAGGGCTCAGGCAGTGTTGGATCGCGCAAGTCGTGAAACTGCCTGTGCGCAGGCTTGTCGATGAGACCTTGAACCAGCCGGAGAGCCAAAACCAGATTGCCCAGCGCGTGAGGTGCTCAGGCGGGTTTCAATGGCTTGGCATCTGCTGCATGCTGGGTCCCATGAGCCACCCTGAGGTTCAGGGTTTGATGCCAGGCGAGAGTGCTGCAAATCGTCATCTTGCGCCGGTGGCCCCGACCAAGTGCTTGAAAACCAACGATTTGTGAGAAGAAGTTGACGAGCCTTACCCCCGGCACTGGCTCCACAGTTAGGGCTGCTTGGTTCCCCACCTGACCCGGTTGGCCGCTTCACCATGCGGGGAGGCCCGTCAGCGACGAGTATATGCGATGGCGAAGGGTGTTCCGGGCAATGGCCGCTCAGGTTGGCGTCAATGTTTGGTCGTGTGTTGCCAGGGCAGCATGCGCAGCAAGGTGTTGTCGCGCACGACATAGTGATGCAGCAGGGCAGCGGCGGTGTGCAGGCCGACCAGAAGGTAGCCGATGGTGGCGCCGGTTTCGTGCAGTTCCATCAGGGTGTGGGCCAATGCCTTGTCCGGGGCCACCAGGGGCGGCAATTCGATGCCCCAGAAGAAGGGGATGGTGCGGCCCTTGGCGCTGAGCACGGCCCAGCCCAGCAGGGGCATGGCGATCATCAGCAGGTAGAGCAGGCCCTGCACGGCGTGGCTCAGGCCGGTTTGCCAGCGGGGCGGTGCTGGGGTGATGGCGGGGGTGCGGTCGACCCAGCGCAGCACCAGGCGCAACCAAACAAGCACGAACACGGCCAGGCCGAGGCGGAAGTGCCAGGCCACCAGGCCTGCCCTGAGCGGATCACCCTTGGGGAACAGCTCGTGCAGCTCGACGCAGATCACCAGGGCGACCAGCAGGAAGGCCATGAACCAATGCAGTGCCAAGCTGGGCATGCCGTATCTGTTTTTGGGTGTCAAGGAACGCATGGAGGAACTCCCTCGCTTCAAAAAGGGTTATTTTGAGCCAGAGGCCTGAAGCCAATGTGAAGAGGCTGGTGCCAAGGGGCTGGCCGGGGCACATAGAATCTCACCCCATGTCCTATCTTGTGCTCGCCCGAAAGTACCGCCCCCGCAATTTCACGGAAATGGTGGGGCAAGAGCACGTGGTGCAAGCCCTGGGCAACGCCTTGCAGACCCAGCGCCTGCACCATGCCTACTTGTTCACGGGAACCCGTGGGGTGGGCAAGACCACGGTGTCACGCATCCTGGCCAAGTCGCTCAACTGTGTGGGCCCCGATGGGCAGGGGGGCATCACCAACACGCCTTGCGGGGTGTGTCAGGCTTGCACCGACATCGACAGCGGTCGCTTTGTGGATTACACCGAGCTTGATGCGGCCTCCAACCGGGGGGTGGATGAGGTTCAGTCCTTGCTGGAGCAGGCGGTCTACAAACCTGTGCAGGGGCGCTTCAAGGTCTTCATGATCGACGAGGTGCACATGCTGACCAACACCGCGTTCAACGCGATGTTGAAGACGCTTGAAGAGCCGCCCGAGTACCTCAAGTTCGTGCTGGCCACCACCGATCCACAGAAGGTGCCGGTCACGGTGCTTTCGCGTTGCCTGCAGTTCAATCTGCGGCCCATGGCGCCCGAGACGGTGCTGGAGCACCTCACCCGGGTGTTGGCCCTGGAGTCGGTGCCTGCCGAAGAAGGCGCCTTGCGATTGCTGGCCAGGGCCGCCCGGGGCTCGATGCGTGACGCGCTGTCCTTGACGGACCAGGCCATCGCCTTTGGCAGTGGCGAATTGCTGGAAACCGGCGTGCGGCAGATGCTGGGCAGTGTGGACCGCAGCCATGTGTTTCGCGTGATCGCAGCCCTGGCGGCCAGCGATGGCCGCAGCGTGGTCGAGACCACCGATGCCCTGCGCCTGAATGGCTTGTCGGCAGCCTCCACGCTGGAAGAGATGAGCGCTGTGCTGCAACGCATGGCGGTGTTTCAGGCGGTGCCGCAGATGGCTGCTGCCTTGGACCCGACCGACCCTGAGGCGGGCGAGATCGCGCGTCTGGCCGAGCTGCTGCCCCCTGACGAGACCCAGTTGCTTTACAGCATGTGTCTGCATGGCCGCGCCGAGCTGGGGCTGGCCCCCGATGAATACGCGGCCTTGACCATGGTGTTGCTGCGTTTGCTGGCCTTCAAGACAGGCCACCCGCGCAGCGAAACCGGCTTGGCTGAAAAAAAAACTCTGAAACCGGCGTCGGCAGCCTCTGAGCCTGCTGCAGCGGCGGTTCAGACGCCCGCAGTGGTGGCTTCCAAGCCTGCTTCCTCACCCGATTCCGCGCCTTTCGCTGCGCCTGTTTCGGCACCACCGGCTGCCGCTGCTGTGGCTCCGCGGGTGGTCGCGCCAGCCCCCGTGCAGGCCAGCACGCCAGCCCCATCGTCCGAGCCTGTCGTTCGCACCGCCGCGGCTGAGGCACCGTCTTTGCCCAGGCCGGCCCCGGTGAGCATGACGCCGGGCTCTGTGAGGTCTGTAACCCCTGGCGCCCCGATTGCCCCGATTGCCCCAGCAGCCCCAGTGGCCCCGTCGCCACCGCCCGCGCAAGCCGCAGCGCCGGCGCCGAGCCCCGAGCCCACGGCTCAGGACGGCCGTTGGAGCGAGTCGTCCGACGACGGCGATGCCGGCGGGCCGCCGCCGTGGGCCGATGAGTGGCCCGACGATGGCTCGGTGGCCGTGACCCCGGTGCCGACCCGCGGTGTGTCCTTGCCCGTCCGTGAACCCGGCGATTCGCCGTCCGGCGCAGGGGCCGGTTTACCGCCTCCCGAGCTGATGGCCGTGCCGGTGCGCGTGCAACCCGAGCCGGGTGAGCGCACGCAGGCCCGTTACGACGTGCATGCAGCTTCCAGGGTGGCCCCCACCTTCACCCCGACCGAAGACGGCGAGTTCTGGCACACCACGGTGCAGCAGCTGGCGGCGGCCGAGGCGATCACCGCCCTGGTGCGTGAGCTGGCGCTGCAGTCCCAACTGGTGGCGCGGGATGGCCAGCACTGGATGTTGCGGGTCGAGCGCGAGTCGCTCAACCAGCCCAACAGCCGTGAGCGCCTGCGCCAGGCCTTGCAACAAGCCGGCCTGGCCAGTCAGATCACGGTCGAGCTGGGGGTGGTGATCGACAGCCCGGCGCGGCGCAATGCGGCGGCGGCGGCGGCGCGGCATAAGCTGGCCGAGGAGATCATCCTGGGTGATCCTTTTGTGCAATCGGTCATGCGCGACTTTGGCGCGAAAATCGTGCCCGGCAGCATCAAGTCGGCCTGATGGGGCCGACGGTTGCTGAGGCCTTGAATTTTTCTGTTCTTTTCTTCAATCACTTCTCCTAGAAAGACTTCCGATCATGTTCAACAAGGGACAACTCGCCGGCCTCATGAAGCAGGCCCAGGCCATGCAGGACAACCTCAAGAAGGCCCAGGAAGAACTCGCCCACATCGAAGTCGAAGGTGAGTCGGGCGCGGGCCTGGTGAAGGTGCTGATGACCTGCAAGCACGACGTCAAGCGCGTCACCATCGACCCCAGCCTGCTGGCCGATGACAAGGACATGCTTGAAGACCTGGTGGCGGCGGCTTTCAATGCGGCCGTGCGCAAGGCCGAGGAAACCTCGGAGCAGAAGATGTCCAAGCTCACGGCCGGCATGCCTGGCCTGCCAGGCGGCATGAAGTTCCCGTTCTGAGATCCACCGCCTTGTCTTTGCTGGGCCGCATTGCGGCACTGAGGCCATGAGTTCGGACACGCACTCGCTGGACGCGCTGGTGCAGGCGTTGCGACGCTTGCCCGGGGTGGGCGTCAAGTCGGCCTCACGCATGGCCTATCACCTGTTGCAAAACGACCGTGAGGGCGCTCAGATGCTGGCCCATGCCCTGCTTGAGGCCAGTGCCAGCATGCGCCATTGCGAGCGCTGTCACACCTTCACCCAGCAGCCGGTGTGTGCCACTTGCCTCGATCCGGCACGCGATGCCACACGCCTGTGCGTGGTCGAGTCGCCGGCAGACCAGGCTGCGCTGGAGCGCACCGGGGCCTACAAGGGCCTGTACTTTGTGCTGCTGGGCCGCATCAGCCCGCTGGATGGCATCGGGCCCCATGAGATCGGGATCGATCTGTTGTTTCAGCGGGCCTGTGATGGCGTGGTGCAAGAGGTGATCCTGGCCACCAATTTCACTGCGGAAGGTGAGGCCACCGCCCATGTGGTGGGCGAGGGCCTGCGCACCCGCGGACTGCGGGTGACACGTCTGGCCCGCGGGGTGCCGGTGGGCAGCGAGTTGGAATACGTCGACCTGGGCACCATTGCCCACGCGCTGGCGGATCGTCGTTGAGGGTCCCCGGAGTCGCCAGTGCGTCCTTTCTGCCTTCGGCACCTGTCGACCCGTGATGTAATGAGGGGCTAGGCTCTACCGAGCCACGCCATGCCTGGGCCATGGCAGGCCCTTGCGCCCACGGGACAGCCCCGCGAGATCAGATTTCTGTCATGAACACTCTTCATTTCGTCCGTTTCACGGTCGCCTACTGGTGCCTGCTGGCGGCCGCGCTGCTTCCCTATGTGTGTGCCGGCATTGCCAAGTCGGGCTTGCTGGGCAAGCCTCGCAACCAGGGCGGTTACGACAACGACCACCCTCGTCAATGGATGGCCCGGCAGACCGACTGGCGGGCGCGGGCCAATGCAGCCCAGGCCAACAGCTTCGAGGGCCTGCCGTTTTTCATGGCGGCGGTCATCATTGCGCACCAGCTTGGCGCGGCACAGACCTTGCTCGACATCCTGGCCTTTCTGTACGTGCTGACCCGCGTCCTCTACATCACGATGTATGTCGGTGGTCTTTCCAGTGCCCGCAGCGCGGCCTGGGCCGTGGGGATGTTGTTGAACCTGGTGATTCTTTTCATCGGTCACCACTGAATGCCCTGGCAGAACAGCGCACTTGCTACGGTCTTGAAATGGCCGTGACACAGGCAGATGGCACACTGTGGTCCCAACCCGCACGGCGTGAATCCGATGCGGGTATTTTTTTCATTCCGTCGTATGTTGAAGCGTTACCAGCCCCGTGAGGAGATTTCAGGATGAGGCCGCCCCTGGGGCTGAACCGCCGTGTGTTCGGCGGCGTTCTGACGCTGGCGGCCACGGCTTTGGCCACCCCGCTGTTGCGGGCCCAGGCCGCGCCGGAGCGCAGCACGGTGTCGATTGCGGTGGGTGGCAAGGCCACGTTCTATTACCTGCCGCTGACCATCGCTGAGCAACTGGGGTATTTCAAGGCCGAAGGCCTGGACGTACAGATTCTTGATTTCCAGGGCGGTGCCCGGGCCCTGCAGGCCTTTGTCGATGGCGGAGCCGACATTTGCTCAGGCGCCTTCGAGCACACGTTGCGCCTGCAAAGCCGTGGCCTGCCCGTCAAGGCCTTTGTGCTGCAGGGGCGGGCCCCACAGGTGGTGGTGGGGGTGTCGCACCGCACCTTGCCGCGCTACAAGGGCCTGGCGGATCTGCGCGGGCGTCGCATCGGGGTGTCCACCCCTGGTTCGTCCACCGACACGGTCTGCCGCCTGCTGTTGGCCCGTGCCGGCCTGCCCATGGCCGACATCAACACGGTGGCGGTGGGGGTGGGCAGCAGCGCGCTCGCCGCCTTGCGCTCGGGCAGCATTGACGCGCTGAGCAGCGTGGACCCCGTGATGACGATGCTGACCCAGAAGAACGAGGTGCACGTGGTGGCCGACACCCGCACCCTGCGTGGCAGCGCCGAGGTGTTTGGTGGCCCCATGCCGGCCGGGTGTCTGTTTGCCCCTGTGGCCTTCATCCAGAAGAACCCGCGCACGGTGCAAGCCATGACCTATGCGATGGTCCGGGCGCTGAAGTGGTTGCAGACGGCCGGCCCGTCCGACCTGTTGCAAGCGGTGCCCGAGAGCTACCTGCTGGGCGACCGGGCGCTGTATCTCGCGGCTTTTGGCAAGATGCGTGAGGCCATCTCACCCGATGGGCTGGTGTCGGACGACGGCCCTCGCACCGCGTTGCGAGCCCTGGCGGCGGTGGATCCCTCGATCCTCCCTGAACGCACGGAACTCACACGCCTCTACACCAACGAATTTGCCCGGCGGGCCAAAGACCTGCTCAAGGCCTGAAGGCGGTCGCCAAGGCATTCAAGCAACAGGCTGCCTGGCGTCGTTGGCGCCGTGCTGAAGGCTGCAAGTGGCTCAGCGCTTGTGGCGGGATGAGGCTGCTGCTGGCGTGCCCCGGCTGGGTGCCGTCGCACTGCGTGCTGGCTGGCGTGTGGGCCGGCTGCTGGTGTTGGACACCGCGGCGCGCGAGGGCGGGCTCTTCGCATGGCTGGCCGAGCCACTGTGGCTGGCGAAGCTCGTGGTGCGTGGCTGGTAGGGCAGGTACACGATCACCGACTGGCCCACCTTGAAGGCGGCCGAGGTCTTGGTGTCGTTCCAATCGGCCACTTGCCCGACGGTGAGCTTGTAGCGCTGGGCGATGCTGAGCACGGTGTCTTTGCGGCCGGCCTTGACGACCGTGCGGCGGGTGGTGATTTCGGGCGCCAGTGCCAGTTGGCCGGCATCGGCAACGAGGCTGCCCACGTCGTTGTCGAGTGCGCCCAGCCGCGGCACGATCAGCGCTGAACCCGCCTTGATCAACATGCGGGGCGGGATGTTGTTCACGTTGCGCAGGTCGTACTCGCTCATGCCCACGCGTTGGGCGGCCGAAGCCACCGACATGGTGCTGGGGGCCGTCCAGGCTGTCCAGGTGGCCAGGCGCTCGTGGTAGGTCTCAAGGTTGCGCTTGAAGATGGTGGCGTTGTCCCAGGGCAGCAGAATCTGCGGCGTGCCAGCCGCGAGAATCACAGGGCGGTGCACCGAAGGGTTGAGCGCCTTGAAGTCGTCCAGCGGCACCTCGGCCAGCTTGGCGGCCAGGGCGACGTCGATATCGCCCGGGATGTCCACCGTTTCGAAATAAGGGTGGTTGGGGATCAGGGCCAGTTCGGCGCGGAACAACTCCGGGTTGGCCACGATGTTTTTCACGGCCTGCAGCTTGGGCACGTAATAACGGGTTTCGTTGGGCATGCTCAGGTCGACGTAGCGGGTGCCCAGGCCTTGCTTCTGGTTGCGCGCGATGGCCCGTGCCACGCTGCCTTCGCCCCAGTTGTAGGCAGCCAGGGCGAGGTGCCAGTCGCCAAACATGTTGTAGAGCTTTTGCAGGTAATCGAGCGCAGCCCGGGTGGAGGCCAGCACGTCGCGCCGGTCATCGCGAAAAACGTTTTGCTTGAGGTCGAAGGTGGTTCCGGTGGCGGGCATGAACTGCCACATGCCGGCAGCCTTCGCCGATGAGACTGCCTGCGGGTTGAAGGCACTTTCGATGTAGGGCAGCAGGGCCAGTTCGGTGGGCATGCCACGGCGCTCAAGTTCTTCGACGATGTGGAAGAGGTACTTGCGCGAACGCTCGGTCATGCGGTTGAGGTAGTCGGGCCGTGCGGTATACCACTGCTCCCGGTCGTGCACGAGGTCGGTCTCGAGGTCGGGCATGGCAAAGCCGGCCCGGATGCGCTCCCAGATGTCGGATGGTGCCGCCAACTGCGCTACGGGGCGCGAGTACGCTTCGGCCGCAGCAATCGGTTGCAAGGGGTTGGCTCCCCCCAGCGTCATGGTCATGGGGGAGCGGGGCGCGGACGGTCGGGTGGCAGCGCTGGTCGTGCTGGAGGCGGTTGCCTCCGGGCTGGCCGGGTTGGGGTTGGGTGCGCTGGCACAGCCGGTCAGCCACAACAGGGCGGCCAGGCAGGCCGCGGTGAGCAATTTCATTTGAATTCGTTTTTCCATTCGCGCAGTTGCGCGAACACGGCGGCGTCGTCGGCGCCGGAGGTGTCTGGGGCCTGAGCTTGCACGGCCTCGATCACCGAGGGCAGGCGCGAGCGCAGGAAGGGGTTGATGGATTGCTCCAGAGCGATGGTGGACGGCAGGGTGGGTTCGTGCCGAGCACGCCGTGCGATGCATTGGGCCTGGTGATCGACCAGGGCCTGGTTGTGGGGTTCGACGGCCAGCGCAAAACGCAGGTTCGACAGGGTGTACTCGTGGGCGCAGCACACCCGGGTGTCGCCTGGCAAGGCGCTCAGACGGTCCAGCGACGCCAGCATCTGGGCCGGGGTGCCTTCAAACAGGCGACCGCAGCCGCCCGAGAACAGGGTGTCGCCACAAAAGAGCAGGGGGCCTGACGGTTCGCTGCCAGGGCGCTCCAGGTAGTAGGCAATGTGCCCCGCCGTGTGGCCGGGTACGCCAATCACCTGAAAATCATAGCCGGCGGCCTCCAGGCGGTCACCCGTGTTCAGCCGGGTGACGGGCTCGGGCAATTTTTCGCCTGCGGGGCCCAGCACGCGGGCGCCGGTCTGGGCCTGCAAGGCGGCCACACCGCCGGTGTGATCGGCATGGTGGTGGGTCAGCAAAATGGCCTCCAGCTGGAGGCCGGGGTGACCAGCCAGGGCGTCCAGCACGGGCTGGGCATCGCCCGGATCGACCACCAGTGCCCGCCGACCGTCGTGCAGCAGCCAGATGTAGTTGTCCGCAAAAGCCGGCAGGGGAATGAGATGTGTGGTCATGGACGGGCGGATTATAGAAAGTTGAGGAGCTGGCAGGGGGATGGCAGGCGCTATGCTCTGGGGCTTGTCCCCGGTGCGTCTGTTCCGGGTTTCACGGCACCGACCCGCGTGCCCAAGCCGCCGAGTTTCGCATTTTCAGCCCGCTCATGCAGTCGCTTCACGAATGGTTTCAGACCCCGCCCGGGCGCTACCTGATGGCCTGGGAGCAGGCGCGCATCGATGCGGCGGTGGCTGATATTTTTGGCTACCACAGCTTGCAGCTGGGTCTGCCCGAGCTGGATGCCCTGCGGCGCAACCGCATGCCGCACCAGTGGCTGGCCGTTGACAGCGCCGCGGTACAAGCCGCCCCGGGTGGCCTGCGCGCAGCCCTGGTGACAGATTTTGCAGCGCTGCCTTTTCCGGAGGCCAGTCTTGATCTGGTGGTATTGCCCCACACACTGGAGGTGTCGCACGACCCGCACACCACTTTGCGCGAGGTGGCCCGGGTGCTGGTACCGGAGGGGCGGGTTGTGATCTGCTGCTTCAACCCGACCAGCCTCTGGGGGGCGCGGCAACGGCGCGAGCACCTGTATCAACGCTTTGGCTGCGGGCAGTTGTACCTGCCAGGCGCGGGGGATTTTCTGGGCTACCTTCGGCTGCGGGATTGGCTGCGGCTGTTGAGTTTTGAGGTCGAAGAGGCCGACTTCGGCTGTTACCGGCCTGCGGTCGACAGCGACCAGTGGCTGCGTCGGTTTGAATGGATGGACCGAGCCGGCCCGCGCTGGTGGCCGATTTTCGGCGCGGCCTATTGCTTGGTGGCCGTCAAGCGCGTACGGGGCATGCGCCTGCTGGGGCCAGCCTGGAAGACCTCACGTCGCCCGGCGGGAGTGTCAGTGCCCGCCGTGAACCGCCAGCATCACCAACCCACCCAGGCGGCTGGCCAGCCGTCGGTATCTCGTTTTGAATCAGAAGGATTTTGAGTTTTGAACCATGTTGTGATCTATACCGATGGCGCCTGCAAGGGCAACCCTGGCCCCGGTGGCTGGGGCGTGTTGCTGAAATCGGGCAGCTTCGAAAAAGAATTGTTTGGTGGTGAATTGGGTACCACCAACAACCGCATGGAGATGATGGCTGTGATCGAGGCGCTGACGGCGCTCAAGCGGCCCTGCCAGGTCACCTTGTTCCTGGACAGCGAATATGTGCGCAAGGGCATCACCGAATGGATCCACGGCTGGAAAGCCAAGGGCTGGAAGACCGCTGCCAAGCAGCCTGTGAAGAACGCAGAGTTGTGGCAGCGTCTGGACGCGCTGGTGTCCACCGGTGGTCACCAGATCGAGTGGCGTTGGGTGAAAGGGCATGCCGGCGATCCGGGCAATGAGCGCGCCGACGCACTGGCCAACATGGGGGTCGAAAAGGCCCTGGGCCGGCGCTGAGTGCCCTGCATGCCGGGTGACAGTGGTTTGACGGCGTCGTCTGGCAGCAACGCCCCCGGAGGCGTATGGCCAGCGGCCCATGAGGCGCCGTATCCTGTGGCCCACGGGCCTGGCCCGATGCTTTGGGAGTGAGGGAGATGGATGTCGATCCGCAGGCGCCGGCGGTTGAGGCCGCGCGCCATTCATTGCAGACGCTGCTGACGGCGGGCAACAGCCCGGGCGTGCAGTACCTGTTCATGCAGGGGCCCCAGGCCTTGTTGTCCTTTCAGGCGGGCCTGGCCGATCCCGGCACGGGCGAGGTCTTGCAGGCGAGCCACCGCTTCAACTTGCATTCGGCCACCCAGCTGTGGACAGCCGCTGCGGTGTTGCGTGGCGTGCAGACCGGGCTGCTGGCCCTGGACGAACCCTTGCAAGCCTACCTGCCCGAGCACGTTGAGTTGGGCGGCGCGACCGTTCGCCAGGCCTTGTTGCACACGGCGGGGTTTGCCAACCCCAATCCCCTGGCCTGGATTCACCTGGGCCGCGACAGTTTTGATCCGCCCAAGGTGGCCGAAGCCTTGCTGTTGGAGCACGGGCGACCGGTGCGTTCGCCAGGCGGTGCGTACCGTTACTCGCCGATCGGCCATCTGTGGTTGGGGCAGGTGCTTCGCGCGGTCAGCCGGCAGACCTTGCCGGGCTATCTGCAGGCGCAGGGCTTGCTGGGCGGCGAGGCCTTGGCGAGCGGCCATCTGAGCTTTGATCGCCCCGATCCTGCCCACCACGCCCGGGGCACCTTGCCTCGCTGGGGATGGTTGAACCCCGTGTTGGCCTGGATGCTCGACCGGGACCGTTTTGTGGCAGGGGTGAGCAGCGCCTGGGTGCGATTGGAGCACCATCAGGCCGATGCCCAAGCCTGCAGCGGTTTGATCGGCAATGCCGCTGGTGTGGCGGCCAGCTTGCAAGGTCTGCTGGGGCGTCAAGCGCTGGCCAGCAGCGGCTGCCCCTCAGGTTTGTTTGATTCGGTGCCCATGGTGGGGCCGGCGCGAAGCCTGGGCGGTTTCACTGGCTGGCTGGAAGGGCAGCACTGGTGTGGGCACGCAGGCGGGGGTGTGGGGCATTACGGCGAGTGGCGCGTGTACCCGCGTTTGCAGGCGGTGAGCGTGCTGCTGCTCAACCGCGCGGGTTTGCGTGATGAGGGATTGCTGGGGCGTGTTGACAAGCCGCTGGTGGCCGCTCTGGCCCGTCAGACGCCTCAGGCTTGACCGGGCGGCCGGCTGGTTCAGGCCAGGCGGGCCAGCTCTGCCGGGGTGTTGACGTTGGTGAAGTCGCTCGGCTGATCCTGCGGCCGATCAAACACGGCCTCGCCTGGGGTGTGTCGCCCCAGCCAGGCACCTACCTTGCGCCCGCCTTCATGCAACCACTGGGCCAGATCGCCTTCCAGACTGCGATGCAGCAGACAGAACACCGGCTGACGCCAGGGGCCAGGGCGGCCCTGGGATGTCGCTGGCGGTGTGCCGGCAGCGCCTTCATCAGGGGTAAAGGCCCGCACCGTGGCCAAGGCTTTGGGCGGTGAGCCCAGGGCCTGCACCAGCCGATCAGCGAGATCGTGCGGAAAATTGGGCACATCGCAGGGCACTGTCAGCAGCCAATCGGTCTGGCAATGGCGCAGACCGCAGAGCATGCCAGCCAGCGGGCCTTGCGGCTCATCGGCTGGTGCATCGGCCCAGACAGGAACACCCAGGGCCTGGTATTGCGCCAACTGGCGGTTGGCGTTCAGGGCCAACGGGCCCACCTGGGGGCGCAGGCGCTGCAGGGCATGCCAGGCCAGGGCCTGGCCTTGCAGTGACACCAGGCCTTTTTCTTGGCCCATGCGCTGGCCCAGACCCCCGGCCAGGACCAGTCCAGTGATTTGCTCTGGCCCGATCGGGGCCTGAATGTCGCTTGAATGGAAAGCCATGACAGGGCGGCGTCAACCGCCGATGTAACTCATCTCGACGCGGCGACTGACGTTGGCCGGTGCCGAGGCTTCGGCAGGCAGACTGGCGCGCAGTTCAGAGTAGCGATCACTGCGGCCTTGCCAGATGTGGCCAATGGCTGAGGCCAGCTCGGCATCACTGGCACCGTTGCGCAGCAGGCCCCGCAGATCGTGACCCTGGGTGGCAAACAGGCACAGGTAGATTTGGCCTTCGGTGGACAGGCGGGCTCGGTTGCAGTCGTGGCAAAAGGCCTGGGTGACGCTGCTGATCACGCCGACCTCGCCCAGGGCGGGATCCCACTCGCCCGCCGGGTTGGCATGGCCCCAGCGTTGGGCGGTTTCGCCTGGGGCAGCCGCTTCGAGCGGCACCAGAGGGAACTCGGTCTTCAGCAGGTCGATCACCTGGGCCGAGGGCAGCACTTCGTCCATGCACCAGCCGTTGGTTGCACCCACGTCCATGTACTCAATGAAGCGCAGGGTCACGCCTCGGCCACGGAAGTAGCGCGCCATGGGCAGGATCTCGTGCTCGTTGGTGCCACGTTTGACCACCATGTTCACTTTCAATCCGCCTTGCACACCCAGGCCGGCATCACGGGCGGCTTCAATGCCCGCCAGCACATCGGCCACCGGGAAATCCACATCGTTCATGCGGCGGAACACCGCGTCGTCCAGGCCATCGAGGCTGACGGTGACACGCTGCAGGCCGGCCTGGCGCAGCGCCTGGGCCTTGCGCGCCAGCAGCGAGCCGTTGGTGGTCAGGGTGAGGTCGGGGGGCAGCCCATCGGGGGTGCGCAGTGCGGCGAGCATCTCGATCAGGTGTTCGAGGTTCTTGCGCAGCAGGGGCTCACCGCCGGTCAGCCGGATCTTGCGCACGCCGTGGGCCAGGAATTGCTCGGCCACGCGCGTGATCTCCTCGAAGCTCAGCAGGGAGGCATGGGGCAGGTAGGGGTAGTTTTTGTCGAACACTTCCTTGGGCATGCAGTAGCTGCAACGGAAGTTGCACCGATCGGTCACGCTGATGCGCAAATCCCGCAAGGGGCGGTGCAGGCGATCATGAAGCTGACCCTGCGCCGGGATCAGCGGCTGGGTTTCGGCGCCCCGCGGTCCTGGCTGGCGCCAGTCGGCCACAGGGATGATGCGAGGGACGGACGGGGAGGGGGATCGTTCTGTCATGCGGGCAGGGGGAGCGGTCGGGTGCCCTTTGATCAAGCACCCCGGTCATGCGCGCAACGGTACACCAGAAGCAGAGCCCCGACGGGCCTCATGGGGGAAATCCATGAGGCCGGTTGGGCCGGCTGGCAGATCAGACGCAGCGGGCGCCGTCCACTTCGATACAGACGCCGGAGATGAAGGCAGCGTCGTCCGAGGCCAGGTACAGGGCGGCGTTGGCGACGTCGAGTGCCGTCGAGAACCGGCCCAGCGGGATGGTGGCCAGAAATTTGGCGCGCCGGGCGTCATCGACCGGGCCACCGGCGAATTCGGCGGCCAGCCCGGTATCGGGGTTGAACACGGGGTTGATGCAGTTCACCCGGATGTTGTCCGGCCCCAACTCCGCGGCGAGCGACTTGCTGATGGTGATGACGGCACCCTTGGAGCCGTTGTACCAGGTCAGCCCTGGGCGGGGACGCACACCCGCGGTCGAGGCGATGTTGATGAAGCTGCCACCCCCATGGGCGCGGAACACAGGCGTGGCGTGCAAGGTGGCCAGGTAGATGCTCTTCACGTTGATGGAGAAGCAGCGGTCGAATTCTTCCTCCGACACTTCCAGGGCGGGGCGATTGCGGTGGGTCCAGCCGGCGTTGTTCACCATGGCGTCCAGCTTGCCGTAGAGGCGAACTGCTTCGTCCACCAGGGCCTTGACCTCGTCCGAGCGTGTGACGTCCGCCTTGAAGAATGCGGCGGTGCCGCCTGCAGCGGTGATCTCGGCCACCACCCGTTGGCCGCCGGCCTCGTTGATGTCGTTGACCAGCACTCGGGCGCCTTCAGCGGCCAGGCGCTTGGCAATGCCTTCACCGATGCCGTTGCCGGCGCCTGTCACGATGATCGATTTTTGATTCACACGCATGAAAAGTCTCCAGAGGGGGCTGCTGCGGCGGGATCGGCCGGATGGGCCGGTCTACCGCCGCTGGGCGAAGAAAACCTGAGATGAAATGAACTGAGGGGGCCTTAACCGTGGCGAATGGCGACGGTCTTCAGGGTGGTGAAGCCATAGAGGGCCTCGAAGCCTTTTTCACGGCCGTAACCCGAGGACTTGACCCCGCCGAAGGGCAGCTCGACACCTCCGCCGGCACCATAGTTGTTGATGAACACCTGGCCACAGCGCAGGCGCTTGGCCATGCGGAACTGGCGCCCGCCATCGCGTGTCCAGACCCCGGCCACCAGCCCGAAGTGGGTGGCGTTGGCCAGTTCCACGGCATGGTCTTCATCGCGAAAGCGCATGGCGGCCAGCACGGGGCCGAAGACCTCTTCCTGGGCCAGGCGGTGATCCACCGGCACATCACGCAACAGGGTGGGGGCCTGGTAGTAGCCGGTTTCAGGTGCTTCTTCAACCACCCGGCCCTGCGCCACCATCGAGATGCCGGCCACCTGGGCATCGGACAGAAAATCCCAGACCCGCTGCTGCTGGGTCTGGCGAATCAAGGGACCGACATCCAGATCCAGGTGGGCCGGACCCACGCGCAGGGCCTCAAAGGCGTGGCCCAGGCGTTCCAGCAGGGGCTCGTAGATGCTGTCCTGGATCAGCACGCGCGAGCCCGCCGAGCAGGTCTGACCCGCGTTCTGAACGATCGCATTGATGATCACCGGCACGGCGGCGTCCAGGTCGGCATCTTCAAAAATGATCTGAGGGCTCTTGCCGCCCAGTTCCAGGGTGACCGGGCAATGGCGCTCGGCGGCCACCTGCTGGATCAGCGTGCCCACCTTGGGACTGCCTGTGAAGCTGATGTGGTCGATGCCCGGGTGGCGCGCCAGGGCGTCACCCACCTCGTGGCCGTAGCCCGTGACGATGTTCAGAGCGCCGGCCGGAAACCCCACCTCGGCGGCCAATTGGGCCACCCGGATCAGCGACAGACAAGCGTCTTCGGCCGGCTTGACCACGCACACATTGCCCGCCGCCAGAGCACCGCCCACGCTGCGGCCAAAGATCTGCATCGGGTAGTTCCAGGGAATCACGTGGCCGGTCACGCCGTGTGGCTCACGCCAGGTGAGCACGCTGTAACCATCTTGGTAGGGAATGGTTTCGCCGTGAAACTTGTCGGCTGCGCCGGCGTAGAACTCGAAATAGCGCACCAGGGCCAGGGCATCGGCCCGTGCCTGCTTGGTGGGCTTGCCGCAATCGCGTTGTTCCAGGGCTGCCAGTTCATCGGCATGTTCTCCCACCTTGACCGACAGGCGCATCAGCAGGCGCCCACGTTCAGCGGCACTCAGCTTGCCCCAGACCGTGTCGTAACACTGGCGTGCGGCCCGGACGGCGTCGTCGATGTCCTGGGCGTTGCTGCGTTGAAGATGATCAAAGACCTGCCCGTCCGAGGGATCGATCACTGGCAGGGTTTTGCCCGAAGAACTGGGCACCGATGCGTTGGCGATGAAGTTGAGTTGCATCCCGGCATTTTGCGTCAATGTAGCAATTCCTACATCAGGGGCGTGACGGAGCGGGGACACCCCAGCCCTCGCGCTTGGGGGCGGCAGCCATCGCGAATGCCGGTGAGCGATGGTTGCGGGAAGACGCTGTTGCGGTGCAGCAAGGTCAATGAATCAACGACAAAAAGCGCCTATCAAGGCGCTTTTGGGAGGTGTCGTGGGGATTGGGCCATTGGGGGAAGAGGGCTCCCCTGGCCAGGGGTCAACGCTGAGGGCTGCGCTTGCGATCGCGATCGTCGTGGGGCCAGGCGTTGACAGGTTGTTTGGCGAAGCTGGAATTCATTTGAAATCTCCGTGGATGGAGCTACAACGAAAGGCCCGCAGACTTGGTTGACAGTTTTTTTGAGAAATTTTTGAGGCAGGCGAAAGTTCAGTAAAGACCGCCCGTTGCAGAGGGGCAGGCTGTTAATTCAATACTGAATTGATTATGTTTTATTATTTTTTTGACGGCCGTCAGACAGAGTCAGGGCGAGTGTCTGGCGGGTAAGGGCTTCGGCCTCCTGGGCTTCGGGCGTGCGTTGGGCAATTTTGAGCAGCAAGATCAATTCGTCCAGCCCGGCGAGCGCATCGTGCACGGCCAGACGCAATTGGCGCAACTGAGCATCTGATGAGTCCATGCGTCATTCTGGTCCGCCAGGCGCCAACTTCAAGTGTCTCTTTGATAAGAAATGTAAGGCGGCCGCCGCTGCGAGACTTCGCACTGGCCTGGTGCACACGCCGCGTCGAGGCTCAAACCCTGAACCCGTTGGCCTGGTCATTGGATGATTGGCCTGCCCGACAGGAATCGAACCTGTGACCCACAGCTTAGAAGGCTGTTGCTCTATCCAACTGAGCTACGGGCAGCCGCATGAATACTGCGTTTCGCGCTATGTTTGTTGTAGCGCATTCCGACGCGCATCGGAAAGAGTTCCGGCGCGCACCGGATTATGCCCTTGAAACTGGCACGATTTGCTACTTGGTCGGGCCCACGATCTTGCCTCGACGCAGATGGTGTCGCCTCGTCGTGAACACGCTGGCGTGCCCCAAGAGGTCGGCCGCAGTCTGCCCCCCTGGCGCCTGCGTCTTGGCCTCGGCCCTCCCTTGGCGAGTGGAGAGGGTCGCCATCGGCGATGGGTTCGCTTTGCATGGAAATCAAGCTTCGCGACCAGAGAACAAGCACGGCAGGCGATTCTGGACTGAACAGGGCTCCAGAGCCCTTCCCGGCTCGATGCGACATTGGGCGAGATGAGCCCCTGCGGTACGGGAATCGCCGGTGGGTGGCGCAGCACAAATGAAGATCGAGTTGCACGCGCCGGCCCCCAGGGGGGGCAAGCTCATGCTGCATGCAAAACGACGCAGTTGCGTTGACGATGCTTCGCTTCGTAGCAGGCGAGGTCGGCTAGATTGAGCCAATGGCTCCAAGGCTGGCCGTGTGTGTCGACCCAGACCAACCCGATGCTGGCAGTCACCGTGCAATGGCCCGCCGCACCTGTCTCGATTGTTTGTGCCGCGACTGCGCGGCGAAGACGTTCGGCGACAGCGAGGGCGTTGTCCTTGCTGACTTCAGGCAGGACAACCGCGAATTCTTCACCACCAAGGCGAACCAGCGTGTCGCAGTCACGCAGCTCAGCTTTGAGCACGGTGGCCGAGGACGCCAGAACACGATCCCCGACGTCGTGACCATGAGCGTCATTGATCCGCTTGAAATGGTCCAAATCAAGCACCGCGAGGGCCCATCCCACATGTGCCAATTCAGGCAGACGACTTGTCAGGAAACGCCGATTGCCTACACCAGTGAGTTCGTCGGTTTCTGTGGCGTGGCGGAGCTTGGACTCAGTGCGCTCGTTCACAAGGGACATGATCCACAAGACGATGCAAAAATTGAAAATGATCTGCAGAAAAAATGCCTCTGCGATCGGCAGCTCTTCGGCCCCGTGGCTAAGCATGCCCACGGCCATCACGCCATAGACAACGCCACTGCTCAGCATGGTCAAGCTCAGCAGCCATCTGGAACGCAGCGGATCGGTATGACGGTCTCGCCAGATGATGACGGCTGACCCGATCAGGAAGAAGCTGGCATTGAAATGAAATGCCGCCGCGCGCGGTGTGTTGGTCAGCGGAAACTGGGTGATCAGGCCGATAAGGATCCATCCCACCGGAGTCGACGCCACCAGCCGTTGATAACGACGCCAGGGGCCGCCGCTCAATTCAGATGCCCCCAGCCACATCAGTGCGTATCCCCCGCAACCGATTGCCAGGGAGAGGTGAGTCCATAGCGCGTGAGGCAAGACATTGAGTTCGCCCATGGCCGCGATAACACCGCCGGCGCCCAGCAACAGAAAGCAGGATGCAAGAAAACCGAGTCCAGGATGGCGTTGGCTGCGGCTGCGCAAATTGAATAGGCCCATGGCGCCTGCCAGTAACGACGACACCTGCAACAGCAGCACGGTTGGCAAGTCAACGGAGAGATGAAGCATTGGCAATTGGCCGGCAAAAGCTCAAGTAGTGGGCAGTTGGAGACGCGTGGCTGCGATGTCTGCACCATGTTATTGAACAGGTGTGACTTTGTGGCTGCAATAAAGGGGGGCCTTGGCCTGGTTGTCAACGCTTTGGGCCCAGGGTCCATCGTGCGTCGTCCAGTTCTACGTCGCTCTCGCCGAGGTTGGCAGCGTGATTGGAGAGCCGGGCGCCGGTCTCCATTTCCATCCGCACGTGTCCAACTCCTGAGGGGGGGTAACCCGGGCGCGATTCAGTGCCGAGTTCCGTGTCTTTGTTGCGGCAGCGGTTCGCTGGATGCTTCAGGCAGATCAACTTCTGGCAAATAATTCATCTTTCAGTGAATTTGAGTTGCCATGCTGGAGCGCCTGTCAAAGTTCTTGAAGCCCGATCATTCCGTTGCCCTGGGGGCTTGGGCCAAGCGTGAAGGCCTGGCTTTCGAGGCCATCCGCAGCGAGGACCGCCTGATCTGGACCGGGCGTCTCAGCGGAATGGCCTTGCGCATGGAGAGCATGCCGCCCAGGCGTGACTACCTGCGTGGCCATGAATTGCGTCTGCGCATGAATCTGGATCTGCCGGACAGCTTGTCTTTGATGGTGATGAGCCGATGGTTGAAAACCCGTCTTGAGCAGCAGGCTTACGAGGGTTACACCGACAAGGTGCGAACGACAGGAAAGCTGAAGTTGCACGAAGAAAGCCGATGGCTGGCACTGTTTGGCGAGCTCGGGTGGACCACGATGGCGCCAGAGCTTTGGGCACGCTACGCCGTGCTCGGCGATCGTCGGGAGGAGGCCCAGTGCTGGCTGGAGGGGCCCCTCACGGCGGACTTGCTGGCCTGGGAGGGGACGGATGAGCGCTCTGTCCCTTTGGTCATGATGCTGACGCGCGGTTGTCTGTACCTGCGCACCGAGCATGATCGCCCCCATGTGCAGCAGTTGTCACGCACATTGGAACTGGCCCGGTTGGCTGCCAACCGGGCGCAGGTCTTTGCCGGTTTCGGGCTCAGCAGCCTCGTGTGATCGGCATTTCAACTTCGACAGGGCGGGCGGCGTACTTGCCCAGTTCAAGCTTGGCGATGGCGTTGCGGTGCACCTCGTCCGGACCGTCTGCGAAGCGCAGGGTACGTGCCCCTGCGTAAGCGTAGGCGAGCGGGAAGTCGTCGCACATGCCGCCGCCGCCATGCACCTGCATGGCCCAGTCGATGACCTGGCAGGCCATGCTGGGGGCCACGACCTTGATCATGGCAATTTCGGTCTTGGCCACCTTGTTGCCGGCCACGTCCATCATCCAGGCTGCCTTCAGCGTGAGCAGGCGCGCCATGTCGATCTTGCAGCGGGCTTCGGCGATGCGCTCCTGGGTCACGGTCTGTTGCGCCACGGTCTTGCCGAAGGCGGTGCGGGCCGAGGCGCGACGGCACATCAGCTCAAGTGCGCGCTCGGCCAGGCCGATCAGGCGCATGCAGTGGTGGATGCGTCCGGGGCCAAGGCGGCCCTGGGCGATCTCGAAGCCGCGGCCTTCACCCAGCAGGATGTTGCCCACTGGTACACGCACGTTCTCAAACGTCATCTCGACGTGGCCGTGCGGGGCATCGTCGTAGCCGAACACATTGAGCGGACGTAGGATCTTGATGCCGGGCGCGTCGGCTGGCACGACCACCATGCTCTGCTGAGAGTGGCGGGGAGCTTCCGGATCGGTTTTGCCCATGGTGATGAAGACGGCGCAGCGCGGATCGGCAGCCCCTGAAATCCACCATTTGCGGCCATTGATGACGTACTCGTCGCCCTGGCGTTCAATGCGGGTTTCGATGTTGGTGGCGTCACTGGAGGCCACATCGGGTTCTGTCATGGCAAAGGCAGAGCGGATCTTGCCTTCGAGCAGCGGCTTGAGCCAGCGCTCGCGGATCTCTGACGAGCCGTAACGGGCAATGGTTTCCATGTTGCCTGTGTCGGGGGCAGAGCAGTTGAACACTTCGCTGGCCCAGGGCACCGCACCCATGATTTCGGCCAGCGGTGCGTATTCCTGGTTGGTGAGGCCGGCACCCTTGTAGCCCGAGGCGTCCGCCGTGTCGACGGGCAGGAACAGGTTCCACAGACCAGCCGCCTGGGCTTTGGGCTTGAGGTCTTCGATGGTCTTCAGCGCTGACCAGCGCTTGCCCGCGGCCGTGTTGGCTTCCAGTTCGGCGTGGTAAGCGCCCTCGGACGGGTAAATGTACTCGGCCATGAACTGCTTCAGCCGTGCCTGGAGTTCCTTGGTTTTCGGTGAATAGTCAAAGTCCATGTGCTTCTCCTGTTGGATTGATTGGCGCTGTGCCGGGGGCTTCTTGTGGAAAGAACGAAAAAATGGGGTGGCCGTGTCTGCGGGGGCGAGAGGCTTCAGCCGCCTGCACGTTGCGCAAATTGCCATGCCATCTGGGCCAGGGGGTGGGCCCCGGCTGCCGAACTGACGGCCTGGGCGCTGGAGGCGGTGCCGGTCTCCACGCGCTTGGCGATGCCCTGCAGGATGGCTGCGATGCGGAACAGGTTGTAGGCCAGGTAGAAGTTCCAGTCGGCCTTGAGTGCTTCGGGGGTGGTGATGCCGGTGCGCTCGCAGTAGAGGCGGATGTATTCGTCTTCGGTCGGAATACCCAGGCTTTGAACGTCCAGCCCTCCAATGCCGCGGAACGAGCCGGGCGGGATGTGCCAGGCCATGCAGTGGTAGCTGAAGTCGGCCAAGGGATGGCCCAGGGTGGAGAGCTCCCAGTCAAGCACGGCCAGAACGCGTGGCTCGGTGGGGTGGAACATCAAGTTGTCGAGCCGGTAGTCGCCATGCACGATGGACACCATGCGCTCATCCCGGGCCGCGGCCGGGATGTTGGCGGGCAGCCAGGCCATCAACTGGTCCATCTCGGGGATGGGTTGGGTGATGGAGGCGACGTATTGTTTGCTCCAGCGGCCGATCTGGCGCTCGAAATAGTTGCCTGGCTTGCCATAGCCGGCCAAGCCGCGGTCGGCAAACTTGACCGTGTGCAAGGCCGCGATCACGCGGTTCATTTCCAGGTAGATGTCGCGGCGCTGCGCAGGCGTCATGCCGGGCAGAGACTGGTCCCACATCACGCGGCCATCGACAAATTCCATGACGTAGAAGGCGCGGCCGATGATGGATTCGTCTTCGCAGAGGCAGTGCATCTGCGCCACCGGCACGTCGGTGCCGGCCAAGCCCGTCATCACGGCGAATTCGCGTTCGATGGCATGCGCCGAGGGCAGCAACTTGGCCACCGGGCCCGGCTTGGCGCGCATCACATAGGAGCGCTTGGGCGTGACCAGTTTGTAGGTGGGGTTGGACTGCCCGCCCTTGAACATCTCGACGCTCAGCGGGCCTTCAAAACCGGGCAGGTGCTGGCTCAACCATTGCGACAGGGCCGCAGTGTCGATGGCATGCTGTTCTGTCACGGGGCGCGTGCCGACAAAGTGTTCGTAGTTGCTCATGGGCTGGTGTTTGTCTCTTTGGGTTTCAGGGGCAGGGTGGCTGAATCAGAGGTCGCTGTCGGCGATGCGCATCAACGCATCGCGGTCACGCACGATCAAGCCTCCTGGTTCGATGCGGATCGCGTCTTCGCGCTCCATGGCTTTCAGTTCCTGGTTGACGCGCTGACGCGAGGCCCCCAGCAACTGGGCCAACTCTTCCTGGGCCAGATGCAGGCTGATGCGCATTTCGCGACCATCCGACAGGCTGGGCACACCGTAGCTGCGAACCAGATGCACCAATTGCTTGGCCAGACGCGCACGCAAGGGCAGGGTGTTGAGGTCTTCCACCAGGCCGAACAATTGCCGAATGCGCCGCGCATGCAGTCTCAGCATGGCTTCGTAGAGCTCGACGTGCATGGCCAGGATCTTCTTGAAGTCGGCCTTGGCCACACACAGGATGGTGGTGTCTCCATGCGCGTAGGCATCGTGGGTGCGCCGATCGCCGTCGAAGATGGCCACGTCGCCAAACCAGATCCCGGGCTCGACATAGGTCAGCGTGATCTGCTTGCCCGAGATCGAGGTGGAGCTCACTCGCACCGCGCCCTTGGCACAGGCAATCCACTCTTCCGGTGGGTCGCCCCGTGCTGCAATCAGCTCGCCGTCGCGGTATCGCTTCACGTATGCGCATCGGAGTATGTCGTGCCGGAGTGAGGGTGAAAGGGATGAGAACCAGCGACCTGAGTTGATCGCTTCACGTTCTTCGATATTAAGAATCGGGTCGTCCATGGCCTGTCTTTTGCGTGACTGAAAACAGGTTCATTGTCGCGTCTGGGACCGGCGTGATCCCACAGGGTTGTCACCTGCGTGTCTGAGCGGACGGGGCATTCAGGACGGCTTGCTTGCCTCATCCGATCCGGTTCGCGAATCCCGGCTTTCGTACGGGCGCGAACCACCGTCTGCCTGCGCCTGCGGGGCGGTCAGTGCGGACGGTGGACTGCGTTGGCTCGCCAGGCCCAGGGGTGATCACGCGTGGCGAGTGCAGGCCCAGGCGCAGGCTCAGGCGCAAGGCCGTTGGCGGCGCCATCAGTCAAGGCTGATCAGTCACGTCGTGCCAGGCAGCGTGGCGATCAGTAATCTTGCGATCAGTAACCTTGCAATCAGTAACGCGGCGTGGTCTTGTTCAGAAGGGCCTCAATGCCAATGCCCGCATTGACGTGGTGCAGGTTGCGGACAAAGTGGTCGCGTTCGAGGTCTAGATGGTGGGTCAATGTGTCTTGACCGGCCTCGTTGATCAGGTCTTTGATGCTGGCCAGTGCATTGGGGGCACGTGCGTTGAGGCGCTCGGCCCATTGAAGCGCATCCTGCAGCGCCTGGCCTGGTTCGCTGACATGGTTCACCAGGCCATGTTGGTGAAGTGCGCTGGCTGAGATGCGGTTGCCGAACATCAGCAACTCCGTGACAAGTTGCCGCGGCAAGGCCCGGGCGAGGCTCCAGCTGCCGCCGCCGTCGGGCGAAAGGCCAATCGTGCTGTAGGCCATCACAAACTGGGCGTCGCGCGCCGCCAGCACGAAATCACAGGCCAGGGCCAATGAAAAACCGGCGCCTGCTGCGGCTCCTTCGACGGCCGCGAGGATCGGCTTTGGGAAGAGTCGGATGGCCTCTATCCAGGTGTGCAAGCCTTCGATGCTTTCGGCCTGCACGGCCGGTGCCTGTAGGCGGTTGGCCTGCAGGCGCTGCAGATTGCCCCCGGCACAGAACCAGGGCCCAGACCCCGTGATGACCACTGAGCGCACGTCCGCGCTGCGCTCGGCCACATTGAGGGCTTCGACACCGGCCGCATACATCTCTGGCCCCAGTGCGTTGCGGAACTCGGGATTGTGCAGGGTCAGGATCAGGGTCTGACCCTGGCTGGTGCTTTGCAGTTCGGCGGGCATGGTTCAGTGGTGTTGTGGCGTTCGAGGGCTCAGTGTTCGACGTGGCTCAAGCTCAGGCCGATGGCGCCGCGGCGTCGCAGCCAGGGGCTGGGCCGGTAGCGCTGATCGCCGTACACGGTCTGCATGTTGAAAAGCACCTCCAGCACATTGGTGGGGCCATAGCGGTCCCCCATGGCGAGCGGGCCCATGGGGTAACCCAGACCCAGTGTGACGGCCAGTTCCAGGTCGCGTGGGCTGCAGATGCCTTGCTGGCAGATGTCCGTGGCGATGTTGATGATGGTGGCGACCACCCGTTGGGTGACAAAACCGCCACTGTCGCGAATCACGCTCACCGCCTTGCCGTCACGAGCGAACAGCGCATGCGCTGCATCGCGCATATCGGCTCGAGTGGCCGGGTTGGTGGCCAATACCCGGCGCTTGGTGCTGGCATCGTCCACCAGCATGTCGATGCCCACGGTGCGGCTTGGGTCCAGGCGCTCCACCACGGCCACCGTGGTCACGTCGAAGCCCAGCGGGGCCACCAGGGTGAGTGCCTGGGGAGAGGGTGACGTGCCGGTTTCGATCGCAGCACCCAGGTCCTTGAGCAGTTGGTACAACTCGGCCCGGCGCGCGGCGCGGCTCGAAACCCACACGGGGGGCATCTCTGGAACCTGGGGCACGGGGGGCTCTGGCGGCCACTGCGCCTGTTGGCCTTCGTAGCGGTAAAACCCCTGGCCAGTCTTGCGACCCAGCATGCCGCCCGCGAGCCGCTGTGCGGTGATGACGCTGGGGCGGTAGCGTGCCTCTTCGTAATATTGGCGGTAGATCGACTCCATCACCGGATGCGAGACGTCGAGGGCTGTGAGGTCCAGCAATTCAAATGGGCCCAACTTGAACCCGACCTGGTCTTTCAGAATGCGGTCAATGGTGGCGAAATCAGCCACACCTTCCGACACGATGCGCAGGGCCTCGGTACCGTAGCCGCGGCCGGCATGGTTGACGATGAAGCCAGGGGTGTCTTGAGCGGTCACTGGGGTGTGCCCCATCTGGCGCGCGTAGTCGCTGAGTGCCGTGCAGGTGGGCTGCGCCGTGGCCAGCCCTGCAATCACTTCAACCACTTTCATCAGCGGAACAGGGTTGAAGAAGTGGTAGCCAGCCACCCGCTCAGGCCGGGCGCAGGCGGCTGCAATTGCCGTGATCGAGAGAGAGGATGTGTTGCTGGCGAGCACGCACTCGGCGCTCACCACGGATTCCAGGTCTCGAAACAGGGCACGTTTGGCTTCGAGGTTTTCGACGATGGCTTCGACGACCAACTGACAGCCAGCCAATGCCGACAGGCTTTCAGCCACGTGCAACTGGCTCTGATATTGCTGCAGTTGGTCCGGGCTGATACGGCCCTTGGCCGACAGCTTTTCCCATTGGCTGTTGATTTCTTGACGGGCAGAACTGGCCGCACCTTGTTTGGCATCGAACAAATACACTTGACTGCCAGCCTGGGCTGCAATCTGTGCAATGCCTCGTCCCATGGCGCCACTGCCCACGATTGCAACGCTTTGGTAAATTATTTTCATGAATGAATTATCCCTTGCTTGGGGACTAGAAGCCTTGTGCCAGAATCTGCGATAAAGCAAACACGAAATTGTGAAAATACGTAATATTTTCGTCGGGGTGCCTTTGTTGGCGCTGGCTGGTAGCAGTTTTGCTCTCAGTCTGGGGGGCGTGCGCGGCAACGCTGTGCTGGGGCAGGCGCTTTCGCTGGCCTTTGAATTGAAACTCGAATCCGGCGAGGATGTCGATGCTGGTTGCCTGCGTGCCCAACTGGCCCAAGGTGATACCCGCATTGATGGCTCCCGTGTGACGCTGGCGATTTCTGGTAGCGCCGGCGAGCGTGTGGTGCGCCTTCGATCCAATGTCCCTGTTGACGAGCCCGTGGTCACTGTGACTTTGACGGCGAACTGTGATCAACAGGTCACCCGCCGCTATGTGTTGTTGACCGAGCTGCCGCAGGATCCTCGTGCGGCGGCTTCGGTGGGTGCGTCCCCAGCCACGGCTTCGCCCGTGCCGCTGCCCAAAGCCTCCGACGCTATCGCGATACCCGCCCAATTGGTGCCAAGCGAGGCCCGTGGCGTCCGCGATACAGCAGCGGGCAAGACCGGGGAGCGTGTCGTGCGGGCAGCGCGTCACGAGCCTGCCAAGCCGTCTGCTGGGAAGGTGGCCTCGGCGCCTCCGGTGGCCAAGGCTCGCCTCAAATTGGATTCCCCTGCGGATTCGGTCGAGCGCGTCGTCGGCTTGAAGCCTTCGCCCATGCTCAGCATGGTGCCGCAAGAGGGGGCTTCGCCGCAGCGTGCGCAGGCCCTGGCTGCATGGGCCTCGCTGAATCGATCGCTGGAGCAGATTCTTTCAGACACGGATGATCGCGTGCGATTGGAGGCCGAGAACAAGCGTCTCAAGTCGGTGGACAGGCAGGCTCAGGCCCAACTGAACGAGTTGAAGAGTCGTCTGGCAGAGGCGGAAGATGAGCGCTACGCCAATCCCGTGGTGTACGGGCTGGGTGGGTTGGTGCTTTTGCTGATCGGCGCTGGGGCTTATGCCGGCCTGCGTCTGAAGCGAGGCGGTGGCGTGCCGCGAGCGAGTGGGGGGGTTGCCAAGGCCTCTCGAAAGGGTAAGGCGCCCTGGTGGCAGACGGGGCTCAAGTCGAATCAAGGGGCAGAGGCGGGTGCGTCGGTGCTGCCGGAGCCGGTGCCTGCCATGGCGTCTCCAGCCCCGGTGACTGGGGCTGCCAGACCGGTCATGGCAGATGTGGCCAAGCCGCCATTCCTGCCATCGATGTCCGGCGTTCATGTCGACCTGGACTTGAGTGAGTCGGCCTTCCAACGGTTGGAGAGCATGGGCAAGGCGACGGCGGCGTCACCCACAGATTTCTTAAAATCGGAGTTGCGTCCCGCTGGCTCCACAGATTTGGTGGGTGTGCCAGTGCCCGGTGGGGGCTCCAAGCTGCCGTTGGATCTGTTTGATGTGCAACAGCACGCTGAATTTTTCGTTTCGCTCGGCCAATACGACGAAGCCATCGGCGTTCTGCAAACCTATATTGATCAGTATCCAGAAAGCACCCCTCTGGCTTACCTCGATCTGCTCAAGATTCACCACACACTCAGTCACACCGGGGAGTACGCCCGGTTGCGTGAGCGTTTCAATCAGATCTTCAGTGCCGAAGTGCCGCCCTTCAGTGCTTTCTCCAAGGCGGGCAAGGGCCTGGAGGCCTACCCTCGCACCCTTTCCTATCTGGAAAAGGTGTGGGGCAGCCCCGGGGCTTTGGTGGCGGTGGAGGACGCCGTCTTTCATGCGCACGCCGTCTCGATCGGCGAGTTCTTTGACCTGGATGCTTTCAAAGACCTGCTCGTGCTGCAGTCCGTGGCTCGTCAACTGGATCAGGAAGCGCGAAGTGATGGGGCCTCGGGTGTCAGCAGTCCGCGCCTGCAGTCTGGCGACTTGTCGACAGCGTTCCAGACCGTGCGCGACTCTCAATTCGGTGCGGCGCCTGGGCAGATTCCGGCGGAATTCATGCCTGTAGATCCCATCTCGGGTTTTGGCCCTTCCACCCAGTCTTCAGGCCCTGACAGCTTGATGAACCTCGACCTGGACCTCAGCGACATGGAGGCGGCTCTGGCGCCGCCCAGGGCGCCGACTGAGGTGCGCGTCGAAGAGCTTGGCAAAGCGGACAGCGCAGTCGCTCGAACGGCAGAGTTGAGCTCGCCGCTGGATTCTCCTTTTGATTCGCCGCTTGACTCGCCGTTGGACTCTCCCTTGGACTTCACGCTTGACGGGACTGCGCTTGCCGAACTGGATCGCCTGCCCGCGTCCATGCCAGTGGAATCAACAGTCATCGAAGACAGCAATCTGATCGATTTCGACTTGTTCGAGGCCGATCTTGCCAAGTCGATTTCGAAATCCAACAAACTTTGAAGCGGCGCAGTGGCCGCTCCAGGCAAGACTCTGTGGCCCAGCCGGGGTGCATTCAAGAGCCCCCGTCGAGTCGCTGGCTGTCCGATCAGCGCCGCACCTGCAGCGCCCCAGGATTGACGATGTTGGTGGGCGTACCGCGGATGTAGTTGACCAGATTGTCGAATGCCGCACCAAAGTACAGCTCATAACTGTCGAGTTCCACATAACCGATGTGGGGCGTACAAACGCAGTTTTCCAAGCGAAGCAGGGCATGTCCCTGCAAAATGGGCTCGCTTTCAAACACATCCACCGCAGCCATGCCGGGACGGCCCCGGTTCAGCGCGGCGATCAGGGCGTCGGGCTCCAGCAACTCGGCTCGTGATGTATTGACGATCAGCGAACTGGATTTCATGCGTGACAAGTCTTCGAGGGTCACAATGCCACGGGTGTCATCGTTCAGGCGCAGGTGCAGGCTCAACACATCGCACTGCTCGAAAAACTCCTCGCGGCTGTTGGCCGCCTGGTAGCCATCGGACAAAGCCTGGGCCCGCGATGCCTCGCGCCCCCAGACGCGCACATTCATGCCGAATGCAGCGCCATAGCTGGCGACCAGCTGACCCACTTTGCCGTACCCCCAGATGCCCAGGGTCTTGCCCCGCAGCACGTTGCCCAACCCGAAGTTGGGCGGCATGGAGGCAGATTTCAGACCCGATTGTTGCCATGCGCCATGCTTGAGGTTGGCGATGTATTGAGGCAGCCGCCTCATGCTGGTCATGATCAGGGCCCAGGTCAATTCAGCAGGGGCAACAGGCGAGCCAACGCCTTCGGCCACCGCAATGCCTTTTTCGGTGCAGGCGCCAACATCGATGTGACTGCCCACCCGTCCCGTCTGTGAAATCAGCCTGAGTTTGGGGAGTTTTTCGATCAGTTGGCGGGTGATGTGGGTCCGCTCCCGAATCAGCACAATGACTTCCGCATCCTTGAGCCGCACGGACAGCTGCCCAAGGCCTTTCACCGTGTTGGTGTAAACCTTGGCGGAAAAGGGGTCCAGGCGTGCTGCGCAATTGAGTTTGCGCACTGCGTCTTGGTAGTCGTCCAGAATCACAATGTTCATCCCCTGATTGTGCCCTGCCTGGGGTGGGCATCGGGCCTGGAGGGGATGGATCATGGAACCGGTTTGGGTGAATGCAGGCATTTGCCCGCTTCAGCGTAGGACATTGCGATAGATGATGAATCGCGAGGCCCGAAGTCTTGGGGCACGATGCGCGCTTTTTTGGGCCCCAAGGCGGGTCGATTGGGGTACGCCGGATTCAGCCCGGGGTAGAGCCGATCATTGTCAATGCACCAATCCGGGATGGGCGGCAGCCAAGCGCTCCAGCTCGGCACACACATCGGCCATGCGTCCGGAAATCACCAGTCGACCAGCCTGTCGAGGGTTGGGGCAGCTTTCCCGGATCCGCAACACACGAAGGGGGCGCAGGCTGGAGGACGAGGGGCTCGAGTGCACCTGGGGGGCTGTGGCGACAGGCCCGCGGTCCATGCGGTCGGCTCGTGCATCCACCGGCACCGTGGCCACCGCCTGTTCGAGGGCGATGCCGACCAGATCCTGGGATGCCTGTGGGATGGGGGGAGGTGCTTCGCAACCCGATGTCATCCGCTTGGAGGCTTGCGCGCCCAGATTGGCGTCATTCAAGCCTGCATTGTGGGTGCGTCGAGGGGCCAAGATGGCGCTCAGAGGCGCGAGCCAACGCACGGCAGTGGTGAATGCCTTTCCCATGTGAAACTCCAGTTCGATTCAGGGGTTGAACACAGGCAGGATTGAAAGATGGAGCCAGCGCAGGGTTTCGACAAGGACACCTTGCCTCAAACGCCCGCCACCTGCGCAGGCCAGCCGCTTTACATCAGCATCGTGTTTCGGATCAAGCCAACAGCCAGCCCTTCGATCTCGAAAGGGTCACCCGGCTGGACGATGATGGGGGCGAAGTCCGGGTTTTCGGCGATCAGTTCGATGTGCTGCGGTGTCTTGCGCAGGCGCTTGACCGTGACCTCTTCACCGAGGCGGGCCACGATGATCTGACCGTTCTTGGCTTCACGGGTGGATTGCACTGCCAGCAGGTCGCCATCCATGATGCCCGCGTCACGCATCGACATGCCGCGCACCTTCAGAAGGTAGTCGGGCTTGTGCTGGAACAGGCTGTTTTCCACGTAATAGGTTTGATCCACGTGCTCTTGGGCGAGAATCGGTGAGCCTGCGGCGACTCGTCCGATCAGGGGCAGTGCCAATTGGCTCAGGCCGGGCAGGGGCAAGGAGAATTGAGGGTCGCGGCTTTGATTCAGTTGGCGCAAGGTTTCGCCACGCAGCCGGATGCCGCGAGAAGTACCGCTGACCAGTTCAATGACCCCTTTGCGTGCCAGCGCTTGCAGGTGTTCTTCAGCCGCATTGGCAGATTTGAAGCCCAACTCGGATGCGATTTCAGCCCGGGTTGGCGGAGCACCGGTGAGGCCGATGGCGCTCTGGATCAGTTCCAGAATCTGTTGCTGTCGTGCGGTGAGCTTGGGCATGTCCATGGTGGCGGCTCCTGAGGGCTGTTTTAATATCCAGTAACTGTATTTTTGACCAGTTTTTTCTGAAATGCAAGCCAACATCACGACTTCTTCGCACCTTGTTGTATTGGGGACCGGAGGCACGATCGCGGGCGAGGCGGGAAGGCCCGATGACAACATCGGCTACCGTGCTGCGCAACGCGGGGTGGCGGATCTGCTGGCGGGGCTGCCTTTGGCGCAGGGTGTCACCGTGCAATGCGAGCAGGTGGCTCAGCTCGACAGCAAGGACATGGACCACCCGACGTGGCAGGTGCTGCTGGAGCGTGTCCTGCATTGGCTGGCCGATCCCGCTGTGCAAGGCGTGGTCATCACCCATGGCACCGATACGCTCGAAGAGACCGCCTATTTCCTCGGCGCCACCCTGGGCCACTGTGCCAAGCCCGTTGTGCTGACCTGTTCCATGCGGCCGGCGACTGCGTTGGCGCCGGATGGTCCGCAGAATCTGGTGGATGCCGTGGCGGTGGCTCGCGACCCGCGGGCAGCGGGGGTTCTGGTGGTGTGTGCAGGCCTGGTCCACGAAGCCAGTGTGGTGCAGAAAGTTCACACCTATCAGCCGGATGCATTCAGTTCGGGTGACGTCGGTCCTTGTGCTCGCCTGTATGAGGGCCAGGTGAACTGGTTGCGAACGGCTCCTTCGGGTGGGGCGGGTGCCCGGCCCGCCGCGTTGGCAGCGGCCTGTTTGGCGCTGCCTGCGGCCGATTGGCCTTGGGTTTCGGTGCTTTACAGCCATGCCGGCGCGCAAGGCCGAGAGGTCGATGCCTTGGTGGCCCAGGGTGTGCGGGGCTTGGTGATTGCTGCAACCGGCAATGGCACCCTGAATCAGGGCCTGGATCAAGCCCTGCAGCGGGCGGCAGCAACCGGTGTGGCTGTCGTTCGCAGTTCTCGCTGTGCCTTTGGCCCGGTGTTGGTCACGGAGGCCGGTGGCTGGCCCGTGGTGCCTGGGCTGAACCCGGTCAAGGCCCGAGTGGCCTTGTTGTTGCAGTTGCTGGCTTGAGTTACTGGTTTGGCGAAGGGTGACGGCGCTCATTCCGGGCGCAAAAAAGCCACCCGCAGGTGGCTTCTGGCCGGCCGTCTGAGCCGGGCTCAGCTGGCCAGGGCTTGCAGTGCGCGAGTCGTGATCTCGTCGACCGAACCCATGCCGCTGATGGCGCGGTACTTGGGGGCTGCTGCGGCATCGTCCTTGGCCCAGTTTCCGTAGTAGTCCACCAGGGGGCGGGTCTGTGCGCTGTAGACCTCCAGGCGCTTCTTGACCGTTTCTTCCTTGTCGTCGTCGCGCTGGATCAGCGGTTCACCGGTGAGGTCGTCCAGGCCTTCGGTCTTGGGCGGGTTGAACTTGACGTGGTAGGTGCGACCCGAAGCCGGGTGTGAACGACGGCCGCTCATGCGCTCGATGATGGCTTCAAAGGGCACATCGATTTCGAGCACGTAGTCAAGCTTGACGCCGGCTGCCTTCATGGCATCGGCTTGAGGGATGGTGCGGGGAAAGCCGTCGAACAGGAAACCATTGGCGCAGTCGGCCTGGGCAATGCGTTCCTTGACGAGGTTGATGATCAACTCATCGCTCACCAGGCCGCCAGACTCCATCACGCTCTTGGCTTGCAGGCCCAGGGGTGTGCCGGCCTTGACCGCTGCACGCAGCATGTCGCCTGTTGAAATCTGGGGGATGCCGTACTTTTGGCAAATGAAGGTGGCTTGCGTGCCTTTACCCGCGCCTGGCGCGCCCAGCAGAATCAGTCTCATGGAAGTCCTCGGATAGTGTCAAATCGGCCGGCACCACTGGCTGCGCACAAGTTGACCCCGGTGGGCCAAGGCAGATGCAGTGCTCATTTGGTCCAGAGGATAGCATGGGCAGGCCTGCGCCATCCTTACGCTTGTGACAAAGCGCAGGGTCCCCGATTGCCCGGGGTGCGCGCAGATTCAGGCCGAGAGCCCGCTGAAATGCGCTCGCACACGTGCCAAGTCTTCAGGGGTGTCGACGCCGGGCCCTGGGGCCTGCTCGCTCAGGTGAACCGCAATGCGGTGTCCGTGCCACACGGCCCGCATTTGTTCGAGCGATTCCACCACTTCGATGGGCGCTTGAGGCAGCTTGGGGAAAGCACGCAGAAAGCCGACGCGATAGCCGTAAATGCCGATGTGGCGCAAGGGCTTGAGCCCGGCCGCAACCGGACTGCGCCACCAAGCCTGCCCGGCCATGTCTCGTGACCAGGGGATTGGTGCCCGGCTGAAGGTCAGTGCCAGGCCCGAGGCCTCCAGCACCACCTTGACCACATTCGGGTTGGTGAACTCTTCCAATGATTCGATGGCATGCGCAGCCGTGCTCATGCTGGCACCAGGGTGCAGGCGCAGCAGCGCGGCCACGGCGTCGATCAGGCCGGGGTCGATCAGCGGTTCGTCGCCCTGGACATTCACCACCAGCTCATCGTCAGCCAGGCCCAGCACGCCACAGGCTTCGGCCAGGCGATCACTGCCCGAAGGGTGGTCGACCCGGGTCAGGATGGCCTGAACACCGTGCTGTTGGCAGGCGGCCACGATACGCGCATCGTCTGCGGCCACCACCACGGTGGCGGCCTGGCTCAACTGGGCCTGGCGCGCCACACGCACCACCATCGGCAGGCCTGCGATGTCGGCCAGCGGTTTGTCCGGCAGGCGCGACGATGCCAGCCGAGCCGGAATCAGAACCGTGTAGCTCACAGGCCCAGTTCCTCGTCACTGAGGGCGCGCGCCTCGTTTTCCAGAAGAATGGGGATGCCATCGCGAACCGGGTAGGCCAGGCGGGCGCTGTGGGACACCAGTTCCTCGCGTTGTTTGTCGTAGGTCAGCGGGCCCTTGGTCACGGGGCAGACCAGCAGTTCAAGAAGTTTGCTGTCCATGCGGAGAGGGTGTTTGTTCAGAGGTGGTGCGAAGGGAAGGCTTGGATGATAGCGCCGCATCCAGTCGCTGCTGCAGGTCGTCCCAGAATGCCGGCTCGGGTTCGAATTGCAGTGCCAAGGCCCAGGCGTCGGGTTGGATGGCCCACAGCTTGTAGGCATCTTTTTCGGTGCAGATGAGGTCCAGTCCGGCCGGGCTGTGGGGAATTCCGTCGCGGAAGTCATGGTGATCAGGCAGTGCCGTGGTCTGTTGCACACGGAGTCCCAGGTCTTGCAACATGCTGAAAAACCGTGCCGGATGGGCAATGCCTGCGACGGCGTGCCAGTTGCGCTGTCGCAAGCTGTCGACCGAGCAGCTCAGGCCGTGCCCGTTGAATGCCACCGGGGCCAATTGTCGATGGGCCCGGTAGCCCGCAAAGGCGGGGTGATCCCCTGTGTGCAAGACCAGGTCCACGGGCCGAGGCCAGGGCTCGCGCAGCGGGCCGGCGGGCTGCAGAAAACCGTTGCCAACCCCTCGGTCATCGAACACGCACAGCTCAATGTCCCGTTGCAGGGCCAGGTGCTGCAGCCCATCGTCGCAGACGATCACCTGAGTCGCGGGGTGGCGGTGCAACAAGGCCTGGGCGGCCTGGGCCCGCTGGCGTGCCACAAAGACCGGTGCACCGCTGCGGCGCTGAATCAACAGGGGCTCGTCCCCCACTTCATGGGCCTCGCTGGTGGCCGTGACCTCGCGGCAATCGTCGGTTTGACGACCGTGCCCACGTGACACCACCCCGACCGCCAGTCCGCGTTGGCGTAACCCATGCACCAAGGCCAGCACGGTGGGTGTCTTGCCTGCACCGCCGGCCACCACGTTGCCCACCACGATCACCACGGCCGGCACCCGGTAACTGGCCAGCCAGCCGCGCCGGTAGGCGATGCGCCGAAGGGCCACCAAGGCCCCCAGCACCCGCGAGAGGGGCCACAAGGCCCAGGCCACCAGCCCTCGGTGCTGCCAGGCCTGCAGCAGGCGTGTCGAAAGCCCCGTCTTGGATCGGGTCATGGATCGAGCTTGTCAGCAGGGCTCAGCGATTGCCGGCCCGGGGAGACTGGGTGGCAAAGGTGACCTGGGACAGCCCGCTGCGCCGTGCGGCTTCCATCACACTGATCACCGACTGGTGGGTGGCGCTGGCATCCGCGCTGATCACCACGACGGTGTCGCGGCCGCCTTTGGCCGCTTCAGCCATGGCCATGGCCAGGCTGTCGGGGTTGCCCGGCACCGGCACCTTGTTGACGGCAAAGCGGCCGTCAGCGCTGACACTGACGATCAGCTCGCGGGGATAGTCGCGTTGCGCATCGGCATCGGCCTGCGGCAAGCGCAGTTGCAACTCCGTGAACTTGCTGTAGGTGGTGGAAAGCATCAGAAAGATCAGCACCACCAGCAACACGTCGATGAAGGGGATCAGGTTGATTTCAGGCTCATCCTGGCGGCGTGGGCGAAAGTTCATGGGGCCTTACTTGCGCAGGGTGTTGAGGTGGCGCAGCAGGCGCTCGGCGGCCAGTTCCATGGTCAGCAGGTAGGCGTCGGCACGGCTGCGGAAGTAGCGCCAGAAAATCAGGCTGGGGATTGCCACGATCAGGCCGAAGGCGGTGTTGTACAGGGCTACCGAGATCCCGTGGGCCAGTTGGGCCGGGTTGGTGCCACCGCTCAGCGCCCCCGGGCCAGCAGACTGCGAGCCGAAGATGTCGATCATGCCGATCACGGTGCCCAGCAGGCCCAACAAGGGGGCTGCCGACGCAATGGTGGCCAAGGCACTGAGGTTTTTGTCCAGTTTGGCCGCCACACGTCGGCCGCTGCCCTCCAATTCGGTGCGCAGCTCGGCTTCGGTGCAGTGGGGGTGCTGCAACAAGGTCTTGAAGCCACTGGCCAGCACTTCACCCAGTGCCGAGTTCTGTTCGAGCTGTTGCACGACCTCGCTGGAGGGCAGGCCATGGGCCGAGACGGTGAGGGCTTCGTCCAGCAGGCTGTCCGGTGCGATCCGGGAGGGCCGCAAGCTGATCAGACGCTCCAGAACGAGCGCCAGCGCCAGCACGGAGCAGACCAGCAAGGGCCAGATGGGCCAGCCAGCGGCTTGAATGATCGAAAGCAAAGGGTCTCTCCCAGAGGGTGTGGTTCCGCACCGGATTATGGCGGAGCTTTGGGGGGCTGCAGTGACGAACGGCATGCGCCTCGGAGGACGGCTCAGTCACTCACAAAATCTGTGGATAACTTTGTGGGGAACTCGGTCGCAATCGCTTCCAGATGGCGCCAAACGGTCACTTCTCTACTTTGATTAAAAAATAAGCATGTAAAAAAACCAATTAAATCAATGAGTTATGACGTATTTGCTGGCTTTGGAGATGCTTTGGGCGGGGTGCAATATGCGATCAGCGGCCGCCCTCGCTTGTGGAGTACTTGCCCATGCCAAGGCGCCTGCAAAGGCCCGAGGGGCGCCAATGGGGGCTGAAACCCCAGTGTTTGCGGGCTGTATCGGGTGTTTTCTATCGCCAGGCCGCATCAATGCTGCCTTGAAGGCTTGAGTGATGCCCAAGGTCTGATCCGGGGCGGTTCGCGCGTCGTCCGTGGGCCGTGGACTTCGCGGGTTGTGCACCCGTGGGGACTGATCCTGGGCCAATGGGCGGGTTGATCGGGGGCTGTCGCATGGTCACCCCAATTAGTTCCTACAATGCGCCAGCAAAGCTGTTTTTTCACGATAAACCACACGAGGAAACCATGGAACATACCCTGCCCGCACTGCCTTACGCCATCGATGCACTGGCGCCGCACTACTCCCAGGAAACCCTGGAGTTTCACCACGGCAAGCATCACAACGCTTACGTCGTGAACCTGAACAACCTGCAAAAGGGGACCGAATTCGAAACCAAGACCCTGGAAGAGATCATCAAGACCTCCAGCGGCGGTATCTACAACAATGCAGCCCAGATCTGGAACCACACCTTCTTCTGGAACTGCATGAAGCCCAACGGTGGCGGTGAGCCCACCGGCGCCCTGGCCACGGCCATCAATGCCAAGTGGGGCAGCTATGCCGCCTTCAAGGAAGCCTTCGTCAAGTCGGCTGTCGGCAACTTTGGGTCGGGCTGGACCTGGCTGGTCAAGAAGGCCGATGGCAGCGTTGACATTGTCAACACCGGTGCCGCAGGCACGCCCCTGACCACCGCTGACAAGGCTTTGCTGACGGTCGACGTGTGGGAGCACGCCTACTACATCGATTACCGCAACCTGCGCCCGAAGTTTGTCGAGACCTTCCTCGACAAGCTGGCCAACTGGGGTTTCGCGGAAGCCAATTTCGCCTGAGTTCATCCGGCCTCTGCAGGGGCGTGGCTTACCGCGCGCCCTCATTGAAATGCCACCTTCGGGTGGCATTTTTCTTGGGCTGGTGTCAACTTGAGCAGGCCTGCGGCTGGCGGATCAACGTTTGTCGAAGGGCGGGCCGCTGAGCTTGAGCCCAGCCTTGAAGCCTCGCTTCTGGAACCATCCTTGGTTCATTTCCAGAACGAAACGAACGGGTTTGCTGCTGCAGTGGGATTCGGTGGTCTGGGGCTTCATGTCGGCCAGGTTCACCACTGTGCCGTCGTCGGTCACAAAGGCGGCGGTGAGTGGCAGCAGCGTGTTCTTCATCCAAAAACACTGTGTTGCAGGCACCTCGAACACGAACAACATGCCTTCCTGCTGAGGCATGTTGGGGCGGTTCATCAGTCCGATCTGGCGCTCGACAGGTGCCGAGGCGACCTGGGCATCGATCTGGTACATGCCTGCAGACAGCTGCACACGGGGCAGGTTGAGCTGAGGCCCTTCCTGTGCATGAGCCGTGAGGCCGGAGAAAGAAAGCAGTGCACACAGCAAAGCCTGGGACAGGTGGCGGCGGGGCAGTTTCATGGTGGATTGATCCAGTGGTGCGACCCAGAAATGCGGTCAGCATCAGCGTTCCATTTTGGCCTAAAAAGACAGCGCTGACCGGTGCAGCAGGGCAACTTTGCACAGCCCTCTTGCCTTGGCCGGGGGTTGTGAAGCAGCCGCTCCAAGCCGGTGTCGCCAGGTGATGCCGGTCTCTGGGTGCAAGGCCTTGAGCGGGGCGCTCATGGGTGGCAAGCACAGGCGCTAAGATCAGGCGTTTTACTTCATTTGCTAAGTTGTTCAGCCTCACCGGAGACGTCAGTCCATGACCCGTTATCAGCATATCCAGGTTCCCGAGCAGGGCGAAAAGATCACCGTCAATGCGGACAAGACCCTCAAGGTGCCCGATCACCCGATCATTCCTTTCATTGAAGGCGACGGCGTGGGGCGTGACATCACGCCAGTGATGCTGAAAGTGGTGGATGCCGCGGTGGCTCATGCTTACGGTGGGCAGCGCAAAATCCATTGGATGGAGGTGTTTGCCGGCGAAAAAGCCACCCACCTGTATGGCCCGGATGTCTGGTTGCCTGAGGAAACCGTGGAGGTCGTGCGCGACTACCTGGTGTCCATCAAAGGGCCGTTGACCACCCCTGTAGGGGGTGGGATCCGTTCGCTCAACGTGGCCTTGCGCCAGGAGCTGGATCTTTACGTCTGCCTGCGCCCCATCCAGTATTTCAAGGGTGTGCCTTCGCCGCTCAAGGAGCCTGAAAAGACCAATATGGTGATCTTCCGCGAGAACTCGGAGGACATCTATGCCGGCATCGAGTTCGAGGCCGGCAGCGACAAGGCCAAGCGCCTGATCAAGTTCCTGCACGACGAGTTCGGTATCACCAAGATCCGTTTTCCTGAAACCTCCGGCCTGGGCATCAAGCCGGTCTCGCAAGAGGGCACCGAGCGCCTGGTGCGCAAGGCCATCCAGTACGCCATCGACAACAACAAGCCCAATGTGACCATCGTGCACAAAGGCAACATCATGAAGTTCACCGAAGGCAGCTTCCGCGAATGGGCCTATGAGCTGGCGGCCAAGGAGTTCGGTGGCGAGTTGATTGATGGGGGCCCTTGGATGCGTGTGCCCAACCCCAAGACGGGTGGCCAGATCGTGATCAAGGACAGCATCACCGATGCGTTCCTGCAGCAGATCCTGCTGCGCCCAGTCGAGTACAGCGTGGTGGCCACACTCAATCTCAATGGGGACTACATCTCGGATGCCGTGGCGGCTCAGGTGGGGGGCATCGGCATTGCGCCCGGGGCCAATCTGTCGGACACCGTGGCGATGTTTGAAGCCACGCACGGCACGGCGCCACGCTATGCCGGCAAGGACTACGTGAATCCAGGTTCAGAGATCCTCTCGGCCGAGATGATGCTGCGCCACATGGGCTGGAAAGAAGCCGCAGACCTCATCATCCGCTCGCTGGAGAAGGCCATCCTGAGCAAAAAGGTCACCTACGACTTTGCCCGCCTGATGGAGGGCGCAGTGCAGGTCAGTTGCTCGGGTTTTGGTCAGGTCATCATCGACAAGATGCAGGAGTGACGCCGCCTGCCGGGCGCCAGTGCGCCCGGCGTCTTGGATATGTTTTAGCGCTGACGGGCCTGAATGAGTGGCCCCGATATCAGGCCTTGATGAGCACGGTTTCGTCGATCTTGTTGGCCAGTTGAGCAATGGCCAGCGCGGCGGGGCTGTTGGGGTTGTTGATGGACAGCAACTGGCGGCGCATCACGGCATCACGCACCGAAGGGTCGGCTGGAATGTCACCCAGGTGGATCAGCCGCACCGGCCGGCCGGTGTCGGTGCTCACGAAACGGTCCAGCACCTGCTGCAGCTGTCCGGTGATGGCGCGACCATCACCAGGACGCACGGTCTGGTTGATGATCATGCGCACCTGACGGCGCTTTTGCTGCATCGACAGCACCTTGATGGCGGCGTAGGCATCGGTCAATGAGGTGGGTTCTGGCGTGGCCACCAGCAAGACTTCTCCGGCCAGCGAGACCGCAAACAGCACCACATCGGAAATGCCGGCGCCGGTATCCAGCAGCACCACGTCGAAGCGCGGCAGCAGGCTGCGCAGAACGCGCACGAACTCATCGCGCACTTCGGGTGTCAGGCGTGAATATTCGACCATGCCCGAGCCAGCCAGCAACACGCTGAAGCCGCCAGGGGCCTTGACAATGGCCTCGTCCACGGTGGCCTTGCCTGTGAATACGTCGTGCAGCGTGACCTTGGGATGCAGGTTCAGCACCACGTCAAGGTTGGCCAGGCCCAGGTCAGCATCCAGCACCAGCACACGCTGGCCACGACGGGTCAGGGCGGCTGCCAGATTGGCCGCGACAAAGGTCTTGCCGACGCCGCCTTTGCCGCTGGTGATGGCCAGGACCTTGGCCGACACAGCTTCCGCAGGGGTGGGTTTCAGCGCTTCGCTCATCTGTTCACTTTCGGTTGGCGCTGTCGGCCGGGTCACTTTGATCGGTTGAAGTTCCAATGCCGTCCTGATTGTGGACGTCATAGAACAGCAATCCCTTTTCTTCTGCACTCACCGTGCTGTCTGGAGGGAAATCCAGGCAGACACGGTTGCGACCCTCCGATTTCGCCCGATACAACTGGTGGTCAGCCCGCTCGATCCAAAGTGAAATCGGCGATCGGACCCAGGGCAGGGTGAACGACCCTCCAATGCTGACGGTCACGTTGATGGCCACGCCCGGGGCGATGGTGATGGGCGTGGATTCCACGATAGATCGGATGCGCTCGGCAACGGCTCGCCCGAACGCCGCCTGGCAGCCCGGCAGCACCACGGCGAACTCTTCGCCCCCATAGCGGGCCAGGGTGTCCATGGGGCGCACACAATTCGCCAAGGTGTTGGCCACCGATTGCAGGACGATGTCGCCCGCAGGGTGGCCGTATCCGTCATTCACCAGTTTGAAGCGATCGATGTCCAGCATCAACAGCAGCGCTGATTCACCCGTCCGGGTCACTCGGTCGACCTCGCGTTCCAGTACGGCACGAAATTGGCGTCGATTGGCCAGTCCGGTCAGCGGGTCTTTGAGTGACAGCTCACAAAGGCCGTCAATCAGATGCTGCAGATAGCCTGTGGGGCTCTCTGATGCAGGGTGGTGCAAATCCTCATCTTGTGCCAGCAACGCCAGGGCGGTGTCGAGACGAAGACTGCTGAGGTCAATCGGTGCAGGAGCCTGGGAGGGGGACACGAGTGGAGGACGGACAAGAGTTTTGCGAAGTTTAACAGTACGCCCTTCGGCGCTAAGTGACAAATTGTGGTGCTTATTGCCCACTTTACCCATTTGACGACAAGTGATGCAGTGCTGTCAGTGTTTCCAGATCGGTTCGATAGGTTTTCAGCAGCGGTCCTTCTTTGAGGCATCCGGCACGCCGTAAAACAGTATCAACTGGTAATTTCAGTCCGCTGATGACCAGCGTGATGTCGCGCTCATGCAGCATCAGCATGATCTGCTGAAAGGCTTCCACGCCGGTCACGTCAATGCGGTTGATCGGCTGGGCATACAGGCACACGCACTGCGTGTCCGGGTGGCGCGCCAGGTGGTCGACGATGTTGCGCTCCAGTGTGCTGGCCGAGGCAAAGTCAAGTTCGGCGTCCATGCGCAGGGCATACAGGTGGGGCGCCAGCGGGGGCAGGTGCCACAGATGGCGGTCACGAAGGCTGCCGTCGGCGTGCAGGCCGACCTCGATGATGCGGGGGTGCAGGCGCTGATACAGGAAATGGGTCAGGCTGGCCACCAGGCCAGCCAACACCCCCCAGTAAAGCTGAGGTGCGGTCACCAGTGTCAGCACAAAGGTGGCGCCGGCGGTCAAGGCCTCGACCTTGGAGATCTTCCAAAGGCCGATCAGCTGCATCGGACGTACCAGATTCAAGACCGCCGCCACCACGATGGCCGCCAGCACGGCTTGCGGTACGTGGTACATGTAGGGGGTCAGGAACAACAGCACCACCACCACCAGCATGACTGAGAACAGGGTGGCCCATCCGGTTTTGGCGCCTGCATACAGGTTGATGGCCGAGCGCGAGAACGAAGCACTGATGGGAAATGAGCCGCTCAAGCCCGAGGCGATCTTGGCCAGGCCCTGGCCGATCAGATCCTGGTTTTCATTCCATTGCGTGCCCCCGCGCTGGTTTTCGACCTTCGCACTGGAGGCGGTCTCCAGAAAGCTGATCAGCGTGATCACCAGGGCTGGCATCACCAATTGTGAAAAAGCGTTCATCGACAGGCTGCCTGGCCAATACAAGTGGGGCAGGCCGGAGGGCAGGGCACCCACCACGGCGCCGCCCGACTGGGCAAAGCCAAGGCTGGCGCTGAGGACGCCGGCCACCACCACGATGAGCATGGCCGCCGGCCAGCGCGGTAGCCAACGTTTGGCCAGCAGCAGGGCCGCCAGAGAGCCGGCGCCGAAGCCCAGCGCGATCAGGTCATGCTGGCCCAGCGCCAGCCAGTCATGGCTGTCGGGCTGCAACCCAGTCAGGGCGCGCATCTGCGAGCCCAGGATCAGCCAGGCGGCTGCTTGTGTGAAGCCGGAGAGCACCGGTGAGCTCACCAGGTTCAGCAGCCAGCCGAAGCGCCCCAGACCCAACAGCAGTTGCAAGCCCCCCGACATCAGGGCCAGCCAGACTGCCAGCGCCACCCAGGTGTCGCTGGCCGGTTCGGCCAGGCCGGACAGCGACGCCCCGATCAACAGGCTGCTCAGGGCCGTCGGGCCCACGCCCAGGCGGGTCGATGAACTCCATAACACGGCCACCACCGCCGGCACGATCGAGGCATAAATCCCTGTGATCAGGGGCATGCCAGCCAAAGCGGCATAGGCCACGCCCTGCGGCAGCAGCATCAGCCCCACCGTCATGCCCGCGGCAAATTCGCCCAGCAGGGTTTCACGGGATGGCCGTGGCCAATTGAGGAATGGGAACAGGCGATGCAGGCGGTCGTTTTTCACAGCGGCTTCCGGGCTCGGTGACTGCCTCATGGCGGGCAGTGCGGGGGTGTTTGGCGTTGAAGCTACCACAAGCGACGGCGAGCAGCAGGGGGCGGCATGCGGCGATAACATCGGACCATGACCGATTCAAGCCCCGACTCCCGCGATCCGATCACCCAACTGATCCATCACCCCTACCAGCCGCCAGCAGGTTTTCAGGCGCCTCAGCCGGCTGTGCACAAAGCCTCGACGGTGATTTTTGCCGACACCGCGGCCATGCGAAACCGCGACTGGCGCAGCCGCACAGGCTACACCTACGGCCTGCACGGCACGCCCACCACTTTCACGCTGGAAGAGCGACTGTGCCAGCTGGAAGGCGGTCTGCAATGCCTGCTGGTGCCCAGTGGTCTGGCCGCCCTGGCGAACGTCGCCCTGGCGCTGCTCAGCCAGGGCGACGAGATTTTGATTCCGGACAACGCCTATGGCCCCAACAAGGCCCTGGCCGAGGGGGAGTTGGCCCGCTGGGGGATTGCCCACCAGTGGTACGACCCGTTGAGCCCGGCCGATCTGGCCGCCCGCATCGGCCCACGCACCCGACTGGTCTGGCTGGAGGCGCCTGGCTCCGTCACGATGGAGTTCCCGGACCTGCCTGCCCTCACTGCGATCTGCCGTGAGCGCGGTGTGATCAGCGCGCTCGACAACACCTGGGGCGCCGGCTTGGCGTTCAAGCCTTTCGATCTGGGGCCCGGTTGGGGTGTGGACATCAGCGCGCAGGCCCTGACCAAGTACCCCAGTGGCGGTGGCGACGTGCTGATGGGCAGCGTCATCACCCGCGACGAGGCCCTGCATCTGCGCCTCAAGGGCACCCACATGCGACTGGGCCTGGGCGTGGGGGCCAACGACGTCGAGTCGGTGTTGCGCTCACTGCCGAGCATCGCCCTGCGGTATCAGGCGCATGACCAGGCGGCCCGCACCCTGGCCGGGTGGCTGCAATCCCAGCCGGCGGTGGCGCAGGTGCTGCATCCGGCCCTGGAGGGCGCGCCGGGGCATGGTCATTGGCAGGCGCTGTGCGGCGCCCAGGGTCAACCCGCCCTGGCGGCGGGCCTGTTCAGCGTGGTGATGGACGAGCGCTACAGCGCAGCGCAGGTCGACGGATTCTGCGACGCGCTGCGCCTGTTCAAGCTGGGTTACAGCTGGGGCGGTCCCATCAGTCTGGTGGTGCCCTACCACCTGTCCAGCATGCGCAGCCGGCCACAGGCCCACCTTCGCCCCGGCACCGTGGTGCGCTTTTCGATTGGCCTGGAGGCGGTGCAGGATCTTCAGGCCGACTTGGCGCAGGCGCTGGCCTCGCACTTGTCGGGCCGTTGAGCGATTTGCGGCCGGGTTGGTAGTTTCCTGAGTACCGCGGCAGGCCCTGCCGGGCTAGCCTGCTCATTGCCCCGGGCATCCCGGGCCATCGAAAGGAAACCTCCGCCATGGCCGCACCCCTGCCGCACCCTGACCTTCAAGGGCCCGCCGCCACCCCTGCACCGGTGGACGGCCCGGATCACCACCCCGACAGCGCAGAAGCCGACCGCCTGATACTGGCCGCGCTGCGATGGACCGATCCCCTGCGCTGGTTGCAGCGTGGCGCGCTCGATGTGGCCGCTGCGCCGGGCATTGCTCTGTTTTATGGGCTTTGTTTCTGGGGCATGGCCTTGTTGCTGGGCTGGGTGTTCCGCAGCAGCCCCGAATACACCATGTCGATCGCCTCGGGCTGCCTGCTCGTGGGACCCTTCATGGCCATGGGCCTATACGACGTGAGCCGCCGCCGCGAAAGCGGTCAGCGGCCTGAATTGGGCCTGTCCATCACCTGCTGGGACCGACATCTGGGCAGCATGGCCATGCTGGTGTTGGTCATGATCGTGCTCGAGTTGCTGTGGGGGCGCGCCTCGCTGGTGGTGTTCGCGGTGTTCTTCAATACCGGAATGCCGTCCACCACCGGGGTCATCGACGCGATCTTCAACCCTGACAACTGGGAGTTCGTGGCCGTCTACGCGGTTGTCGGTGGCGTGTTCGCCAGCCTGGTCTATTCGATGGCGGTGGTGTCCATCCCCATGATCCTGGACCGCGACACCGACGCCATCACGGCGGCCATCACCAGCCTGCGGGTGGTGTTCACCCACACCGGTGTCATGCTGTTATGGGGGGCGCTGATCACCGCGCTGGTGGTGGCTGCTCTGTGGCCCTGGGGGGCCGGTATCGTCCTGGTGGGGCCCTGGCTGGGGCATGCCAGCTGGCATGCCTACCGCGGTGCGGTGCACTGGCCGGCCGAGTCGGCCAGCGGCACTGCGCCCACTGCGGGTTGAGTGGCGTCCGGCGGGTGTTACAGTGGACTTCAACTCGATAAGGAGAACCCGACTTGGCAACACCGAATTACGGCTACGAAAAGCGTCAAAAAGAACTGGCGAAAAAGCGCAAGAAAGAAGAAAAACTCAAGGCCAAAGCGGATCGCAAGGCCCTGGGGCTGCCGCCAGAGGCCGACGAGCCTGACGACGCTGACGAAGCCAGTGCCGAGGCCCCTGCGCCGGGCGCAGCGCCCCAGGCTTGAGCCGGTCAGGCTGCAGTCCTTACTTCAGCAGTCGGCGCAGTTCGGGCCACACATTGGCCAGCATGCGGGGGTGCGCCTCCTCGCGGGGGTGGATGCGATCGGCCTGGAACAGGCGTTCAGCATCTGGCCCATCGGCAATGCCCTTCAGCAGAAACGGCACCAGGGCGGCCTTCTCGGCCGCGGCCACCCGGGCAAAGGTGCGCGAAAAATCCTCGGTGTAGGCGGCCCCATAGTTTGGGGGCACCTGCATGCCCACCAGCAAGACCCGGGCGCCGGCTTTCTGGCACGCGCGCACCATCTGGGTCAGATTGTCCTCGGTCATCTTGATGGGCAGGCCCCGCAAGGCGTCGTTGCCCCCCAGTTCGATCACGACCACTTGCGGCTTGTGCTGGGTCAGCAATGCCCCCAGTCGAGCTCGACCGCCCGAGGTGGTGTCGCCACTGATGCTGGCGTTGATCACCTGGAAGCGCTGCTTTTCAGCCTGGGCTTTCTCGGCCAGCAAGGCCACCCATCCACTGCCGCGGCGCAATCCGTACTCGGCACTCAGCGAGTCGCCAAGCACCAGCACCGTCGGTACCGTGGCGGCTTGGGCCTTCATCAGGGCGCCACATGACCCCGCCAACATCAGACTGGCGCCGCTCAGGATAAAGTGGCGCCGAGCACCCCCCCTGGCTGGCATTGCCAGTTGCATCTTCATTGCATTCAACACGCCCCACCTTTCATGTCTGAAGCCCTCTCGCCAGCGATCGTCTCGGTCGAACACATCTTCAAGTCGGTCACCGATTCCACGGGCACGCTGGACATTCTGCGTGACATCGATTTCCGACTGGCGGCCCGGGAGACTGCCGCCATTGTGGGGGCCTCAGGCTCGGGCAAAAGCACCTTGCTGTCGATCATGGCGGGCCTGGACACCCCCTCGCAGGGCACGGTGCGCCTGGACGGTCACGATCTGTTCGCGCTGGATGAGGACGCCCGGGCCGCGTTGCGGGCCCGGCGGGTGGGTTTTGTGTTCCAGAGCTTTCAGCTCATGGGCAACCTCACGGCGCTGGAAAACGTGATGCTGCCCCTGGAGCTGGCCGGCCGGCGCGATGCCCGATCCGCGGCGGCCGAAATGCTGCGCCATGTGGGCCTGGGCCAGCGCCTCGGGCATTACCCCCGCGTCATGTCGGGCGGCGAGCAGCAGCGCGTGGCGTTGGCACGCGCCTTCGTGGTCGAGCCTGCGGTCCTGCTGGCCGATGAGCCCACCGGCAGCCTGGACTTTGCCACGGGCGACACCGTCATGAAGCTGATGTTCGAACTCAACCGCGAGTTCGGGACCACCCTGGTGTTGGTCACCCATGACCAGGCGATTGCAACGCGCTGTGAGCGCCGCATCACGATCGAAGCCGGTCGGATTCAGCCCGCTGGCGTTTGAACGGCGCACTGCGGGGATAATCGGGCCCCATGTCATCCCCCAAAGTGCTGTTCGGCTTTCACGCCGTGGGCGTGCGGCTCAAGACCGCGCCCCAGACCATCATCGAAATCTACTTCGAGCCCACGCGCCGTGATGCGCGCATGCGCCAGTTCCTGGACCGCGTGCGCGAAGCCGGTGTGCGCCTGATCGAGGCCGACGGGCTGCGCCTGGCCAAACTGGCCGGCAGCCACGGCCACCAGGGCGTGGCCGCCCGGGTCGAGGCCGTGGCCCAGGTCAAGTCGCTGGACGACCTGCTCGACCAGATCAAGGAACCTCCCTTGCTGCTGGTGCTTGATGGCATCACCGATCCGCACAACCTGGGGGCCTGCCTGCGGGTGGCCGACGGGGCCGGTGCGCATGCCGTGATTGCGCCCAAGGACCATGCCGCCGGCATCAATGCCACCGTGGCCAAGGTGGCCAGTGGCGCGGCCGAGACCGTGCCGTACTTCATGGTGACCAACCTGGCGCGCACGCTGGGTGAGCTCAAGGAGCGCAGCATCTGGTGCATCGGCACCAGTGGTGACGCGCCCAAGACCCTCTACCAGGTGGATCTGAAGGGCCCGACCGCCCTGGTGCTGGGCGCCGAGGGGGATGGCATGCGTCAACTCACCCGCAAGACCTGCGATGAGCTGGTCAACATCCCCATGCACGGCGCGGTGGAAAGCCTCAATGTGTCGGTGGCCAGCGGCGTGTGCCTGTACGAGGCGCTGCGCCAACGCCTGTGATGGCGTCCGATCCGGCCGCGGCCCTGGCAATGGGGCTGGCTCAGGTGCGCGGCTGGCTGGCCGACGCGCCGAGGGTGGCGGTGCTCACCGGGGCTGGGGTCAGCGCAGAGTCGGGTGTTCCGACCTTCCGTGATGCTCAACAAGGCCTGTGGGCGCAGTTCGATCCGCAGCAGCTGGCGACGGAAATCGGCTTTCGCGCCGACCCGGCCACGGTCTGGGACTGGTACCGCTTTCGCCGCGAGGCCATTGCCATGGTGGCGCCCAATGCCGGGCACCGAGCCCTCGCGGCCTTTGCCCTCACCCATCCAGGCCGCCTGACCCTGATCACGCAAAACGTCGATGGCCTGCATCAACGTGCCGGCAGCCCCGATGTGCTGTCCTTGCATGGGCAGATTTTTGAAGATCACTGGCTGGGCGGCCCCGGCCCAGCCTGCTCGCAGGCTCACCCCATGGGGGTGCCTTGTGAGCCGTCAGCGCTGGCGCCCGGTCACCCGCCCCATTGCACGGTCTGTGGGCGCCTGGTTCGGCCCGGTGTGGTCTGGTTTGGCGAGTCGCTGCCTGAGGCCCCATTGCGTGCGGCCGAGCAGGCTGCCACGGCGTGTGATGTGATGCTGGTGGCAGGCACGGCCGGTGCGGTCTACCCGGCGGCCGGCTTGGTGTTCACGGCCCGTGAGGCCGGAGCCCGGGTGGTGGTGCTCAACCCGCAGCCCACCGAACTCGATGCCCTGGCTGATGTGCTGCTGCGCTGCACCGCGGCTCAGGGCCTGCCCGCCTTGCTGGACGGGCTCTGAGCCAGGGCGATTGGCAGGGCGATTGGCAGGGTGATTGTGCTCAGGGCTTGGCCGGAATCGGATCCAGGCCGGTCTGGCGGATCGCCGGTGCCGCCTCGGCAGAGGACAGGTAGCGCAGCAGCGCCTTGGCTGCTTCGGGCTCGCGTGCTTCGGTGGTGATGCCGGCGGCGAAGATCGTCACTTCCTGCACCTCATCGGGCAGGGTGCCGACAAAGTCCAAGCCCTCGATGGGCAGCAGTTCACTGACCTGCTGGAAGCCGAGTTCAGCATCGCCCCGTGCCACCACACTGCCCACGCGTTCACTCACGATGCGCCGGGCCTTGTCCTTGATCTGATCAGCCACCCCCAATTGCTTGAACAGCACTGTGGACAGGTAGGTGCCGCTGGCACTGGCCGAATAGGCGATGGAGCGGGCTTGCAGCAAGGTGTTCTTCAAGGCTTCCACGCTGCTGATGTCGGGTTTGGGCGTGCCCTTGCGCACCGACAGTCCGATCAGCGAGCGACCGAGGTCCACCCGGCTGCCAGGCCGCACCTGGCCGGCGGCCACCAGGGCTTCCAGGGCCGGGACTGACAGGATCACCACGTCGGCCGGCTCGTGGCGGGCCAGCCGGCTGGGGATGGAGTCGGGCGCCCCTCCCAGCGAGGCGCCATAGCCCGAGACCACTTGATCGCCCGAGGCCTTTTCGTAGCCCGGCACCAGTTGTTTGTAGGCGGCGGTGAAGCCACCCGAGCTCAGCACATGCAGCTCGGCCGCCAGCGCCTGGCCGCACAGGGCGGCCCCCAGGCTCAGGGCGGTGATCCAGTGGCCGGCTTGTCTCCAGAGTTTCTTGTGATTCATGGCTGTGACCGTCCGGGCTCAGTCTTCACGCATGTTCGAGGCCTTGGCAATCGGTGCCAGGCGGGCCTTTTCCGCGTTGATGAACTTCACGAAATCGGCGCGGGTGCCACCGGCAGGGTCAATGCCCTGGGGGATCAGTCGGGCCCGCAGCTCAGGCGATTTGACCGCCGCGTCGATGGCCCGGTTCATGCGGTCCAGGATGTCTTCCGGCGTGCCTTTGGGGGCGAACACGCCCGACCAGTGCCCGATGAAGATGTTCGGGAAGCCTTGCTCCTCGGCGGTGGGAATGTCGGGCATGGCGGCGATGCGGCGGTTCCAGGTCGAGGCCACGGCCTTCAGCTTGCCCCCCTTGATCTGCGGCAGCACGACCACGCTGGCTTCGGAGGTGGCATCCACCTGCTTGCCCACCACGGCGACCACGCCTTCAGAGCCGCTCTTGTAGGGCACGACCTGCAGCTTGGCGCCATTCTTCTTGAGCATCTCGGCAACGAAATGGGGGGTGCTGCCGGTGCCGGCGGTCGAGAAGTTCAGGCCCGGGCCTGTCTTGGAGGCCGCCAGCAGGCCCTTCAGGTCCTTGATCGGCGAGTCAGCCGGCACCACGATCACCGAGGGGCTGACGGCCATCATGGCCACCGGCACCAGATCATCTTCCTTGTAGGGCATCTTGGCCTTGATCATGGCGTTGGTCACCACACCGGCCGCCGGGGCCAGGAAGGTGTAGCCGTCCGGGGCCGACTTGGCCACGATATCGGCACCCAGCACCGAGCCTGCGCCCGGCTTGTTGTCGATGATGATGGCCTGGCCCAATTGGCGTGCCGTGGCTTCGGCCACGGCTCGGGCCACCAGGTCGTTGGCACCGCCCGGCCCGAAGGGCACCACAAAACGAATGGGTTTGCTGGGCCAGGTGTCGGCCTGGGCGCTCAGGCTGCCCAGGGCCAGGGCGGTGGCACCCAGCCAGCCGGCGATGCGGCGGCGAGAGATCGGGTGAGGCGTGGCAACGGAATCGGTCAACAACATAGGTCTCCTTGTGGGCCCCCTGGCCACCGTGGCGCGGGGCGGGCTGGTTTGGCATGGCCGGCGATTGTCAGCCCAGTTGCAAGTTTCGTAAATTGCAATACTTGCAGGTATTGGTGCATGAAACGAATCAATGGCGGGCCTGGGGACTGATCACTGTAGCTCTCGTCATTCGTCCTAAGCCGACGTATCGAGCGGCAGGAGCCGGTCCACCGCGTCCCGTAGCCGCCAGCTGAGACGCGGTTGGAGCAGTTGCGACGGACGCCCGATGGAAAGTGTGTATGAGCTGATGGCCTGCCAACGCCTCGTGCGGGTGTGTAGCTAACGTCGTCAGCATGACTCCCACCTTGTTACGAGCCGGTTCATATCGTCTATTTTTCTTCTCTCGCGAAGAGCCCAGAATTCATGTTCATGTTCAGCACCCCGATGGTGAGGCCAAGTTCTGGATCACGCCAGCGGTGCATTTGGCGGAAAATAGAGGTCTGTCTTCCACCCAGTTGAATCAGGCCAAATCGATGATTGAGGTCAATTTGCAGGAGATCCACCATGCATGGCGCCATCACTTCGGGGTGTGAAGTCACCCATGTCTCGACACAAAGCCTTTCGTTGCGCGTCGGTGAGGAGCATCTGACACTCAGCTTCAGCGATTTCCCTTGGTTTCAGCGGGCCACGGCCATCCAGTTGGCCGACGTCCAATGGCCTTCCTCGGATCACCTCTATTGGCCCCAGCTGGACATCGACCTGTCCTTGGAATCCATTCGCGAGCCCGAGCGCTTTCCACTGGTGTCGCGGGCCTGATGAGGCTGGTCTGACAAGGCTGCTCTGATCGGTTGGGGCCCGCGCTGGGCCCCCAGCCCTCAATCCGCCTTGAACCCCGTGGCCGCCACGGCCTTACCCCAGGTCACGGTGTCAGCCGCGATGATGCGGCCAAACTCTTCGCGCGAGGTGCCGGTGACGGCAAAGCCGGCGTCTTCCATCTTCTGCCGGCCTTCGGGCGAACGCACGGCCTTCACGATGTCGGCGTTCAGCTTGGCCAGGATGTCGGGCGGCGTGCGCGCGGGCGCCACCACGCCGAACCAGGAGTTGAATTCCAGTCCCGCGTAGCCCTGTTCTTTCAGGGTGGGCACATCGGGCAGGCTGGCGCTGCGGGTGGCGCCACTGCTGCCCAGGGCCAGCAGCTTGCCGGCCTTCACATTCGGCACCGCCAGGCCCACGCTGGCAAACACGGCCTGCACGTCGCCGCTGAACAGGCCGCCCAGGGCATCGCCTGTGCTCTTGTAGTGCACGGCTTCGGGCTTGATGCCGATGGCGTCACCGAACATGTAGGCCCCGAAGTGGCCCGGGGTGCCCGCGCCGAAAGTGGCCATGAACAGGCCCTTTTGGCTGCGCGTCCAGTCGACGAACTCCTTGGTGCTGCGGGCCGGCACCTTCTGCGGGTTGACCAGCAGCACGAAGTTCGAGGTCACCACCTGGCTGACGGCAGCAAAGTCTTTGGCGGGGTCGTAGGGCAGGCGGTTGTAGCTGCTGGGGGCAATGCTCAACTGGCCGGTCTCGCCCAGCATCAGGGTGTAGCCGTCGGCTGGGGCGCGGGCCGCTTCGCTGGCGGCGATCAGGCCGCCGGCGCCGGGCTTGTTGTCCACCACGACGGCGGTGTTGCCCCAGGCCTCTGACATCTTCTGCGCCAGCAGTCGTGCCACGATGTCTGGCCCGGTGCCGGCCGGAAAGCCCACGATCAGGCGCACCGGGCGGTTGGGGTAGCTGGCCGCCGGGCTTTGGGCCCAGGCCATCGAGGTGGCCAGGGTGCCCAGGGTGGCGGCCGTCAGGGCGGTGCCCAGCCAGCGGCAGGCGAGGCGGCGGGGGTTCTTGTTGTGCATGGTGTCTCCTTCAGGGCTGATCGATGTTGTGTGTTGTGTGTCGCGAAAGCGGGTGGGTCAAAGCAGTTCGTGGAAGCGCATCAGCACGGCGCTGGGCTCGCGCACCCCGCTGCCGATGAACAGGCGCTCGGTGATCCAGCGCAGCGTGGGAGCGCTGGTTTCGAAGCGGGGCGCACAGCGGAAATACACCTGGGCCGGGTCCACCGGCTCGCCGCGCACCAGGCGGGCCATGGTTTCTGGCTCGGCGCGGCGCAGGGCATGGTTGTGCACGTAGATCAGTTCGCCGGCTTCGGTTTCCAGCACGTAGCGGGCATCGAGTTCGGCCAGGGTGTCGCTGAGCAGAAGCTGGAAATCAGCGCCACCCGGCAGCACCCGGGCTTTCCAGCCCACCCCCTGGACCTGACCGCCCAGGATGGGCACCACGCGCCGGTGGCCGTGCGGGCCTGGCCCCACATCCTGGGGGATGCCGACCTGCACCTGCAGGTCGGCGAAGGGGCGAAAACTGGGCGATACGAACAGGGACATGGGCACTCCGTTTGGGCGTGCCTTAGCGTAAATCCGGTGGCGCTGACCGCCTGTCATCCCAGAAGATGACAGCCATGAGGAAATGGACCCCTGGCAAAAGCAACTCACCAGCCCTGGCCGGGGGCGTGATGGCCCAGGCCATCTGCCGTCTGGGTGAAGAGGGCTTTGCCGCTGATTTGCTGCCTGCGTTGAGCCCCTTGCTGCCGGCGGCCTCGTGGTCGGTGTACCGCACCGGGCTGGCGTGTCAGCCCGCCCTGTTCATGTCCGCCAGCCATGGTGTGCCTGACACCACCCAGGCTTGCTGGCATGCCTATCTGGCTGGCCCCTACGCGCGTGATCGCAGCCTGCACAGCGAGTCGGCGGGCCCTTCGGTGCCGCTGCAGCTGTGCCACATCACTGCGCGCGAGGTCCCCCAGGACCACCGCGCCTGCGTGTACGAGGCCCATGGCGTGGCCGAGCGGGTGTCCATTGTCGAGGCCGAGGGGCCGGAGTGCATCTTTGCCGTGAACTTCTACCGCCACCAGCACCAGCGGCCCTTCAGCGACGCCCAACTGGGCGACTTCGAGGCCTGGTCACCGGCGCTGCTGGCCCTGGTGCGCAAGCATCTGCAGGTGAGTCCGCCGGCCCAGGGGTCGACGCAAGCAGCCTGGCGTGAGCGCCTGCAGGCCTTGCAGCAAGGCCTGACGGAGCGTGAGCTGGATGTCTGTGAGCGATTGCTGCGCGGCTACACCCAGGACGGCGTGGCCGCCGATCTGGGTTTGAGCCTGGCCACGGTCAAGACCTATCGCAACCGGGCCTTTGCGCGGCTCGGCATCCACTTCCGCAACGAATTGTTCGCCCGGCTGATGTGAGTGTCAGGCAGGGGCTTGTAGACGGCTTTGACGATCTCCCATCGACCCATGCGAGATCGTCAACGCGTTCTCAGACCCAGCTCAGGGCCCCCAGCAAGGCCCCGGCCGCCAGCAGCCACAGCAGGTGGATGCGGGTGCGCCAGACCAGCAAGGCGGCCACAGCGCTCAGGGCCCACAGGGCGCCATCCTGGCGCGGGTCGCCGCTGACGCTGCCCAAGGTCCAGGCCGTGGCCAGCAGCAAGCCAATCACCAAGGGGGCCATGCCTTGCTTGAAGGCCCGGATGGCCCGGTGCTGTTGGTAGCGGGCGGCCCAGCGGGTGGCCACCCAGGTCAGCACGGTGCTGGGCACCAGCATGCCCAGCATGGTGCAGGCCATGCCCAGCACGCCCAACGTGGCGGCATGGGCGCTGAGGCCGCTGCCACCGGCGGCGTTCAAGCCCACGTTCCAGCCCATCAGGCCGACAAACAGCACGTTGGGCCCCGGGGCCGCTTGCGCAATCGCGATCGAGGCATTGAACTGGGCCTCGGTCAGCCAATGCTGTTCCAGCACCAGGTAGCGGTGCATGTCGGGCACCAGGCTGATCGCACCACCCACAGCCAGCAGCGACAGTGAGGCGTAATGCAGCAGCAACTGCAGCCATTGGAGGGCTTCGAAGTGCAGGCTCATGGGGCGATCTTTCGCCAGGTCAGGCCGCAGGCCAGCAGGCCCAGGCCGGGCACCACCCAGCCCAGGGGCAGGTGCAGCCAGCCCACCAGCACGAAACAGGCCGCGGCCAGCAAGGCGCACACGGCCCGGCCCAGCGGGTGCTTCTTGAGGGGGGCCGCCAGCTTGAAGGCCGTGGCCGCGATCAACCCGGCGGCCACCGCGGCCATCCCGCGCAAGGCACCTGCCACCTGTGGATGTTGGGCGTACTGCACGTAAAGCGTAGCCAGGGCCAGCACGATCAGGGTGGGGAATGCCAGCATGCCCGACAGGGCGGCCATGGCACCACGCCAGCCAAAGTAGCGATCGCCCAGCATCACCGACAGGTTGACCACATTGGGGCCGGGCATGATCTGCGCCACGGCCCATTCCTCGACGAACTCTTCGTTCGTCATCCACTTCTTTTTTTCGACCAGCTCGCGCTGCACCACCGCCAGCACCCCCCCAAAGCCCTGCAGGGCCAGGATGCTGAACGAAAAGAACAGATCGCTGGGGGAACGGGGGCGCGGCCGGATTTCGGCGGCCGCATCTGCAGAGGGGGCGGGGGGCATGGGCATCCCGGGATTATCGCCAGCTTGACCCAAGGCAAGGCATGGCCATCGCAATGCCCGACCCCGCCGCTTCAATACACCGGGTGGTGCTTCTCGATGGCTGTGCGGGTTGCAGCATCGATCGCGAAGCCCGCTCCATGGCGACGGGCCAGTTCGTCCGCGCGCTGCAGGAAGGCCGCCACCCCCATGCCGTAGATGAACTGCAGGGCGCCCCCGGTCCAGCCCGGAAAACCGATGCCGAAGATGGATCCGATGTTGGCGTCGTGCACGCTGGTCAACACCCCTTCGGCCAGGCAGCGTGCCGTCTCGATGGCTTGTCGGTACAGCAGGCGGTCTTTGACCTCCTGCAAGTCCCAGTCGTGGCCGGGCTTTTCAAACAGGGGGCGCAGCTCGGGCCAGAGGCGCTTTTTCTGGCCGGCCGGATAGTCGTAGAAACCGCCGCCGCCGGCCCGGCCCGGGCGGTTCAGCTCTTTGACCATGCGCTCGACCAGCAGTTCACCCGCCCCTGGGTGGTAAGTTTGCCCGGCGGCGGCCAGGTCGGCACGCGTCTGGTCGAGCACGTGCACGCTGAGCGTCAGGGCGGTTTCATCGAGCACCGCCAACGGGCCCACCGGCATGCCTGCCTGCACGGCGGCGTTTTCGATCACCGGGGCCGGAATGCCTTCGCCCAGCATCGCAGCGCCCTCCATCACATAGGTACCGAAGGTTCGGCTGGTGTAGAAGCCGCGCGAATCGTTGACCACGATGGGCAGTTTGCCCAGTGCTTGCACGTAGTCAAAGGCGCCGGCCACGGTGTCGTCGCTGGTCTGGTGGCCCCGGATGATCTCGACCAGCTTCATCTTGTCGACCGGGCTGAAGAAGTGGATGCCCACAAAGCGCTCGGCATGGGCGCTGGCCTGGGCCAGGCCACTGATGGGCAGGGTAGACGTGTTGCTGGCAAAAAAGCCACCGGCGGCCAGTTGGGGCTCGGCTTCGCGGGTGACGCGGGCCTTGAGTTCGCGGTTCTCGAACACCGCCTCGATGATCAGGTCGCAGCCCTGCAGGTCGGCCGCCTGATCGGTGGTGTGGATGCGCGCCAGCAGGGCCTGCTGATCGGCCGGGCTCAGTCGGCCCTTGTCGACCCGGGGCTGGGTGATGCGCTGGCTGTAGGCCTTGCCCGCCTCGGCCTGCTCGACACTGACGTCTTTGAGCACGGTGGCAATGCCCCGGCTGGCCTGAGCGTAGGCGATGCCCGCGCCCATCATGCCGGCGCCCAGGATGCCTACCTTGTGCGGCTTGAAGCGCGCCGCGCTGCCTGGCCGCGACTGGCCGCTCTTGATCGCGTTCATGTTGTGGAAGAACGTGTTGATCATGTTCTTGGCCACGGGGCTGGTGATCAAGCGCGCCAGATAACGGCTTTCGATGCGCAAGGCGGTGTCGAAGTCGACCTGGGCCCCTTCGACCATGGCAGCCAGGGCGGCTTCAGGCGCCGGGTACAGGCCGCGGGTGGTTTTTTTGAGCATGGCCGGGGCCACGGTCAGCGCGCTGGCGATCTTGGGGTTGGCGGGGGTGCCGCCAGGCATCTTGTAGTTCTTGTCATCCCAGGGCTGGCGTGACTCGGGGTGAGCGGCAATCCAGGCCAGGGCAGCGGGCCGCAGGTGTTCTGCGTCGCCGACCAGTTCGTGCACCAGGCCCAGCTCCAGGGCCTCACGGGGGTTGAACAGGCGGGCTTCAAGGATGTAGGGCTGGGCACCCATGAGGCCCAGCAGGCGGGTCATCTTGGTGATGCCGCTGGCGCCGGGGATCAGGCCCAGGGTGACTTCGGGCAGACCGAACTGGATCTTGGGGTTGTCCACGGCCACGCGGTGGTGGCCGATCAGGGCCACTTCCCAACCACCGCCCAAGGCGGCGCCATTGAGGCAACTGACCACCGGAATGCCCAGGGTCTCGAGGGTGCGAAAGTTCTTTTTGGTCTGTTCGATGTCGGCAAAGACGCGACTGGCATCGTCGGGCTGCAGGCGCATCGTGGCCTTCAGGTCGGCGCCGGCAAAGAAGGTGGTCTTGGCTGAGGCCAGCACCAGGCCCTTGAGCTGGGCCCGGTCGGCCAGCACGCGCTGGGTGACCGTGCTGAGGTCTTGTTGCCAGGCCTGGCACATGGTGTTGACGGCCGAGCCGGTCTCGTCAAAGGTGAGGGTGGCGATGCCGTCGGCAAGTTCGTAGCGGATGGTTTTCAAGGCCGTGTCTCCGTCGGGGTGTTCGGGTTGGGGATGGAGCGAGCGGGGCTGTGACTCACAGCCGCTCGACGATGGTGGCAATGCCCATGCCGCCCCCCACGCACAGCGTGGCCAGGCCGTAGCGCAGTTGGCGCCGGTGCAGCTCGTCGATCAGGGTGCCCAGAATCATGGCGCCCGTGGCCCCCAGCGGGTGGCCCAAGGCGATGGCGCCGCCGTTCACATTGACCTTCTCGTGGGGCACTCCCAGCTCTTTCATGAAGCGCATGGGCACGGCTGCGAAGGCCTCGTTCACCTCGAACAGGTCGATCTGCCCGATGTTCAGACCCGCGCGGGCCAGCGCCTTGAGGGTGGCCGGCACGGGGCCGGTCAGCATGATGGTGGGGTCGGCGCCGCTGAGGGCTGTGGCCACGATGCGGGCGCGCGGTGCCAGACCGTGCTGGCGGGCTGCCTGCTCGGAGCCGATCAGCACCGCCGCGGCCCCGTCGACAATGCCCGAAGCATTGCCGGCATGGTGCACATGGTTGATTCGTTCGACCTGGGGGTAGCGTTGCAGCGCCACGGCGTCAAAGCCCAGGGCGCCCAGTTGCTCGAACGAGGGCTTCAGCGCGGCCAGGCCCTCAAGCGTGGTCTGGGGCTTGATGAACTCGTCTTCTTCCAGGATCACCTGATCGAGAAAGTCGCGCACGGGCACCACCGAGCGCGAGAAGTAGCCGGCGGCCCGTGCCGCGGTGGCGCGGCGCTGCGATTCAAGGGCAAAGGCGTCGACATCGGCGCGGCTGAAGCCGTCGAGCGTGGCGATCAGGTCGGCCCCGATGCCCTGGGGCACAAACAGGGTGGCCGAGTTGGTTTCGGGGTCCTGGGCCCAGGCGCCGCCGTCCGAACCAATGGGTACCCGGCTCATGCTTTCCACGCCGCCGGCCACCACCAGGTCCTCCCAGCCCGAGCGCACCTTCTGGGCCGCCAGGTTGACGGCCTCCAGGCCCGAGGCACAAAAGCGGTTCACCTGAACCCCGGCACACCGGAAATCCCAGCCCGCCTTGAGTGCGGCCACCTTGGGCAGCACCGAGCCCTGCTCGCCGATCGGCGACACGATGCCCATCACCACGTCGTCGACCAGGGCGGTGTCAAAGCCATTGCGCGACTGCAGGTCGTTGAGCAGGCCGGCCAGCAGGTTCACGGGTTTGACTTCGTGCAGGCTGCCGTCTTTCTTGCCTTTGCCCCGCGGCGTGCGGATGGCGTCGAACACATAGGCTTCGGTCATGACTTGTCTCCAGAGGCTGGGCTGCCGGCAGGCGAAAGCCGGCCGCAGCAAATGGGGTGATTGGACCCCGCAGTATATTTTTTACAAAGCAATTGCTCTGTAAAAATGGAGACAAAGCCAAAAAGCCCGGATCGGGCGGCAAGGATGGCGGCGCAGGGGGGCCCTGCTGCCGTTCAGGCAAACACGTCGAGCTGGCTGCCCAACAGACCCGTGGCGCTGCCCACCGTCAGCAAGCCTGCCGCAGCGGCGGTGGGCATGTTGTAGAGCATGGCCACCGTGGCGGCCCCCTTCACCAACGCCGGCACATCGACACTGTTGGGCACCCCCAGGGCATGCGCAATCTGGGAGATCGGCTTCTCCAAGACGTTGACGGCAACGTTCAATGCGACGCTGTTGGTGACGTTCAAGCAGGGCTCCTGGCAGGGTTGTGAGGCGGCTTACCGGGTTTTCGGCAGCCGCGCAGGTAACTGAAGCGTGAACTTTGTAAAGACGGCGCATGGATTCCGGCAACGCTTCACGGCATAATTTTGCAAAGCAATTGCTTTTCATAAATGGGCGACCAGCCCGCCAGGAGACACACCCATGATTGCACGTACCTTGTTCAGCCCCGATCACGAAACCTTCCGCGACAGCTTTCGCCGTTTCTGCAAACAGGAGATCGAGCCCTTTCACGCTGACTGGGAGGAACAAGGCTATGTGGACCGGGAGGTCTGGCGCAAGGCCGGCGAGAACGGCTTTCTCTGCATGACCTTGCCTGAGGAATACGGCGGGGCCGGGGCTGACCGCTTGTACTCGGTGGCGCAGATGGAAGAGCTGTCGGGCGGCGGCTTCAGCGGCATCGGCTTCGGCCTGCACAACGAGATCGTGGCCCCCTACATCCTGCATTACGGCACCGAAGCCCAGAAGCAGCACTACCTGCCGCGCATGGCCACCGGCGAGCTGGTGGGGGCCATCGCCATGAGTGAGCCCGGTGCCGGCAGCGACCTGCAAGGCGTGAAGACCACGGCCTTGTTGCAGCCCGATGGCAGCTACCTGCTCAATGGCAGCAAGACCTTCATCACCAACGGTTGGCATGCCGATCTGGTGATCGTGGTGGCCAAGACCGACCCGGCTGCCGGTGCCAAGGGCACCAGCCTGTTGCTGGTCGAGCGCGGCATGCCAGGCTTTGAGAAGGGCAAGCGCCTGAAAAAGCTGGGCATGAAGGCACAGGACACCTCCGAGCTCTTCTTTGACAACGTGCGACTGCCCGCCGACAACGTGCTGGGCGGTGCCGATCAGCTCAACCGTGGCTTCATCTGCCTCATGGAGCAACTGCCCTGGGAGCGCCTGCAGATCGCCATCGGTGCCGTGGCTGCCGGCCAGGCCGCCATCGACTGGACCCTGGCCTATGTGAAAGAGCGCAAGGTCTTCGGTCAGCCCGTGGCCAGCTACCAGAACACCCGCTACACCCTGGCCGAACTGCAGACCGAGGTGCAGGTGGCCCGCGTCTTTGTCGACAAGTGCATCGAACTGCTGCAGGCGGGCCAGCTCGACACCGCCACCGCCAGCATGGCCAAGTACTGGTGCTCGGATCTGCAATGCAAGGTGATGGACGAATGTGTGCAGTTGCACGGCGGCTATGGCTACATGTGGGAATACCCCATCACCCGCGCCTACGCCGACGCCCGCGTGCAGCGCATCTACGGCGGCACCAACGAGATCATGAAAGAGGTGATCACCCGGGCGATGGGGATTGGTGGGCGCTGAGCAGTGGGTCGATTCCATGCGTTCTTGACACCCGAATTTCCATTTGAAACGTCGTGAGGGCTGGGCGATCGCATGCTGAGGCCCTGCATGCAAGCCCCGGAGCGATTGTTCTGATGCCTCCAGGTTGAGCTTGAGAAAAAAGTCCTCTGGAGGAATAATGACTCAGCGCTGGGACGTGGAATACACCGACGAGTTCGGGCAGTGGTGGGGTTTGCTGACAGAGGCTGCCCAGGAATCCATTGACGCGTCGGTGCGCTTGCTGGAGCAACTGGGGCCTCAATTGGGCTTTCCACACAGTTCTGGGGTGGCGGGCTCCAGATTTCCTCATCTCCGGGAACTGCGTGTGCAGCATCAGGGGCGCCCGTTGCGAATTCTCTATGCGTTCGACCCGCGACGCAGCGCCATCCTGCTGTTGGGGGGTGACAAAACGGGTGACGATCGTTGGTACCGCGAGCAAGTTCCTGTGGCAGATCGGCTGTATCAGGCGCACCTCGAAGCATTGCGGAAGGAAGGGCTGACCCATGGCCGGAAAATTCAGTGAATTGCGCTCCAGGATGTCCCCGGAGGCTCAGGCCCGCGCCGCGGCGCGGGCCGAGGCCATGTGGGTGGACATGCAACTGCAGGCCGTGAGGCAGGCACGTCAAATGACCCAGTCGGATGTGGGTACGGCGATGGGCATTGAACAGGCCGCCATCTCCAAGCTAGAACGTCGCAATGACATGCATGTCAGCACGCTGCGTGAGTACATCCGGGCTTTGGGAGGTGAGTTGAAGCTGGTGGCCTCATTTCCTGACGGCGATGTGACTCTGAACCCGATGTTGTCCGAACCAGGATGCGCGGCAGACCCCGGTTTCCTTGATCTTCATCAGCCCTCGCTCAAGCCCCCCGGCCAGCCTTGAGAATTCGCAAGGGCAGGGGGCCTGCCGACGCCGACAGTGGAGGCATCCAATCCAAGAAAGGGTGTTCCCATGAAGGCTTTTCAAGACCTGATTTCGACCGACTACGGCCTCATGAGCCTGGGCGGCATCGTGTTCATGCTGTGCATGGGGGTGTTTTTTCTGCGCCTGTTCCTGAACAAGATCAAGGGCTCTTGAGCGCGTCCAGATCAAGGTGGGTGGCCAGCGGCACGCCGCGCGGCGCCACGTAGGCGGCCAGCACCCAGGCCCGCCCGGCGGCCGACTGGGCCTGGTGTGCTAGGTGGCTGAGCAGGAAGTCGATCGATCCCTTGTCCAGTGCGGCAAAGGGATCGTCCAGCAGCATGAGCGTGGCTCCGCTGGCCAACACACCGGCCAGCGCCACCTTGCGGCGGGTGCCGGTGGACAGCATGTACAAGGCCTTGTCGAGGTGGGGGTGCAGATCCAGGCCCTCGATCATTGCGCTCAGCAGTGCGGCATCGAAATGTGGGTGGCGTTTTTTCAGTCGGGCAAAGCAGTCGGCTGGGTAGAGCGGATCGTCTGCTGCACCCCGCAGATCGCACCAGGCCACCTCGGCTGACCAGGCTGCAGCGGCGGGTGTCAGGGGGGTTGACCCACAGCGCAAGCTCAGTTCGCCTGACTGCGGGCGCAATTCGCCAGCCAGCAGATGCAGCAAGGTGGTCTTGCCACAGCTCTCGTCGCCACTCACCCAGGTCACCCCGGCGGGCAGGCTGGCGCAGAAACCTCGCAGCACCGGAACGGCAGGCTGGCCCTTGTGGGCCGGGTAGTCAAAGCAGAGCTGCTCGATCTGCAGCACGGGCGAGGGTGTGAGGGCCATGGTGGGGCGGGGATGTAATGAGGGCACAAGGGCCGGGCCTGTAGGGGGATCGACCTCATCGATCCATCCACCCGGCGCCTGCGCCTATGATCATCGCATCAACCGGCGTCCGTTCTGGGCGGCCGCCGGGTCATTTTCGGGGCGTTCCAGGGCTATCGCCACACCGGCCCGCCCTACCTGCCTGCCTTTCTGCCTTGCCTGTCTCCATGTCGTCTGCCGCCGCTGTCCGCATCCTGTCCGTCATCCCGCCGATGACGCAGCTCAACACGCCTTACCCTTCCACGGCCTACCTCACTGGCTTTTTGCGCGCCCAGGGGCTGGATGCGCGACAGGAGGATCTGGCGCTGGCGCTGGTGCTCAAGCTGTTCTCGGCTGCGGGGCTGCGCGAGGTCCGGGCCGTGATCGAGGCCGGCCCAGAGGCGCAACGCAGCGCTCGGGTCAATTTGTTTCTGGATCAATTCGACCGTTACCTGGCCACGCTGGAGCCCACCATCGGCTTTCTGCAAGGGCGTGATCTGAGTCTGGCGCACCGCATTGCCGGGCGGCAGTTCTTGCCCGAGGGCCCGCGTTTTGAATCCCTGGAGGTGTACCTGGCCGAGGAGGGCGAAGACCCGCTGGCCTGGGCCTTTGGCGCGCTGGGGCAGCAAGACCGCGCCCGCCATCTGGCCACGCTGTACCTGAACGATTTGGCCGACGTTCTGCGCGATGCGGTGGACCCGCGCTTCGAATTTGTGCGCTATGCCGAGTCACTGGCTGCCGCGCAACCCACGTTTGACCCGCTGGCCGAGGCTCTGGCGGCGCCGCGCAACCTGGTGGACGAGACCTTGTGCGAGCTGGCCCTGCAAGCCGTGGCGCGCCACGAACCCACGGTGGTGCTGGTGTCAGTGCCTTTCCCGGGGGCGGTTTACGGGGCTTTCCGGGTGGCGCAGGCCATCAAGGCGCGCCACCCGGGTCTGGTCACGGTGTTGGGCGGCGGGTTCGTCAACACCGAGCTGCGCGAGCTGGCCGAGCCCCGGGTGTTCGACTACTTTGATTACGTCACTCTGGACGCTGGCGAGAGCCCCTTGCTGGCTTTGCTGGAGCATCTGCAGGGGCGCCGTTCGCGTCAGCGCCTGGTGCGCACTTTTGTGCGCGATGCGGCCACAGGACAGGTGCAATGGCAGCACCTGGAGCAGCCTGAGGTGCCGTTTGAAAACGTGGGCACACCCACCTGGGACGGCCTGCCGATCCACCGCTACCTGTCGCTGCTGGACATGCTCAACCCCATGCATCGGCTGTGGAGCGATGGCCGCTGGAACAAGTTGACTGTGGCCCATGGCTGCTATTGGAAGAAGTGCAGTTTCTGCGATGTCAGCCTGGACTACATCTCGCGCTATGAGACGGCCAGCGCAGCCACCCTGGTGGACCGAATCGAGGCCATCGTTGCCGAGACCGGCCAGACTGGTTTTCATTTTGTTGACGAGGCGGCGCCGCCCAAGTCGCTCAAGGCACTCGCGCAAGAGTTGCAGCGCCGCGGCACCTCGATCTCGTGGTGGGGCAACATCCGTTTCGAAAAGTCCTTCACCCCCGAGCTGTGCCAGCAACTGGCTGACAGCGGCTGCATTGCCATTTCCGGCGGCCTGGAGGTGGCCTCTGACCGTCTGCTCAAGCTGATGAAAAAAGGCGTGTCGGTGGAGCAGGTGGCCCGGGTGACGCGCAGCCTGACCGACGCAGGCATCCTGGTGCACGCCTACCTGATGTATGGCTTTCCGACCCAGACGGTGCAGGACACCGTGGATGCGCTGGAGTACGTGCGTCAGCTGTTCGAGAACGGCTGCATCCAGTCGGGCTTCTGGCACCGCTTCGTGTGCACGGTGCATTCGCCCGTGGGCCAGAACCCGCAGGACTACGGCATCAGCCTGGTACCGCTGCCACCGGGCCAGTTTGCCCGCAACGACATCGCGTTCCGCGACCCGACCGGGGTGGACCACGACGCCCTGGGCGAGGGTTTGCGCAAGGCCATTTACAACTACATGCATGGCATTGGGCTGGACCAGGATGTGCGCAATTGGTTTGACTTCCATGTACCCAAACCGACAGTCAAGCGGCAGACCATTGCCAGGGCCCTGGCCCAGACCCATTGGGACTGAGGGGCCGAATTTGCATGGGTAAGCAAGCTAATTTATCAAATTAAATTTGATTTATTCTGCGACAATGATTTTCAAATCATTTCAGCAGGCAAGTTTGCCTGTCCTTGCGCGGGGTGTTTGTTGCCATGTCGATCCTCCAGAATTGTCCGACCGTCTTGTCGATGGGAACGCTCACCGAGCAGACCCGTGCCGTGGTGCAGCTTTATTTCGAGCAGGTGAAGGCCGGTGAGGCCGCCGAGGGCTTTGCGGCCCTGCTGGCGCCTGAAATGGTCTGGGACATCCCGCACAATTCGCTGGTCATCCCCTGGAGTGGGCCCGCACAGCGGCGCGAGCAGGTGGCCGACTTCATCACCCAGCACCGTCGACGCGCCACGCCACAGCGCTTCACCGTGAAGCAGGTGCTGGCCGAGGGCTGCCACGCCATCGCCACCGGCGAGCTGGAGACCCGGCTCAATGCCAACAACGAGTTGATGCGGGTCGACTTTGCTTTTCACTTCACGGTACTGGCCGGGCAGATCACCCAGATCAAGGTGTACGAAAGCACTTACCCCGTGCCTGAGCTGGCCGCCGTGCCGCGGCGCATCCTGGGGCGTTCGGTCCATTAGCCCTTCTGGGGGTACTGACAAAACCGTTCATGGGGTGCACACCCGTAAAATGGAGGGTTATCCCCAAGAAGCCCCCCATGAACGCCCCCGTCGACGTTTCCTTTTTCGCGCGCGCCGCCAAACCGCTGAACAGCTACCGCAAGTTCTGGGCGGCCCGCTTCGGCACGGCGCCGTTCCTGCCGATGAGCCGTGCGGAAATGGACAAGCTGGGCTGGGACAGCTGCGACATCATCGTCGTCACCGGCGATGCCTATGTGGATCACCCGAGCTTTGGCATGTCGGTGATCGGTCGCATGCTGGAGGCTCAGGGCTTTCGCGTGGGCATCATTGCCCAGCCTGACTGGCAAAGTGCCGACCCCTTCCGGGTGCTGGGCAAGCCCAATCTGTTCTTCGGGGTGACCGCGGGCAACATGGATTCGATGATCAACCGCTACACGGCCGATCGAAAAATCCGTTCCGACGACGCCTACACCCCCGGCGACGTGGGCGGAAAGCGCCCCGACCGCGCCGCCATCGTGTACAGCCAGCGCTGCCGAGAGGCCTACAAGGATGTGCCCATCGTGCTCGGGGGCATCGAGGGCTCGCTGCGCCGCATCGCCCACTACGATTACTGGAGCGACAAGGTGCGCCGTTCCATCGTGGTCGATGCCAAGTGCGACCTGCTGCTGTACGGCAACGCCGAGCGGGCCATCGTCGAGGTGGCGCACCGACTGGCTGCCCGCGAGCCAATCGAAAAGATCACCGACGTGCGGGGCACCGCCTTCATCCGGCGCAGTGGCGACGAGTCGTCTGAGGGGTGGTTCGAGATCGACTCCACCCGCATCGACACGCCGGGCCGTGTCGAAGCCCACGTCAACCCTTATCTGATGATCTCGGACCAGGCGCGCGAACAGGGCGCCACCTGCGCCCGTGAAGACGAGGCCCAGGCCGTGGCCAGCGACGCTGAAGCCCGGGCCGGGAGCCACGTGCCCACCACCAAACCGCTGACCTTCGTGCCCAACCCGGCCCTGCAGGGCCGCGTCAAGGTGCCACCGCGCGAGCGCAGTGTGATCCGCCTGCCCTCGTACGAGCAGGTCAAGAGCGACCCGGTGCTGTACGCCCACGCCAACCGGGTGCTGCACCTTGAGACCAACCCAGGCAACGCCCGCGCCCTGGTGCAAGCCCATGGCGAGGGCGTGACCGCGCGTGACGTGTGGATCAACCCGCCCCCCATCCCACTGACCACGGCCGAAATGGATCTGGTGTTCGACCTGCCCTATGCGCGCAGCCCGCACCCGGCCTACGCCGATGAAAACGGCAGCCATGACGGCACCACCAAGATCCCGGCCTGGGAGATGATCCGCTTCAGCGTGAACATCATGCGCGGCTGTTTTGGTGGCTGCACTTTCTGCTCAATCACCGAGCACGAGGGCCGGATCATCCAGAGCCGCTCCGAGGACTCGATCATTCGCGAGGTGGAGGAGATCCGCGACAAGGTCAAGGGCTTCACCGGCGTGATCTCCGATCTGGGCGGTCCCACCGCCAACATGTACCGCATTGGCTGCAAGACGCCCGAGATCGAGGCCGCCTGCCGCAAGCCCAGCTGTGTGTTTCCGGACATCTGTCAGAACCTCAACACCAGCCACGATCCGCTGATCAAGATCTACCGCCGCGCGCGGGCTCTGAAAGGCATCAAGAAGATCCTGATCGGCTCGGGCCTGCGCTACGACCTGGCGGTGAAGAGCCCCGAGTACGTGCGCGAGCTGGTGCAGCACCATGTGGGGGGCTACCTCAAGATCGCCCCCGAGCACACCGAGCAGGGCCCGCTGACCAAGATGATGAAGCCGGGCATTGGCAGCTATGACCGCTTCAAGCAGATGTTCGACAAGTTCTCTGAAGAAGTGGGCAAGAAGCAGTTCCTGATCCCTTACTTCATCGCCGCCCACCCGGGCACCAGCGACGAGGACATGATGAACTTGGCGCTATGGCTCAAGCGCAACGGCTTTCGTGCTGACCAGGTGCAGACCTTCTACCCCAGCCCCATGGCCAGTGCCACGGCCATGTACCACAGCGGCCGCAACCCGCTGCGCAAGATCACGCCCGACAGCGAGTCGGTCGACATCGTGCGCGGTGAAAAGCGCCGTCGCCTGCACAAGGCCTTTTTGCGCTACCACGATCCCAACAATTGGCCGCTGTTGCGTGAGGCACTCAAGGCCATGGGCCGGGCCGACCTCATTGGTAACGGCAAGCAACACCTGATCCCGACCTTCCAGCCGCTGACAGACGGCAGTTACCAGAGTGCCCGCCGCAAAAACTCGACGCAGGCCCCGGCTCGGCCCACTGGCAAGGCCGTGCCTGCCGTCGGCGCACCCCGTGGCGCCCGCGGGCCAGCGCTGGGGCAGGGCGCCGCACCCGCCGCACCGGTGGCACCCGTCAAAGGCCGCATCCTGACCCAGCACACCGGCCTGCCGCCCCGCGCCGGCACAGGTGTCGGCAAACCCAAAGCCGGCCGCAAGGGGCCACGCTGAGGCGCTTGCGGCCTTGTATCAGTCCGCCGGAATTTGAAACCAGGGCGGCCGCCTGCGCCGCTACGCTGGCGCCTGCCTGTTGCCGGTAGTCCCGGGGTCGCGGCGCAGACGCTCCCTGGACGTCAGCTTTGCGACCGAGTTTGTCGGCCCTCTCGGCCGAGCCCTGCCGGCGCGAGCGAGGTGAGCTTTGACGTCGGTGATGACTTCCAAAAATGACCAGGGCAAACGCTCTGATGGCCGACGAGCGGCTTTGCTGGTGGTGGCTGCAGGCGTCTCGGCGGCCCTGCATGTGGCCAAGCTGGCGCCCGCCATTCCCTTGTTGCGTGCCGAATTGGGCTTGTCGCTGTTGCAGGCGGGCTTTTTGCTGTCGGCGGTGCAAATGGCTTCTATGTTGCTGGGCGCCTTGTTGGGCCTGTTTGCTGACCAATGGGGCTTGCGTCGTTGCCTTTTGATCGGCCTGGGGCTGCTGGTGGCTTCCAGCACCTTGGGCCCCGCCGTGCATGAAGCCGGCTTCATGCTGTTCCTTCGAGCGCTGGAGGGTGTTGGGTTCCTGCTCGTCTTCATGCCTTGTGCGGGCTTGATTCGCCAGTTGGTCAGTGCCCACGATCTGCCTTTCATGCTGGGTGTGTTCGGTATCTGCATGCCGCTGGCCACCGCCTTGGCTTTGTTGGGGGGGCCGCTGCTGCTGCCCCTGATGGGGTGGCCGCAGTGGTGGTGGCTGATGGCCGCGGTGTCGGCGGCGATGGCTGTGGCCGCCCTGGTCTGGGTGCCCTCGGACGCCACCCGGGCGCGTTGGGCAGGGCCGGCCGCTGGATTGGGTGCCACCCCGCCAAAAGCAAGCCGGCCCGGGTTGATGCAGGGTTTGGGCGTGCTGCGGCTGACCTTGTCCAGTGCGGGGCCGTGGCTGGTCGCGCTGACCTTTGCCTTCTATGCCTCGCAGTGGCAGGCCGTCATGGGGTTTTTGCCCTCGATCTATGCGTCTTCTGATCTGGGGGTGGGCTTGACGGCCATGCTCACGGCCTTGGCTGCGGCGGCCAACATTGTGGGCAATCTGGCCGCCGGGGCCCTGTTGCAGCGTGGCGTGCCTGCCGCCAGGGTGCTGACCTGGGGCTTTGCCAGCATGGCCGTGGGTGCCTGGCTTACCTTCGAGGCCTTCTGGCCCTTGCCTGCGGCACTGCGCTATGCGGCCTTGCTGGGCTTTTCGATGATGGGGGGGTTGATCCCTGGCAGCCTTTTTTCTTTGGCCGTGCGCCTGGCTCCGCGTGAGAACGCCATCTCGACCACCGTTGGCTGGATGACCCAATGCTCTGCCTTGGGGCAATTTGCCGGCCCACCGTTGGTGGGCTGGGTGGCCGGCCTGGCCGGAGGCTGGCAATGGACCTGGGCTGTCACGGGGGGCTGCTGCCTGGTGGGTTTGCTGCTGTCGCAACGCATCGCGCGCCGCCTGGCCTTGTCGTGAGCGCGCGGCAAAGTTGAGGTGACGCGCAGGCGGCCACCTCAAGTCGTGGCAACATTCCGGGCATGAACATTTCCATGTCTTCTCTTTCGCCTCGGTCGTCGACCGCTGCGGGTCTGGCCTGCCGTCGCTGGGCCCTGGTGGGCCTGTGCCTGTTGAGCAGTGTGGCCTGGGCGGCGACCAAGCCCGCCCATCCCCACGCCGCCCCCAAGCCGGCTGAGGCCAAGGCGGCCAAGGCGCCAGCCAGTTGCCCGCCGCTGCCGGCACCTTTCTCTCCGGAACTGTTCAGCCAGGCCGCTGAACATGCTGCCGACCGTGGTTTTCTCTGGAAGATCACCAAGGGTGACCACAGCTCCTATCTGTACGGTACCTTCCATGCCGGCAAGGCCGATTGGATGGCCCCGGGCCCCAAGATCCAGCAGGCACTGAGCGATACCGAGGTGACGGGCATCGAGATCAACCCACTGGACCCGGCCATCCAGCGTGAAATGGCCACCGTCATCCAAGGCGTGAAGCGCAACCTGCCGGCCGAGTTGCAGGCTCGCCTCAAGACCCGCTGGCTGGCGGAATGCCTGCCCGAGGCCGCCCTGGGCTCGGCCCCGCCCGAGATCCAGGCCCTCAGTCTGACCTTTTTGGCGGGCCGTCGCGATGGCCTGCAGCCCAGCTTTGGCACCGAGATCATGCTGGCCGTGCTGGCGCGCAGCACCGACCGTCCGGTGGTGTCGCTGGAGTCGGCCTCCGGCCAGTTGGCGGTGCTGCTGGGCAGCAACGATGCCGAGGCGGCCAACCTGGTCAACCGCACCCTGACCGAGATCGAACGTGGGCAGACCCGGCGCCTGCTGTCGCGTGTGGCCCAGATCTGGGAGCAGGGCGACCTGGATGCACTGGAGCACTACGCCGACTGGTGCGACTGCCTCAAGACGCCGCAGGACCGCAGCCAGATGAAGAAGCTGATGGATGACCGCAACCCGGCCCTGGCCGACCGCGTGGACGGCCTGCACAGCGACGGCAAGAAGGTGTTTGCCGCCGTGGGTTCCCTGCACATGGTGGGCCCGACCGGCCTGCCCAAGCTGCTGGAGCAGCGCGGCTACCAAGTGGAGCGCCTGCGCTGAGGCTGCCGGCCCCAACCCTGGTTGGCGTCCGTGATGGCATGGGGTATCTGATCAGGGATTGTCCTGTTGACGAGTGGGCGGGAATTACTGGTTCTGGGCAAAATTTTTAAGCCCGGCCTAGAATCAATGTCAGGTATCACCATGCGCCTGTCGCCGGGCCCGGGGTGAGTCCGCCACCTGATGGCAGGGCGGCGGGCTGCGCCCGGCCCTGGAGGCAGCCGTGTTTGACGGAGGCCTGTTATGAACAAGTGGCTGCGCCTGATCCAGGATCGCCTGAGTGCGTTGTCGACGCCCCTGATGCTGCAATTGCCCTCCGGGGAGTGCCTGGGGCCTGCCGATGCGCCAGTGGCCCTGTGCTTGGAAGATTCACGCAGTTTGATCGACCTGGCGCTGGGCCGCATCGGCATGGTGGGCCAGGCGATTGTGGAGGGCCGCATCCGTGTGCAGGGCAGCATGCGCGAGGTGATGCGTGTGGCAGCCGACCTGCTGCGCCATAACCCGTCGGACGTCGCCTCGGCGGGCCTGTCTCGTCGCCTGATGCAGCGTTGGCAGTCGGCTGCAGCCCACACGTTGAGTCGGGATCGGGCCCAGATCCAGTTCCACTATGACCTGTCGGATGCATTTTTTGCGCTGTGGCTGGACCCGCGGCGCGTCTACTCTTGCGCCTACTACCGCCGTGCCGACCTGAGTCTGGCCGAGGCGCAGGAAGCCAAGCTGGCACTGATCTGTCGCAAGCTGCAACTGCGGCCGGGCGAGCGTTTCCTGGACATCGGTTGTGGCTGGGGCGGCTTGCTGTTGTGGGCGGCCCAGCAGCACGGCGTGCTGGCCACCGGCATCACGCTCTCGCGCCACCAGCAAGCCCATGTGCAGGCCCGCATCGACGCCCTGGGGCTGGGCTCGCGTGTGCAGGTGCTGCTGTGCGACTACCGCGAACTGCCGGCAGAGGAAACCTTTGACAAAGTGGCTTCCGTGGGCATGTTCGAGCATGTGGGACGAGCTCAATTGCCGGACTACTTTGTCCAAGTGGCCCGACGGGTGCGCCCGGGCGGCCTGGTCCTGAACCACGGCATCACGGCCGGGGGGACCGACAACCTGCAACTGGGGGCCGGCATGGGCGAGTTCATCGAAAAGTACATCTTTCCAGGGGGTGAACTGGTGCACGTCAGCACGGTTTTGCGAGATGCAGCCCGCGCTGGGCTTGAGATGGTGGACACCGAGAACCTGCGCCCCCATTACGCCAAAACCCTGTGGGCCTGGTCTGACGGCCTGGAGGCACGGCTGGACGAGGCGCGCGAGGTGCTGGGCGGCTCACTCGCGGGTGAGCAGGTCGAGCGCACCTTGCGCGCCTACCGGCTTTACCTGGCGGGCTCGGCGCTGGCTTTTGAACAGGGCTGGATCGCCCTGCACCAGGTGCTGGCCATCCGGCCCGCGCCGGGCTTGGCCGACGAGCCCCTGGTTGGGGCCCGTTCGAGCTACCCGTTCAACCGTGCCTACATGTACGAGGCCTGAGAACTCAGGCGCGCTCAGTCGGCCAGTGTGTACAGCGGCACGTCCTGTTCTACCGCCAGGCGTTCCAGTTGGTCGCGGGTCTGGCTGCCGACGAAGGCAGCGACAGCGCGGTGCACCTCGGGGGTCAACATGGCTTTCAAGTCAGCGGCGTCGATGCCGGCCGCGCGGCACAGCGATTGGGCAAAGTGGGGCTCGAGCGCCGCCAGCGCCACCCGACCATCAAGACAGCGGTAGACCCGGTAGCCGGCGTGGGCTCCCCCCACGGCCCCCTCAGGGCGGGTCAGGCCCCAATGACGGGGCAGGGCCAGCCAGGCGGCGGCCTGGCTCAAGGCCACTTCACGCCGACTGCCGATGCCGCTGTGCATCCGCTGGAGCAGGCATTGCAGCACGGCCTCGCTGGCCTGCAAGGCACCGGCCATGTCGGCAAACAGGGTGGGGGGCAGCTCGAGGCTGGGCACCAGACCGGCCTCGGCCAGGTAGGTCAGGTCGTGGCCGGGCTCTTCGGCTCGCTCACCGGGCGCCCCCACGATCTCGACCAGCGACAGTCGAGGGTAGCGCGCCTGCAACTCGGGCCAGGCCAGGCCCAGCTTGCGCAGGGCCGAGGGGCGAAACGAGGTGATCAACACATCGGTGCTGGCCAGCTCGGCATGCAGCGTGGCCTGCCCTTCGGGGGTTTTGAGGTCGGCATGCAGGGTGCGCAGGCCCGCGTGCATGGTCTGGTAGGCCTCGGGGTTGTAAGCTCCCATGGGATCGGCGGGCACGCCGTGGCGAGGCGGGGGCTCGAGTTTGGTGCAGCTGGCCCCCATGTCGCGGCAACGCATCAGCGCGGCTGGGCCGGGCAGGTTCAAGGCCAGGCTGAGAATGCGCGTGCCTTGCAAGGTGTTGGTGTTTGTCTGGCTCATGGATGTGTGTCTCCCAAATGTCGGCCATCAATACCGCAGCTTGCCGGTGGCATCCACCACGCTCATTTCGACCCATTGGCTGCCGGTATTGCCTTTGCTGAAGTTGACCCTGAAGCCGCCGAAGTCCAGCTCGCCCGCGGCGTGCAGGGCGTCGGCCAGGGCTTCGGGGTGGTTGCCCTTGGCGCGCCGCAAGGCTTCGACCAGCACGCGTGCGCTCAGGTATCCCTCCAGCTGGAAGGCGGTGTAGGGCTTGGCCTCAGGCGCATAGCGGGCCATCGTGGCCTGGAACTCGGCCTGCAGGGGCAGGCCGCGGCCATTGGGATTGGGAAAGGTTTGCGCGATGCCCACACCGCGGGAAGCCGCCTCGCCCGCCACCTTGACCAGCAAAGGGGCCGACAGGTAAGACAAGGCCATGATGGATCGTCCGTAGCCGGCCTCGCGCAGCTGCTTGACGGCATCGGCCATGAATTTTGGCGAACCGATCACGATCACGGACTGAGGCGCCGCAGCCTGAGTGGCTTGGGCGGCGATTTTCAGGCTGTCGTCGTTGTGCTGGGCCTGGCTGCCTTCGATGGTCTTGTAGCCAAAGCCTGGGGCCAGCTCTTTGATCGCCGCCAAGCCTTGCACGCCAATGGGCAGGTCTTGATGCAGCACGTGCACCGTGCTCACGCCCAGGGTGCGCCCATGCTCAAGCATGCGGGCGTATTGGTCGCGGTCGCTGGCCCGCACATGGAACAGCCGGGCATGGCCGGGCTTGCGCAGCACGTCGGCCCCGGGCACGGCGTTGACCACGATGAGATTGGCGTTGTCCAGCAGGTTCTCACGCACTACCGCGCTCAGGGCCGCCGATCCGATGGGCGTCAGCAAGGCCACGGGCTTGCGCTCCAGCGCCTGGGGCAGGGCCGCCTTGAAGCCGTCGGCGGTAAATCGGTCGTCCAGGGTGAACAGCGTGATCTTGCGGCCGTTGATGCCGCCGCCGCGGTTGATCTGCTCGAAGTAGGCCTTGGCGCCCGTGTTGATGTCGGGCGCATCGGGCGAGGGCAGGCCGGTGAAGGGGCCGATCTGGGCCACCACGATGTCGTCGGCGGCCTGGGCGGTGGTGAACAGGCTGCACGCCAGCCAGGCTGCCACAGGCAGCCAGCGGCGCGCAACCCGGCCTGCGGTGGGCAGGTCAAGGCGCATGTTGTTGTCTCCGAATTGCTATCGGAGTGAACTATACCGGCTGACTGTCAGATCCAGGCGCCGGTCGCTTTGAGCCCGCTTCAGTTCGAATGAACCATGGGCAGGCCCACGTAGTTTTCGGCCAGCGAGGTCGAGGCGGCCTCGGAGTGGATCAGGTAGTCGAGTTCGGCTTCCTGGATCTTCTGGCCGAACTCGCCGGTCTCGGGGAAACGGTGCATCAGCGAGGTGAACCACCACGAGAAGCGCTCGGCCTTCCAGATGCGGCTCAGACAGCGGGCCGAGTAATGGTCGATGCCGGCGGCGCTGTGCTCGCGGTAGTGCTCGATCAGCGCGCCCGACAGGTAACCCACGTCGGAGGCGGCGAGGTTCAGGCCCTTGGCGCCGGTGGGGGGCACGATGTGCGCGGCGTCGCCCGCCAGGAACAGGCGGCCAAAGCGCATCGGCTCGGCCACAAAGCTGCGCAGCGGGGCGATGCTCATTTCCAGGGACGGGCCCGTCACCAGGCGTTCGCGGGCGGCCGGGTCCAGGCGGCGGGCCAACTCTTCCCAGAACAGGGCGTCGGTCCAGTTCTCCACCTTGTCTTCGGAGGGCACCTGCAGGTAGTAGCGGCTGCGGGTGTGGCTGCGCATGCTGCACAGGGCAAAGCCGCGCGGTGTGTTGGCGTAGATCAGCTCGTCGGACACCGGGGGCACATCGGCCAGCACACCCAGCCAGCCAAAGGGGTAGACCTTCTCGTACTCATGGATCGCGCCGGCCGGCACGCTGGCCCGCGACACGCCGTGGTAGCCGTCGCAGCCGGCAATGAAATCGCACTCGATCTCGTGCGTCACGCCGTCCTTCACATAGCGCACGCGCGGCTGGGTGCCATCGAAATCATGCAGGCTGACCTGGCTGGCTTCGTACACGGTGCTCAGGCCGGCAGCAGCACGGGCTTCCATCAGGTCGCGGGTGACCTCGGTCTGGCCATAGACCATCACCTGCTTGCCGCCGGTGAGCTTGTGCATGTCGATGCGGTGGCGCTCGCCCTTGAACAGCAACTCGATGCCGTGGTGGGGCAAGCCCTCGGCATGGGCACGCTGGGCCACGCCGGCCTGCTCCAGCAGGTCCATGGTGATCTGTTCGAGCACACCGGCACGGATGCGGCTGAGCACGTAGTCGCCGCTTTGGCGCTCAACGATGACGTTGTCAATGCCGGCCTTGTGCAGCAGTTGACCGAGCAGCAGGCCGGAGGGGCCGGCGCCGATGATGGCGACTTGGGTACGCATGAGGGTCTCCTTGGGGATCTCGGTGGTGGGTGATGGGTTGTCCGCAAGCGTAAAAGTCTGTGTCTGCCCCGGGTAGGGCTGGCGGCATGGCTTTGTGCGATCAATGAGCAGTTTGTGCGATGATCGCGCAACATTGATCTGAATCAACCTGTGGCCTCCGTGTGGCCGCCGTCCCCCCATGATTGCCAAAGCAGATTTCATCGAAGGCATGGCCAAAGGCATGGCCGTGCTGGAGAGCTTCGACACCGAGCGCCAGCGCCTGAATGCCACGCTGGCTGCCCAGCGCGCCGGCATCACCCGCGCCGCGGCGCGCCGCCACCTGCTGACCCTGGAGCACCTGGGCTATCTGGAAAGCGATGGCAGCTATTTCTGGCTGGCCCCCAAGGTGCTGCGCTTTTCGGGCAGCTACCTGGCCTCGGCCCGGCTGCCACGCGTGATGCAGCCCACGCTGAACCGCCTGGCCGCGCAGACCCAGCAGTCGTTCTCGGCCGTGGTGCTGGAGGGCGACGAGGTGGTCATCGTGGCGCGCAGCGGGGTGTATGGCTCGCCAACCCGTCTGCTGGCCTATGGCCTGCACCTGGGCGCGCGCTTGCCGGCCCATGCCACCTCCACTGGCCGGGTGCTGCTGGCGGCGCTGGCACCGGCCGAGCTGAGTGCCTGGCTCAAAGACCGTACCCTGGCGCGCCTGACCCCCCAGACCACGGTGCAGCCCACGGCCTTGCGCAAGCTGTTGCGCCAGGTGCGCGAAGACGATTTCTGCCTCGCCACCGAAGAGCACGAACTGGGCGTGCTGGCCCTGGCCGTGCCCTTGCGCAACATGCAGGGCGGCACCGTGGCTGCCCTGAACGTGGTGGCCTCACCCCAGGCGCATCCGCCCGAGACCCTGCATCAGACTTTGCTGCCGCTGTTGCAGGAGGCGGCGCGGGAGGTGAGGGCGCTGTTGTAAGACCTGTTGGCCAAGCCTGATGGCACTGCGCTCTGGCCTCCCGTGCTGCGCAGCATGTATCTGGAGCCTGCAGCGAATTGGGGCAGTGGCACCAACAACAACGCGTTCGTTGAATGGGGGGCCGCAATCACCCTGAAGAACCCCACCGACAGATCGAAATCTGTGCGACTCAAGTTCTGATGGTGGCCGCGACCGTCAGCTTGTACCCAAACCCTCGCACCGCCTTGATGACGTCGGGCCCGACATAGTCAGAGGTCATCTTTTGACGAAGTCGGCTGATGGTCACCGGCAGGTTCTCCCCTAGCCGATTCGTGTCCCGACTGGGGCACAGGCGCTGAATCAGCACGGCGGTGCTGAGCATGCGCTCGGGCGCAGATGCCAACTCGTAAAGTAGACGCGATTCGAGCAGCGTTAACTGAACGACAGTGCCTGACGGGAGAGTCAACCGCTGTTTTGGCATGTCCAGCTGCAAGCCGTTGGCGACCCGTCTCCTGATGCGGCGCGCCAAATTGGCGACAGCGGCCTCCAGTTCATCCAGGTTGGCTGGCTTGGTCAGATACACATCAGCGCCGTTTTGATACCCTGCGGCTTTGTCGGTTGACAAGGTCCTCGCGGTCAGCATGACCAGACCCATCTCTGGAAAAGAGTGCCGCATCCTGCGGCAGATGCTCAATCCATCTTCGATGGGCAAGTTCAGGTCAACGATCAACACATCAGCCGGGCGTTGCTTCAGCAGCGCTTCGAGAGCCTTGGCGTCATCGGCTCCCCGCACGTTGACACCTGGGGACTGCAAGAAGGCCACTAATTCTTCGCGGACCAGGTCATGGTCCTCGACCACAATGATTTCCAAAGAACCACTCAAATCAACAGCCTCTTTTAATCGCATGGCAGCCGGACCTCGAAAATGACTTGATCACCACCGTCAGGCAACGGCGACATCGAGTGACTGATCGTGCCGCCCTTGAGTTCGACAAGGCTTTTGACGAGGTACAGGCCCAGCCCTGAGCCCGTGCGTTGATGGGCGCCTTCGGCACGGTAGTATTTTTCGAACAGCTTCTTCGGATCGGGCGGGCCAGCCTTGCCGACTGTGTTGCCTATTCTCAGCAGCAACTGCCTGCCTGGAGCACCGTCCTGAAGAGCCACCTGCAGTTGAAGACTCACTTTTGAGCCCGCAGGTGAATAGCCCAAAGCGTTATCCAGAAGGTTGGCGACCACGATCTGAAACCCTTGCTCGTCCAGAAACACTGGCAGGGAACTCGGAGCGGTGATCTCCACCCTGCGTCCCTGGTCTTGGAGCGCTATCAGCTCGACCACGATAGCCAGCGCATCGAATTCGACCCGTTGTACGGACCAGCCTCCAGATTCGATCCTGTCCACCTGACGGCAGCGGTCCAATACCCTGTCCATGCCCTGTACAGCTGCCTGAATGTGGTCGAGGCGTTTCAATTGGTCGGGGGAGTGGGGCGTTGTCTGACGAAGCAGGTTCAATACCGCAAGCCGAATCGATGCCAGCGGGTTTTTTAGCTCATGCAGCAGCATGCTCAAAAAGCTCGTGCTGGCCGCCAACTGCTCTTGTTTTGCCCGTAACGTCAACTGTGCGGCAGCCACTTCACTCTTCAGTCGCCGCTTGGCCTCGATGTCAAGTTGATCGCGTCGTGTCAGCACCAAGTGTTGAGAGACCGATCCGAACAGGTTAATCAACAATGCCGGGTACAAATGCCAGATGGTCATTGGCATCAAGCCGAGCAAGGGCAGCACAAAGAACATCAGGTAGAGCGTCTGAGTTAGATAAAGGATGCGGATCATCCAGCGCAGCCGTTGGTCCTGGATCTTGAAAACACATGCCACCACGGAGCCCAAGATCGTACTCACCAGTAGCATATTCGAGTTCAAGCTCATGGCCAATCGGGCCTGTTCATGCCCATGCCAGATCCACAACAGTTGCACGGGAAACGCCAGCGTGCAGCAGGCATATAGCAGCACCGCCCAGCGAGGGGCGCCAAAGTTTTTGACGAATACCGTGTAGTAGATCAGGCCTACGAAAAGGTGCCCGCACAAGACTGTGGACATCCATGCATCCACGCCCTGGGGAGCGTCGGGCATCAGGTACTTGGAGGCAAGTCCCAAGTAGAACAAGGTGAGGATCAATGTGCCCATCTGGAATGCCAGATTGAGAGCCCATAGAAGGTCGCGTGTGATGATGAGGCGCAGCGTGGACATCCAGGCCAGCACAAGCACGACACCCAGGTACACACCCAGCCAAAGCAGCGTTCTTCCTTCAAACTCGAGTGCCCTGTTCTGGGTTCGGACTGTCACATACAGCGCGTGAGTGCTGGTGGTGGTCAAGCGCACATAAAAGACGGTGGACTCGCTCAAAGAGGTGTCCAGAGTCAGGCTGTAGTTCAGAGTGGGCAGCTCTCGGCTTTGGAACGGGAAGCGGTCGCCTGTTCTTCTGATTGTCCAGTCTCCCAAACGCCCATCTGCTTCCCGACGTCGGCTGTAGAGCTGGATATCGTCAAGGTACATGGGCTGGATCGTGACCCACAAAGACTCTGCGGCAGAGGGGGGGACGATCACCCTCAACCAGGTGGCACCTGCTTTATAGCCGCGGGACACGATGGCGGGCGCGGGCTGGAAGGGCTGCTGCATCACGTCCTCGAAGCGAGCCTCGCCGGTGGGATCGGTCCATATGGCTCGCTGTACCTCGACCTGATCGCTTTGCGCAGCGTGGGTGAGCGCAGGCCATGCCACCAGAAGTATCAGCAGTGCCAGCCAAGGCGCTACACGGGCAAGACATGCTTTTAGAAAAGGCTGGACGTTCAGGGCGCCGAAGGCAAATGACATACGCGAACCCAGCTCCTTTGGGGATGGCAAATGGCGAACGGTAGAGGTCCGAAGACGTTGCAATAAAACGCAAACTTTCTCGGATCTCGATGGTTACAAACGGCGTGAATTCAATAACGTAAAACGCCACGGCACCCTTGACCTGCAACTGAGCGGCAGCCCTTTCAGTCCAATCCAGTGGATGGTCTTGGGAGCGCGATGTTAACGGAAGAGACCTTGGCCCTTAGCCCGCATGAACACTGATTCCGCCCATTGCTTTCGTTCACATCACTCATGGCACAAGGCCCATGGAACATGGACAGCCGTGGCTTTGGCTGCCTCGATGCTGTGCACTGTCAACATGGGGCTTGCCCAGGCCCAGGGCAGCACGAGCCCTGACCTGGCCGTCGAGTTGCAACGCCGCTATGAGGCACAAGAAGCGGCGGTTGCCCGGTATCTGGCGGCTCATCCAGAGGTTCAGCGCGAAGTGATCCGCGACGGGGTGCTGTACCGCATCGTGCGCATCGGCGCCGATGGCCAGCCCATCTACATCAAGAGCAAGGGGAGCAGCGTAGGTGCCCGCAGCAACGTGGAATCTGGCCAACTCATCAAGGCCGATTCGCTCTATCCGGGCGGCAGCCTCGGTGTGAACATCACGGGCCAGAACATGGTGGCTGACGTCTGGGAGCCTGGGGTGCCTCGAGCAACGCACGAGCTGTTGGCCGGCAAGGTCACCATCGAGGCCAACCAATTGGGCAGCACCACCGATTCGGCGCGCAACCATGCCACCCATGTGACCGGGACCATCATTGGCAAAGCTGGTCTGAGCGGCGATGGTGCCAGTGCCCAAGGCATTGCCTACAGCGCAAGCTCACGCAACTGGGATTCAGACAATGACACCACCGAGATGTACGCGGCCGGCCTGAGCGTGAACATGATGGTGGTATCCAACCATTCCTACGGCTACGCCAACGACAACACCATCCCGGTTTGGCAGTTCGGCGCCTACGACAGCGAATCGCGGACCTGGGACCAGGTGATCAGCTCGCTGGTCTACTACCAACCGTTTGTGGCGGCAGGCAATGAACAGCAAAGCAACGGCAACCCCACCAAAGGCGGGTACGACCTGATGACGGGCGCCAGTGCGGCCAAGAACGTGGTGACGGTCGGCGCGGTGAACGCCGACAAGAGCATGTCGGACTACAGCAACTGGGGGCCCACCGATGACGGCCGGCTCAAGCCCGAGATCGTGGCACGGGGTACCGGCATCAACTCGGCCACCGCCGCCAGCGACACGTCCTACAGCGGCAGCGGGGCCGCCTCCAGTGGCACCTCATATGCCACGCCGGCCGTCACGGCAGGCGCGCTGTTGCTGCAGCAGTATTACAGGGCCCGCTACGAACTCTTCTACATGCGCTCAGAGACCCTGCGGGCCCTGATGTTTGGGACCGCTGAGGATCTGGGGCGGCCCGGGCCCGATCACCAATTCGGCTGGGGACTGCTGGATGTGCAGAAGGCCGCCTCGGTCATCAAGCAGCGCACCACGCCCCAGGGAACCTCCGGCTGCACTAAAGATTACTTGGCTTCTGAGCTGAGGGGGGCGGTCATCGATGAGCTCGACGTCAACCCCAACAACAACGGGGCTGCGGCTTGCTACCGGACGGTGATTGCCCGGGGGGGAGGAGTGCCTTTGGTGATCAATGTGGCCTGGAACGATGACGCTGGCACGGAGCAGACGGCCGCCGACCCGGTGGACGACACCAGCTCTCGGGTCATCTACAACTTCGACATCGAAGTCTACGAGTTAGCGACAGGCAATACCTACCGCCCCTGGAAGATCCCGGACATGGCGCACCGCACTGACAACGCTACCCTGTCCACGTCGCTCTTTGACGACATGGGGCAGAACTTCAAGCAGGTGATCATCGCTAACCCCGTGGCCGACACCCAGTACCGGGTGATCTTCCGTAAGCACGCTACATCGCCTGCCGCGACAAAGAACCTTTCGATGGTCATCACGGGGACATCGATCATCAATGCTCGGGCGGAAATCCGCGGCACGCCCGCCGTGACCGGCACCGTGCAGGTGGGCCAGTCCTTGGCCGGCAGCTACCGCTACTGGGATTTCGAAGACGACGCCGAAGGTACAAGTACCTACCGCTGGGTGTGGGTTACTGCGGGAGGCCGAGGAGGGACCCAGACCACCATCCCCGGCGCCACCGCCCGCAACTACACCCCGGTGAGCACGGACCAAGGCAAAGTCCTGCGGTTCTGCGTGACCCCGGTGGCGGCGGTGGGCAACACCAGTGCAGGTGCAGAGGTCTGCACAGGCTCTACCGTGGCCGTGGCGGCCGCACCCCTCGTCAACGCCAGCTGCGGCAGCGCAGCCAATGTTGCCAGCGCCTACCTGCCTGCTGCCAATCTGTGCTCGGCGGGCACGGCGGGTGCCGTGAGCGCTGGCTCCAGCAGTTGGTCGTGGAGTTGCAGTGGCAGCGGCGGCGGCACTGCCAGCGTCTGCTCGGCCCCCTACAGTGCTGTGGCGGTGGGGGGCGCTGTGGGCGCCATCCAGGCCGCCACCAGCAACAACTGGCAGATCAGGTCGGCCAACTCGGGCTTTGTCGCCCCGCCCGCCGCCCCGCCCAATAACGTGACTTTTCCCCAAGGGGCCACCAAGGTGGTCCTGGACAGCGGCACCCCGGGCACCAGCGCCACGGTGACACTGCGCTTCAGCAGCATTCCGGCGGGGGCCCAACTCTACAAATATGGCAAAGAAAACGGCCTGGGTGATGTCAACAAATGGTTCGTCTACCCGGCCACCATCGATGCCGCTGCAGGCACGGTGACTTACACACTCACGGATGGACAGAGGGGCGACAACGACTGGACTCAGAACGGTGTGATTGACGACCCGGTGGCTCTGGGTGCTACATCCGGCGTTGCCGATGTCAATAGTGTTCCGTCGTTGTCGGAGTGGGGACAGGTATTGCTTGGCGTTCTTCTATTTGCAGCGTCGATGCTGACACTGCGCCGTCGCAAAAACTGAAGCACGCTGTTGCTCATTTCATGAAGCTCCTCAACCTAGCTTCCATGGTGGGCACCTGAAACGCCGTGGATGCTTTGGCAGATGACAACGCTCTGGTTGGTCCCAGACTCTAGTGACCTCCCAGAAGCATCCTTAGTGCTTACAGCATCGGGCGATGCGTCGCTCGCGGGCTGCGACAGTGCCTTGCGCACTGACCTTTCGAAATTCATCATCAAGCACAAGACCTGCTTGTAGAGATGGAACAAGGACTGTTGAACGACCGCGGGTTCAGCCTCGATGTGGAACGAGATGCGGGCGACACGGAGCCCTGTCGACACGGGACCAAGGCTAACTTGATGGTGGCGGGCACAGACCGTCGCCGCTGTTCCGTGGAGACGCGTAGTCAAGCAGGTGTTTGGATTTGAGGTCGCGCGCCAGGACCTTGTCGATTTCGTCCGCGATCTTGCAGTCGTTTTGCATCGTCGAGTGGCCCAGAACTGGGAGAAACACCAACTGTGCCGCGACGTGGGTGAGGACGAGCTTGCCCAGCCGTCCCTCCTCCCGCATGAGAAAATCGGGTTCATTTGCCAGTGCCACACGGCGTTTTTGTGGCCCCCTGTAGCACTGGCAGTTCAAATTGATCCCCAAAGCAGGTAAATCGACGTGAATCAGACAGGCACCCCAGGTGACGTTTTCAGAGGAGAGCAGCCCTCCCACAGCATGCACCGGCTGAGTGTCGCACCGATGATGGATTGGGCTGAATGAAATAATAAATCCAATGGAATCAATAGATTGGCTTCATTGTGATGGGCTGTGTAGCACTTTTGTGGGACTCGGGGCCTCAGGTTGGGCCCTGGGCTTCTGTGTCGTGACGGCAGATGTCGTGTCTATCATGGTCATGGGGTAGGACGTTTGGTATCACTTCGCTAGTGTCTGATGCTCCACTAGGCGCCTAAGGTCTGGCACGATGCCAACGTGCGGCGATACCTGCAATCGGCCATAAGTGGACGTTCAGACCTGCATGAGCATCATCGAAATCCTTCTTCATCGACTCAAAAGCGTTTTCTACTCATACGTCCTGTGAGCATGCGTATCCCTTCAATCCTCACAGCTATTTTCGTTTGGCTGGCAGCATCGCATGCTGCATTTGCCCGCGACCAGCATTTCTATGACGTAGCACGAAATTGTCGCGCGAATGTTGAAGTGCATCCCTTTAGCATTCGATTTTCCATTGATACACATTCAACTTTTGCATTTGTCGAAGACACGCCATTTACTCAATGCTTAGCCCAAGGAGCTGCCTCCAAGGATGACGATGGCAGTCAAAGGCGCTTGTCACTTGAGGCTAGCTTGGACGGGGCAGTCAATCAATGCCGCGAAAAATTTGGTTCTATTGGCGATTTCACCGTCGTTTTCATTCCTGAGTCTCAAGGGTACTTCAGCGTCCGAACAGGGCCGCAGGCCAACAAGACTCGCGCTTGCATCGCGATGCTGACCGGAACTATCCAGCCCTTTGGAGCCCAAAAATAAGCGTTGGGCAGAAAGCCGCAACTGAACCCCGCTGGCATTCCCATTGCGTCACTACTCAATTTTTCTCCAAGAAGCATGTCTACTTTGGGCCCATTGCGGAAGTACAAGTTTTCCGAAAGTGGCCATTCCTTCAGAAATTAGTACGCGGGAACCGCCATAACCGCGAGAACACACACCGACATTTCTCCAATCGCTTGCACAGCAAACGCCCATCGGCGACGCCAGACAGCCCAAGCAAGAAAGACGGCGGCGACCAGAAACGCCACAAAAAATAACTGCGGCCCAACATCGAGAACCATGACATCAAAGAAGTGCTGAAGTCCGCCCCATCTCGGTGGGAGACTAGGCAGGGCTAGCAATGTGGATGACCATGGAAGCAGCAATAACCCAACGCCTATCAGCATGGTGCTGACCCCGAGTCGAAGTTGTGGTTTCATCATTTAAATCAAGGGGCTGCTATTGGCCGGATGTGGCCGGTTGTCGCCGCCGGCACAAAATCTTTGCCGCCCGCGCTCAACGAGGAACACTAGCAACGATGCGGCCTCCATCGACAACAAGAACAGATGCCTGGTCGAGCCTCAATTCTCCAGCCGACGCTCGGTACATGGCCCATTTTGACGAAACCACTTTGAGACCGCCGAAGAGATCGTGCTCCTCTCTCAAATTAAGGCCGAATGCACAGGTAGCCCCACAATTCGTCCTGTACAGACGGAAAGCAGAACTGCCTGTTTGAACTTCACTAAGTAGTTCATATGAGCTGTCGGATGAACCCGGCGAAGGGGCCTCCAAAGCTGCGCAGCTCGAAATCAGGAGACATGGGACCACCATCAAACAAGCGAGTGTCATCCCAGTTCGGCGCACCCACGGCCTAGCTAGCGGGCGAGATAGCCAGAGAAGGAGAACCGGGACCAGAAGCACCCCAATCGCAACGGCCCAATAGTTGGCCGCGGGGCTTGCAAAACGCAATCGATAGGGCCAATCAAAAGTTGCCTGCAGGACGCTACCCAGGATGAGAGCCAACGCGAGAATCGCTACAACTTGGGTCCGTTGTTTGCAAGACCGAGGCTCAGGGGTTGTTTTCATCTGTCGCAAAGGCTCCCCATTTTTCCAGCTTAGCGAAGGAGTGACGGGAATGGCTGGTTCTGGCCGAATTCTGCCCCACATCGGAGGGCACTGGTGGTCCCGAAGCGGCTGTTCAATCCACCGCTCTTCTCAGAGAGCAAGGGTTCAAGCACCCCCGAAAAAGTCATTCATCAGCGTTTTCACACAGCCTCGGCCGAAATCGGGCATCGTAGCCGCTCGCGCTCACGGCGTTACCGCTTTTGCTATGTGGCCCGCTTGTGGGACCAGTGAATTGCCTGGCTCGCAAGCTGCCGCGCCGCTCTCACTGTGGCAGCACGTCGATCATCAAGGTATTCGGCCAAGTCTGTGAGGTGTACACCGCGTGCTGCCTTCTGTGAACCCGGGTCAATTCCTACCAGAGGGATCTTGATGTCATCGGCCGAAACCTTTCGTAGAAAATTCGCGATGCACAGGCGTGGGAAATAATCTTTCACCACGGAGGTGACGGGAATGACTGCTTGCGCGTTGTACTGCGCCATATGAAGGAAGGCCGTATTCATGGTGCAAGCTCCTAAAGGCTGATGTGCTCCACCTGACCACCGGCAGTCTGGTGCCTGGCCAAGAACTTCTTGAAGATGTTGTGTAACTCGATCCACGCTAGGTGCCTGAGCTGCTCTGTGACGCTATGGAACGATGAAGCGACTTATGTGTTGGCTTCGCTCGTTTCTGTGCTTGCACGTTGAGTGTATGCTTGCGGTTTAGCCCGGTGACGGCCATGGGCCACCCACGGCCCTTGGACACGCGGCAGAATTCAGTCAATAGCAGTCACCTCACACCTTCCTCCAATTCACACAAGTGCGCTCCAAATTGACATGAACATCAAATTTCTCAAGCTCGCAGGCTTAGGCCATTTCCTGCCTCGAATCGCCGCATGTGTGGTCCTGCCTCTCGCGCTGGGGGGCTGTGGAGCTTACGGGCCTGCCTTTAGCGAATCTAAGGCTCCAAGTCCTTCTCTAGGAGCGGTCTATGTATATCGTTTGCCAGCTTTTGCGGCTGGAGGGCTTACTCCGCCGATCCTGATTGACGGGGTTAAAGTTGCAGTAATGAAGAATGGCGGCTACCTTCGAAGAGAACTTGCACCCGGCCATCACACGGTTGTGGTCCAAAGTGCTCAACCGACAGGAGTTGATGTCAATATTGAGCCGGGCAAAACACTCTTTTTCCGGTACACCATAGAGCTAAGGAGTAGCGGGCTCTATGCGGTCCCGGGTAGTTTGGTTCGTTCGCTCGATAACATCCCGCCAGAAGTTGCGTTGGTCGAGCTACAAGAAACCAAGGCCCTTGAGTGAGAACGACGAACCCACTGCCCTATTGCGATGCGGGCGCGATTTAATGACTCTTTTGAAAACACTCACGGTTGCTGTTTTGTTGGCCAGCATGATTACAGGGTGTGCCACTCCCAGGTTAGTTGGGAAAGGGCGCATCCTTGAGGTTGCGGCCCTTGAGGAAGCGACGCTCCAGCAGCGCCGCAGTGATATGGCTATGGCACCCATCCTATTGCCGTACTTTACCCCAGTCGCGACACCATGGCGCTTGTACACCGTGCGGCTTCTTGACGGGAGAGACGTCAAGGCGAGGGCTGAAGGTCAGTTGCTGATCGGCACGTGTGTCACACTGCATGAGGTTGCAGAGCCTCCGCTGAAAACTGAAGATTTTGTCGTTAGGCTCACTCCGAGCGATGGCTGCTAGTAAAGGTTGACCGGTAACGGTCGAAGGCTAGGGCCTGTTAACGCAAACCACAGATCAGTACGAAATCGGACAACGTAGCATCTCGCGCTCACGGCGCTAGCCGCTTCGGCTATGTATCCCTCTTGTGGGACCAATGAGTCGGCTGACTCGAATGCTGCCGTGCCTCTTTCACTGCGGCGGCGCGTCGATCATCAAGGTATTCGGCCAAGTTTGTGAGGTGTATACCTCGGGCGGCCTTCTGCGAACTTGGCTCAATTCGCACCAGTGAAATCTTGATGTCGCCTGCCGAAACCTTGCTCAGAAAATTCTCGGTGGTTAGGTGAGGGAAGTAATCCTTCACCACTGATGCCACAGGAATCACGGCCTGAGCGATGTATTGGGCCATGAGCAGGAGGGCAATGTTTATGGGTTAAGGATTGCCTAACAACGACCTCCTTGAAAGCACCCTCGGTCATGAGAAATCTCAGTCAAGATCAGCGATGTTAGTGCGGCCCTCCGCAAGTGTTCGACGCCGAGGTGTGAGCGAAGCTCTGTTGAATTTTACGTACTGATACAAGTGTAATAATGGCTAGGCCGCCGCCATGGTGTGCGGTGGCCAGGAACCGGACCTAAGCCGGGTCTTGCCCTTAAATTCACAACGGTTTTGAAGCCATTCAATGAAAATTAATTATAGAATTATCGGTGTAGCTGTTTCTGTTTTGATGCTGACTGGCTGTGCTTCTGTCAATATGGCCAATAAGGAGGAAGCCGACAAGGCAAAGCAGTTCGCGGCTCCAAATTCAGGGAGCTCAGGTCTCTATGTATACCGAAATGGCCTTTTTGGAAGTGCGTTGAAGAAGGATATATGGATTGACGGTAAATGTCTTGGTGAGAGCGCATCCGATGTGTTCTTCTACACTCAGGTGGAAGGCGGCAAGAAGCACAAAATCGAAACCGAGTCGGAGTTTTCGCCCAACTCTCTGGAGGTCATTATGGACGTCGGAAAGAACTACTTTATTCGGCAGTACATTAAGATGGGCGCATTTGTGGCTGGAGCAGACTTGGAGCTGATCCCTGAGGAACAAGGCAAAGCCGATGTGGCCCGGTTGGGTCTGGCGCAGCCAGGGACGTGTAGCAAGTAAATCCTCCTCTTGAAGAATGGCAACGAAAACTCTATTGCCTTCTCCTCCCTCTTTGCAGAGCAGTTCCAAACTGTCGAGTCCAACGGCATCAAGGCAAATGGGGGAGTGAGGGCGGGTGATTGCTTGTGCAGCCAATCGATGCCGACGTATCAGTCGCAAATTCTGCGTTGTTAGCTTGTTGGCTATGTAGACCGTTTCTGAGACCAATGCACTGGTTGCCCAGCCAGTTGCCGAGCCTCTTTGACGGCTGCTGCACGTCGATCATCAAGGTATTCCGCCAGATCCGAGAGGTGCACACCACGCGCGGCCTTTTGAGACCCCGGTTCAATCCTCACCAGCGGGATCGTGATGTCGCCGGCCGAAACTTTGCGCAGAAAATTTTCGGTCGTTAGGTGGGGGAAGTAATCCTTCACCACGGCCGCAACCGGAATCACAGCTTGAGCGTTGTATTGCGCCATGAGCAGGAAGGCTGTGTTCATGAGTGGTGTCCTGAATCAAGCATAGGGTGAGCGAGGCGGCGTCGGGTTGGCTCCGAGGACGGATCGGCACACGCCAATTCGATAAACAGTGCAATAGCGGGGGCGCTCATTTCGCATCCTCCATCCGTCCGTTGCGGTAGTACAGCGCCTTACCCATTCGACTTGGCAGTGCAAATGCATCCATCGCCCTAGGCCGCGCATCAAAGGGCCGCAGCTCGGGGGCCTTGTAGGACTCGACCGACGCCCGACAAGCCGGTGCAGGCAGGAGTTGTGCTGTTTGCGGAGCAGCCCGCGTCGACACCACGGGAATGAGCGTGCGCGGCACCAGGTTGCCCTGGCCATTGGCCACGGCATTGACCGCCTCGAGGCCCCTCTTGGTGATGGCGTATCGAGCCGGCCGGCTCATGTCGACGCGGGCCACCGTGCCGCGCTTGACCATGCTGGCCACGCGAATGCCGGGTGCAGTGGTGCCGATGTGCTTCAGCTTACCGAACTCGTCCACCGTCAGCGGGCCATGCTCTTGCAGGTGCTTCAGGATGGCGATGGTGCTGGGTTGGTAGGTGGGACCCATCATGCTCAGGCCTCCGCGCGAAGCGCATGAAAGGTTTGAACAAACCGGTCCCGCCAGGTGGACCAGGGGCAATCGCGCCAACCCTCGAGCAGGTTGTCGGCGGCGGGCCGAACTTCGGCACCGGGCGTGTCCAAGATCGCCCAGGGCTCATGCTGGTCCGCATTCCAAAGCGTCAGATCCCGCCGCTCCGTGGCCAGGGCCACCAGATCGAAATGCCGGATCGTTGCCTTGTGCGCGGCAAAGGTTGACTGCAGCCCGTACCAGCGGCGCACCTGTACCGCGTGGACATGCTCAAAGCCATCCCACGCCCCCTGCAGGCTCCACTTCACCGGGCTGGCTATATCCCCCGTGAAAGCCTCGTGGGCGTCATGCATCAGGCAGGCCAGTTGCACGCTGGGGCTCAGGCCCTCGCGGGCGGCCAGGGCGCAGCACAGCAGGCTGTGCTCGGCCACGCTGTAGGGGCGCACCGCATGGCCCGTGAAGCGATTGATCTGCGCCAGGGCATGGGCAATGGTCTGAATCTCAAACCGGTTCACTGCCATGCCCACACCGGCCAGGTGGTGCTCGGCCCCGCGGGCCGTGATCATCCAGGTATCGGTTGCCATGGCTCAATCCTTCGGCACAGCCGATTCACCGGCCAGGGCGGCATAGGCCGCACCATCCACGAAGTCATCCGCGTTGAACTGGCCATTGCGGGCCGAAGCCGCAGACCGGGCCAGCTTCAGCACCTGCATGAAGGCCCAGCCCTGGCGCTCTGTCAGCGACGTACCCTCCAGGGCATTGAAGGCCGCCACGGTGGCCGCCATGCTGCGCTCTTGTTGGGCCCCTTCCGCGCTGGTGTCACGCAGCACACCACGGTCCTGGATCGTGGCCGCCGCGGTGCGCAAAAAGCTGTCAGCCGAGGCCAGCGCCATCGACTTTTGCAGCAAAACTGCCTGCGAAACAGGCAAAACGGCTTTCAAAGGGCGAGCGAGTCTCTTCTGTGTTGAAACAGACATGGGAAAACCTCCGAAGGGTTTACGCAGCGATCAGGGCTGCAGGGGGTTGGGAAGGGGTTGAGGAAGAGGGCAGCGCCTTGCGGCGTGGCGCCAGGGCCAGCCGCTTGGCGGTGGCATGCAGCTCGGCCGTGCGAAAGTCGCCTCGGCCGGTGTAGAAGACCCGGGGCCGCGACAGCACCACGTCCACGGGTTGGCCAGCCACCACCTGGGCGCCATGGCGGTGCCACCAGGCAGCGGCCTCACGGCCAGACCAGCGCACCAGCCAGCTCTCCACCTGGCGCGACTCAGAACCCAGGCGATCCAGCAGGCGCAGCGTGAGCTGAAACGTGCCGTCTGCAGCGGGGGCGACCAGAGGCCGCTGCTTGGCAACAAACATGGTCGAAGTGACGAGGGTGGGCATGGCGGGCCTCCAATGGTCAGTGAGGCGATCGGGGCGGCATGCTCCCCACGGCGGCAGGGGATGCCGCCTCGGTGCGCTCGAGCTTGGCCACCTCCACAGGGGCAGCACGGCGCTCATCGGCCACGGCCTCCATGGCCTCCAGCTCGCTGGGGCCCCACAGATGGGCGGTGCCCAGCACCAGGGCCATGACCAGCACGCACAAGCCATTGATCAAGGTGGTGCGGCTCATGGCGTCACCTCTACCAGGTTGCCAAAGTCATCGATCACGGCGGCCGTCACGCATTGCCAAAGCCGGCCGTGCTCATCCCACATCGACAGTTTCAGGAAATGGCGCAGGGCCGCCAGCGGCCAGCCAGAAGAGTGCTGCTCGCGCATCCGGTACCAGTAGCCCTGGGCGTTGTGGCCGAACTCAGATCCAGCGTTGTAGGTGCCCCACTTGAAGGTCAAACCAGGGCGCACGACGATGGCCTCTGCCAACAGCTCGCGAGAGGGCAGGGCGGCGGCAGTCATTCGCCACCCCCGACCCGATCCACGCACAGCACCGCCAGGCCAGTGGTGTGGTGGGCTGCAGCCTGGGCGCGGTCAGCGCTGGCGGCCTTGAGCTGGATGGTCGGCAGCTTGCCATCGGCGGCATGGCCTTGAACCTCGGAACGGTCCAGGTCCTTGGGGATCAGGGTTGCGCGGTAGCTGCGCAACGGTCGGATCTCGTTCGTGTGCATCGTTCACTCCTTTCCGCGTGGGTTGCGGTGTGGAGGGAAGTCTATTTCCAATAGACGATTGATGTCAATCTTGGGTAGATATTTTTCTATCTAAGATAGAGCTCACTTGTGGCTTTTACATTGAGTCGTTATCGCAAGTGAGCGCGCGGCTGGCAATGCGTCGGAGGGCATCGCGCAGGTTCGACATCTGATCAAAACACAAGTCGGTCTGAGCCAAACTAGCCGCTGCGCGCTATCAACGCAACACTGAGTAGGAGTCCGAAGCCGGGCCCGGGGGTGCCCTGGACTGTTTGGCAATTTTCCTGTTCTGGGACTGAAGATTCCTTGGTGGGCAGCATTTCTGCACCTTGAAAATACATCGGATGTGGCCGCGGCCTGCATCAGCTTTGATTCATCAGAAGATTTACATACAAAGACACAGCGAGTAGTCGAGGTGCTGTCGTAAAATTTTTGCCACACAGGGTCGGCCGGACACAGGAAGTCGCAAAGATGGTAAGTGGGCATTTAGCGTTGCGGCAGGACTGCAAAAGGCTGCCTGCCTACGCGACTTAGCTTGAGTGGTTGATTAGACGCCATTTCCTCCACGCTCATTGCCTGGTTCGTGCGGTAAGAATTCATCGGCGGCCGCTTGTAACTGTAGCCACCCCTTCTTATTAATCTCACTAGCGCTAATAGATAGACGTCTAAATGCCTTTGTTTGGTCATCTGACCTAACAGTGGTGTCTTGTGTCCATTTTGAGCGCCGGCAAAGCAATAGTTCAACTAGAATGCGCCAAAGCGCTACACCATATTTGAACTCACCAGTGGTTAATTGTGGAACCTTCGACTTAGTATTGCGCCAACCATTTTTGGAGCCGAGTAGGGCACTTACGGGAATCAATGTTGCTCCAAAATAGGCGGGTCGCTTCCCGGTTGTTGTGTAGTTTTCGTAATGCTGTTCATACGTTCCATACCCATAAATATTGCCGTCTAGCAAGGTGCGAGGAACGTATACGAGGAGAAAAGCAAGGTCGTCGCCCACCTCACTGCGTGCTAAAGCCAGTTGAGTCCTTAGCTTCTTCCATCCTGCTTTTGAATCACAGCGGAGTTTGCCGCTACTCGGATCCAAGACCTTTGCTTGAATCAGGCATCTTTTAGAGCCCAGTGGACTGGATACTATAAGTTCCAGATCTGCGCCGTTCTTCACCTCTTCTGCTGTGGTCGTCTTTGATAAAGTAAGTGTGAAGGGAGGCAATATAGGCCCAGCCCCCTGACTACTTGCTCCGCCCATGCCAAGCCAAATGCAGAGCATGTCGCACAACTCATCAGTTAGCGTGCGCTCATCAGTCTGAAAGATTTGTAGCTTGGCCGCCAGATGGGCGCCGACTGATTTGGCAGGATCGGGAATGTCTGATAGATAGACCGAGCGGGTGAATGTGGAGGCTGTCGGCATAATTTCTTCGATGAAGACTCGATTTTAATTTGTAGTTGGCAACGAGATGCTGAGAGTTGTGGTGTTCAAATGGATTTGAACGTACCTATGAAGTGCAATGGATTCAAGCTAGCAATTTATAAATCCATGCAGTTGCTTCATTCCTAAGCGCCTTGCAAGCTGGCGGTATACCTCAATCCTTTCAGTAATTTCTACTCTGGCTGCCACTTCGAGGCAGCTACCACTGCTGCGACTGGATATATCCATTCGATCTCATCCCGTTCGAGCGTCTTTCTGTGATTGCCGTTGACGGATTCAATGACGACCTCATGCAGTCGATCAATGATCAACTCTTTCACCATTTTTGATCCATCTTTCAGCGAGATCGCCACGTATTCGCCTGGAACGGGTCGCCCATTTGGCTCCACGATCACGAAAGACCCATGTCGGATGGCTGGATGCATACTGTCACCCTTTACGCGCAGGGCGTAGGCTTTGGGATCTGAACTGTACCCGTCAACGTAACCATCACCGTGCCCGCCAGGGTATTGAAGTTCTTCGTAGTAGCCGTCCGAGCCCATCTTTGCCGTCCCGACAACAGGAGTTCTGCGCGTGGTCTTCGGTGTGCCCGCTGGCTCGAATCCTTCCTGTTGCTCAATCAAGTCACCGGGCAGCGGGTACCCGGTCAATTCGTGAATCGCCATCACTTGGTCATAGCTGGGCTTGTTCTTGCCAGTTTCCCAGTGACCGATGGCACCTTTGCTGCGGCCGAGCTTCTCGCCCAACTGCTCCAGCGTTAGCTGCCCGCGTGCGGCTTTAACCCAGTCTTTCAGTTCCATTCGCTGATCGTATAGCTCAGGTAGACGCGCATGGTCTACGAATGATTGATGATTAGGTCTATCTAAAGTAGACTTATGGGAATTGCTGCTTGAAGGAAGTGACATGGAGCACCCCATTGATCGGGCTGGAAAGGTTGTTGGTTCGTTGGCTGAATTGGGTCGTCGCCTGGGGGTGACCCGAGGTGCCATCAATCATTGGAAGTTGCCGGGGCGCTTTACGCCGGCTGAGCATTGCCCCCGCATTGAACGAATGACTGGAGTTCGATGCGAGGAGCTGAATCCCGAGGTCGAATGGGCTGTGCTGCGAACTGCGCAGCCGGTCATTCTTGATTCCCCGGAATAAGGGCCGTGCATGCCCTACAAGCTAACTCACACGTGGCTATCAATCGGGTTGACCCTCTGGCGTCGCGAAGTGTTTGATTTCCCCAGCGCTCTTGCACCCCCGTCTTGGGATTTGTTGTTGGGCGGGCGCTGTCAAAGCAGATTGAGTCAGCATCCAGGCACGTTGCAGTCGAATGCGGCATCTGGCGCCAGTACGCAAGTGCTGGTGTGCGTTGTTCGGGAAAGGTCGTATTGCCCATCACTACGCGGCATGGCTCCGAACCAAATTGTGGAATTGCGACAGCAGGAGCTGCACACGATGTTTGGCCGCTATGGCCTCGGATGTGCACTTGCCTCCAGGCAGAGTCTCCGTCGCCTCTTCAGTCAATTGCGTGAGTCTTGCCACAAGGCATTCGAAGGCGTGCAAGTCGTCACGAAACCGATCCGCGTACAGCAGCGTCAGCAAGAGCCGCTGCGCCCTCAACTGCGCTCGCATCTCGGTCTGCTCTTCCAGCATGGGCCCGGCCACCTTGACCAGCGCGTCATGCATGGCGGCTTCCAAGTCGCTTGGGTTCATGTCCATCGGTGTGCCTTTCCGGCTTTGGGTTGTGTCTGTGTTCATGCCCTCCAGTTTCTGGTCCAGCCGCGCTGGCCGTATTTCAAATTTCAAAGGGGATTTTCAAAATGACTGATGTCGTCGCAGCGGCGGAGGCGGCCGTGCGCGGGTATCCGGGCAGCACCAAGGTGGTGGCCCTGCTGATGGAGAAGAACCCATCCAGCCTGGCCAGCGAGATCCTGGAGGCGGGCGCCGCGAAGCTGGGCCTGCGCGATGCCGTGAAGATCTCCCAGGTCACCGGCAGCAAGGCCATCCTGAATGCCTTCGCCGAAGCGCTGGGCTGCACGGTCATCGCCATGAACCACCAGCTCAGTGGCGCTGACCCGATGTACCTGCTCAGCCAGCTCGGGGCCAGCTTCGCCCGGGTGCTGGAGGTCGAGGCGGCCGCCGCCTCCAAGGCCCGACCCAACTACAACGACCTGCAGGAGCTCGAGAAGCGCTGGCTGGCCCACGTGGCCATCGGGCAGGAGATCGTCACCTACCTGCGAGCGGCCCACGACCAGGGCAAGCCCGACTGCATGAAGGCGCCCCGGCTATGAGCGGAAAACTGGTCGGCATGGTGTTTGACCACTACCCGAACGGGGGCAGCGAGCTGCTGCTGGCGGTGAAGCTGGCAGACAACGCCGACGACCTCGGCCACAACATCTATCCCTCGGTGGCCACGCTTGCGCGGCAGACCCGCCAGTCGGTGCGCACCGTGCAAAATCAACTCCGGCGCATGCAGGACATGGGCTGGCTGCTGCTGGTGCGCCACAACGCGGGCGGGCGTGGCCTGGCCCGGGTCTACAACATCAACCCCGCCTTTGTGCGGGCCTATGACAGCCGCATCCCGCCGGCCGAGCGGGGCACCTGGGCACCCAATGAGCCGGGCACCGGAGCCGACCCGAACGTGCCCCAGGCCGCCCGACAAAAGGGTGCAAACCTTGCACCCTTTTCCGAAGGGGTAGAAATTGACGCAAAGGGTGCAACGCAGGATGCACCCTTTCATCCCAAAACCCGGGCCCACAGTGCCGGGGACCACCCAACGCAAAAGGGTGCAGATCCTGCACCCTTTGCCGAGACCGAAAGGGTGCAACCTGGAGCACAAAAGGGTGCAACAGCTGTTGCGCGAAAGGGTGCAACAGCTGCTGCACCCGAACCGTCATTAACCGTCATAGAACTAAATACCCCCCTCACCCCCCTCCCGGGGGAGAGCGAAATCGAGCAGGCTTTCCTGAACTTCATCGAGGCGTTTCCGCAGGCCCGCCGCCAACGATTGGCCGACACGCGCCAGGCCTTCGACGCGGTGGTGGGGCAGGGCGAGGCCACAGCCCAGCAGATCGCCGAGGCTGCAGCCCGCCAGGCCAAGGCCCAGGCCGGCGACTGGTTGCCGGGCAATGGGCGGTGCTTTGCCCCCACGCCGCTGCGCTGGCTGCGCGAGAAGCGCTGGCAGGACATGGCCCTGGCACCCCTGGCTCCGCCCATCACCCCGCGCCCCGAGGCGCCACCTGTGCGGGCCAGTGACCTGACCGCCGAGCAGCGTGCGGCCAACAAGGCCCGCGCTGCGGCGCTGGCCCAGGCTACCCGCGATGCCGTGAACCAGGCCCGGCTGGCCCGCCTGGGCGAACGGAGGGCCAACGCATGACCCGAACCTACATCCTCACCCAACTCCTGCGCCTGGGCCCGCTCACCCTGCGCGAGATCGTGACCATCACCGGCTGGCCCTCGAGCGCGGCAGGCTGGGCTCTGCGCAACACCCTGGCCTCCAACGCCGTCCAGGAACTGCGCCACCGCAGCGGCGTGCGCTACGTGGCCACGGCCGGCAGGCTCGATGGCCAGGCTGGCTGCCAGGTCGATCAGGTCGACCCGGTGGAGCAGGGCAGGGCCCCCACCCCCCGGGCCTGCGGGTCCTCCCGGCAAGGGGCCAACGCGGGTAATTCGCACCGCCCGCTCGGGCTGTTGCGTGAGTGTCCTAAGGGGGTTAAGTGAAGCTCATCCCCCTCCTGGACCAGCCCATCTCGCAAGCCGAGTTCGCCGAAATGGTGGGCCTGAGCGAAGCCCGCGTGAGCCAGCTCATGGCCGACAACGTCATGGTGCGCGGCGACACGGCCCACGCCTGGCTCATCGCCTACTGCGAACGCCTGCGCGACATGGCCGCAGGCCGGGCCTCCTCCGAGACCGGCGGCCTCGACCTGGTGCAAGAACGCGCGGCCCTGGCCCGCGAGCAGCGCATCGCACAGGCCTTGAAGAACGCCGTCGCCCGCGGCGAGTACGCCCCCGTGGGCCTGCTCGCCGATGTGCTCGGCATGGCCAGCAGCGCGGTGGTCGATCGCTTTGACCAGCTCGAAGGCACCTTGCAAAAGGCCTGCCCCGATCTGCCCGAAGAAGCCAAGGCCGCCGTGATGCAGGTCCTGGCCTCGGCCCGCAACGAGTGGATTCGCTCCACCGCCCGCCTGGTCACCGAGCAGGTGGATGCCATGGCCCAGGCCGACGCCGACGATGACACAGACACCGAAGGATTACCCTTTTGAACACGGCCACCGTCACCCTGCACAACGAAACCGCCCAGGCCATCGTGCGCTCGGTCCGCCTGGGCCTGGACAGCCTCCGAGCCGAAGTCCCCCAGCGCCTGAGCGAATGGGCCGCCGAGCACTTCAAGCTCGCCGGAGAAAGCTCCCACCAAAAGGGCGGCTGGGTTGGCTGGTCCTTCCAGACCGGCATCCTGGACTTCATGAGCGATGACCGCATCGAAGACCTGGCGGTGATGAAGTCCAAGCGCGTGGGCTACACCAAGATGATCACGGCCTTCGTCGCCTACAACATCGCCCACCGCAGGCGCAAACAGGCTCTCTGGCAGCCCACCGACGATGACCGCGACTCTTACGTTAAAAGCGAGATCGACCCCGTGCTCGATGCGGTGGAAGCCGTGCGCAAGGCCCGCAAGCAGGGCAAGGCCAACGAAGACACCATCAAGTTCAAACCCTTCCGCGACAGCGTGCTGCACCTGCTGGGCGGCAAAGCCAAGCGGGCCTACCGCCGCATCACGGTGGCCGTGGCCATCTTGGACGAGTGGAGCGCCTTCGACCAGTTGATCGAGAAGTCCGGCGACCCCGGCGGCCTGGCCAAGGGGCGCCTGGAGGGTGCGGCCTACCCGAAGTTCGTCGGCGGCTCTACCCCGGGGGTGAAGGGCTTGTGCCACGTTGAACGTGCCTGCGACAACTCCGAAGGCTACGTGCGCTTCCACATCGCGTGCCCCCACTGCGATGCTGAGCACCCGCTGATGTGGGGCGGTAAGGACCGCCCCCACGGCTTCAAATGGGACAAGGGCCGCCCGGAAACGGTTCGCCACATTTGCCCTCACTGCCGCGAGTCCATCACCCAGGCCGACTACCTGCCCGGCGGCCAGCCCATGGCCGGCACCTGGGTCTGCAGCAAGACTGCCAAACGCTACGGCCCCGACCGCATCTGGCGTGACAGCCAGGGCCAGCCCACCCGACCCCCCAAGACCCTGGGCGTGCAGGTCTGGGCCGCCTACAGCCCCCAGCGCAGCTGGGCCAGCATCGTCAAAGAGTTTGAAGAGGCCGTGTCGGCCCTGGAGAAGGGCGACCCCGGCCCCATGCAGCTCTTCGTCAACGAAACCCTCGGTGAAACCTGGGAGGTCAAGGGCGAGCGCAGCGATGAACACGCCCTGCAGGCCCGGGCCGAAGCCTTCCCGCTTTGCCAAGTGCCCGTGGGCGGCCTGGTGCTCACCGCTGGGGTGGACGTTCAGCGCAACCGCTGGGAGATCGCCGTCTGGGCCTGGGCAAGAGGTCTGGAGTCCTGGCCCGTGGACCACCACATCATCGAGGGCAACCCGGCCAGCGAAGAGGACTGGCAGCAGGTCACCACCTACCTGCAGCGCCGCTACCCCCAGGCGTACCACGCAGGGAGCCTGGGCCTCTCGGGCATCTCGATTGACTCCAGCGACCAGACCCAGGCCGTGTACAACTGGGTGCGCAAGAACCAGCACCAGCTCCCGTGCCTCAGGGCCGTGAAGGGCCGGGGCGAAGAGGGCGTGCCCGTGCTCGGCCCGGCCAGCATCCAGGACATCAACTGGAATGGCCAGAAATGGCCCCAGGGCGTGAAGCTGTGGAACGTGGGGGTCGACACCGCCAAGGACCTGCTGCTGGGCCAGCTCGCCATTCCCACCCCGGGCCCGGGCTATGTGCACTTCAGCCAGGACCTGCCGCGCGAATGGTTCGAGCAGCTCACGGCCGAGCAGCGCATCCTGGCCAAGCTCAACGGGCGCGACACCTACCGCTGGGTCAAGCGCCGCCCGCGCAACGAGGTGCTGGACTGCCGCAACTACGCCCTGCACTCGGCCATGAGCATCGGGCTGCACCACCACAGCGACCGCAAGTGGCAGCAAATCGAGGCCGCGGTGCAGCCGGTGAATGCCGATCTGTTCAGTGCTCCGCTGCCCGCCAGAACACCAGCCCCGGCCATTCCGGTGGCCCCGGTGCCCAGCTCGTCCCGCACTGAAGAACCCCAAGACCGCGGCTACGCCCGCCGTCGATCCTCGGCCCCCACCTTCACCCGTGCCTGGTAACGCTCAAGTCTCTCCGCTCCCACCCCTGAATCCCCGCCCATGAAAATCCACGCCCAAATCAACTTCCCCGACCCCGCCCGGCTGGTGGGCGAGCTGGCCAAGCAAACCCGCTTTGCCCTGAAGACCGCCCTGAACACCACGGCCATCCAGGTGCGCGATGGCCTGCGCTCTGAGATCCAGCGCACCTTCGACCGGCCCACGCCCTACACCCTGAACAGCCTCTTCATCCGGGGCGCCACCTCCCAGAACCTGGAGGCCACGGTCTGGCTCAAGGATGAAAGGGCCACGTCCAATGCTGGCACACCGGCCACCCGCTACATGCTGCCCCACATCGTGGGCGGGCAACGCACCCTCAAGCGCTTTGAACGGGCCCTGCAGATCACCGGCCAGATGCCCAAGGGCTGGTACGCGGTGCCCGGGGCCGGGGCCCGGCTCGATGCCTTCGGCAACATGAGCTCGGGCCAGATCATCCAGATCCTGAGCCAGTTGCGGGTCACCCTGACGGCGGGCTTCACCCGCAACATGTCCACCGACGCCCGCAGCAAGATCGCCGCCCAGCGCCGGGCCGGTGGCCGCTTCTTTGTGGTGATGCCGGGCGCCAAGGGCCTGCGCCCGGGCGTGTACCAGCGGGAGTTCATGGGGCGCCAGGTGACGCCGGTGCTGATCTATGTGACGGCGGCCAATTACCGCAAGCGCCTGGCGTTCGAGGCGGTGGGGCAACGCATTGCGGATGCCAACCTGCTGAACAACTACCGCCAGGCGTATGCGCAAGCGCTCGCCACGGCACGGTAAGCAGCACCGCCGGCCCTTCTTCCTTTGCCTTTTCTCCTGCCGAATCACTGCAGCAATGACCCCACCCAAGACCACGCCCGAGCCCATCACCGAACTTGACCTGGTGGATCGGATCTTTGCCTACCTTGAATCCGAACTGCCGGAAGCCTCCCGGGCCATGTGCAACATCGATCGCCTCAAAGCCGAAGTCCGGTCGGAGTTTGCTGGCATTGAGTGCTACATCCCGGCGCTGCCCCGTGTTGAGCGTGACAAACGGGCGCAGGACGTGCTGCGGCTGTTCAACGGGCGCAACGCCAGCGAAGTGGCTCGGCAACTCAACATTGGGCGAACGACGGTCTACCGAATTCTCAAACAGCCGGGGAACAGGTAGAGAGGTGGAGGTCGTGGTGGACCGGTAGTCATCGTTCAAATCTTGTTCCACCTTTCCTGGAAATGGAACAGCAGTCTGGATAAGTTGGCCGGGCAACTACCCGGACCCAACGTTTATCCCCTATGGCCTACACCCAAACCGACCTGGACAACATCGACACCGCCATCGCCACCGGCGAGCTGGAAGTGGAGATCCACGGCCCCAACGGCCTGCGCAAGGTGCGCTACCGCAGCATCGGCGAGCTGAAATCCGCCCGTGAGCACGTCGCCAGCCTCCTGACCCGGGCCAGCTCGCCCCGCAACCCCGGCGCCTGGCGTGTCGGCTTCTCCACTTCGCGGGAGTAACGCACCATGGCCAACCTCCTGGATCGCCTGATCGGCGTCTTCAACCCCCAGGCCGGCCTGCGCCGCCACCAGGCCCGTGAGCTGCTGCAGCGGGCCTACGAAGGGGCCAGCACCCGAGACGGCTGGCGACCCCGCCGGGCCGGTGCCAGCGCCGACACCGACCACCGGGCTGATGCCGCCACCCTGCGCGTGCGGGCCCGCTCTCTGGTCAAGAACACGCCCTACGTCGCGCGGGGCCTGGGCTCCATGGTCGCCAACGTCATCGGCACCGGCATCAACCCGCGCAGCCTGGGCAAAGACGCCAAGCGCATCACGGCCCTCTGGCAGGAATGGTCCAAGGTGGCCGATGCCGACGGCGTGCGCAACCTGGGCGGCCTGCAGGCAGCCGCCTACCGGGCCATGGAGCAAGACGGCGAAGTCCTGGTGCGCCTGCGGGCCCGCCGGCCCAGTGATGGCTTGCCGGTGCCCCTGCAGCTCCAGCTCTTGGAGATCGACTGGCTCGACAGCGCCAAGGTGGGCAGCCACGGTGCCAATACCATCATCAATGGCATCGAGTACGACCCTCTCGGCAGGCGGGTGGCGTATTGGCTGTTTGACCAGCACCCCGGTGAAGTCCTGGGCCCGCGCATGGCCAGGACCAGCAGCAGCCCCGTGCCGGCCGAGCGCATCATCCACCTCTTCAACCCCGAGCGGCCAGGGCAGGGCAGGGGCTTCACCCGCCTGGCTCCCGTCATCAGCCGGGTGCGCGACCTGCAGCTCTATGAAGACGCCGAGGCCCAGCGCAAGAACCTGGAGTCGCGCCTGTCCGTGATCGCCAGTGGCGACGTGAATTCCATGGGACCGCTGGGCCCCGAAGACCAGCGGACCCCAGACCAAAGATCCGAATCAGGCGACCTGGGCACCTTGAGCAGCGGCTCCATCATCCAGGTGCCCTCGGGCCTGAACATCACGACCGTCCAGCCCAATGCGGTGCCGGGCTATGTGGATTACGTGAAGCTGCAGCTGCACCTGATCGCCGCCGGCATGGGCATCACCTACGAGATGCTCACCGGGGATGTGCGAGAGGTGAACTTCAGCAGCGCCCGCGTGGCCATCCTGGAATACCGGCGCAATGCTGAGCAGCTGCAATGGCTCACGCTGATCCCGGGCTTGTGCGAACCGATCTGGCGGGCCTTCATTGACGCGGCGGTGCTGGCCAACATTCTGAGGAGCCCGGACTACGCCTGCGACTGGGCAACCCCGAAGTGGGACTACGTGAACCCGGTGCAGGACGTGGCGGCCGAGCTCGATGCGATCGCGGGTGGCCTGTGCACCATCAGCGAAAGCCTGCGCCGGCGGGGCATGGAGCCGGAGCTGTTCTTTACCGAGTACAAGACCGACTTTGAGCGGCTGCAGCGGGATGGGACGCTGGACTTTCTGATGATGTTGCAGAAGGGGCGGACGATGGCTGGGCAGGCCTCTGAAACTGGCGGGAGATAGAATCCAGATCTGTGGGGCCCCGCTCCACTATATTTCAGATTTTTAAAACAGTTGTTCAAGCTCTAAAAACAGGCTCTCCAGACCAGCCTCATTGTTCATAATCATCCACTCGAAAAGCATCGGCGTATGGATGGTCTTTCGGTAGGAGTGTCGTGCGCTGGATAGGTCATCGAATATTTTAGATAAAATTTGAGCGGCATTTAAATTTAAATCCAATCCTTTCTTTAATTCGGATGTTACTTGCTCCGGGGAAACAGACTCACATAGTGCCGTTAGTACGCCATGAATCGCGTTATCTTTTAGAACGTAGTTTTCCAGCATCTGCTCCTTTAGGAATCGGATTTGGCCGCCAGATTTACTCTCGATCTCTTTTTTAATATTTTCGGATCTCTTTTCTGAGTCCAGAAGCATTCCGACAGAGGGGGGGACCAGGCCTGAGGACTGGCTTAGACGAGTATAGATCTTGCATATTTCAACCACGTCTCCTCCTCTCCTATCAAAAGTTCCTGTGTGCTCAACTCTCAGTACTGCTGTGCTTGCTGCTATTTTTGGTAGTCTCTTCTTAATAAGCATGGGGATGACAATCTCTTCGGTCTGCCCTTCAACCCAAAGCACTCTGTCACGCGAATGTAAATCAGTCATGCGGATCCCCATTTCTGAGAGATCACCGCTAAGCGTACGTATCTGATCGTATCTTGCCTGCCGAACTTTGGTGCTGCCATCATTGAGATTTAACAAGGTAATTGTTGCAGGACGTACTGAGGTCAGGACATCGGGAGAGTGCGCGGAAATTACAAACTGGTGATCTGGGCCATACTCTTCTAGGATGGTGAACAATTCTCGTAATGCCCGAGGATGTAGAAATGCATTTGGTTCGTCAATTGCAATGACTTGCGGGTGCCTGGAGGTCAACAGCACATAGAGCATTGAGATTACGTTACCAAGGCCGGTGCCCATCGCGTCCAGTGGGCGTGCGAGATCCTGTCGACGACCTGATGGCGGCTCTGGAAGGCACTGAATAATGAATTCACTCCCTACAGGAATGCTCTGTACCCATTGCACTTCTGGGAATACTCGATTCACCAATTCGCACAGTAGCTTATGCCCTTGAGAGTCGCTGGTTTGAAGGTGGTTTATGCAGAAAGCAAGGTTTCCGCCGTCACTTTTAAGTAGAGAACTGGATGTGTCGAAGGTTCTCGCCGCAGGTCTGCGTTCTGCTCCAAATCTGTAGATTAGCTTTCGAAAGCTACTAAGCCACTCCCATGAAACGGCAAACGTGTTGCCCGATGTCATTATTTGGAAGGATTTTATTTCTTGTCCGGTTAATGCTGCTAAAGCTCCTGGTTGGTTTGCGATTAATTCCAGATTTATTGGTCTTTCAATTCTTGCGTAAATTTGTGATGATAGATTGTAATTTATTTGTATTTCGTCCTTGCATTCGTAGGCATTTGTTAATATGTCACGAATGTTTCCTACGTTGTTTGGGATCGGAAATTGAAAGGTCGCAGTGCCCAGTAGGCGGTGAAGTTCGGGTAGTGTTGTTATGATTGATGCGGAAACCTGTGGAGGTGATGTGTTAATGCCTCCGAATTCCGGAATGGTCTTGGTGGAGCGATGCCGATCGTCAAATCCAGCGGGTAATTCGAGAAGGCTGAGTACATTGGTTTTGCCGGAATTGTTTGATCCGACTAACAAATTGAAGCCTGCTTCGAGATTTACAATTTGACTATCTAGAAAGCTCTTGTAGTTGTGGATTTCAAGTGACTGGATTCGCATTTTATCTTGGATGATGTGTTGTGGTGAGATTTTTTTGCGGCTGGCTGTGCTTGGTTTTTTAATATGAAGAATGACCGCTGATATTTTATGTTAATTATTTTGGTCAGTGGAAAATCCGCCGAAGCGTGGAAAATCTCAGAGTAGAGTAAAGTTTTTTGATATGGATTGATGAGCTATTCCCTGGATCTCGATTCTGCCTGACGTGTGCGTAGATCTCAATTCGGTGCGTCGCCGTTGCTGCTGTAATGCCAGTAATGGCGCCCGGTACAAGTCGTCCCACTTTTCCTGGAAATGGAACAACTCGGACAGCACGATCAGTGCATGTCCGAGACCCCGACCCCTGAGATCCAGACCCGCCGCGAGGCCCTCCCACTCGCTGGCCGCCAGATGGAGCTGCGCGGCTTCCAGCGTTCCCAGGCGGACAGTTCCGCCCCTGAGTCTTCCCCTCTCGCCACCGCGCAAATCGTCTTCACCACCGGTGCGGGCGTGAAGTGCTTCGACTGGTACCGCGACCGGGCCTATGTCGAAGAACTGGTGGTGGAAGAGGGCGCCATCCGTCTGGACCGTTTGCGCCGCGGTGCGCCACTCCTGAACACCCACAGCCAGTGGAGCCTTGAGGCCCAGCTCGGCGTGGTCGAGAACCCCGTTATTCAAAACGGCCAAGGCACCTGCAGCGCCACCTTCTCGCGCCGCGAGTCGGTGGCTGGCTACGTGCAAGACGTGGCCGACGGAATCATCCGCAATGTGTCGGTGGGCTATGTGCGCCACCGCATCGAGATGGTGGCCCCCGCCAACGAGGGCGAGCTCTGGCGTTACCGCGTGGTCGATTGGGAGCCCTATGAGGTCTCCCTCGTCCCCATCCCTGCCGACATGGACAGCCAGATCCGCTCTGGCGCTGGTGCTGCTGGTGCGCCCTCGGCCCCTGGCGCCGATGGCGCCGCCCCCGCCGACCAGGCCTTCCAGCTTCGCACCTTCCCCTGCGAGTTCATCGAGACCCGCGCCCATTCCCTGCCCACGGTGGGCCTCTCCGCCGAAACCCAAACCCGAAAGGATTCCTCCATGCCTCAGAGCACTGAAGCCGGCGGCAGCACTGCCACGGCCCCCGTTTCTTCGTCTGCTTGGTCCGCAGCCCCTGAAGCTGGCACTTCGGCCCAGCGCAGCCATGCCGATGCTGCAACTCAAGCCGCCATTGCTGCCGCCTCTGCCGCTGCCGACATCACCGACCTCTGCGCCCGCCACGGCGTGGCCCACCTGGCCGCCGGCCTCATCCGCTCGGGCAACTCGGTCGAGCAGGCCCGCAGCTCGGTGCTCGATGAACTGGCCCGCCGCGATGCCGCCAGCGGTGGCCACCGCAATGTTCAGGGCGGGCAGGGCGGGCAGGTCCTGACCCTGCGCGATGAGATGCAAACCCGCATGGCCGGCATCGAGCAGGCCATCCTGCACCGTGTCGCCGCCCAGACCCAGCTTGACGACAACGGCCGCCAGTACCGGGGCATGAGCCTCTTGGAGCTGGGTCGCGACTTTCTCGAAGGCCATGGCGTCAGCACCCGCGGCATGGACCGCCTGACGCTTGCCACCCGCATGCTGCACTTCCGAGCTGGCGGCATGAACACCACCAGCGACTTTCCTTCGCTGTTTGCCAATGTGGCCAACAAGCGCCTGCGCAGCGCCTATGACGAGAACCCCGGCACCTATGCCTTGTGGGCCCGCCGGGCCCCGAACGCCCCGGACTTCAAGAACATCACGATCACCGCGCTGTCGGCCGCCCCTGACCTGCTGCGCACGAATGAACACGGCGAATTCAAGTACGGCTCGATGAAGGACGGCGCCGAGTCCTACCAGGTGCTGACCTATGGCCGCATCGTGTCCCTGTCGCGCCAGGCCATCATCAACGACGACCTGCGGGCCTTTGACCGCCTGGTGAGCGCCTTCGGCTTTGCCGCCCGCCGCCTTGAGAACCGCCTGGTCTATGCCCAGCTCACAGCGAACGCGGCACTCTCCGACGGCGCCACGCTCTTCCACGCGGACCACGGCAACCTGGGCACCGGAGCAGGTTCTGCCCTGCAGTTCACGGCCCTGTCGGCGGGCCGCACCGCCATGCGCCTGCAAAAGGGCCTGGCCGGTGAAGAGCTGGGCATCGCGCCGAGCTACCTCATCGTGCCCGCCAGCCTCGAGCAGACCGCCTACCAGCTCACCAGCAGCAACTATGTGCCGGCCCGCCAGGCCGATGTGAACGAGTTCCGAAGTGGCGGCCGCACCTCCCTGGAGCCCATCGTCGAGCCCTTGCTGGACGGCAACAGCACCACGGCCTGGTACTTGGCAGCCAGCAATGCCCAGGTCGACACGGTGGAGTACTGCTACCTGGACGGCGCCGAAGGCCCGGTGATCGAGACCGAGGTGGGCTTTGAGAGCGACGGCGTTTCCTACAAGTGCCGCGAAGACTTCGCCGCCAAGGCCGTTGAGCACCGCGGCCTCTACAAGGCAGCCGGCGGTTAAGCCGCCCTCACTGCCTCCCCCACCACCCAAGCCAAGCACCCAGTTAACCCTCTATCCCTTCAGGAGCCCCTCCAATGAAAAACTTCATCCAGTCCGGCGACACCGTGCCCCTGCCGGCCCCCTATGCCGTCAACGGCGGCGACGGCCTGCAGGTCGGCGCACTGTTTGGCGTGGCCACCAGTGCAGCCGCAGCCGGCGCCTCGGTCGAGACCAACCTGATTGGCGTCTACGACCTCAATGCCCTGAGCGCCGATGTGGGCGCGGCCGGCACCAAGGCGTACTGGGACAACGCCAACCGCCGCGTCACGGTGACCGCTGCAGGCAACGCCCTGATCGGTGCGCTGCTGTCGCCCAAGGCGGCCAACGAGACCACGGCCCGCGTGCGCCTCTCCGGCGTCGCCGTCTGAGCACCCGCGTAACCCCACCAGATCTGACCAGGTGACCCGAGCCATGCCCAAGCCCTTCGCCCTCCTGGAGGCCCGCACTGCAGCCGCCGCTTTCCGCCGGCTGTCGAACTGTGCCGCCTTCATCGAGAACGTGAACGAGCCCGACAACGGAGACGTAAGGGTGGACGCCATCTTTGCCAACGGCTACGCCGCGGGCCAAGTAGGCGCCCTGGGCATGGCCTCGTCACAACCGGCACTCGCCCTGCCCACGGTCCAGGTCCCAGCCAATCCGGTGGGCCTGCGCGTGACGGTGGATGGCCAGGCCTACCTCATTGCCGATGCCCGCAACGACGGCACCGGAGAAACCCACCTGCTGCTGGAGCTGGCATGAACACCGCGCCCACCCTCACCACCGCAACGATGTCCACCATCTTCCTGCAGGCCGTGCAAGCCATGGTCGCCACCCTGCAGGCCGCCCCTGCAGTCGCCCCCAAGGTGTACCGCACCCGGCTGCGCCCCTTGAGCCAGCAAGACAGCACCGCCGTGGTGGTGCGCCTGGCGGGCTCTGACCCCGACACCTCGGTCGGGCAGGGCGCGGTCCTGGTCTGGGGCACGGCCGTCTCGGTCGAGTGCTACGCCCGCGGCAACACCCTGGCCCCGGCCGACGAGGCCGTGGACGACCTGCTGGCCCGGGTCTACACCCGGCTGCAGCAGGACCCGAGCCTGGGCGGTGTGGCCGGAGGCGTCACGCCCCACAGCCTGAGCGTGGACTACGACGTGGACGGCGATCAGACCGCCTGCGCCACCGTGACCCTGCTGGTGCGCCATGCCAGTGCGCCGGCCTCGGTCCAGCCCTTCTAACCCCTCACCAACCATCCATTCAAAGGAGCCCCACCATGGGACAAGCCATCTTCTGGAGCAACGTCGGCATCGACGTGCAAACCGGCCTGGGTGCCGCCATCACCCTGGTCAGCATCAGCAAGGCCGCCACAGGCGTGGCCAAGTACTCGGGCGCCGTTGACCCGAACGTGGGCGACATCATCTTGATGGCCGCCCAGGGCATGTACCAGGTCGACAAGCGCCTGTTCCGCATCGCCAACGTGAACCCCGCGGCCAAGACCTTCGAGCTGGAAAACGAAGACACCAGCACCTACGACAGCCTGGTGGCGGGCAGCTTCCAGGTGGTCACCTTTGGCGCGAGCTTTGCCACGGTGCAAGGTGTGAACGTCTCGGGCGGCGACCCGGAGTTTGCCGACGTCACCACCATCCACGACAACGTGCGCAAGCGCGTGCCCACCATCGTGAGCCCGCTGTCGTTTGGCATGGACAACATCTTCGATCTGTCCGATCCGGGCTTTGTGGAGTGCAACAAGGCCTACAAGGCCAAGAGCATGCGTGCCGTGCGCCTGCGCTTTGGCACGGGCGCCAAGATGCTTTTGCTGGGCTATGTGGCCGCCGCTGGTGTGCCCACCGGCCAGGCCCAGGGCGTGGTGCAGACCAAGGTCTCGATCGAGGCCCAGAACATGCCCACCGTCTACCCGAACTGATCGTCAGGTCGATCTCTGTCACCCACGCGCAGGGTCTACCCCTGCGCTCCCATCCTCCCCCTCATCGCTTCTTCACCATGAACCCGACCGCCATTGCCTCCGCTGCTGCCACTGTTGCTTCTTCCGCCATCCCCTTCACCTTCGACCTGCCGGCCACCTTCTGGATCGACGTCACCCTGACCACGCCGGGCGCCCAGCCTGACCAGGTGCTGCCCCTGGAATTCAAGTACCGCACCCGCAAAGAGATGGAGGCCCTGCCCACCGACATCGAGGGCAAGTCCGATGCGGAGATCCTGGGCATGCTCATCAACGACTGGAAAGCCCCGGGCCGGCCCTTCACGCCTGAGAACGTGCAGCTCCTGATTAGCCGCTTCCACCGGGCCCCGCGCGAGATCTTCGATGCCTACCGCGACGCCCACTGGAACAGCAAGGCCCGCGCAAAAAACTAAAGGACTGCGCCCGCGTCCTGGTGCGCGGAGCGCAGCCCCCCGATGAAGCCGCTGCCAGCCGCCTGGGCTTTGGCAAGCACCTCGCCCTTCTCCAGCAACTCACCGAGCCCCCGTCCCTGAATGTCTTCCCTGACAACCAGATCCCCCTGGCCATCTTCCGGCGCATGCAGTTTGCGTGGCGGGCGCTCATGGGCCCGGACGGGGCGCTGCACTTCCTGGGCATGGACTGGTCCACGCTGCACCGCTACGAGCTGGCCTATGGCCTCGATGATGCCCAGCGCATCGACCTCTTCCAGTGTTTGGAAATGCTCGAAGCGGCCTGGCTGCAAGAAATGCACGCCTACCAGGCCGAGCAGCGCAAAGCCCGCGGCACGTAAGAACGGGGTGGGTGCATGACCAACCCCAACACCACCATTGTCCTGACGGCGGACGACCAGACCGCAGGCGCCTTGCAGGCCTTCACGGCCAACATGCGGGCCGCCCAGTCCCAGGCGAACAGCTTTGGCCAAGGCTTGGGCCAGGCCACGGCCCCCATGCAGCAGCTCGGGGCCTCGGCCGCGCAGACGGCCGCCGCCATGCGCATGGTGCCGGCCCAGGTCACCGACATCGTGGTCAGCCTGCAGGCGGGGCAAAAGCCCTTGACCGTCTTGATGCAGCAGGGTGGCCAGCTCAAGGACATGTTCGGCGGTGTGGGCAACGCCACCAAGGCGCTCGGCACCTACATCGGCGGCCTCCTCACGCCCACCAACCTGGCCGTTGCAGCGGTGGCGGGCCTGGGCTTGGCCTACTACCAGGGCAGCCAGGAAGCCTCCGCGTTTCAAAAGGCCATCACCCTGTCGGGCAACGCAGCCGGGGTGACTGCTGGCCAGATGCAGGACATGGCCCGCGGTCTGGCGGTCATGCAGGGCACCCAGTCCGCCGCCTCGGCTGCCCTGATCGAAATGGCCAGCACCGGCAGGGTGGCCGGCGAAAGCCTGCAAACCTACACCCGGTCGGCCCTGGACATGGAGCGGGCCGTGGGCACCTCGGTCGCCGAGACCGCCAAGGCCTTTGGGCAGCTCGGTGAGGCCCCGCTGCAGGCCTCGCTCAAGCTCAATGAGAGCACCAACTACCTGACGGTTGCGCTGTACAAGCAGATCAAGGCCTTGGAAGACCAGGGCAGGGCGACTGAGGCAGCCAAGGTGGCTCAGGATGCGTTCTCGGCCATGACCGAGCAACGTGCCCAGTCCATTCTGCAAAACCTGGGCTACATCGAGCGCGGCTGGCTGGGCATCAAAGACGCCATCAAGTGGGCTGGTGACGCCATGATGGGTTTGGGCCGCCAGCCCACCAGCTCGGACCAGATCGCCACCTTGCAGGCCAACATTGCATCCCGCCAGGAGCGCAACCGCAGCCTCGGGATTGCCGACGGCAAAGAAACCCAGCAACTGCAGGCCCAGCTCGCGGCCCTGCAGGCGACCGTCGCCGGCCAAGAGGCCAATGCGCGGGCCATTGCAGAAGGCAATGAGCGCTTGAAGGCCCGGGCGGCCTTCGACACCGAACAGGCCAAGTTCTTGAGCAACGAGCTCAAGATGCGCCAAGAGATCGCCAAGGTGCAGGCCCAGTACCAGGCGGCCGATGGCGAGATCAGCGCCAAAGAACGCGATGCCCTGATCCAGAACATCCGGGACAAGTACAAAGAAAAGACCCCCAGCACGGCCGCCGGCGCCGGCGAGAACGAAGTCGCCCGCATCCGGGCCCTGATCAAGGAAGAAGAAACCCTCACAGCCCGCATCAAAGAACGCGGCCTTGAGGGCGCCAAGCTCTCCGACAGCGAGAAGCTCATCGCCCGCATCCAGGAAGACCTCAAGACCAGCATCAGCGGTGTGGCCCGGGCCAACAAAGAAGCGGCCCTGGTCGAGGCCCAGCGCTACGTCCAGGTGCAGGCCAGCCGCACCGAACAAGAAAAACAGGCCCGGGCCGTCGCCGATTCGCAAAAGGCCTACGACGCCCTGGTGGCTGACACCAAAAAAGCCACCGCCTCGATCGGCCAGCAGGCCAGCGAGCTGGAAGCCGCCAATGCGGTCTGGGGCAAGGGTAAGACCGCGATCGAGGCATTCCGCCTCGAGCAGATGAAGCTCAAGCTCCAGCAGGCCGACAGCAGCGATCGCTTCCGACCCGACTACGTGGCGGAACTGCGGGCTGAGGTGGCCGAGCAGGAACGTTTGGTAACTGCCAGCCGCGTCAAGGACTACAAGATCCTGGCCCAGTCTCAGGAGGAATACACCCGCAAGGTCGAAGAAGAGGCCCTGCTGTACACCGACGAGGTAGGCCTGCTGGGCCAGACCACCCGCGAGCGCGAGAAGATCGTGGCGGTGCGCAAGGTTGAGCTCGAGCTCGCCAAGCAGCTCGCCGCCATTGATCGCTCGGGTGCCTCGGATGAGGACAAGGCCCGTGCGGTTGACCAGGCCCAGGCCGCAGCGGCGATTGCGCGTTCCACGGCCCTGGCCAAGGCTGAGCTCAATACGCTCACCGACATCATCAATTCGGTGGACCACACGGCGCAGTCCGTCTGGACCAATGTGTTCCAGGGCGGTCAGTCGGCTTTTGAAAAAATCGGCGCCACCATCAAGGCCAGTGTGCTGGACATGCTGTACCAGCTCACCATCCGGCGCTGGGTGGTCAGCATCACGGCCAATGTGTTGGGTGGTCTGGGAGGCATTGGCGGTGGCTCCGGTGGCCTCTTGAACCTGGCCGGCTCGGCCTCGAACCTGTATGGCGGGGCCAGCTTGCTGGGCAGTGGTGTCGGGGCACTCTTCGGCACCACGGCCGGTAATGCAGCCATGGGTGTCTCTATGGGCTTGGGCGCCGGGTCTTCATCGGCGGCGGCCGTGGCCGCGGCCCAAGCTGGCGGCATGGGTGCAGGCGCTGCTGGGGCGGCAGGCCTCGGGGCCTCCATCGGCTCGGCCATTCCCTACGTGGGCGCAGCCTTGGCGGCCTATTCGCTGCTCTCCAGCCTCAATGGCGGAGAAACCCGCTCGGGCGGCCAGTACGGCGTGGCCTACAACGGCGAAGTTAAAAACAACCGCCGCGATGAGGTCTACACCTACGAGGGCCAGCAGTACAACCGCGATAACAGCCTGCGCCCCGATGGCACGCGCAAGTCGGTCACCAACGGCCAGGCCTACCTGCTCGAAGCCGACGGCATGGGCGACCGCGAGGACGCCACGCGCAAAGCGGTGTCCAGCACGGCCGAGAGCATCAACGCCATGCTCAAGGGCCTGGGCAGCAAGGCCTATCTCACTGACTACCACGCCGGTTTGGAGACCTCCGGCAATGGCCGGGGCGGCGTGTTTGCCGGGGGCTCGCTCAGCAATGGCTTCAAGTTCGGCGAATCCGGCAAGGGCAGCAACTACTCGGGCACCCTGTACGAGACCAGCAGCACGCGCAGCCCGGACATGGCCACAGCGGTTGCCAACTTCACGCTGGACCTCAAACAGTCCACCATCCAGGCCCTGCAGGCCGCGCAAGACATCCCGCAATCGGTGGCAGCCAAGCTCAAGGACATCGATGCCGAGAAACTCAGCGACGACGAAGCCACCCAGCTCATCACTGAGATCAACAGCCAGATCGCGTCCGTCGAGGCCCTGCGCACCCTGGCCGGGGCTCTGCCGCTCAAGTCGCTCAAGGACCTCTCGTTTGACGCGGCCGATGGCCTCATTACGCTTGCCGGCGGCATCGAGGCCCTGAACCAGAAGATCAGCAGCTACTACGAGAACTTCTATACCCAGGACGAGCGCAACGCCCAGACCCTGGGCAATGTGAGCGCGGCCCTGCAAAGCGTGGGCCTGTCCACCCCCAAGACCCGCGAAGCCTTCCGCGCCCTGGTCGAAGCGCAAGATCTGAGCACCGAGTCCGGGCGCAAGGCCTACGCCACGCTCATGAACGTGGCCGACGCCTTTGCCAGTGTGACCCCGAGCGCCGAAGAGGCCGCCAAGGCCACGCAGGCCAAGGCCGATGCGGACAAAGCCCAGGCCGAAGCCGAAGCGGACGCCAAAAAGAAGGCCCTGCAGGCGGCCACGGACGCGGCTTATGCCTCCCTGGAGCGCGCCGTCGCTGCCGAGAAAACCCGCCTCCAAGCCGCCAAGCAGGTGGCCCAGGAGTCGGTCAACACCCTGGGCTCGCTGTTCAACACCTTGAAGGGCCACGTCACCGAGCTGTACAACACGGTGGAGGCCACCCAGGCGCAAAGCGCCCGCGCGGGCCTGCAGTTCATCGACCAGGCGCTCGGGACGGCCCGCAGCACGGGCTATCTGCCCGACGCCACCAGCCTGAGCGACGCCATCACGGCGGCACGGTCTGGCCTGGACTCCAGCCAGTTCGGCTCGGCGTTTGAGCAGCAGCGGGCCCAGCTCACGCTGGCGGGCAAGCTCTCCGAGCTCAAGGACCTGACCGGTGTGCAGAAGTCAGTTGCCGAGCAGCAGCTCGCCACGGCTGAGGACCAGCTCGCGAGCCTGGACAAGATTCTGTCGAACGCCAAGGACCAGGTCGACACGCTGCGCGGCATCGACACCAGCGTGCTCAGCGTGGGCCAGGCGCTGGAGAAGATCGCGAGTGCCTTGCTCGGCGAGCAGGAGGGCAGCGCCTCGGCCACGAAGCCCGGGGTGCAGGTCACGAACCCTGGGGCGCAGTTCACGGTCGGGGGAGGGGGCTCCGGTGGCGGTTCAGGCGGTGCCTCCTCGGGCACCTCGTCCGGTGGCTTCACGGTCGGCGGCGGTGGCAATGGAGGCAATGGAACCACCCCCACCACCAAGTACACCCGCGAGGTGAACCTGGGTGCCGGGGCCTTCGCGATGGGCGTCACCGACCCCGCAGAGATTGCCCGCCTGGACAGCCTCGCCACCCTGGCGCAGCAGTTCACCGGTACGGGCAATGTGAAGGGCCTGCTTGAGGCGACCCAGGCCAGCGGTGCCACCTTGAGCGACCTGGCCACGGTCGCGGGCTTCCGCTACGAAGACCTGCTCAAAGCCGCGGAGTCGGTGGGCGTGCCTCGCTTTGCGGTGGGCACCAACTACGTGCCCCAGGACATGCTGGCCTTGATCCACGAGGGTGAGGCCGTGGTGCCCAAAGCCTACAACCCGGCCGCCCAGGGTCTGCCCCAGTCCAGCAGCGGCACCGCCGAACTGCTCACCCGCCTGATCGCCGAAGTCCAAGCCCTGCGGGCCCAGACCGCCCAGCTCGAAGCCCAGGCCCGGCGCACTGCCGACGCCACCAACGGCAACCCTGAGGGCGGGGCCGTGCCCATGGCCTTGGTAGAGGACCACACCCAATGAAGGCGGTTCACCAATGAACATTCTTGTCCCGTTGACCATCACCGAGGCCATGCTGGCCGACTGCAACATCGCCGAGCCCGCGGTCGGCGAAGTCGAATGGGTCTCGGGTGCTGCCTGCGCCTTGGGTGATCGCCGCATCCGCAAGGCCACGCACCGCATCTACGAATGCGTCAAGGCGGTAGCAGCAGGCCGCACGGTACTTCCTGAGGTCGATAGCGAGTACTGGCTCGATGCTGGGCCCACGGCTCGCTGGGCGGCGTTTGACACCGAAGTCAGCACCCAAGGCCGGATTGCATCACCCCTGACCTATGTGCTGCGTCCGGGCTTCTTCAATGCGATTGCCTGCTATGGCCTGGACGGGGCGACGCTGTCGGTGGTCGTCAAAGACAAGCCCGCCGGCGCGGTGGTCTTCAGCAAGACCCTCGTTCTCCAGGAGGACCCGCTCGATTGGTACGACTGGGCCTTCGGAGCCATCAAGCCCCTCACGCGCTGCCTGATCCGGGACCTGGTGCCGTACCCCGAAGCGGAGCTGACCCTCTCGCTCACGGCGCCGGCGGGCGGCGTGGTGGGCGCGGGCATGGTGGTGCTGGGTGACCTGGTGCCCCTGGTGAATGCCGACACCTGGGGCGGGACCCAGCCAGGCGCCACGGCCGAGCCCGTGACGTACTCGTACATCAAGACCGACGACTACGGCAACACCTCGATCAAGCGCCGTCGCTCGGCCACCGACATGCGCTTCAAGCTGATCTTGCCGCGCGAGCAGGCCGACTACGTGCTGTCTGTCGTGCAAAGGGTGCTCGATGTGCCCGCGGCCTGGATTGCTACGGACGCCGCCGGCTTCGTCGGACTCAACGTCTTCGGTCTGGGCAGTGGCTCCATGAGCTACGACAACGCCCAGACCGCCACCTTCAGCGGCTATGTGAAAGGAATGGTCTGATGCCATTGGTTAATCCTCCCACCCTCGATGACCTGCCGGCCACGCCGGACCGGGCCGATCGAGCGAGCTTTGCGGTGCGCTGCACAGCACTCTTCGATCACCTCAAAAACACCAGCGTGGCCCAGTGGCGGGCGGCTCTCACTTGGATGAACGCGGCTGCCTCCGCGGCAGCCCAAAGCGTGCAGGATGCGGCTGGCCAGGCCTCGCTGTCTGGGCAGCGGGCCGACGCGGCAGCCGCCAGCGCCTCGGCTGCGGCCAACACCTTGGCCGCGGCCCAGGCCGCGCTCGGGGCGGTCAAGTGGGTGCCAGGCGCTTACGCCTCGGGGGCCTGTGCCTGGAGCCCCATCAATGGGCAGCTCTACCGCACCCGGGCCGCCATTGCCAACAGCACCGTCGACCCCATCAACGACCCCACCAACTGGTTCTCGCTGGGCCTGATGTCGCTGCCCATCCAGCAGGTCACCAACACGGGTGGCAGCTTTTACGGCGCGGCCAATGGCGGCCTGAACACCATCAACGAAATCACGCTGGCCGGGGCTTGTGCCAAGTACCTGCCCCAAAACCCGGCCAATGGCGATGTGTGCGTGGTCGTGGTGGCCAACGGCCGCGCGGACAACAGCCTGGTCGTGAACCCCAACAACCCGATCCCCCTGCAGATCGGCGCTGCCATGGTCACCGACTCCCTGGTCCTGGGCATTCCGCCCGGGGCCGTCACCTTCAAATTCTTCTCCAGCTCCAACGTGTGGAGGTACATGTAATGGCGTCTCTTCCTGATTTGCTCGGTGGCAGCACTAAGCAGTACCGTTCCATCCTGTCCCTGCAGGTGACAACCAGCCAAACCCTCGTGGCCCCCTGCGACGGCCTGGTCGACCTCTCCGTAATCGGCGGCGGCGGCTCGGGTGGGCTCTATGTTCGGACCGGCATGGCCCCCACGGCCGCGTTCGGGGGCGGTGCTGGGGGCTTCGCCCGGCGACTGTCTCGCATCAAGAAGGGCGACGTCATCGTCGTGACCATCGGGGCGGGTGGGGCCTATGTGACCAACGCGAGCGCCGCTGGGAACAACGGCGGGGCTTCTTCCATCGTGATCGCGGCCCAGGCCGTCAACCTGGTGGCCAACGGAGGCACGGGCGGGTACATCTACTCCGACACCGGCGTGGTGCTTGCGGGTGCACCCGGCGGCTCGGCCACGGGCGGCCAGATCAACTCGGCCGGTGGGCGCAGTGGCGGCGTCCTCAACACCAATTGGACCGGGCAGCAGGTGGCCACGGGTGGTGGGGGCGTGAACCTGTTCGGTGGGGCGGACCAGACCGCCACGGCCGGCGGGGACATTGTGTTTGCGGCGCCGACAGCCTCGTCTTGGGTGGCCACCGGCGGCGGTGGGGTGTTCTCGGCTGGCCTGCCCATGACCAGCGGCAACCTGGCTCAAGGCGGCAACGGGGGCAGTGGCTTCACGCTGTACAGCAGCGCGACCCACCAGGCGGACCTGGTGGCGCATTGGGGCCTGGTGCCGCTGCCTGTTGGTGGCGGAGGCTCCGGCGGGTACAGCAGTGGCGGGTCGTATTCCGCGGGCAGCGCTGCCGGCGACGGTGGTGGTAGTGGCGGGGTCAACCTGCAAACGGGCAGCACGCCCGGTGGATTCTCGGTGGCGGCTGCTGGGGCGTTTGGCGGGGGCGGCGCGATCTCGGGGGCCCCAGGGGGCAACAGCGTGGCGTATGCCAGCGGCGGCACCTGGGGCGGGGGTGGCGGTGGTCTGTCCAGTGGCCAGAGCCTGACGGCACCGAACTGCCGCAGCGGTGCGGGCGGCAGCGGCTTTGCGTTCCTTCGCTTCTTTGCGGACCTCACCCCCTGACCCCCCCTGAAAGCCCAACCATGAGACACCTTTACAACCTCCTGGACGCCGACGGCGCCATCCTGAACACCGTCGTGGCTGACGATGCGTTTGTCACCGAACACCATGCCGGGCGCTTCGAGCTGCTTGGGCCCGCACCTGATGACCCGGTGGTGGCTGTGCCCCGGCATGTGGCGGTGGGCAGCTTCTTTGATCGCTTCGGCCCCGCCAAATGGGCCATCCTGGCCGACCCGAGCCCGGCGGTACAGGCCCTGGTCAAGGACTGCTCGGTGCGGGGCTTCATTGACCTGGACCGCTCTGACCTGCCCGCGGCGCTGGCCTTGCTGGTGCAGGCGGGGCACGCTGTCGACGCAGACCAGATCCTGGGCGCCCCGGTGCAAGCGGGGGAGCGGCCATGAACCAGAGTCAGAAACAGCGCATCTATCTCCTGATGCTCCTGCCCGTGGTGGCCCTGGCGCCCTTGGCCGCCCTGGTGCGCTACCTGTGGGCGGTGCTCACGAACTCGGGTCGGGCCTGGGGCATTGCCCGGGCATTCGACCGGGTGTTCAACGTGGCCGCCAATGGCGACGAGCGCGAGACCGTGAGCAGCCGCGCGGCCCGGGCGCGGGACGAGGGCAGGACGTGGGGCCGCGTGCTGTGCCGGCTGCTGGACCGCCTCGATGCGGGTCACTGCGACCAAGCCAAGGGGGTGTGATGCAGGAAGACCAAACCTTGCCCTCTGCGGCTGCGGTTCCGCCCACCGAAGCCGAGCGCCTCGCGGCCGTCGAGGCCGAGCTCCAGACCATCCGCGTTCGCCTGGCCACCGGTGACGAGACCATGACGAGCCTTCGGGCAGATCTCGCGGAAAACACCAGCGCGACGATCCGCACCGAGTCGAACACCGCCGAGATCGTGGAGTTCTTCATGGCCATGAAGGGCGCCTTCAAGGTACTGAACTGGATCGGGGCCCTGGCCAAGCCCATCACGGCCCTGGTGGCGCTCGCTGCCGTCACCTGGGGCGCCTTCCTGACCATCAAAACCGGTACTCCCCCCAAATGAACGAGCTTCTCAAAAAACGCCTGATCCAGGCCGCCAGCGGTGGTGCCATTGCGCTCGCCGGTGTGCTGGCCACCTGGTACGAGGGCCGGCGCCTGACGCCTTACCGTGACCCGGTGGGCATCCTGACGGTGTGCGAAGGCATCACGGGCAAGGACGTGGTGCCGGGCAAGACCTACACGCCGGCCGAGTGCGATGCCCTGCGCGACAAGCACCTGAGGATTGCGGATGCGGCCGTGTCGCGTCAGATCCGGGTGCCGCTCACGCCCTGGCAGCGGGCGGCCCTGATCGACTTCACCTACAACCTGGGCGAAGAGGCGCTCGCCGGTTCGACCCTGGCCCGGCTCTTCAATGCGGGGCAGGCCCAGGCCGGGTGCGAGCAGCTCTCGCGCTGGGTCAAGGCCCGGGTGCAGGGGGAGCTGGTGACCCTGCGCGGTCTGGTGGACCGGCGCGGGGCGGAGCTCGAGGTGTGCCTCGGGCAACTGCAGGAGGTTGCCAATGCTCGATAGCTTCAAGAGCAAAGCCCTGCAGGTCCTGGTGCTCGCGTTGGCCAGCACCGCGGCCGTTCAAACCTGGCGCCTTCAGGGGGCCCAGCTCGAAGCCTCCGAAGCCAAGACCCAGCAAGCCACCCGGCAGGCCGAGGGCGAACGCCTGGCCCGTGTGGCCTCAGAAACCAACCGTCAACTGGAGCGGCAATACCGTGAACAAGTCTCTGAAATCGAAACCCGGGCCCAGGCTGACTTGGCTCAGTCGCGTTTGGCTGTGGACCGTGCCCGTGATGCTGGCCAGCGGCTGCAGCGCGAGCTTGCCGCTTATGTCGAGCGTCAGCGTGGCAGCGCCTCAGCGGCCACCGTTGCCGGCCAGTGCCAGGCAGACACAACCCCCGCCGTCGATTTGCTTGCCGAGCTGTTCAGACGCGCTGATGAAAGAGCGGGAGAGTTGGCGGCAGTTGCTGATGAAACCCGATTGAGGGGGCTCGCCTGCGAGGCCGCATATCAGGCTGTGAATCAAACCGTCCATGACGGAATCAATCAAGCTGGGAACCAGCCGGCGGAGGTGCACCCGAGCATTAAGGGGGCGAAGCTCAATTAGGCAGCATGAACTATGACAAGTAAGCTGGATGCTACTTCTCAGTCTAAGGTGTAGGGCTGATTGATTTTCGCCTTTCGTGCCGCCTTATTGGCCGCCACCCGGTCCTCAATCACCTGAGGCCAAGCCGCATCTTTTTCCGAAGTCGTGGTTTTTGCCTCCCATGCCTTGTATGAAGCCTCCGCCTTTGCCTTGGCAGCGACGTAGGCGTCCTTATCTTGCTGTGCGTTTTCTGTAGAGGTAGCGACATTGTCGGCTTCTGCCTTCTCGGCGCTTGCTTTTGCCGCTGGCGTCGCGTCCTTGAGGGCGTTCTTCACCGACGGCTTCATAGCCTCTGCTACCGCAGCAAGGTACTTCGTGAAAGCGGACGCCTCGCGAATTTCAGTAATGCTTGCTGATACAACCAGCGGTACGTAATCCCTTGCGATTTCGCCTGAGAGCTCGCAAGCATCAGCGTTGCAATGTACGAACTTGGATGTAGCGATCGTGGTCTGAAGTTCTCGTGTTCTATCTGTTGTGGCGGTTACGCGATCCAAATTCGCCTTCCGATCACTGGCTACAAGCTGGGCCATCCTGACGGATGGTGGGCAGTTGTCATTGGCTGGTGCTGCAAAGTCCGTCTTTACTCCAGAGGCTTTGTGCTGCTCCTTAAGCTGGAAGACATAGCTGTCCCAGGCTGCGCAATACGCGTCCAACTGTTCGGAATAAATCTTCCCGAGCCTGATGTCTTCCTGAATCGTCGAAGGCTTGCGAAGTTCTGCAATTTTGACCAATTCATCACGTGCGTCTTTGAGAGCCTGTTGCTCTGTCGCCGACATAGCCGGCAATGCCACTGGTGGAAGCATCAGCCCCTTGAAGTAGTCAGGACCAACGCCCGTACCTGTTGCAACGTTGCGAAATGGGACGATGATGTTCCCTACGACGTCATTCTTCTCTGCTCCGGCAGCTTGGAATGTGAGGTTGATGGAAATATTGCGGGCCGTCTCGCCCCATTCCCAGAACCTCTTCTTAGTTGGTCCGAGGTAAAGGAAGAGCTTCGGCGCCAAGGCCATCAACTTGTCGTTGCCCGGAACGGCCATGAACTCTGCTTCGAAGAATACTCGCGGAGCTCGAATGCTGGGGTCAATGGATTTGAAGTCGAGATCAGACTCTAAAGGCGCAGATTCAGGAGCATCTGAGAGGGCACCACCCGAGAAAGAGCCTGTTATCACTTGGAGGCATTGAAACTCAGGGTTTACTACCAGTTGCCCCGAAGGCTTGACCTTGTAAAAGGGCTTCGAGACTGGGAAAGCTGAGTTGACAATCAAGGATTCGTCTTGCGCTGCAGTGCTGATAATTCCTACGCTGACATCCACCAGGGCATCAATGGCGGCCAGTACTACCGCAGGAGGCAGAAAGGCAGGTAGCCATACTTTGCCCTCTTCGACCGACTTCCTGGCCTTTGTCTCGGGATTGATGCATTGTTTGACATAAACGCGAGTTTCGTCTTTTATCATCGTGCCAGCGGCTACGTCGGTCTTCGGCGCGTCGGCTCCCTGAGCCTGGACACACAGGGCGAGTCCCACGGCGGCGACCGCAGTTTTCAACGCATTCATCTAGTTCCCCCTGATGGATTGCTTGTGAAGCTAGTATATGAGCGCAATCAACCGGGGGGAAGCGCAGTTATGTTGATTCCCCTGATTTTTGGTAAATGTTGTGCCTGATGTGGGGTGCTAGGCGGGGCTGCACAACTGCTCCGTTTAGTGGCAGCGAATTCGCCTGGGTTCAAAGAACGAGGTGAATCTCCTGTGGTTAGTTTCTGCATTTGCAGAATCGCGCCAAATGGTCCGAATTTCACGGCGTTCGGGCATTTGCGGAGTCAGAGGCAGAACTCAGGCAATGTCGAGCCACTTCCAGCCGGCGTATTTGTCCCCCGCCTGCCTTAAATGGGTATATCTCTTCAAGCTACTCCAGGACCGATGTCCTGACACACTCGCCACACGGGGAATGGTCCAGCCCATCTCAAACAGCCTGCTGACTCCCTCATGCCGCAGATCATGAAAATGCAAATCTTCAATCCCGAGCAGGGCACAAGCTCGTGTGAATGAGGCACTGATCGATTCAGCGTTGTAAGGCCAGATGACGCCATCGGTCTCGGGTTGCAGCTCGATCAACTTCAAGGCTTCGGGTGTGAGGGTGACACGCACGTCATTGCCGATCTTCTCGCCTGGGTTCTTCATGTCTCGGACGATGATTTCCAGGTTGGCTTTGTCCAGATCCTTGCCCTGCAGGCGGGTGATCTCTTCCTGGCGTCGGGTGCTGAAGATCGCAAAGGGGATCAGCCGGGTCATGGGGATGATGTCCTTGCGCTTCAGCTCTGCCGTCTGGTAGTGAGTCATCAACCGGTCGAGCTCGTCGAGAGTGGGGCGCCGGGTACGTTGCCTGGACCTTCCGGTCACGCCAAGCTTGGCGAGCACCGTGCGAGCGTCATCAATGGCCTGCTTTTCCAGTGGGTAGCCCCACGCCGGCTTTGCCACGCTGATGACCGCCGCCAGGTGAGAGAGGTAGTTGCCGCGGGTTGAGGGCTGAGCCTCGATCGATTGGGCGAACCTGACCAGTTCCTGGCTGGTTATCTCCGAGCAGCGCAGTTCGCCGATCGGGGCATTGCGGATGGTGCGTAGCACCTGGTCTTTTGTCTTGCCATGGGCCCGAAGGGTATCAGCGCAGTATTGGTCGATCACATCCTTGAGCATGGGGTCGCTGGGCTTGACGAGTGCCCCAGGTACCGCCAGTTCGGTTTCGCGCTTCTTCAACCAGGCTTGAGCTGCTGGTTTGCGGTCAAAGGTCTGGGCCTCGGTGTAGATGACCTTGCCGCCGTCTTTCAGTCGGATCTGGGCTGTGTGACCCATTGAACCGTCTTTTCTCTTGCGTGAGACAATTGAGCCCATTGTCAGTGCTACATGAAGTTTTTGTAGCACTGAATGTAGCACCGGCAGCCCAAAAAGACCCTAAAAACAGGTAAATCGACGTGAATCAGACAGGCACCCCAGGTGACGTTTTCAGAGGAGAACAGCCTTCCTACAGCATGCACCGGCTGAGTGTCGCGCCGATGATGGATTGGACTGATCGCCATTGCCGCTACCTGCACCGCCTGATCACCCGCCACACCTTGCTCTACACCGAGATGGTGACCACGGGGGCGCTGATCCATGGGGACGTGGCCCGGCATTTGCGCTACCACGCCGAAGAGCATCCGGTGGCGCTGCAATTGGGGGGCAGCGAGCCGGTGGATCTGGCGCACTGTGCACGTTTGGCCGAACAGTGGGGCTATGACGAGGTCAACCTGAACTGTGGTTGCCCCAGTGAGAGGGTGCAGCGTGGCGCTTTCGGGGCCTGCCTGATGGCTGAGGCAGATCTGGTGGCGGATGGCGTGAAGGCCATGCTGGATGGGGTGCAGCGGGTGCCGGTCACGGTGAAGCATCGCATCGGCATCGACCGCATCGAGAGCTATGAGTTTGTGCGCGACTTCGTGGGCAAGGTCAGCGAGGCCGGTTGCAAGGTGTTCATCGTGCATGCGCGCAATGCCTGGTTGAAAGGCTTGAGTCCCAAGGAAAATCGCGAGATTCCGCCGCTTCGCTATGAGATGGTCTACCGGCTGAAGCAAGAGTTCCCGGGGCTGACGATTGCCGTCAATGGCGGCATCACACTCAATGAGCAGGTGCAGGCTCACCTGGAGCAGGTGGATGGCGTGATGGTGGGTCGTGAGGCTTATCACAACCCCTGGGTGATGGCTGATTGGGACCACCGCTTCTGGGGCGCCGAGCCCAGCGGCCAGACGCGCGAAGACGTGGAGCGCCTGATGTGCGACCACATGGCGCGCGAGCAGGCCGAGCACGGTACACCCTGGCACACCATGGCGCGGCACATGCTGGGCCTGCGCAATGGCCTGCCTGGGGCACGACGTTGGCGCCAAGTCTGGAGCGACCACCGCCTGCGTGGCCACACGCCTCACGAGGTGATGGCGTTGGCCCATGCGGGCGCAGAGGCCGCCAGCCCGGTCTGATCCGGGTCTTTTCAAATCAGATGATCAACCCCGTCCATCGGGGGGGGGGCTCGACCCTGGCGTGAAGGGCAGGTGGCCGAGTCAGGCCGCGGCTTCGAGCCCGTTGGCGAAGTGGGCGCGCATGCGCTGGGCGGCGGCGTGGCCGTCTCGGGCCGCGATGGCTTCGGTGATTTCGCGGTGCTCCTGCAGTGATTCGGCGATGCGGCCACGCTTGAGCAGTGAGTTGTGGCGGTTCAGTTTCATGACCTTGCGCAGGTCGGTCACCATTTGCAGGCGCCAGCGGTTGTCGGCCATCTCCAGGATGCGCAGGTGGATGCGCTCATTGAGCTGGAAGAAGCGTTCGCGGTCGTCCACGGCCTTTTCGAGTTCGTCATGCAGGGCCTGGATTTCTTGCAGCTGGGCGGCTGTGGCGTGGTCGGCCACCTCACCGGCGGCATCGCTTTCGAGCAGGCTCAGCAGGTGGTAGACGTCGCGCAGGTCTTTTTCATTGACCTCGGTCACATAGGCGCCACGGCGCACCTTCATCGTCACCAGGCCTTCGGCGGCCAGCACCTTGATGGCTTCGCGCAGCGGCGTGCGGCTGATGCCGAACTCTTGTGCGATTTTCAGCTCGTCGATCCAGCTGCCAGGTTCGAGCTCGCGCTGGAAGATGCGCTGGCGAAGGAGTTCGGCCACTTCTTCGTACAGGGCTTTGGGCGTGAGGGTGAGGGCGGACATGGCGCGGATTGTAAGGTGTGTGGAATATTTTGAATCAATAATTATGAATGATGTAAACTGCTGGATTAAGCAGGGATACCCTGAGCCAACACCCCAAGCCCCGTCGGAGAAGCTTTTGTCATGAGTGATTCACAGTCTGCCAAGCCGTCCAACCCTGAATTTGCCCCCAGCTCGCTGGAAGCCTGGGCGAAGGCTGCCGCCAAGTCGGCCCCCGGTGGTGACGTGAATGCCTTGAACTGGCTGACACCCGACGGCATCAGCGTGAAGCCGCTGTACACCGCAGCCGACACGGCCAACCTGCCGTACGCCAACACCTTGCCGGGTTTTGAGCCCTTTCTGCGCGGCCCGCAAGCCACCATGTACGCGGTGCGCCCCTGGACGATTCGCCAATACGCCGGTTTTTCGACGGCCGAAGAGTCCAATGCCTTCTACCGCAAGGCCTTGGCCGCTGGCGGCCAGGGCGTGTCGGTGGCCTTTGACCTGGCCACTCACCGTGGCTACGACAGCGATCACCCCCGCGTGACCGGCGATGTGGGCAAGGCCGGTGTGGCCATCGACTCAGTCGAGGACATGAAGATCTTGTTCGACCAGATCCCGCTCGACAAGGTGTCGGTCTCCATGACCATGAACGGCGCTGTGTTGCCCGTCCTGGCCGGCTATGTGGTGGCGGCCGAAGAGCAGGGCGTGAGCCAGGACAAGCTGTCCGGAACCATTCAGAACGACATTCTGAAAGAGTTCATGGTGCGCAACACCTACATCTACCCGCCCCAGCCGTCGATGAAGATCATCGGCGACATCATCGAGTACACGGCCAAGAACATGCCGAAGTTCAACTCGATCAGCATCTCGGGCTACCACATGCAAGAGGCGGGCGCCAACCAGGCGCTGGAGTTGGCCTTTACCCTGGCCGACGGCAAGGAATACGTGAAGACCGCCATCGCCAAGGGCATGGATGTGGACGGGTTTGCCGGCCGCCTGAGCTTCTTCTGGGCCATCGGCATGAACTTCTACCTGGAAGTAGCCAAGATGCGTGCGGCGCGCCTGTTGTGGTGCCGCATCATGAAGGGCTTTGATGCCAAGAACCCCAAGAGCCTGATGCTGCGCACCCACTGCCAGACCTCGGGCTGGTCGCTGACCGAGCAAGACCCCTACAACAACGTGGTGCGTACCACCATCGAGGCCATGGCAGCGGTGTTTGGCGGCACACAAAGCCTGCACACCAACAGCTTTGACGAAGCGATTGCGCTGCCCACCGAGTTCAGCGCCCGCATTGCGCGCAACACCCAGCTGATCATCCAGGAGGAGACCCACATCACCAATGTGATCGATCCCTGGGCTGGCAGTTACATGATGGAGAAGCTGACCCAGGACATGGCCGATGCCGCCTGGAAGATCATCGAAGAGGTCGAGGCCATGGGCGGCATGACCAAGGCGGTGGACAGCGGTTGGGCCAAGCTCAAGATCGAAGCGGCGGCTGCCGAGAAGCAGGCGCGCATCGATTCGGGCAAAGACGTGATCGTGGGCGTCAACAAGTACAAGCTCAAGAGCGAAGACGCCATCGACATCCTGGAGGTGGACAACGTCAAGGTGCGCGACGGGCAGATCGAGCGCCTCAAGAAGATCCGGGCCACCCGCGACAGCGCCGCAGTGCAGGCCGCGCTGGCCGCCTTGACGACTGCAGCCGAGAGCGGCCAGGGCAATCTGCTGGACCTGACCATCCAGGCTATTCGACTGCGCGCCACGGTGGGCGAGGTGTCGGATGCCCTCGAGAAGATCTTTGGCCGCCACCGTGCCGACACCCAGAAGGTGACCGGTGTGTATGCCGCCGCCTACGACTCGGCCGAAGGCTGGGACAAGCTCAAGACCGAGATCAGTGCCTTTGCGGATGAGCAGGGCCGCCGCCCGCGCGTGATGATCGCCAAGCTGGGCCAGGACGGGCACGACCGCGGTGCCAAGGTGGTGGCCACGGCCTTTGCCGACCTGGGCTTTGACGTGGACATGGGACCGCTGTTCCAGACCCCCGAGGAGTGCGCCCGCCAGGCCATCGAGAACGACGTGCACGCCGTGGGCGTGTCCACCCTGGCCGCAGGCCACAAGACCCTGGTGCCGGCCATCATCCAATCGCTCAAGGACCAGGGCGCGGACGACATCATCGTGTTCGTGGGCGGGGTGATTCCGCGCCAGGATTACGACTTCCTGTACGAGGCCGGCGTCAAGGGCGTGTACGGCCCGGGCACGCCCATCCCGGCCAGCGCCAAGGACGTGCTGGAACAGATCCGCAAGGCACAGCAGGGCTGAAACGCATGAGCCATGTCGCTGTCCGCATGGACCCCGCGCTGGAGCGCGAGGTCGATGAAGCGGCCCGCAGGCTGGGCCTGTCGAAGTCGCAGTACATCGTGATGGCGGTCGAGCGTTCGCTCGGGCGCCGACCCGCCCACCCGGTGCGGCACCAGGCAGCGGATGCCTTGGCGCCTTTGCGCCTGAGCGCCCAGCGTGGCGTCAAGCTCGGTGCCGAAGGCTCGCCCCTGCAGAAGAAGCTGCAGGCCCTGCTGCGCGCCCGCCTGTTGACCGACAGCGCCCAGGGCACCCCCCGGCCCTCCGACCCCGGCGCGGCCCAGGACTGAGCCCTTGCTGGCTGCCCGCGTTTGAAGCACTCCTTTTTGACCTTTGACCCAGACCATGCAGACCCCTTTGCTTGAAGGCATCCTGAGCGGCGCCCCAGCGGTGCAGCGGCGCGCCATGGCCAAGGCCATCACGCTGCTGGAATCGACCCGGCCCGATCACCGGGCCCAGGCCGACGAGTTGTTGACGGCCATGCTGCCGCACACCGGGCGCTCTTTTCGCCTGGGCATCAGTGGCGTGCCCGGCGTGGGCAAGAGCACGTTCATCGAGGCCTTGGGCCTGTACCTGATCGGTCAGGGCCACCGCGTGGCGGTGCTCGCGGTCGACCCCTCCAGCACGGTCTCGGGGGGCTCCATCCTGGGTGACAAGACCCGCATGGAACACCTGTCGGTGCATGAGCGGGCCTACATCCGCCCCAGCCCCAGCAGCGGCACCCTGGGGGGCGTTGCAGAGAAAACCCGCGAGGCCATGCTGGTGTGCGAGGCCGCGGGGTATGACGTGGTGATCGTCGAGACCGTGGGTGTGGGCCAGAGCGAAATCGCCGTGGCGGGCATGACCGACATGTTCGTGCTCATGCAACTGCCCAATGCCGGTGACGACCTGCAGGCCATCAAGAAAGGCGTGATGGAGATCGCCGACCTGGTGGTCATCAACAAGGCCGACATCGACGTGCACGCCGCCACGCGGGCCCAGGCCCAGATCACCTCGTCGCTGCGCCTGCTGGGCCTGCACGGCAACCCCGAGCACGCCCATCATGACGAGGCCTTGTGGCACCCGCAGGTGGTGCAGCTCAGTGCCTTGCTGGGGCAGGGCGTAGAGGCCTTCTGGGTCGCCGTGAGCCAGTTCAGGCGGTTGCAGGGGGCCAATGGGCGCCTGCAGTCGCGCCGCCAGAGCCAGTCGCTGGCCTGGATGTGGGAGCGCATCGACGCGGGTCTCAAGCAGGCTTTCCGTGCCCACCCGCAGGTGCAGGCCTTGCTGCCTCGCTTCACCGACGAGGTGGCCCAAGGGCTGCTGCCCGCCTCCACCGCTGCTCGGCAATTGCTGGCGGCCAGCCGCCACAGCGATTGAACCCAGCCGGCCCTCATTTCACCTGATCCAACCGATCCAACCCCCTCATTTCCAGAATCCATCCGGAGCAAAGAGAGAAGACACCATGCAAGACATCCTGGCGCAACTCGAAAGCAAGCGCGCTGCTGCCCGCCTCGGCGGCGGTCAGAAGCGCATCGATTCGCAACATGCCAAAGGCAAGCTGACCGCGCGTGAGCGCATCGAGTTGCTGCTGGACGAGGGCACGTTTGAAGAGTGGGACATGTTCGTCGAGCACCGTTGTGCCGATTTCGGCATGGCCGACAACAAGATCCCGGGTGACGGTGTGGTTACCGGCTACGGCATGATCAATGGCCGCCTGGTCTTTGTCTTCAGCCAGGACTTCACGGTCTTCGGCGGCGCCTTGTCCGAGGCCCATGCCGAAAAAATCTGCAAGATCATGGACCAGGCCATGAAGGTCGGTGCTCCGGTGATCGGCCTCAACGACTCGGGTGGCGCCCGCATTCAAGAAGGTGTGGCCTCGTTGGGGGGCTATGCCGACGTGTTCCAGAAGAACGTGCTGGCCAGCGGTGTGATCCCGCAGATCAGCATGATCATGGGCCCCTCGGCCGGGGGGGCGGTGTACTCGCCCGCCATGACCGACTTCATCTTCATGGTCAAGGACAGCTCGTACATGTTCGTGACCGGCCCTGAAGTGGTGAAGACCGTGACCCATGAAGAGGTGACGGCTGAAGAACTGGGCGGCGCCGTGACCCACACCACCAAGAGTGGCGTGGCCGACATGGCGTTCGAGAACGATGTCGAGGCCCTGCTGATGTTGCGCCGCCTCTACAACTACCTGCCGCTGAACAACCGCGAGAAGGCCCCCGTGCGCAAGAGCGGCGACCCGGTGGACCGTCAGGACAAGAGCCTGGACACCCTGGTGCCCGACAACCCGAACAAGCCCTATGACATGAAGGAGCTGATCGTCAAGACTGTGGACGATGGCGACTTCTTTGAATTGCAACCCGAGTACGCCAAGAACATCATCATCGGCTTTGCCCGCATGGACGGCCAGACCGTCGGCATCGTGGCCAACCAGCCCCTGGTGCTGGCGGGTTGCCTGGACATCAAGAGCTCGATCAAGGCCGCTCGCTTCGTGCGCTTTTGCGACGCCTTCAACATCCCGGTGGTGACCTTTGTCGACGTGCCCGGCTTCATGCCCGGTACCAGCCAGGAGTACGGCGGCATCATCAAGCACGGTGCCAAGCTGCTGTACGCGTACGCCGAGTGCACGGTGCCCAAGATCACGGTGATCACCCGCAAGGCCTACGGTGGCGCTTACGACGTGATGGCCTCCAAGCACTTGCGCGGTGACGTCAACTTTGCCTGGCCGAATGCCGAGATCGCCGTGATGGGCGCCAAGGGCGCGGTGGAGATCATCTTCCGCGAAGACAAGGGCGACCCGGCCAAGCTGGCCGCCAAGGAGGCCGAATACAAGGCCCGTTTCGCCAACCCCTTTGTGGCTGGTGCCCGTGGCTTCATCGATGACGTGATCCTGCCGTCGGAGACCCGCAAGCGCATCTGCCGCTCGCTGGTCATGCTCAAGGACAAGAAGCTTGAGAACCCGTGGCGCAAGCACGGGAACATCCCGCTCTGATCACCGGCACGAACAAGAAGGAACGAGTCAAATGTTTAAGAAGATTCTGATTGCGAACCGGGGTGAAAGCGGTTGCGCAGCAAACGTTTCTGCAAATTGCTTGACGCACGCAGTGCGTGCAGGCGAATTCACCACGAAGGGAGCTGCCCGTGTTTAAGAAAATCCTGATTGCCAATCGTGGTGAAATCGCCTGCCGCGTCATCGCCACCGCCAAGAAGATGGGCATCGCCACCGTGGCGGTGTATTCCGAAGCCGACAAAGAGGCCCGCCACGTGGCCCTGGCCGACGAGGCCGTGCTGCTGGGCCCGGCGCCCAGCCGCGAGAGCTACCTGGTGGCTGACAAGATCATTGCCGCCGCCAAGGCCACCGGTGCCGAGGCCATCCACCCCGGCTACGGCTTTTTGAGCGAGAACGAGGCCTTTGCCAAGCGCGTCGAGGACGAAGGCATGGCCTTCATTGGCCCGCGCCATTTCTCGATCGCCGCCATGGGCGACAAGATCGCCTCCAAGAAGCTTGCCAACGAGGCCAAGGTCAACACCATTCCGGGCTACAACGACGCCATCAGCGGCCCGGAGCAGGCGGTCGAGATCGCCAAGGGCATCGGCTACCCCGTCATGATCAAGGCTTCGGCCGGCGGTGGCGGCAAGGGTTTGCGCGTGGCCTTCAACGACAAGGAAGCCTTCGAGGGCTTTGCCAGCTGCCAGAACGAAGCCCGCAACAGCTTTGGCGATGACCGCGTGTTCATCGAGAAGTTTGTCGAGGAGCCGCGTCACATCGAAATCCAGGTGCTGGGCGATTCGCACGGCCATGTGATTTACCTGAACGAGCGAGAGTGCTCGATCCAGCGTCGTCACCAGAAGGTGATCGAAGAGGCGCCGAGCCCCTTCATCAGCGACGAAACCCGCAAGGCCATGGGCGAGCAAGCCGTGGCCCTGGCCAAGGCCGTGAAGTACCAGAGCGCCGGCACGGTCGAATTTGTGGTGGGCAAGGACCAGAGCTTCTACTTCCTGGAGATGAACACCCGTCTGCAGGTGGAGCACCCGGTCACCGAATGCATCACGGGCCTGGACCTGGTCGAGCTGATGATCCGTGTGGCTGCCGGCGAGAAGCTGCCCCTGACCCAGGCCGACGTGAAGCGCGATGGCTGGGCCATCGAGTGCCGCATCAATGCCGAAGACCCGTTCCGCAACTTCCTGCCCTCCACCGGCCGCCTGGTCCGTTTTCAGACCCCGCCGGAAACCATGTTCCAGAGCAAGACCGACAAGCTGTTCGGCGTGCGCGTGGACACCGGGGTGACCGACGGTGGCGAGATCCCGATGTTCTATGACTCGATGATCGCCAAGCTCATCGTGCATGGACGCGACCGCAACGATGCCATCGCCAAGATGCGCGAAGCTCTGAACGGCTTTGTGATCCGCGGCATCAGCAGCAACATCCCTTTCCAGGCGGCCTTGCTGGCGCACCCGAAATTTGTGTCGGGTGATTTCAACACCGGCTTCATTGCCGAGAACTACGGCAAGGGCTTTTTTGCCGAAGACGTGCCGCACAGCGACCCGGCCTTCCTGGTGGCCCTGGCGGCCTTCCAGAACCGCCGCTATCGCCAGCGTGCCTCGGGCATCACCGGCCAGATGGAAGGTCATGGCGCCAAGTTGGGTGAAGACTTCGTGGTGGTGGTTCTGGACAAGGCTGGCCAGCACGTGCATTACCCGGTGCAAGTCGCCGAGTTGGATGCGCAGACCAGCACCGTGAACGTGGACGGCAAAGGCTACCAGTTCAGCAGCGGTGCCCGTCTGGGGGCGATCCGCATCGAGGGCCTGGTCAATGGTGCCGCGTTCACGGCCCAGGTGGAGCGAGGGTCTGGCAAGAACCCGCTGGCGCTGCGCGTGTCGCACAACGGCACCCAGATCGAGGCCCTGGTGCTGTCGCCACGCTCGGCTGAACTGCACAAGCTGATGCCTTACAAGGCGCCGCCTGATCTGAGCAAGTTCCTGCTCTCGCCCATGCCCGGCTTGCTGGTGGATGTGGCTGTGCAGCCTGGCCAGACCGTGCAGGCCGGCGAGAAGCTGGCCGTGATCGAAGCCATGAAGATGGAGAACATCTTGTTTGCTACGCAGGACGGCGTGGTGGGCAAGATCGCCGCCAACAAGGGCGAGTCGCTGGCGGTGGACCAGGTCATTCTTGAGTTTGTCTGAGCGGAGCCCGTGCCATGACCATGAACCGACCCTTCAAAGTGCTGGGCATCCAGCAGATCGCCATCGGCGGACCCGACAAGACCCGGCTGCAAAAGCTTTGGGTGGACATGCTGGGCCTGACCCTGACAGGCACCTTCAAAAGCGAGCGTGAGAACGTGGATGAAGACATCTGCGCCATCGGCGAGGGGCCGTTCAAGGTTGAGGTCGACCTGATGCAGCCCATGGATCCAGACAAGAAACCCGCCGTTCACGCCACACCGTTGAACCACGTGGGTCTGTGGATCGATGACCTGCCGGTGGCCGTGGAATGGTTGAGCGCCCATGGTGTGCGCTTCGCCCCCGGCGGCATCCGCCGCGGTGCTGCCGGCTTTGACATCACCTTCCTCCACCCCAAGGGCAACGACGAGTTTCCGATCTCGGGTGAGGGCGTGTTGATCGAGCTGGTGCAAGCCCCACCGGAGGTGGTGAAGGCCTTTGCGGCGCTGGCCGCGTCGCCGTCGGTCTGAGCTTCACTCGATTCGTCGCTCCCGCTCCTGAAGCCACCTGCTTGATGCAGGTGGCTTTTTTTCATTGATCTTGCAGTGAAATCCACCCAAATCATTGCAATTGGCCTTGAATAGGTGATAAAAAAGACAGGTCGGCCATTTAATACTCGCATTTTGCTCAAAAAATGCGGGTTTGCCCTGAGGTTATGGAGAACCTTCTGTCAGTTTGGGCACAGGCTAAAGATTCAAAATCGCTGCAACAAAATACCGTGACGCCTAGGGGACACATGCCATGAAAACGCTTTCTATTTGGGGACCCGGTGTCGCCTTGATGTCCCGCATGCGCTTGCCGGCCAAGTTGCTGCTGCTCTCCGCCATGCTGCTGGTCCCGTTGCTGCTGGTGTGTCTGCAACTGCTGCAGCGTTTTCATGAGGACATTGAGTTCATTCAGAGTGAACAGGCCGGCGTACAGGTGCTGGCACCCGTGGTGCGCCTGGTGGCGCTGACACAGACCCACCGGGGGCAGATGAACATCCTGCTGTCTGGCAATGCGTCGATTGCGCCGGCGCTGGAACAGAGTGCGCAAGGCCTGAAGCAAGGCATGGCCGAGGTGGAGACGGCGGTGCAAGGGCAGGGTGGTTTGAACATGAACGCCACCTGGAGCCGCATTCGGCCTCGCCTGGAGCAATTGCCACAGCTGCGTCAGGGGGCCGCGGCGGCCAGCTTTGCCGAGCATTCGGCCCTGATCGATGAATTGCGTCGGATGGCCTATGAGACGGCCGAACACTCCGGCCTGCTGTTCGACCCTGATCCGGTGACCTACCTGCTGATTGACATGAGTGTGTCGCGCATCATCCCCTGGACGGAGCGCCTGGGCCTGGTGCGGGGCAGCGGCGCTGGCTTGCTGACACAGGCTCAACCCACCGCCCTGAGCATCGGACGCCTTCATGTGCTGCTCGACAACCTGGGGGGCGAACTGCGTGATGTGGAATTTGCATTGCAGACCCTGCAGCAACGCCAGGCAGACCTGGGATCGGCGGGCAATACCTTGGCCAGCAGCAATGACTTTCTGCGCCTGGCCCGCCAGGCCTTTCCGGTCAGCGGGGATGTGGCTGAGCCGCGCCTGCCGCCCAGCGACTTTTTCGCCAGTGGTACCAAGGCGATCGGTGATGCTCAGGCCCTGAGCAACAAGGTGTTGGGCAGTATCGACGACCTGCTTCAAAAGCGGGCCAGCACCCTCGTTTTGCAGCGCAACACGGCACTGGGGGTCACGGTGCTGGGCATCGCCCTGCTGCTGTACCTGCTGATGTCCTTCTACCGAAGTTTTGTTCTGAGCTTCCGCGCCATGATTGCGGTGACGCACCAACTGGCTGAGGGTGATCTGCAGATTCACCTGGCTGTCAACGGGCGCGATGAACTGAGCGAGCTGGCCGACTTGTTGCGTGCCATGTCACACACCCTGTCGGGCATGGTGGCTGATGTGCGCAGCAATTCGGCCCTGGTGTCCCATGCCGGGGGCAGTCTGGCCGTGAGCAGCAAGGACTTGTCAGATCGCACCGAGCAGCAGGCCGCCAACCTGGAGCAGACGGCAGCCAGCGTTGAAGAACTGGCCAGCACGGTCGAGCACAACGCAGGCATTGCACAACAAGCCAACGCCCGTGCGGCCCAGGTGCGTGACGACGCCGAGGCGGGGGCGTCTGCGATGTCCCGTGCGGTGGCCTCAGTCGAGGGCATGCAGCAAAGCGCCCACAAGATGAGCGAAATCATCGGTGTGATCGACAGCTTGGCCTTTCAGACCAACATCCTCGCGCTCAATGCGGCCGTGGAGGCGGCCCGTGCGGGTGAGCAAGGCAGGGGCTTTGCCGTGGTGGCTGCCGAGGTGCGCTCGTTGGCCCAGCGCTCAGCCGCATCGGCGCGTGAGATCCGTCAGTTGATCAGCGCTTCCTCGGAGCAGGTGGAGGGCAGTGTTGCGCTGATCCGTGCCGCAGGTACCAGCATCGGTAGCATCACCGAAGGCATTCGATCGGTGGCCAGCAGCATGGCTGAGATTTCATCCTTGAGTACTGAGCAGAGCGCCAGCCTGAGCGAGATCACGCTGGCCATCCAGCAACTTGACCAGATCACCCAGCGCAATGCACAAATGGTGGAGTCTTCGGTGCAGGAGACGTCTTTGCTGGAGCATCGCGCTGCCACCTTGTCGGCATCGGTGGCCTCTTTTGCCTTGCAGCAGGGAACGGCCGAAGAGGCGCAGGCCTTGGTGCAGCGCGCAGTCAAGTTGGGCCAGGGGATGTCAGCAGAGCAGTTGATGCGCCAGATCACCGATCCGGCTCAGCCTTTCCATGACCGGGACATGTATGTGTTTGTGCTGGACGAGTCGGGGGCTTACCGGGCGTTTGGCGGCAATCCAGCCAAGGTGGGCAGCAATGTCAAGGACATCCCAGGCATCCAAGGCGAGGTGCTGCTGAACAACATCATCGACCGTGCCAGGGTGGCGCCGGGCTGGGTCGAGTACGACATTACCAATCCGGCCACAGGGCGCATGCAGACCAAGATGTCTTTTGTGCAGGCCTTGTCTCAGCCTGGTCTGTACATCGGGTGCGGGGTTTACAAGTCATTGGCCGCCGCCTGAGCATGGCGGCGCCTGAGGCTCATTCTTCGCCGTTGCTGCCGGGGCTGCGGCGGGCTCGGGCCTTTTGCAGGGCGGCTTCGATCAAGGCGCGTTTTCGCTCCAGTTGGGTCGGATCGCTCAGGCGCGAGTGGGCGCTGATGTCCTGAAGCTTGGCCTGGGCTTCGGCCTGCAAACGGGCATCGTTTTCGGCTTGCTCGCGGGCCTGCCGAGCCTGATGCTGGCGGTAGCGTTGCAGGGCAATTTGCGCCTCGGCTTCTGACCAGGCGGCCCAGCCGGTGCGTTCGCCGCTGGCTACCTCCAACTCAATGCAATCGACCGGGCAGACCGGGATGCACAGCTCGCAGCCGGTGCACCAGGGCTCGATCACGGTGTGCATCTGCTTGTTGCTGCCCAGAATGGCGTCGGTGGGGCAGGCTTTCAAGCACAGGGTGCAGCCAATGCACCAAGCCTCGTCGATGAATGCCACGGTGCGCGGCCCCTCTGTGCCGTGCTCCGGGCTCAGGGGAACCCATGGCCGAGCGGTGATGGCCGCCAGCCGGGCAACGCCTTCTGCGCCACCGGGCGGGCATTGATTGATGCCAGCATCGCCCTTGGCCACTGCCGTGGCGTAGGCTTCGCAATCAGGGTAGCCGCAGCGGGTGCACTGGGTCTGGGGCAGCGCCGCATGCAGGCGCGAAATCAGATCCTGCACCGCGCGCTCAAGCCTTGGCTGAAGGGCCGCGGGCGGCCTTGGTGGACGAGGGCTTGGCACTCGCCTTGGCGCTGCTGGCGGTCTTGGCGCGGGCTGTGGGCTTGCCAAGCGTCTCCGCCACGGCCTTGGCGGGTGCGGTGGCCTTGACTGGCGTGCTGGGCACAACGGCCTTGCCGGCAGCTTCTGCCGTCGCGCGGCCACCAGACGCCGCAGTGGCCTGGTGGTCCAGGATGAAGCGCTTCACGGTGGGGTACACCACCTCGCGCCAGCGGCGGCCACTGAAGATGCCGTAATGGCCTGCGCCCTTGGCCTCCAGGTGCTTGCGGTGACCGGCTTCAATGCCGCTGCACAGATCGTGGGCGGCAGCGGTCTGGCCGGAGCCCGAGATATCGTCCAGTTCGCCTTCAACGGTCAGCAGGCCGGTGTTGCGGATGTCTTGTGGACGCACGCGCTCGACCACGCCTTTCTCGCTGCGCACATCCCAGGTGCCCTTGACCAGCTTGAAGTCCTGGAACACGGTCTGGATGGTTTCCAGGTAGTAATCCGCATCCATGTCGAGCACCGCGTTGTACTCGTCATAGAACTTGCGATGGGCCTCGACACTGGCGTCGTCGCCCTTGATCAGGTCCTTGAAGTAGTCGTAGTGGCTGGTGGCGTGGCGGTCCGGGTTCATGGCCACAAAGCCCGTGTGCTGCAGAAAGCCCGGGTAGACGCGACGGCCAGCCCCAGGGAAGTTGTGAGGCACACGGTAGATCACATTGTTCTCAAACCACTCGAAGCTCTTGTTGGTGGCGAGGTTGTTGACCGACGTGGGCGACTTGCTGGCGTCAATCGGGCCACCCATCATGGTCATCGACAGCGGGAGCTGTTCCTTGCGCGAAGCCATCAGCGACACGGCAGCCAGCACCGGTACGGTGGGCTGGCACACGCTGATCACATGGCAGTTACCATAGGTGGCCTGCAGGTGGCGAATGAACTCCTGGACGTAATTGATGTAGTCGTCGAGATGGAATTCACCTTCGCTCATGGGCACCAGGCGAGCGTTCTTCCAGTCGGTGATGTAGACCTTGTGGTCTTTCAGCATGGTGCGCACGGTGTCGCGCAGCAAGGTGGCGTAATGGCCCGAAAGCGGTGCCACGATCAACACCACGGGCTGGCCCTTGAGCTTGGTCAGGGTCGCCGGATCATCCGAGAAGCGCTTGAAACGGCGCAACTCACAAAACGGCTTGTCGATCTCCACCCGCTCGTGGATGGCCACACCCACACCATCCACATCGACTGTGGTGATGCCGAACACCGGCTTTTCGTAATCCTTGCCCAGTCGGTACAGCAGGTCGTAGCCTGCAGACATGCGTTGCGCCATGGGGGCCTGGCTCAAGGGCGACAGCGGGTTGCTGTAGAGCTTGGAGGCAGCCTGGGCGAAATCGGCAAACGGCTCCATCATGGAGCGTTGAGTTTCATAGAGCTGATAAAGCATGGGGCGACCTGAGATCGTTATGTTGCACTGCAGCAAATATACCAGTGATCGGGTGGACTTGTCTGGAGTGAAAACACCAATATTGCGTCAAATTTCTTTGTAGGGAACTGTTTTGTGGGTGTTGAATCTGCTTCAGATGAACTCTTTGTTGAGCGCGCCATGAAGCGCAGATCCTGTTTGTCAGCCCTTGCCGGCGTCGGCGCTTTGGCGCCCGCCCTGTCTTGGTCGGCTCTGGCTTCGGCTTGGTCGGGCATGCCGCAGACGCCTCGCATGCCGGTGCTGTTTCTGGGCCATGGGAGCCCCATGAATGCCTTGGGGGACAACGCTTACAGTCGCGCCTGGGCCCAATTGGGGGCTGAGTTCGGGCGACGCTATCCGAAGCCGGCATTGATTCTTTGCATCTCAGCGCATTGGGTGACCGATGGCTTTTGGCTCACGGCCATGAGCCGGCCTCGCACGATCCACGACTTTGGTGGCTTTCCGCAGGCCTTGTTCGATCAGCAATACCCTGCGCCCGGCGCACCGGCCCTGGCCAAGGCCCTGCGCGATGGTATTTTGAAACCAGAGTTGCAACTTGATCAGGATCGCTGGGGTTTTGATCACGGCACATGGTCGGTGCTCAAACCCATGTTTCCGCGCGCGGACATCCCCGTGGTCCAACTGAGCATGGATGGCAGCCGGCCTGCGTCCGAGCATTTCGCCTTGGGACAGCAGTTGGGTGCCTTGCGCGAACGCGGGGTGCTGATCGTGGGCAGTGGCAACGCGGTGCACAACCTGCGTGCCGCAAGGCGGGATACCCCGAGCACCCAGGCCTACGATTGGGCACATCAGTTCGATGGCTGGGTGCAGGGCCATCTGCAGCGGGGTGAGCTGGAGGCATTGGTCGATTTCCAGGGGCAGGGCGAGGTGGCCCGCCTGGCGCATCCGACACATGAGCATTATTGGCCCCTGCTCTACGCTGCTGGGGCGGCCAGGCGCACTGAAATGCCCCGCATGTTCAATGCCGATTTCCAATCGGCCTCGATTTCGATGCGCTCAGTTGTCTGGGGCTGATCCAGTAACAAAAAAACCGCCCATGGGCGGTTGATGTGAATCGGGCAGGGGCAGGCCTTGCCCCTGCGGATTCAGAGAACTCAGGCCACCTTGGCAATCGCCTGGCAGACGTAGTCGATGTTCTTGCTGTTGAGCGCGGCCACGCACATGCGGCCGGTGTCGGTGCCGTACACGCCGAACTCGCTGCGCAGGCGCACCATCTGGTCCTTGTTCAGGCCGGAGTAGCTGAACATGCCGATCTGGGTGGTGATGAAGCTCATGTCTTGCTGCACACCAGCGGCCTTCAGGCCATCCACCAGCTTTTGACGCATGGCCTTGATGCGAACACGCATCTCGCCCAGTTCCTTTTCCCACAGGGCGCGCAGCTCAGGGTTGCCCAGCACGGCAGCCACCACGGCACCGCCGTGAATGGGCGGGTTGGAGTAGTTGGTGCGGATCACGATCTTGAGTTGCGACAGCACGCGCGATGCTTCTTCCTTGTCGGCGCACAGCACCGACAAGGCGCCCACGCGCTCGCCGTACAGGCTGAAGCTCTTGGAGAACGAGGTGGACACAAAGAAGCTCAGGCCGGCAGCCACGAACTTGCCGATCACGGCGCCGTCTTCGGCAATGCCGTGGCCAAAGCCCTGGTAGGCCATGTCCAGGAAGGGGGTCAGGTTTTTGGCCTTGACGACAGCGATCACTTGATCCCATTGGGCGGCAGTGATGTCGTAACCCGTGGGGTTGTGGCAGCAGGCGTGCAGGACCACGATGGTGCCCGGGGCGGCAGCATTCAATGAGGCCAGCATGCCTTCAAAGTTCACGCCACGCTTTTCGGCGTCGTAATAGGCATAGGACTCGACAGTGAAGCCGGCGTTGGTGAACAGCGCGCGGTGGTTTTCCCAACTGGGGTCGGAGATCAGCACCTTGGCGTCGGGGCTGACCTTCTTCAGGAAGTCGGCGCCGATCTTCAGGCCGCCCGTGCCGCCGATGCCTTGCACCGTGGCCACGCGTCCCGAGGTGACAGGCTCGCTGTCGGCACCGAACACCAGGCTCTTCACGGCTGCGTCATAGGCGGCGATGCCGTCGATGGGCAGGTAACCGCGGGCGGATGGCTTTTCCATCATGGCCTTTTCGGCTGCCTGCACGCACTGCAGCAGGGGCAGCTTGCCGTTGTCATCGAAATAGACGCCCACGCCGAGGTTGACCTTGTTGGGGTTGGTGTCGGCTGCGAATTGCTCGTTGAGGCCCAGGATCGGATCGCGAGGAGCCATCTCGACGGCTGTGAAAAGAGACATGGTGCTTGTGTGAAGTGATGGGGTTTCGAGGGGCATTGTTGGGCAACGCCGTACATCATTTTACAGGGATCCCTTCGGGACCCGCGTGCTGAGGATGAGGGGCCGCCGGTTCGGGTTCACTCGAGGAGGCCCAATGTGTGGTTGGTCGCATTTGCTGTAAATGAAAATTGGTTTTCATTTGGTTAAATACACGTTTACCATTTCTTTACATCGAGTAGACTTCATTTTTTCTAAAACCATGGGAGCCATCTTGAGAAGTATTCTGTTTTCGCTGTGGATTATTTTTTCCTCCGCTGCTCACGCTTTTATGCCGCAGGCAGGCACCTGGGTGCTGACTTCGGAGGTCAATGGACTTCCGGGGCGCGGTATTGCTCTGGATGTTCAAAACAATATATTTACTTTTTCCTTGTACGCCTATGAGTCCAGTGGGCAGCCAACCTTTTATGCGGGGGCCGGTACGTTGTCCGATAACAGCGGGGTGGCCGACCTGCAGCGATTCACGGGGGGGCGTTATTTGGGAGGTGCTTCCCAGTCGGCCAGTCTGGAAAAGTCTGTTGGACAGGTTCGGGTGCGCTTTACCAGTGGTGTCACGGGCTTTGCGCAGTTGCCAGGCGAGGCTGAGGTGGCCATATCCCGCTACAACTTTGGCTATGCAGCAGTGCCCTCTAGCTTGAACGGCATTTGGTCTCTCTCAAGCTTGGGTAGCCTTGGGTTGTATGCAGACGTTGTTTCGTTGACGGTACAAGGCAGTGCCACGAGCAATGGCAATGGCTTGGTGATGTCTTCGAACGGGTTGTTCGGCTGCGAGCATCAAGTTCGGGGCGGATATGCCGGTGGCGTGATTTGCGTCAAAATCAACACTTCTGGTCAGTTGTTGGCTGCTTATCGTTTTGTGTACAGTGTTAACGAGGGAGAGGGGTACTCCAATATATCTGGCTCCGCAGATCAGGTTATGTGGGTTCGACGTCTGACAACTGCCAGCGGTGTCGGTACTGGAATCGCGCTTCGGGAGGAAAATCACGTTACTGCTGAGAATGAAGCGAGGGTCGCGGGTTATATTCAGCAAATTTCGCAGTAAATTGATTTGTTGGGCGATGCTTGGCGGGGGTAATTCGCCCCCTGCGCCCATCGCTTTTGAACCAGCGCGTACACTTGGCCCATTGTTGTATGGGAGTGCTCGCAGTGGATTCAGATCAGGGTCAGTTCGTCACCTTCCCTGGCTCGCCCTTCGAGCTCTTCCAACCCTACCCGCCAGCGGGTGATCAGCCGACCGCCATCAATCAGTTGGTCGACGGCGTGCTCGATGGCGAGGTGTTCCAGACCTTGCTGGGGGTGACCGGGTCTGGCAAGACCTTCACCATGGCCAATGTGATCGCCCGTCTGGGGCGCCCGGCCATCGTGTTTGCGCCCAACAAGACCCTGGCGGCGCAGTTGTACAGCGAGTTCCGCGAGTTCTTTCCGAAGAACGCCGTGGAGTACTTCGTCAGCTACTACGACTACTACCAGCCTGAGGCCTATGTGCCGCAGCGCGACCTGTTCATCGAGAAAGACTCGGCCATCAACGAGCACATCGAGCAGATGCGCTTGTCTTGCACCAAAAGCATCATTGAGCGTCGTGATGTGGTGATCGTGGCCACGGTGTCGGCCATTTATGGCATTGGCGAGCCTGAAAGTTATCACCGGATGGTGATGACGCTGCGTGTGGGCGACAAGCTGGGGCAGCGCGACATCATTGCGCAGCTGATCCGCATGCAGTACCAGCGCAACGAGATGGAGTTTTCGCGCGGCAAGTTCCGTGTGCGTGGCGACACCATCGATATCTTTCCCGCCGAGCACAGCGAGCTGGCCATCCGCATCGAGTTGTTCGATGACGAGATCGAGACCCTTCAGTTGTTCGATCCCTTGACCGGGCGCATCCGCCAGAAGATTCCGCGCTTCACGGTCTACCCTTCCAGCCACTACGTGACCCCGCGGGACCGGGTGCTGGCAGCAGTGGAAACCATCAAGGAAGAGCTGTCCGCCCGCCTCAAAGAGCTGGTGGGCATGGGCAAGCTGGTGGAGGCGCAGCGGCTGGAGCAGCGCACCCGTTTCGACCTGGAGATGCTCAGCGAAGTGGGGCATTGCAAGGGCATCGAAAACTACACCAGGCATCTGTCGGGCGCCGCGCCGGGCGAGCCCCCCTCCACACTGACCGACTACCTGCCCAAGGACGCCATCATGTTCCTGGACGAAAGCCATGTGCTGATCGGGCAGTTGGGCGGCATGTACAACGGCGATCGGGCCCGCAAAACCACGCTGGTCGAGTATGGCTTTCGCCTGCCGTCGGCCCTGGACAACCGCCCGCTGAAGTTCGAAGAGTTCGAAAAGCGCATGCGCCAGATCATCTTTGTGTCCGCCACCCCGGCCAACTACGAGATCGAACATGCTGGTCAAGTGGTCGAGCAGGTGGTGCGCCCGACCGGCCTGGTTGATCCCGTGGTGGAGGTGCGCCCCGCCACCCATCAGGTGGATGATGTGTTGCAGGAGATCCGCATCCGGGTCGACAAGAACGAACGGGTGCTGATCACCACCCTCACCAAGCGCATGGCCGAGCAGTTGACCGATTACCTGTCGGACAACGGCGTCAAGGTGCGCTACTTGCACAGCGATGTGGATACCGTGGAGCGGGTTGAGATCTTGCGGGATCTGCGCCTGGGTGTGTTCGATGTTCTGGTGGGCATCAACCTGCTGCGCGAGGGCCTGGACATCCCCGAGGTGTCCCTTGTGGCCATTCTGGATGCCGATAAGGAGGGTTTTCTGCGTGCCGAGCGTTCTCTGATCCAGACCATTGGCCGGGCTGCCCGCAACCTGAATGGGCGTGCCATCCTGTATGCGGACCGCATCACCGAGTCCATGCGCAAAGCGATGGGTGAGACCGAGCGCCGGCGCCTCAAACAGATCGCCTACAACGAGGAGCACGGCATCACGCCGCGCAGCATTGTCAAGCAGGTGCGAGATCTGATCGACGGCGTTTACAGCGAAAAAAGTGGACGCGAAGCCGAGAAGCTTGAGCAGTCTGCCCTGCAGAAGGCCCGTGTCGAGGAGATGGGCGAGAAGGACATTGCGCGCGAAATCAAGCGGCTCGAGAAAGAGATGCTGGAACACGCGCGCAACCTCGAGTTCGAAAAGGCGGCCCAGGCGCGAGACCAGTTGGCCTTGCTCCGGGAGCGGGCTTTCGGTGCCGCAGGCACCGACAACGTGGTGGTTTTGCCTCTGCGAAAGTAACTGGAACTCAATCGGGGCAAGGCCGTTCAAACATCAAGCCAGGCCTTCCAATTGGGCTAACAAACCGATGGTCAGACACTCGATTTGTTTGTACTATCGACCCAATTGATTGAATTGTGACTGTTTGGTATTTTTACCTGACTGTTTAATTTGGCCTTAGTGATATACTTGACGCAAACAGTCAAGAACCCAGAACGATGAAGGGCCGGCCCCAAGAGCCGGTAACGGGGTGAGGACGGAGCCTGCGGCACACCGCTGCAAGGCATTTGAAACAAGACCAAGCCTGATGAAGGAGCTTGATATGCGTCTCACAACCAAAGGCCGCTTTGCGGTGACCGCGATGATCGACCTGGCATTGCGCCAGAACAATGGCCCGGTCACCCTGGCTGCCATCAGCCAGCGCCAGCAGATTTCGCTGTCCTACCTGGAACAGTTGTTCGGCAAGCTGCGCCGGCATGAACTGGTCGAGTCCACCCGCGGGCCTGGCGGTGGCTACACCCTGGGTCGCAAGGCGTCTGACATCACCGTGGCCGACATCATCGTGTCGGTCGACGAACCCATTGACGCCACCCAATGCGGTGGCAAGGAAAACTGCCTGGGCGAAGCGGGCCGTTGCATGACGCACGAGTTGTGGTCGGCCCTGAACCAGCGCATGGTTGAGTTTCTCGATTCGGTCACGCTGCAGAAGCTGGTCGAAGAGCAGATTGCCAAGGGTGTGCAGGTCGAGGACAAGCCTGTGCTGCGCCGTGCCATTTCGAGCACGCCGGTGGTCAAGCCCATTCGCGTCAATGCGCCGAATTCGGTGTTTGCCTTGGGCAACGTCTTCGCCAAATCGTGATGTTTTGAACGCCGGCGCGCTCTGCGGGCGCCGCCGGTTTACCCGATTGCTGTTGCTATTCAGCAAGCAAGCCAGTTTTGATAGAGCCAGCCATGGACATGACCCCTCATTTCCCCATTTACCTTGACTACGGTGCTACCACGCCCGTCGACCCCCGTGTTGTCGATGCGATGATCCCGTGGTTGCGTGAGCATTTTGGCAATGCCGCCTCGCGCAGCCATGCCTGGGGTTGGGAAGCCGAAGAAGCGATCGAAAAGGCCCGCGGCCAGGTTGCCGACCTGATCGGTGCTGACCCGCGTGAAATCGTCTGGACCAGCGGTGCCACCGAATCCATCAACCTGGCCCTCAAGGGCGCAGCCCAGTTCTACAAGGGCAAGGGTAAGCACCTCATCACCCTGAAGACCGAACACAAGGCCGTGCTTGACACCATGCGCGAGTTGGAGCGCCAGGGCTTTGATGTGACCTACATGGATGTCCAGGAAGATGGTCTGCTGGACCTCGAGGCCCTCAAGGCAGCGATTCGTCCTGACACCATCCTGATCAGCGTCTTGTTCGTCAACAACGAGATCGGTGTCATCCAGGACATTCCGGCGATCGGCGCCCTGTGCCGCGAAAAAGGCATCCTGCTGCACGTTGATGCAGCCCAGGCCACAGGTCGTGTCGAGATCGACATGAACAAGTTGCCCATCGACCTGATGAGCATGACGGCCCACAAAACCTACGGCCCCAAGGGCGTCGGCGCGTTGTATGTGCGTCGCAAGCCCCGTGTCCGTCTTGAAGCTCAAATCCATGGCGGTGGCCATGAGCGCGGCATGCGTTCGGGTACCTTGCCCACCCACCAGATCGTTGGCATGGGCGAGGCTTTCCGCATCGCCAAGGCCGAGATGGCGGAAGGCAATGCCAAGGCCTACGCCTTGCAGCAACGCCTGCTCAACGGCCTGAAGGACATCGAACAGGTGTTCATCAATGGCAGCCTGGAGCACCGCGTGCCGCAGAACCTCAACATGAGCTTCAACTTTGTTGAAGGCGAGTCGTTGATCATGGGCATCAAAGGCCTGGCCGTGTCATCGGGTTCGGCCTGCACCTCTGCCAGCCTGGAGCCCAGCTATGTGTTGCGCGCCCTGGGTCGCAGTGACGAGTTGGCTCACAGCAGCCTGCGCATGACCATCGGCCGTTTCACGACCGAGGAAGAAATCGATTACGCCATCGGCACCATCCGCGAAAACGTCACCCGCCTGCGCGAGCTCAGCCCGCTGTGGGAGATGTACAAGGACGGCGTCGATCTGAGCACCATCCAATGGGCCGCGCACTGAGCGCACGCCCCATCAAGAACTGAGGACCTGGCCATGGCTTATTCTGAAAAAGTGGTAGACCACTACGAAAACCCGCGCAACGTGGGCTCTTTTGACAAGGGTGATGAATCGGTGGGCACCGGCATGGTGGGCGCACCGGCCTGCGGCGACGTGATGAAGCTGCAGATCAAGGTGAACCCGCAGACCGGCGTGATCGAAGATGCACGCTTCAAGACCTACGGTTGTGGCTCTGCCATCGCATCGAGCTCACTGGTCACCGAGTGGGTCAAGGGCAAGACGCTGGATGAGGCGGCTGCGCTTAAAAACAGCCAGATCGCCGAAGAACTGGCCCTGCCGCCTGTGAAGATCCACTGCTCCATCCTGGCTGAAGACGCCATCAAGGCTGCAGTGAGCGACTACCGACAAAAGCACACGCAGTAAACCATGGCTGTGACCCTGACTGAAGCGGCTGCCCGGCATGTGAGTCGATACCTGTCCCGACGGGGCAAGGGCATTGGCGTTCGGCTGGGCGTCAAGACCACCGGCTGCTCTGGCCTAGCTTACAAGCTGGAGTATGTCGACGACATGGCCCCTGAAGACATCGTCTTTGAAGGCCATGGTGTCAAGGTGCTGATCGACCCCAAGAGCCTGGCCTACATCGACGGCACCGAGCTCGACTTTGTGCGTGAGGGCCTCAACGAAGGTTTCCGCTTCAACAACCCCAACGAACGCGATCGTTGCGGCTGCGGCGAAAGCTTCCGGGTCTGACACCGGGCTGTGCCGGCCGGCATTGGCCGGCCTCTTGCTTGATGAAACCGCCTTCACCTGCGTGCTGGCGGTTTTTTACTGAATGCCATGAACCTGCAATCCAATGATTTCGAGTTGTTCGGCGTGCCCGAGCGCTTCGCCCAAGAGCGCGCTGCGCTCGATCAGCGCTGGAAAGACCTGCAGCGCGAGGCCCATCCCGACCGTTTTGCTGCGCAAGGTGGGGCGGCTCAACGAGTGGCCATGCAATGGTCGGTGCGCATCAATGAGGCCTACCAGCGCTTGAAAGACCCGCTGCGTCGCGCTGCCTACCTGTGCGAGTTGCGCGGCGCCCCCATCGAGGCGGAGAACAACACCGCCATGCCCGCCGCCTTCCTGATGCAGCAGATGGAGTGGCGTGAAGCGCTCGACGATGCGAGCAGCGCCGCTGCCCTGAATGGACTGGATGCGGAAGTGCGGGCTGCACGGGCCCAGGCCATCGAGGCCTGCCGCCGCCTGCTGGACGATGAACAGCAGTTTGCTGCTGCTGCCCAGCAGGTCAGAGCCCTCATGTTCATTGCGCGATTTGAGCGCGACATTGAGTCCCGGCTGGATCAACTGGGACAATAAGCGTTTGTCGCATTTGTGGCGTTTGCCACATTCCCCGAACCCGAAAAGAATTCCATGGCGCTTCTCCAGATTTCCGAGCCCGGTCAGTCTCCCGATCCCCACCAGCGTCGCATTGCCGTGGGCATCGACCTGGGCACCACCCATTCGCTGGTGGCCGCCATGCGCAATGGCGTGGCCGAATGCCTGCCCGATGCCCAGGGGCGGGTCATCTTGCCGTCGGCCGTCCGTTACCTGGACGGGGGAGGGCGCCAGATTGGTTTTGATGCGCTGCCGGCCCAGTCCACCGACCCCCGGAACACCATCGTCTCGGTGAAGCGCTTCATGGGGCGCGGCCTGAACGACCTCAAGGACGTCTCGCGCCTGCCCTACCAATTTGTGGGTGAGGCGGGGCAGGGCATGGTCAGCCTGCAGACGGTTGCCGGCGTCAAGTCGCCGGTCGAGATCAGCGCAGAAATCCTGGCCACCCTGCGCTACCGGGCAGAGGACAGCTTCAACGACGACCTGTATGGTGCCGTCATCACCGTGCCGGCCTATTTCGATGATGCCCAGCGCCAGGCCACCAAGGATGCGGCCCAGCTTGCCGGCATCAAGTTGCTGCGCCTGATCAACGAACCCACTGCCGCAGCCATCGCTTATGGCCTGGACAACGCCAGCGAGGGCATCTATGCCGTGTACGACCTGGGTGGCGGCACCTTTGACATCTCCATCCTGCGCCTGACCCGGGGCGTGTTCGAGGTGATTGCCACCGGGGGCGATTCGGCCCTGGGCGGGGATGACTACGATCAAGCCTTGGCCGCGTGGGTGCTGGCGCAGACCGGTGTCCAGACCGCCGACGTGCATGACCTGGCCCGCCTGAGGGTGGCAGCGCGGGCCTGCAAAGAGGCACTCACGCAGGCCGAAGCCGTCGATTTCGTGGCCGACCTGAGTACCGGCTCCTTGCGCCAGGCGGTGCGCCGCAGTGATTTCCATGTCGCAACCGAGGCCTTGACCGCCCGCACCCTCGCAGCGGTGCGAAAAGCCTTGCGTGATGCACAACTTGAGCGTGACGAGGTGCAGGGGGTGGTCATGGTCGGGGGCTCCACCCGCATGCCCCAGGTGCAGCAGGCCGTGCACGATTACTTTGGCAAGGCCCCGCTCAACAACCTCAACCCCGACGAGGTGGTGGCCCTGGGGGCCGCCGTCCAGGCCAACCAACTGGCCGGCAATGATCACAGCGGTGATTTGTTGCTGCTCGATGTGATTCCGCTGTCGCTGGGGCTGGAGACCATGGGCGGGTTGGTGGAGCGCATCGTGCCGCGCAACCAGACCATTCCGACCGCGATGGCGCAAGACTTCACCACCTACCAGGATGGCCAGACCGCCCTGGCCTTGCATGTGGTGCAGGGTGAGCGCGATCTGGTGGCCGATTGCCGCAGTCTGGCGCGCTTTGAGTTGCGCGGGATTCCGCCGATGGCGGCAGGCGCTGCGCGCATCCGGGTCACCTTCACGGTGGACGCCGACGGCCTGCTGCAAGTGGCGGCTCGCGAGATGATCAGCGGTGTCGAGGCGGCGATCGAAGTCAAGCCGTCCTATGGCCTGTCCGATGAACAAATTGCCCGCATGCTGCAAGACAGCTTCAGCACCGCGCAGCAGGACATGCAGGCCCGTGCCCTGGCCGAAGCCCGTCTGGAGGCCGACCGCATGGTGCTGGCCACCCGCAGTGCCTTGAAAGCCGATGGCGATCTGTTGTCAGACGCCGAGCGTGCCACCCTGGACAGCTTGATTGAAGCTGCCCTGGCGGCCAAGTCGCTGGAGGATGCCAAGGCCATCGAAGCCGCCACAGAGGCCCTGGCCAAGGGCACCGAAGCCTTTGCGGCCAGCCGCATGAACCGGGGCATCCAGCAGGCCCTGGCTGGCCGCCAGGTCGACTCGCTCTGAGCCTCAGCCGGACGTCCGAAATCAAGGCCCAACCCTTTACCGATCCACCGCCATGCCCGTCATCAAAATCTTGCCCCACCCCGAGTACTGTCCCGAAGGCACCGAAATCAAGGTGGCCACCGGCACCAACATCTGTGAGGCACTGCTCGACAACGACATCCACATCGAGCATGCCTGCGACATGAGCTGCGCCTGCACCACCTGCCACGTGATCGTGCGCGAGGGCTTCAACTCACTCAACGAGCCTGAGGAAACCGAGGAAGACCTGCTGGACCGTGCCTGGGGCCTGGAGCCTCAGTCACGCCTCAGTTGCCAGGCCATCGTGGCCCGAGACAATCTGACGATTGAAATCCCCAAATACACGATCAACCACGCCAAAGAGAACCACTGATGTCGCGCCAGATCGTCTTTGACACCGAGACCACCGGCCTGTCCGCCGAGAACGGCGACCGGGTGATTGAAATCGGCTGTGTCGAGCTCGTCAACCGCAAGCTGACGGGCCGCAACCTGCATTACTACCTGAACCCCGAGCGGGACAGCCATGAGGATGCGTTGCGCATCCACGGCCTGACCACCGAGTTTCTGCGTGACAAACCCAAGTTCGCGGCGGTGGTCGACGAGTTCCTGGATTACATCCAAGGCTCCGAGCTGATCATCCACAACGCAGCCTTTGACGTCGGCTTCCTCAACAAAGAGCTGGAGCTGCTGGGCCGCCCTCCTTTGAAGAGTTATGTCTCGGGCGTGATCGACACCCTGGCCCTTGCCAAGGAGATGTACCCAGGCAAGCGCAATTCGCTGAATGGATTGTGTGAGCGTCTGGGGGTCGACAACACCGGTCGTACCCTGCACGGCGCCTTGCTCGATGCCGAGCTGCTGGCGGATGTGTACGTCTACATGACGCGAGGCCAGGATGCCTTGCTGATCGATGCCGGCTCCGAGGAGGAAACCCAGACCCAGATGGTGGCTTTCGATCTGAGCGGCATCGAGCTGCCGGTGCTGGACGCCAGCGAGCAAGAGCTGGCGGCGCACGCCGATGTCATGGCCCAGCTCGATAAATCGAGTGGCGGCAAAACAATTTGGCGAACTTTCGAAAACAGCTAAAAAACTGTGCCATAATAGAGTTCTTGACGCGGTGAAGCACTAAACGATAAGTAAAGCGCAACACGATAAGCGGCAAGGGCGATTAGCTCAGCGGTAGAGCACTGCATTCACACTGCAGGGGTCACATGTTCGATCCATGTATCGCCCACCAACACTGCTGATTGCATGCCGATGCAGTCAGCGCAGAAACCCCGAAAGTCTAAACGACTTCTCGGGGTTTTTTGTTTTCTGCCTCATTTTCCTGCGCCGGCCCTGCATTCGGGTTGTGCCGGGCCCCTCAGGGGTCTTCGGCCACCTATCATCTGCTTGCCTGCCCTCAGACAGGTTGCGCCTGAGGGCCTGGGTTGCTGTCGGGCGGCTTTGTTTTCATGTGTTCGGGGCCGGGCCCCTCTCCTGGAACGGTGTAATGGCTCACGAAGAAGCTTTGATGTCCGATGCCGGTGCCGCCATGGCCTTGCTGCGCGCAGACTTGGCGGAGCGTCATTTGCGGCGCCTGGCCTGGCTGGTGTCCGGCAGCGCTCTGCTGATGGGCTTGAGCCAGTGGATTGCGCAAGTACCGTTGTCCTTGGCGGCGCCCGGCCTGCTGGCAGCCCTGTTGGGCGCCGCTGGCACGCTGTTGTGCTTGCGCGCCGCAGCCTGGCGTGCTGCAGCTTGGTGCCTATGGGTGGGGGTCATGGCGTGGATGGCGTGTGCCGCCGTGTTCACCGCGCTGGATCGCTCTTTGCTGGCCGGCGCCTACATCATGATCGGAGCCCTGAGTGGCTGGATGCTGGGCCGTCGGACCATGCTGGCGTCAATGCTGCTGTCCCTGGGGGCCATGCTGGCGTTCGAGCTGCAAGGCTTGGGCTCTTTTGCTGAGTTGCCCCTATTGACCTTGCAGCGCACCTTGTCCGGCTGGGTGCTTGCGTTTGGCCTGTGCGCCTATCTTTTCTACCAGGTGTTTCGCGATGGCGAACAGCAACTGATCGGTCTGGCCCTGGCCCGTCAACGCTACGAGGCGCGCAGCCGTCACTTCGAGAACATCGCCGAACACGTGCCCTCCATGCTCTCGCACTGGGGTCAGGACGGGCGCTGCCGGTGGGTCAACCAGCGCTATGCCAAGGCCCTGGGCCGGCATCCGACAGAGCTGGTGGGCTGCCGCATGCAAGATCTGTGGGATGCAGACATCTGCGACACGATGCGTCCCTTGATCGAGCGCGTGCTGCGTGGCGAGGACGTGCGTGAGGAAATCGTCGTGTCCTGGGGGGGGCAGTCACCCCGAACCATCCTGTTGCATCTGGTGCCCGAGCGTGCGGGTTCCCTCCCTCAGGCGGCAGGCGAGGGGGAGCCAGCTCAGGTCCCAGGCGCCGTGATCGGCTGGTTCGGCCAGATGCGCGACATCACGCGGCAGCACCGTCAGGCCCAACTGGTGCTTGAAAGCCGCCAACGCTGGCGGCTGGCCGTTGAAGTGGCCGGCCTGATCTATTGGGAGCTGGACCGTGCCACCGATCTGGTGCGCTGGGGCGCCGATGACGAGCAACCCCTGCGCATGAGCCACAGCCCGTTGGCCAGCCTGGTGTCGCCCTGGAATTGGTCTGAGTTCTCTCGCCAGTTCATCCACCCCGATGACCAGCCCGCCGTTGCACGGGCGGTCGAAGAGGCCTGGATCAGTGGTCTTCTGAACACCCAGTACCGCCTTCTTGCACCCACGGGTGACCTTCAGTGGGCATTGGTCAGGGCCCAGGTTGTTCGTGACCCGGATGGGGCGCGCATGGTAGGCGTGTGGCAGAACATCACGGCTGCAGAGTTGGCGCGAGAGGCCCTGGTGCTCAGTGAAACCCGGCTGCAGGCCTTGTTGGACAACACGCCCGCGGTGGCGGTGCAACAGTACGACCTGCAAGGCCGTGTGCTGTATTGGAACAGTGCCTCCGAGCAGTTCTATGGGATCGCCAATCCCAGGGCCCTGGGGCAGACCCTGCCAGACCTGGTGCCGGGTTGGGCCGACGCCAGCTCGGCCGGCCGCGTCCAATGGCAGCAGGCTTTCCAGCAGCTGTGCCACGAAGGCCCGGCGCAGAGTTTTGAGTTGGGCATCACCACCCCCGACGGTGAGCCTCGCTGGCAGCTGTGTTCGCTGTTTCGCCTGCCCGAGTTCGATGGCCAGGTGCGTCTGGTGTGCATGGGCATCGACATCACCGAGCGGCATCGGGCCGAAGAAGCCTTGCGTGCGCTGCAGCAAGGCTTTGAATCGGCCTTCTATGGCAGCCCCACGCCGGCCCGCATTTTCTCCACCCTCGATTTCGGGCACACGCTGGCTTGCAACGACGCCCTGTGCCGCCTGGTGGGGCACTCCCGCGAGCAATTGCTCAGCCACAACATCCGTGACCTGAACCTGCATGCGGACACACCGGCGCGAGACCGCTTGCTGCAGCGCCTGCAACGCGAAGGGCGGATCGAAGGGCTTGAAATGGACCTGCGCCACCCTTCGGGTGAGGTTCGCACCGTGCTCACCTACATGCAGCCCGTGTCCTGGCAAGGGCAGGCGGCGTGGCAAAGCCAACTGGTGGACATCACCGAGCGCAAACGGGCCGAAGAAGAGCTGCGCAACAGCCGGCGCTTGCTGGAGCGCGTGGTCGACGCCATCCCCATGGGCATCTTCGTCAAGGACACCGAGTCCAACTACCTGCTGGTCAACCAGTGGATGGCCAACTTCATGGGCAGCACCAAGCAACAATTGCTGCAGCACACCAATGCCCTGCCTGTGGCCCAGCGGGTGCGCAGCAAATCACTCGACGACGATGATTGGGTCTATCAACACCGGCAGACCTTGGTGCAGCCTGAGGCTGAGCTGGCCGGACCCGATGGCGCCATGGTGCCGTTCCACAGCGTCAAGATCCCGTTGTTCGATGAGTCCGGCGAGCTCACCGGCCTGTTGGGGGTCAACCGCAGCATCGTCGAAGAAAAAATGGCCCAGGCCTCGCTGCAAGCCAGCGAGCGACGCCTGGCACTGCTGTTCCAGGATTCCCCGGCCGCCCTGGCCGTGATCGGCGACAGCGGGCTCTACCTCGACGTCAACCGCAGCTGGCTGCGCCTGTTTGGCTATGCGCCCGAACAGGTGGTCGGCCATGGTTCCACCGAGTTCGGTCTGTTTGTCTCGGCGCTGGACCGTGACCGTCTGTATGAAACCTTGCGCCGTGACGGCGCAGTTGACGAATTGGAGATTGCCCTTCGGCGCAGCAATGGCGAGGTCCTCGACTGTGTGGCCTCCGGCCGCACCCTCGATCTTGAAGGCCAGCGCAGCTACCTGTTCGGCATTGTGGACATCACCGACCAACGCCGAGCCCGTCAACAGATGGAGCAGATGAACCACCTTCTGGAGGCCGCGGTCACCCAACGCACCCAGGCCCTCACCCAAGCCAACCACGAGCTGACCGAGGCACTGGCTTCGCTGCACAGCACCCAGGACGAATTGCTGCGATCGGAAAAGCATGCGGCCCTGGGGCGCATGGTGGCTGGGGTGGCCCATGAGCTCAACACCCCGATCGGCAACAGTGTCTTGGTCGCCACCACGCTGCGCTCCGAGGTCGAGCAATTCGGGCGTGTGGCCAGCCAGGGGCTCACCCGAAGCGGCCTGGCCCTTCACGTCAGCCAGACCCACGAAGCGGTGGGCATGCTGCTCAAGAACCTCAGCCGCGCCGCGGATCTGATTGCCACCTTCAAGCAGGTGGCGGCCGACCAGACCAGCCTGCAGCGGCGCCATTTCATGTTGGATGAGGTGGTGCGCGAGATCCTGCAAATGCACCAGCCCACGCTGCGCCGCGGCGGTCTGCAGGTGGTGGCCCAGGTGCCTGGCGATCTGCAGTTCGACAGCTACCCGGGGCCTTTGGGGCAGGTCTTGCTCAATCTGCTCAGCAATGCCATTGAGCATGCCTACGAAGACCGCCCCCCTGGGCAGGTGCAGATCCGGGCCTGGAGCCTGCCGCAGGGCCGGGTGCGCCTGGAGGTGCGCGACCAGGGTCGGGGCATGTCGGCCGACACCCTGCGGCGCATCTTCGATCCGTTCTACACCACCCGCCTGGGGCGGGGCGGCACCGGCCTGGGGCTGGCCATCTGCCAGACCCTGGTGACCCGTGTGCTGGGGGGCAACATCACCGTGCAAAGTGAGTTGGAGCAGGGCACCTGCTTCTGCATCGATCTGCCCTTGCACGCGCCGGTGGTCGGTACCCCGGGGCTTGCCGAACTGCCGGGCCCGGCCTTGCCGGCCGCGGGCTTCATCGCAGGTCCTTGACCTCGCGGCTCACCAGTCCAAAAAACCGGTCGTAAAACGTGGCCGCCAGGATCGTCTCCGAGCCCACCTTCACCATCGAGTCCTGGGTTGACGACAGCGGCAGTGAAATGGAGCCGATCGCGCTCACCCCCACGCTGGTGGCCGAGCTGCTTTTCTTCACCGCATAGCGGTCTTGTTGCGCCGTCACATAGGCGGTGGCGATGTTCTTGTCGCGTCCGTCTGGCACGCAAACGATGGTGAAGGTGATCTCCAGATGGGTGTCGCCATCGGGCTGAAAGCTTTTCTGCCCATTGATGCTGGTCGGTTTGGCCTGGGTGATCACATAGCCCTGGCTCAACAAGGCGCGGCGAGCCGCTTCGCAGGTGGTCTCCGCACTGGCATCAAACAGGCGCGAGAAATTCTCGTTGGGCTGAAACTGCTCTGCCTGGTAGGCCGAGTGGCCCGGCGCAGGTTTGCTGCCGCTCAACAGGCTGCAGCCCGACAAGGCCAGCAGCAGGATCAGGGGCAGGGCGGCCCGGTGGGCCAGATGCACAGGCGGCAACGAAAACAGGGTCATGGGAACGATGAAGCCGACAGGTTGGAGGGCTGAGCCCCATCCGGCATTATTGCGCCATCCTGCCACCCATCTGCCCAGCGGGCGCTAAACCCAGCGCCCGCGAGCCATCGTTCACGCAGGCTTGACGCCGATGTGGTAAAGGCCCCAAGGGCACTTGGCAAAGCCTTCGTTCAGCGGCTTGCCCTTGAGTGAAGGGATGTTTTCGGGGTCGTACACCGCCCATTGCGGTCCCAGCCCACCCAGGCCCATCGGCTTGCCATCCAGGTGGGTGGCCACGATCATCTGGCGGTCGCGGATCTCGGCCACCGTCAGCGTCACGTTGTAGCCGTCCACGGCCCGCAGTTCGATCGGGCGGTTGGCCTGCAAGGTCACACCGGCGGCTTCCAGCACCGTGGTCAGCAGCGGGCCGCTCAGCTCATGGGGTTTGCTGTCGTATTCCAGGCGGGGCCGGATGCTGATCGCTGGCAGCCGGGCCAGGCTGCTGGCGGTGAAGGTGGTGGCCTGTTTGAACTCGATGCCTTGCTTGGCCATCATTTGGTCCAACGCGTGGTCGAGGGCACCCCGGTTGGGCTTGCCCACCGCACCTGTCACGGTCAGCAGCACGGGCTCTGCGTTGGCCGCAGGCTGGGCCCGGGCCGGTGCGTTCAGGGTGCCGAGGGCCAGGCCGGTCAGGCCGGCCAGGGTCATGAAGTCTCTTTTTTCCATGGTGTTTCTCCGCGCCGCTTCGGGCGCGCACCATTTTGCCTGCCGTTGGTATCGGCTTCAATGTGACCCGGGGTGCACAGGGGCTCAATCGGCGTCGCGCGCGAACACGGTGTGTCGCTTCTGGGCCCGCTCGTATTGGCGCGCGATGCTGCCGCACACCAGATCGCACAGTTGGTAGACCGATTCATCCGCAATGCGGTAGTAAACGCTGGTGCCGCGCGCCTCGCGGCTGACCAGGCCGTGCTTGGTCAGGTGGCTCAGGTGGCGCGAGATGTTGGCCGGCGTGAAGCCGCAGGCCTGGGCCAGGTCGCCCACATTGTGCTCACCACCGCGCAGCAGGTTCAGCAGTTGCAAGCGGGTCGGTTCCGACAGCACCTGAAAGTAGGCGGCGACCTCTTCCAGGGCCTCTTGCGGCATGTTTTCCATCGTCAGTTCTTCCATGACCAGCAGCCGGCCATGGCGGCCAGCTTCACTGGTTTTGAATACTATCACTTGCTTATTTAACTGAATAGCTAAATAATGAATAAAGCGCATCGCCATGCCTCTCTTCGTCGAAAGCCTTTGTCCATGAAACTCCGACCCCTTGCCACTTTGGCGCTCTCTCTGGGCCTGCTTGCCACCCTTCCGCTGGGGGCGGCTGAGCGGGTGGCACTGCGGTCGGTGCCGGTCGCGGCGGTGAACGGCGCGGCCCAGGCCACGGCCCTTGATGCGGTGGTGGAGGCCGGGCGCCAGACCGTGATTGCCGCCCAGGTCCAGGGGGCCATCGTGGCTTTGCCGGTGAAGGCGGGTGACACCGTCAAGACCGGTCAGTTGCTGATGCGCCTGGACGCTCGGGGCGCCCAATCGGGGGTGGACGTGAGCCAGGCCCAGCTGGAAGCGGCCAAGGCCCTGGCCGCCCAGGCCCTGCGTGAACACCAGCGGCAGAAAGCCTTGTTCGAGCAGCAATACGTCAGCCAGGCCGCCCTGGAGCGCAGCCAGGCCGCCCTGCAGGCGGCCGAGGCCCAGGTGCGTGCCACCTCTGCACAGACTGCGGCCGCGCACACCCAGTCAGGCTACTACAGCGTGAGCGCACCCTATGCGGGCGTGATCAGCGAGCTCCCCCTGTCCCTTGGCGACCTGGCCTCGCCAGGGCGACCTTTGCTCACCCTGTTCGAACCGGCCTCACTGCGCATCAGCGTGCAGGTGCCCGAGTCGCTCGCCTCCGGCCTGACCGCTTCCAGCGCTTTGCAGGGGCAGATCAGGGTGCTGGTGGACGGCGTGCCGGCGTTTGTGGCGCCGCAATGGCAGTGGTTGCCCGCAGTCGATCCGGTCAGCCACACCCGCACGCTGCGCCTGACCCTGCCTGCCGACCGGTCTGGCGCGCTGGCCCCGGGCCGCTTTGCCCGCGTCTGGCTGCCAGTCGCAGGGGCCGGTGCGGCACCTGCCAGGCTGTATGTGCCGCAAACGGCCGTGCTGCGGCGGGCAGAGTTGCAGGCGGTGTATGTCCTCGCGGCGCAGGGTCGCCCGGTGCTGCGTCAGGTGCGCCTGGGCGAAGCCCGCGGCGATCAGGTGGAAGTGTTGTCAGGCCTGCGCGAGGGCGAATCCGTGGCCCTCGATCCCCAGGCTGCGGCCCAGGTGCGCTGACATGAAACACCCCAAGCATGACACCCCCCGCCTGGGTCTGGCGGGCCGCACCGCAGCGTTGTTCCAGAGCGCTCAGATCACCCCCCTTCTGGCCCTGGTGGCCTTGCTGCTGGGCCTGTTCGCCGTGCTGGTCACCCCGCGCGAGGAAGAACCCCAGATCAACGTCACCATGGCCAACGTGCTGATTCCCTTCCCGGGGGCCAGCGTGGCCGATGTCGAGCAGATGGTGGCCACGCCGGCTGAGCAAGTGCTGGCGCAGATGGCCGGCACCGAGCACGTCACCTCGGTGTCGCGCCCCGGCCTGGCCGTGGTCACCGTTCAATTCAAGGTGGGCGTGTCGCGCACCGAGGCGCTGGTGCGCCTGCACGACACCGTGCGCAGCCACAACGACTGGCTGCCGCCCGGATTGGGCGTGCTCGAACCCCTGATCAAACCCAAAGGCATCGACGATGTGCCCATCGTGAGCCTGACCCTGTACAGCCCCGATCCTGCCATCGGTGCCTACGACCTGGAGCGTGTCGCCCACAGCCTGGAGCTGGAACTCAAGCGCGTGCCTGGCACCCGCGAGGTGCGCACCCTGGGGGGGCCGGGTCATGCCGTGCAGGTGCAATTGGACGTGGCGCGCATGGCCGCCCTGGGCATCACCCTGGACGACCTGCGCCGGGCCCTTCAAGGGGCCAACCAGGGCGCTCCTCTGGGTGATCTGCTGCAGGCCAACCAAGCGCTGGCGATCGAAGCCGGCCCTTACCTGGGCAGTGCCCGTGAAGTGGCCGATCTGGTGGTGGCGGTGCGAGAAGGCCGGCCTGTGTTCCTGCGCGATGTGGCTGAGGTGCGCGATGGCGCCCCGGCGGCCACAAGCCTGGTGTGGCATGGCTTGGGCGCAGGGCAGGGCACTGACGCCAAGGCGGTCGGCAGCGAATACCCTGCTGTCACGCTGGCCATCACCAAGAAGCCTGGCGAAAACGCCATCGACGTGGCCAACGGCGTCATGGCCCGCGTGGCCCAGCTGCGCAACACCCTCATCCCCGAGGCCGTGCAGGTGGCTGAAACCCGCAACTACGGCGCCACCGCCAACGACAAGGCACAAAAGCTGATCCAGAAGCTGCTGTTCGCCACCGCCTCGGTGGTGGCCCTGGTGTTCGTCGCGTTGGGCCGGCGCGAGGCGGCCATCGTCGGCAGCGCCGTGATCCTCACCCTCACCGTCACCCTGTTCGCTTCCTGGGCCTGGGGCTTCACCCTCAACCGGGTGTCGCTGTTCGCGCTGATCTTCTCCATCGGCATCCTGGTCGATGACGCCATCGTGGTGGTCGAGAACATCCACCGCCACCAACTGCTGCACCCCGGCAAGACCCTGGCCGAACTCATTCCTGGCGCGGTGGATGAAGTGGGGGGGCCCACCATCCTGGCCACTTTCACCGTGATCGCCGCGCTGCTGCCCATGGCCTTTGTCAGCGGCCTGATGGGCCCCTACATGAGCCCCATCCCCATCAATGCCAGCATGGGCATGCTGCTGTCGCTGCTGATCGCCTTCATCGTCACGCCGTGGTTGTCGCGCCTGTGGATGAAGCCCCATGCCTCAAGCACCGGGGCGGCCAGCGCACAGGGTTCCGCCACCGGCCTCGCATCGCGCCTGGAGCAGGGCTTTCATCGCGTCTTCACCCCTTTGCTCGACGAGCAGCGGGGCGCCCGCAACCGCCGCCTGCTGGGCTTGGCGGTGGCCGGCCTGATCGCCGTGTCGGTGGCCTTGCCGGTCGCGGGCCTGGTGGTGCTCAAGATGCTGCCCTTTGACAACAAGTCCGAGTTCCAGGTCGTGGTCGACCTGCCCGCTGGCACGCCGGTTGAGCAGACGGCGGCCGTGTTGCACGAGCTGGGGGTCTTTCTGGCCCAGCAACCCGAGGTCACCGACTACCAGGCCTATGCCGGCACCGCGGCCCCGATCAACTTCAATGGCCTGGTGCGCCAGTACGACCTGCGCGCCAGCAGCGAGCTGGGCGATCTGCAGGTCAACCTGGTCGACAAGCACCACCGCAGCGAGCAAAGCCATGCGATTGCCAGCCGCCTGCGTCCGGCGCTGCAGCAGATCGGCCAACGCTTCGGTGCCAACGTCAAGGTGGTCGAAGTGCCCCCGGGCCCCCCGGTGCTGGCTCCGCTGGTGGCCGAGATCTATGGCCCCACGGCTGAAGGCCGGCTCAGCCTGGCACGGCAGGTGCGAGCCATCTTCAGCCAGACCGAATCGGTGGTCGATGTCGACGACTCTTCCATCGCCGCGGCCCCGCGCAAGCTGGTGCTGATCGACCGGCCAAAGGCCGCCGCCGCGGGCATCCCGCAGGCCGCCATCGTGGCCACCTTGCGCGCTGGCCTCAGTGGCGAAGCCGCCACCTACCTGCGCGATGCCAGCAAGTACCCCACGCCGGTGCTGCTGCGCCTGCCCCCCGAGCGTCAGGGCGATCTTGAGGCCCTGCTGCAGTTGCAGGTGCGCGGCCCTTCGGGCCGGGCGGTGGCCATCCGCGAGCTGGTCCGCCTGAGCGACAGCCAGCGTGAGCAGCCGGTCTATCACAAGGATCTGCAGCCCGTGAACTTCGTCACCGGTGACATGGCCGGCCGCATCGACAGCCCCTTGTATGGTCTGTTCAAGATGCGCCGTGACATCCGGGCCCTGGTGTCACCCGGCGGCGGTGCCTTGCAGGAGTACTTCATCCAGGCCCCAGCCGAGTCGCAGCGCGACTACGCCCTCAAATGGGATGGCGAGTGGCAGATCACCTACGAGACCTTCCGCGACATGGGTGCCGCCTATGGCGTGGGCCTGATCCTGATCTACCTGCTGGTGGTGGCCCAGTTTGGCTCCTACCTCACGCCCTTGATCATCATGGCGCCGATCCCGCTCACCATCATCGGCGTGATGCCCGGGCATGCCTTGCTGGGGGCCCAGTACACCGCCACCAGCATGATCGGCATGATCGCGCTGGCCGGCATCATCGTGCGCAACTCGATCTTGCTGGTCGATTTCATCCACCTGCAAGTGGGCGAGGGCGTGCCTTTCAAGCAAGCCATCGTCCACTCGGCTGTCACCCGGGCCCAGCCCATTTTGTTGACCGGGCTGGCCGCGATGCTGGGTGCGTTTTTCATCCTCGATGACCCCATCTTCAACGGCCTGGCCATCTCGCTGATCTTCGGCATCGGCGTTTCCACGCTGCTGACCCTGGTGCTCATTCCCACGCTGTACTACGCGGCCTACCGGCGGCGTTTCGCAGCGCCTTCTTCGAGCTGAACCTCGACCTGACCTTCGACCTGAATCCAAGGAGCTTTCTCATGAAATCGTGGCAAATCGTGCGCCTGGTCGCCGGCACCTTCATCCTGCTGTCACTGGCCCTGGGGGTGCCTGGCAGCCCCTTGTTCCTCAGCACGTGGTGGCTGGCATTCACCGCCTTCGTGGGCCTCAACCTGCTGCAAAGCGCCATCACCCGCTGGTGTCTGATGGAAAGCATCCTGCGCAAGCTGGGTGTGCCGGGCGGCTGCTGAGCCATGCGAACGGCCAAAACCCTGCTGGCAGCGGCGGCCCTGTTGGCCTCGCTGTCCACCCCGGCTGCCGATCTGCTGGAGGTCTGGCGCGCCGCCAGCCAGAACGATCCCGAAGCGGCCCGGGCGCTGGCCCAGGGCGGGCAGGCCGCGCCCCGGCGTGAGCAGGCACGGGCACTGTGGCGACCTGGGGTTGAAGTCACGGGTGGCGCCGGCCTGATGACGGCCAGTTCGGCCATGAACGGTGCGAGCTTTTCGGCCCCCGGCTTTGGCCAGTCCACCGGGGTCGCGTTCGGTACCTCGGTGAACGGTGGCCGGGCCAGTCAATGGACGCTGGGCCTGCGCCAACCCCTGATCAACGGCGAGCGCGCTGCCCGCAGCACCCAGTTGGAGCAGGCCGCCGAGGCCGCCGAACTGGAGGCCCGCCTCACGCGTCAGGACCTGATGCTCCACACCAGCCAGCGCTACTTCGACGCCGTGCTGGCGGCCCGGCGCCTGAGGCTGTTGCAAAAGCAGCAGCAGGCCGTGCAGCGCATGCTGACCGAGGCCCAAGACCGCTTTCGCCTGGGCGATGCCCCGGTCACCGACATCCACGAGGCCGAGGCCCGGGCCCAAGGCCTGCAGGCCCAGGCCCTGGAGGCCGACAACGCCTTGCAGGTGGCGCTGGCCGCGCTGCGTGAGTCCAGCGGGCTTCCCGGCCTGCAACTGCCCCTGGCCCAGCCCTCGGCGGCCGACCTCCCGGTGCCGCCGGCAGCGCTGGAGCAGGTCCGCGATCAGGCCTTGGCCGGCCACCCGGGCCTGGCTTTGCTGCAGGCCCGCGTGGCCGTGGCCGAGGCCGAGGTGCGCAGCCTTGACGCAAGCGCCTCGGCCTCGCTGGACCTCGTGGCCCAGGCCACGCGTCAGCACCTGACGGGGTCGGGTGACTATGGCCAGGCCAGCAACGATGCCCGCCAGCAGATGATCGGCCTGCAACTGCGGGTGCCCCTGTACACCGGTGGCTGGCGTGATGCCCGCCAGCAAGAGGCCTTGCGCGGCGTGGAGCAGGCCCGCGCGGAGCTGGATCAGGCCCGCCTGCAGATCAGCCAGCAAAGCCGCTCGGCCTGGCTGACCTTGAGCACCGCGCCGGCACGCCTGGCCGCTCTGCAGGCCAGTCTCAAGGCCGCCAATGCCCGCCTGGCGGCCACACGGCTGGGGCGCAGCGTGGGCGACCGCACCACGTTGGATCTGCTGAATGCCGAAAATGACCACATGGCGGCCGAGTTGGGCCTGATGCAAGGGCGCATCGAAGTGTTGCAGCAGAGCCTGGCGCTGGACGCCCTGCTGGGCCGCCTCGACGAGGGCAGCCTCGCCCGATTGAACGCCCGGCTGGCCCTCAACCCTGATCTTTGACGGAGTGTCTTGCCATGAACTGGTTTTCGAAAATACTCGGTGGCGGAGACCGTGCGGCCGCTGAACCCTGGCCCGAAGAGGCCCTGATCGTCGATGTGCGCAGCCCTGGCGAATTCCAGTCGGGCCATGTCGAGGGGGCCCTGAACCTGCCCCTCAATGAGCTGCCTAGACTGGCAGGCTCACAGTTGCCCGACAAGGGCCGGCCTCTGGTGCTTTACTGCCAATCGGGCATGCGCTCGGAAAGCGCCCGCCAGTACCTGCAAAGCTGCGGGTACACCGGGCTCTTCAATGGGCGCAGCCCCGGTGCTGTGGCCCTCAGGCTGCAAAGGCCCATCGTTCGCAACTGAATCCCCCGTCCATTTTTTGCGAGTGCCCATGTCTGAAAACACCTTGACCACCGTCGAACTGCGGCAGCAAAGCGATTACCAGTTCCAGATCCATTTCGGGCCTGCCCTACCGCCGCTGCTGGGCGACGAACCTCCGCCCCTGGGGCAGGGCGCCGGCCCCACGCCGGCGCAGTTGCTGGCGGCGGCCGTCGGCAACTGCCTGAGCGATTCGCTGCTGTTTGCCTTGCGCAAGTTCAAGCAGGCGCCTGAGCCCATCCAAAGCCGTGTGCAGGCCGAAATCGGCCGCTCGCCTGATGGCCGCCTGCGCGTGCTGCGCATGCAGGCCACCTTGCAGCTCGGCGTCCCTCAGTCACAGCTTCAGCACCTCGATCGGGTGCTGGACCAGTTCGAATCCTTCTGCACCGTCACGCAAAGCGTGCGGGCCGCCATTCCCATCACGGTGGAGGTGCTGGACGCCGATGGCCAGCGCCTCAAGTGATCCCTGCCTGCTTTTCTCAACGGAGCTTCTCATGAAAACCCCTCTGGATCTGGTCCAGGCCGCCAAGGCCCGCATCACCGAAATCAGCGTCGACACGGCCGATCAGGCTCTGCGTGACGCTGACGTGTTGATCGACGTGCGCGAAGCCGACGAGTTTGCCGCCGGCCACATTCCGGGCGCCGTGCATTTTTCGCGTGGCATGCTGGAGTTCAAGCTGGCCGCCGACCCTTCGCTGCAGCGCCGCGACCTGCAGATCGTGCTGTATTGCAAGACCAGCGGGCGTGCCGCACTGGCGGCCGCCTCGCTGCTGGACATGGGCTATGTCCATGTCCAGTCGATTGCCGGTGGCTTTGACGCCTGGGCTGCGGCCGGCAAGCCGGTCAACAAGCCGGCGTCACCTGCATTCGGCTGACCCTTGAACTGAAGGCACCCCTGGGTGCCTTTTTGCTGTCTTTTATTTAATTGATCAAGCAAATGGCTACGTAAGCAATCAGTCGTCATCAGGGATCAGCAGCCACAGAGCTGCAGCCCAGTCCGTGCACAGGCCTGTGCAAGCAACCTCAGGAGACAAACCATGGCCCATATCGTGATTCTTGGCGCAGGGACCGGCGGCATGCCGGCGGCCTATGAGCTGCGCGAAAAACTTCCATCCGAACACCGCATCACGGTGATCAATGCGCTGGACTATTTCCAGTTCGTGCCCTCCAACCCCTGGGTGGCGGTGGGCTGGCGTGAGCGCGCAGCCATCACCTTCCCGATTCGGCCCTACCTTGAAAAAAAGGGCATCGATTTCGTGGCCCAGCAGGTCACCCGCATCGATGCCGAGGGCAACAGCCTGACCCTGGCCGATGGCGCCAGCCTGGCCTATGACTACCTGGTCATCACCACGGGGCCGAAGCTCTCCTTCGACGAGGTACCCGGCTCCGGCCCGGAGGGCCATACCCGCTCCATCTGCAGCGTCGATCACGCCGAGCAGACCTGGGGGGACTATCAGCGCTTTCTCGAAGCCCCTGGGCCGGTGGTGGTCGGTGCCATGCCGGGCGCGTCCTGCTTCGGACCAGCTTACGAGTTTGCGTTCATCCTGAACCGGGACCTGCGCAAGCGTCGCCTGCGCCACAAGGTGCCCATGACCTATGTCACCAGCGAGCCCTATATCGGCCACCTGGGGCTGGGCGGGGTGGGCGATTCCAAATCGATGCTTGAAAGCGAGCTGCGCAACAACGACATCAAATGGATCACCAATGCCAAGGTCACCCGGGTCGACGCCGGGCGCATGTTTGTCACTGAGCTTGACGATGCGGGGCAGGTCAAGAAAGAGCACGAATTGCCTTTTGCCTTCAGCATGATGCTGCCGGCCTTCAAAGGTGTTGAGGCGGTGGCCGCCGTCGAAGGCCTGTGCAATCCGCGCGGCTTCGTCCTGATCGACGAACACCAGCGCAGCAAACGCTACCGCAATATTTTCTCGGCCGGCGTGTGCGTGGCCATTCCTCCTGTCGAAGTCACGCCGGTCCCCACGGGCGCGCCCAAGACCGGCTACATGATCGAGACCATGGTGACCGCCATCGTGCACAACATCGCCGCTGAGCTGGCTGGCCAGCCTGCCCAGGCCAAAGGCAGCTGGAACGCCATCTGCCTGGCCGACATGGGCGATACCGGGGCCGCATTCGTCGCTCTGCCGCAGATTCCGCCGCGCAACGTCAACTGGTTCAAGAAGGGCAAGTGGGTGCACCTGGCCAAGATCGCGTTCGAGAAATATTTTCTGTACAAAATGAAAACCGGCAGCTCCGAGCCGGTGTACGAGAAGTACATGCTCAAGGCCTTGGGCATCGAGCGGCTGGGGCCCTGATCAGCTCGCCGGCGATGCCGCACCTGCAGCCCCGGGTAGGGCGCGGCACAGCCCCGTGGCCAGGTGCCCCAGGGTGCGCAGCGCGCCGTCAAAGCGCGCGTCTCCGGGGTGGCCGATGTTCAGGCGCAGGTGGTGGCTGAAACGGCGGTCGGCCGAGAACAGCACGCCGGGCGCGCAACTGATGCCCTGCAGGCGGGCCAGCTCGTGCAGACGCAGGGCATCGACCTGAGGCGGCAACTCAAGCCAAAGAAAATAGCCGCCGGCCGGGCGTGTGACCCGCGTGCCCACTGGAAAGCTCTGGTCGATCAAGGCCAGGGCGTGGGCGTGCTGGGCCGCCAGCGCCGCGCGCAGGTGGCGCAGGTGGCGGTCGTAGCCGCCCTGCGCCAGGTACTCGGCCAGGGCACGCTGAGGTGGCAGCGAGGTGGCCAGCGAACTCATCATCTTCAGCCTTTGCACGGCGGCCCCGTGGCGGCCGGCAGCGGCCCAGCCCACCCGGTAACCGGGGGCCAGGCACTTCGAGAACGATGAGCAGTGCAGTACCAGCCCCTGGCGGTCGAAGGCCTTGGCGGGCAGCGGGCGCTGCACCCCGGTGTGCAGCTCACCGTACACATCGTCTTCGATCAGGGCGACGTGGTGCCGCGCCAGCAGGTCCACCAGGGCCTGCTTGCGATCCGTCGGCATCAGGGCCCCCAGCGGGTTCTGGAAATTGGGCATGAACCAGCAGGCCGCCACTTTCTGGCGCTGCAGCAGTTCCTCCAGTGCGGTCAGGTCCACGCCGTGTTGCGGGTCGGTCGCCACTTCGACCGCGCGCAGGTTCAGCCGCTCCAGCGCCTGCAGGGCCGCATAGAACGTGGGCGACTCCACCACCACCACGTCGCCGGGCTGCGTCACGGCCTGCAGGCACAGGTTCAAGGCCTCCATGGCACCGTTGGTGATGACCAGCTCGTCTTCGGCCAGCGCAATGCCCTGCAAGGTGTAGCGCCGCAGCAGGGCCTGGCGCAGCCCCTCATCGCCCGCGGTCAGGGCGTTGGTGATCTGCACCGGTTTGACCCGGCGCATCGCCCGCGCGCCGCAGCGCGCCAGGCTGTCAAAAGGAAACAGGTGGGGCGCTGGAAAGGCAGAGCCCAGGGGCACCACCTCGGCGTCGCGCGTGCTGCCCAGCAGGGCAAACGCGAGTTCGCTCACGGCCACCGGCTGTGCTTCGGCCTGGGGTGCTGCCGTCAGGGGCATGGCACGGGCCGCCCGGGCCTGGGCCCGCACGAAAAAGCCCGAGCGTGGGCGGGTCTCGACCAGGCCCCGCGACTCCAGCAGCGCGTAGGCCTGGAACACGGTGGACGGGCTCACGCCGCGGCGCTGGCAGGTTTCGCGCACCGAGGGCAGTCGCTCGCCCGCGCGCAGCACACCGCTGCGAATGCCTTCGGCCAACGCTTCGGCCAGTTGTTCGTAGCGGTGCAACTCGCGCATGGGGCATTCCAATCTGATCTTGTTGAATTTCAATAAATCTGCATCTTAAGGATCAGATGAAGACGTTACACCATCAGGGGCATGTCTGATCTGTCTCATCTGCCTGCTCATACCCTGCACCTGGCCCGTTCTGCCGGCCCCGGCTTGCCCCCCGAAATCCCCGGTCTGGCCGACGGCCTGCGCATCCAGGCGCGCTCGGTTCAGGGGGCCTTCACGCGCTGGCGCTGGGCCTTTGTGTGGGCCACCCAACTGTTGTTCTACGGCTTGCCCTGGGTGCTCTGGGAGGGGCAGCCCGCGGTCTGGTTTGATCTGGACGGTCGCCGTTTCCATCTGCTGGGGGCGGTGCTGTTTCCGCAAGATCTGATCTACCTCACCGGCTTGCTGGTGTTCAGTGCCTTGTTGCTGTTCCTGGCCACCACCCTGGCCGGGCGGGTGTGGTGTGGTTTCAGCTGTCCGCAAACCGTGTACACCGAGATCTTCCAATGGGTTGAGCACCACACCGAGGGCGACCGCCAGGCCCGCCTGAGGCTGGATGCCACCGCCTGGGGCCCGCGCAAGCTGCTGCGGCGTGGCGGCAAGCACGGTGTCTGGGCGCTGATCGGCCTGTGGACGGGCATCACCCTGGTGGGGTATTTCACGCCCATCCGAAGCCTGTTGCCCGCCGTGGTCCAGGCCACGCTGGGCCCCTGGGAGGCCTTCTGGGTGCTGTTCTATGGGGCCGCCACCTACCTGCATGCCGGCGTGCTGCGCGAGAAGGTGTGCCAGCACATGTGCCCCTACGGGCGCTTTCAGGCCGCCTTGATGGACCGCGACACCCTGATCGTGGCCTACGACCGCCCCCGTGGCGAACCGCGAGGCTCGCGCCCGCGCGGGACCGATGCCCGGGTGCTGAACCAGGGTGCCTGCGTCGATTGCACCCTGTGCGTGCAGGTCTGCCCGGTGGGCATTGACATCCGCCAGGGCCTGCAGGCCGCCTGCATCGCCTGCGGGGCCTGCATCGACGCCTGCAACCGCGTGATGGACCAGTTGAAGGCCCCGCGTGGCCTGATCCGCCTGAGCACGCCGCGCAGCCTGGAAGGCGACCGGGTCAGCCCACCGGGCGCCCCGCGGTGGCGGTCCCTGGCTCGCCCGCGGGTCTGGGTCTATGGCGGGCTGCTGAGTCTGGTGGGCGTGGCCCTGGTGTGGGGCTGGCTGCAGCGCCCGACCCTGCGCCTGAACGCCATGCGCGACCGCAGCGTGATGACGCGCCAGGTGGGGCAGGGCGAGGTGGAGAACCTGTACCGGCTGCAACTGATGAACGCCAGCGGCCAGCCCCAACGCGTGATGCTGCACGTCAGCGGGGCCCAGGGCTTGACCCTGCTCGATGCCGAGCCGGTGCTGCTGGCGCCTGCCGGTGCCCAGACCCAGTCGGTGCGGGTGCGCATGGCCTCAGCCCAGGCCTTGTCGCTGGCGGGCCAGATCGTGCCGATCCGCTTTGAGTTGCGGTCCGAGCCTGATCTCGGTGACGCGGGCCTGCGTGCCGACACGGCGTCCACCCTGGTGCTGCCGCGCTGACGGGTCTGACCGGCCTGACCGGCATTCGAACACGGTGCCGCCGGACACCGTGCCGCGGGGCCCATGGCGTGCCTGGGCGGGCGTCCCCCGGGCTCAGTGTGGGGCCTCGAACGCCACCTGGTTGCGTCCCTGGTGCTTGGCCTGGTAGAGCGCGTTGTCGGCCAGGGCCAGCACGTGGGCCGAATCCTGGTGCAGCAGGGTCAGCCCGATGCTCACGGTCAGCCGCACCGGCACGGCCGAGCCCACGTCGACCGGGCTGTCGGCCACCGCGGCCCGCAGGCGCTCGGCAATGGCCAGACCCTGTTCGGCGGTGGTCTGGGGCAGCAGCACGCCGAACTCCTCGCCTCCAAGCCGGCCGGCCAGGTCACCTTCGCGCAACAGATGGTGCTGGAGCAAGCGCCCAAAGTGGACCAGCACCGCATCGCCCGCGGCATGGCCTCGGCTGTCGTTGATGAGCTTGAAATGGTCCAGGTCGAGCATCAGGAAGCAGCCCCCATCGCCTCCTTGGGTCACCGCGGCCACGGCCCGCTCCATCTGCTCGACGAAACTGCCGCGGTTGCTCAGCCCGGTCAGGGAGTCTGTGGCGGCGAGCCGGCGCAGATCCCGCTCCCGGCGCCGGTGCCGGGTGATGTCGTGAACAATCCAAAGCCAGCCTTGTTCCGCGCTTTCATGGCCCAGGCGGATCTGCTCGATGCTCATCGTGCGGCCATCAGGCAACTCCAGCTCCTGCCCATTGAGCGAGCCTTCCAGTGTCTGCCGCAGCGGCCGGCTGCGCAGCACGCAGCGCCCGACGCGCCGACGAACATCCACCCGCGACAGGCCGATCAGTTCCTCAGGCGTGCAACCGTCGCCGATCAGTTCGCACAGTGCCGGGTTCACGGTCAGCACCGAACCGTCGGCGTCTTGCACCAGCACGCCGCCGGGGAAGTGTCGGATCACCTCCAGCAGGTGGGTGCGGGCCGCCCCCAGGGCCTGCTCGGCCTGGCGCTGCTCGGTGGTGTCCACCAGGGTCCAGATCAGCGCGCCATCGGGTTGCAGTGGGTTCAGCAAGGTGCCGCGGATCGAGAACCAGCGCAATCCACCGCCGGCCACGCGCAGTGGGCTGTCCACCTGCACCTCTTGGCCGGTGCGTACCGCGGGGTACTGCAGGCCGAACGCGTCATACGAGGCTTCGTCGGGGTGGATGAAGCGGATATCGCGCCCCACCAAGGGCAAGCCACCGTCTGAGAAGGTGTCGACTGCCCGCTGGTTGCAAAGCTGGATCCGGCGATCCGGGCCCACGATGAACAGGATGGCCCCGGCGTTGTCGAGCAAGGCCTGGCGCAACTGGGCGTCGGCCGTGCGCTGGCTGATGTCGCTCAGGGTGCCAATCACCAGGGTGGCTGGCTGGCGCCCACCTTGTGCGACCCGGCCACGCAGCTCCACCCAGCGCCAGTCTCCGCCCGCGGTGCGCATGCGCAGCTCCAAGCCGAAGACCTCGCCCAGCGCCATCTGGTGCTGCAGCTGGCCGATCACGCGTTCGCGATCCTCCGGGTGCAGCTGGTCTGCCCAGGCATCGAACCGGATGCGGTGGCCCTGGGCCGGGTGGTCCAGGATCTCCATGCACCGTGCGTCAAGCTGGACGTGATTTTTCACGCTGTCCCAGCTCCACAGGCCATCGCGCACCGCAGCCACCGTCAGGCGCAGGCGCGCTTCGCTCTGGCGCAGGGCCTCCAGCACCTCATGGCGTTCGGTCACATCCTGGCTGTACCCGTGCCACAAGGTGCCGCCATCGGCCTCGCGCTCGGGGTTGGCGCTGCCGGCCAGCCACCGGATACCGCCGTTTTCCAGCAGCAGCCTGTACTCTCCGTGCCAGGGCGTCAGATCCCGTGCCGACTGGGCAATCGCCTGCACCATGGCCTTCTGGTCTGCCGGGTGAATCCGTCTGGACAGGGGGCTGGCGTCGTAAAGCACTGCCTCGGCGCTGAGGCCGAACAGGCGTTCGATGCCTGGACTCGCGTACGGGATGCTGGCGCGTTGTTGCGGGTCCAGCCGATATTGGTACACCACCCCGGGCACCTGGGCCATCAGCTTGCTGAGGCGTTTTTGCAGTTCGTTGCGCGCCGCTTCGGTGTCGCGCTGGGCCGTGATGTCCTGCAGTGTGCCGTGCACGTGCTGTGGCGTTCCGTCGGCATCGCGTTGGGTGCATCGGCCCCGCCACTGGATCCAGCACGCCATGCCATGCCGGCCCCGCATGCGGATCACGTGTTCAAAGCGCTCGTTGCTGCCGCTGAGATGGGCCTCCAGGGCGGCCCGAAAGCGGCTCCACTCGAGTGCATCGGCCTGGCGCGACAGGCCCTCCAGGCTGGGTTCGAGTTCACCGGGTTCCAGGCCCAGGGTGCCACCCAGGCGAGCGTCCAGGCACAGTGCGCCAGTCTTCACGTCCAGCGCCCACGCCCCGAGGGCGCCTCCCTCCAGTGCCAATTCATAGCGCTGGTGTTGCAGCTGCAGTGCATGCTGCTCTCGGTGGATCCGGGCAAACAACCAGGCAATCCACGCGGCACTGGCCAGCAGCAAGGCCGTGGCCAGGCCGTTGCGCAGACGGCTGTCGCGGATGTTGCGGTCCACCCCGGCCAGGGCGCTCTCACGTTCCAGCCCCACGCTTACCAGCATCGGATAGTCGCGCAGACGCTGCCAGGCATAGAAGCGCTCGACGTTGTCGATACCCGAGGTGATCTGGTATTCGCCATGGCTCAGCTCCGGGTGAGTCATGAAAGCGCGGTCGGCTGGCACGCTGCGCGTCATGCTCAGATCTTCCTGGCGCGAGCGGGCCAGGTAGGCCCCATCCCGATGGGCCAGCAGGGCCACATCGTTGCCGCCGGTCAGGGCCTCGCGCAGCTTGGCAGACAGGTAGCTGGGGGGCACGGACAACACGACCACGCCGTTGAATTTGCCCTGGCGCAGCACCGGGTAGGTGAACTGCAAGGTCCAACGCCCCGAGATGCGGCCCAGCACCGGATGGCTGATGAACAGCGCGGGTGGGGCGCCTCGGGTGTGGGCGCGGAAATGTTCGCGATCCGCGATCGAGACCGCCGGGCGAGGCGTGCCTTGGCTCTGGGTGGAATACACCACCTGGCCTGTGGCGTCTGCCACCGCGATCTGCACCAGGCTGCCCTCGGGGAAGCTCTGCATCGCCGATTGCACGGCCTGCATGCGCCGGGTGTGGCCCGGGTCGGGTTCGCCCTCCAACTGGGCCAACGTCCGGGCCAGGTAGTCCAGGCCAGCCACCTGCGTTGCCACCTGGGTTGCCATGGCGCTGGACAGTTGGGCAGCGCGCAGGCGGGTCTGGGCCTGTGCGTTGTCCAGTTGCTCTGACTGTTCGTGCAACAACTGCACCCAGTAAACGGCGCAGGCCAGCAGCAACACCATGAAGGCAATCCAGGTCTTGCCTAATCCGTGCTGGCGTCTGGGTTGGGCGGGCGGTTCGGTCAGACCCGGGGTGGGTGGGCTGTCGGATGCGGTCAAGGTCGTGGGGGCTTTCAGGGCTCGGCCTCTTCGCAAACTGTAATTAAGTGTTTCCTCCATCCTACACTGCACTTTGACCGTTCCGAGCGAAGCAAGCCCTGCCGGCGCTATGGATTTGCCCGGGCCCTTTGCTAAGATCCGGCGGCGCCGGCTTGCGAGCCCCGACCCTCCTTCCGCTCACCGAAGCCTTCCACGATGAACGAGCAATTTGCACTCTTTCCGCTCACCCTGCGCTGGCTGTTGCTGGCTTGCGTGGTGGGCTTGCTGGCGGGCTCGGCCTCGGCCTTGTTTCTGGTCTTGCTGGAGGCCGCCACCCAATGGCGTGAAGCCCATCGCTGGATCGTCTGGGGCCTGCCGCTGGCGGGTTTTGCCGTGGGCTGGGTCTATCTGCGCGTGGGTCAGCCCGTTGAGGCGGGCAACAACCTGTTGATCGACGAGATCCATGATCCCCGCCAGGTGGTGCCCTTGCGCATGGCGCCGCTGATCCTCCTGAGCACCGTCATCTCGCACCTGTTTGGTGCCTCGGTCGGGCGTGAGGGCACCGCCGTGCAGATGGGAGGCTCGCTGGCTGACCAGATCACCCGCCTGTTGAAGCTGCAGGCCACCGAGCGCCGTATCGTGCTGATGGCGGGCATCAGCGCGGGCTTTGCCTCGGTTTTCGGGACCCCGTTGGCGGGGGCCGTGTTCGCACTCGAGGTGCTGGCCATCGGCCGGCTGCGCCACGATGCCCTGCTGGCCTGCGCGCTGGCCGCCGTGGTGGGCGATCAGGTCACCACGCTGTGGGGCGTTCACCACACCCATTACGCGGCGGGCCTGATCCCGGCCCTGGGGGGCTGGAGCCTGGCTGCGGTGTTGCTGGCGGGGGGGCTTTTCGGGCTGGTGGGCATGCTGTTTGCCAATGGCACTCATGCGCTGTCGGGCCTGTTCCGCAGGCACGTGGCCTATGCACCGCTGCGCCCCCTGGTGGGCGGCCTGCTGGTGGCCGCGGCACTGTGGTGGCTGGATGCCTGGCGCTATGCGGGCTTGGGCATTCCGGTGATCGTCGAGGCCTTTCAGCACCCCCTGGCCCCGTGGGATTTCGCCGCCAAGATGGCCTTCACCATCGTCTCTTTGGGCAGTGGCTTCAAGGGCGGGGAGGTGACGCCGCTGTTCTACATCGGTGCCACCTTGGGCAATGCGCTGGCGCCGCTGCTGCAGTTGCCGCTGGGCTTTGTGGCGGCGCTGGGCTTCGTGGCCGTCTTTGCCGGCGCGGCCAACACGCCGTTGGCCTGCACCTTCATGGCCATGGAGCTTTTTGGCGCCGACATCGGCGTCTATGCGCTGCTGGCCTGCGTGATGGCCTATCTGTTCTCCGGCCACACCGGTATCTACCGCTCGCAGCGGGTGGGGCAGGGCAAGTGGCGCCTGCCCGTGCTGCAGGGGCTGCCCAAGGGGCTCAAGCTGGGCGACTTCAAGGCCCTGTCTCTGCATCGCCGGCAGCATGATCAGGCCTCATCCGGGTCGCCGGGGGCGGCCGACACCCAGGCGTCCAAGCCCGACTGAACCCGACCGGACTCGAACAGTCCGGCGCCGGGCGTCAGCGCAGCAGCGGGCGCTGGTGCGAGCCCTGGGCCAGCGCCGGGGCGCCCTGGCGCAGCCGGAAACGGCCCACCGTGTCGGCCAGCCGGGCCGCCTGCTCGCGCAGGCTTTGCGCCGCTGCGGCGGATTCTTCCACCAGCGCTGCGTTCTGCTGGGTCATCTGATCGAGCTGCGTGACCGAGGTGCTGACCTGGCGGATGCCATTGGATTGCTCCACCGAAGCGGCGGTGATCTCGCCAATGATGTCGCTCACCCGCTGCACGCTGTTGACGATGTCCTGCATGGTGCTGCCAGCCTCCTGGACCAGGCGGGTTCCGTCGCTGACCTTCTCGACCGAGGTGCTGATCAAGCCCTTGATCTCGCGCGCTGCCTGGGCACTGCGCTGGGCCAGGTTGCGCACCTCGCCCGCCACCACGGCAAAGCCCCGACCTTGTTCGCCGGCACGGGCCGCTTCCACAGCCGCATTCAGCGCCAGGATGTTGGTCTGGAAGGCAATCCCGTCGATCACGCCGATGATGTCGTTGATCTTGCGTGAGCTTTGGTTGATCTCGTCCATGGTCGAGACCACCTTGGACACCACCTCACCGCCCCGCGCCGCCACGGAGGCCGCAGTACTGGCCAACTGGTTGGCCGTGCTGGCGGCATCGGCCGACTGGTGCACCGTGGCGCTCAGTTGCTCCATGGCACTGGCGGTCGATTGCAAGTGGGTGGCCGTGTCCTCGGTGCGGTGGCTCAGGTCGGCGTTGCCCGAGGCGATCTCGCCCGTGGCGGTGGCGATGTGGTCGGCCACCTGACGCACATCGAGCAGGGTGGTTTCCAGTGCCGTGCGCATGCTCGACAGGGCCTGCAGCAGTTCGCCGGTCTCGTCGCCGCTGTGCACCTGGATCACGTTGCCGGACAGGTCCATGTTGCCGATTTTGTGGGCCACTTCACGGGCGTCCTGCAGCGGGCGGGTGATGCTCAGCGAAATGCGCCAGGCCAGCAGTGCCGCCAGCAGGATCGAACCGGCACACAGCGCGGTGAGCAAGGTGGTGGCCTGGGTGCTGGCTGAACGGATGCGCTCGCCCGCGTCGTCCAGCCGCTGGCGCTGGCGCGACAGCAACTCCTTGATCTTGCCGTCAGTGGCCGTGGACACCGGCAGGTACTTGTCGTTGAACATCTGCTCGGCACCCGCGGCGTCGCCCGAGGCCTTGAGCTTGTTGATCTCGTCGCGCACGGCCAGAAAGACCTTGCGGTGCTCGCCGATCTCGGCAAACAGCTGCTTGTCGCCTTCGTCAACCAGTCGTTCCTTGATCTGTTGCTGCTGCACGCTGGACTGCTTGCTGCCTTCGATGGCAATCGCGCTGAACAGCGTGGCCAGGGCCGGGTCGCTGCTTTTCACCGTGGCGGTCGTGCGTTGCACGGCATTGGTGAAGTTGCGGTACCAGTCGCTGGCAATGCGCTCGATGGCCAGCGATTGATCGAACATGGTGTTCATCTCCTGCGTGATGGCGCGCAGCTTGAAGATGCCATACAGCCCGCTGCATAGAAACAGCGCAAGAATGAGGCAGAGCAGAGAGGCCAGCTTTTTGGCGATCGACAGGCGGGTGGTGAACATCGTGCAGGGTCTGGGATTGGAATGAAAAACGACCAGATCGTCCGGGGACGGTCTGGCCGCTGCATGGGGCGGCTGGCGCACACCAGCCACCAGGGTCGGCATGCCGCATTTAAGCAATCGCCGTGCCGGGATCCCGGCCACAGCGCGCTGGCGGCATGGCCGGCTCAATCGAGCGAGATGCCCTGGTCCTTGATGATGCGGTGCCAGCGCACGGTTTCCTTGCGCAGCAATTCAGTGTATTCGCGCGGGGTGTTGCCCACCGGTTCCACACCGAAATCGATCAGCCGCTGCTTGACCGCTGGCTGGGCGATGGCGGCCGCGATCTGTTTCTGCAGCGAGTTCACCACCTCGGTCGGGGTGCCGGCCGGGGCCACCAGGCCCACCAGGGCGGCGGCCTCGACGTTTTTCAGGCCGATTTCGGCAAAGGTGGGGACATCAGGCAGTTGCGGCAGGCGGGTGGGGTTGGCCACTGCCAGCGGGCGCACCTTGCCGGCCTTGATGAAGCCTGCGCCTGCGGCCATGTCGACCATCATGGCGGGAATCTGCCCGCCCACCAGATCGGCCAGGGCTGGCGCCGCACCGCGGTAGGGGATGTGCACCAAGTGCAGCTTGGCCTCGACCTTGAGCATTTCCATGGCCAGGTGGTGCGGGCTGCCGGCGCCGGCCGAGCCGTAGTTGACGCTGCCGGGGCGAGCCTTGGCCTTGGCAATGAAATCTTTGGCGTCCTTCGCGTCCGAGCCCGGCCCCACCACCAGGATCATCGGGAAGCGTCCCATCAGCGTCACCGGGGCCAGGTCCTTGACCGGGTCGTACGACAGTTTGGAGTACAGCGCCGGGTTGAACACCATGGTGCCGTTGTCGGCCGACAGAACGGTGTAGCCATCGGGCGCCGAGCGCACGGTCTCGACCGCTCCGATGGCGGTGTTGCCGCCGGGCTTGTTGTCGATCACCACGGTCTGGCCACTGCTGGTCGACCAGGCCTGGCTGATGGTGCGGGCCAGAAAGTCGGAGCCACCGCCGGCCGGATAGGGCACGATCCAGCGCACGGGTTTGTTCGGGTAGTTGGCCTGGGCCAGGGTGGGCGCGGCGTGAAGGCTCAGCAAAACAGGCAGGGCCAGCAGGCAGGCACGGACGAATTTTTTCACAGGAAGGCTCCGGAAGGCGGTTTGTGGGTTATCAATGGTTAATGCGTAAGATTACTGCGCAATGCGTAATTTGCCGCTAGGGCTTTCACCAAGGCGATGGCGGGCGCGGGTCCGGGCCGGGGTCTGCCCATAATGTTGATTTGCAACGCCGCCCCCTGGCCAGGAACCCCTACATGAGCGAAGACCCCAGCCCACCCCGCACCCCCGAGCGACGCCAACGCGTGCAATCGGCTGAAATGGGCATGGGCATCCTCAAAGCCCTGGCGCGCCTGGGCGGCACGGCCAGCTTGACGGCCGTGGCCACGGCGGTTGACGAAAGCACCGCCAAGGTGCATCGCTACCTGGCCAGCCTGATCCAGGAAGACCTGGTGGTGCAGGACAGCAGCACCCAGCACTACCGCCTGGGGCCCGAGGCGATCCAGATCGGCCTGGCGGCGATGCGCCAAAACGACCCGGTGCGGCGCAGCGAGCCCGCCCTGATCCGCCTGCGCGATGAACTGGGGGTGACCTGTTTCCTGGCCATCATGGGCAATCTGGGCCCCACCATCATGCGTTTCGAAGAGCCGCTGTTGCCCGTCACCATCAATGTGCGCGCCGGTTCGGTGTTGCCGGCCCTGTGGTCGGCCACCGGGCAGGTGTTTCTGAGTACGCTGGACGACGCGGCCCAATGGCGCCGCCTGCAAGACGAACTGGCCCAGGCCAGCCCGCAGCAGCGCGCCCACCTGGGCGTGCACAGCCTGGAGCAGTTGCGCGACCAGGTGCGGGCGCAGGGCTGCGCCATCGCCCGCGATTCGCTGCTGCCGGGTATCAGCGCGGTGGCGGCGCCCATCACCGACTACAGCGGGCGGGTGGTGGCCGTGCTGACCGCTTTGGGCGCGAGCGGCGGCTTTGACCCAGGCCTGGCGGGCCCGATTGCACCGCTGGTGCTGCGCGAGGCCGCCGCCATCAGCGTGAGCCTGGGGGCCATGCCGGTGGGGTGAGGCGGCTGCTGCGGCCGCGTCGGCTTCAGCGGGCGGCCGTGCTGGTCTCGGCCCGGGGTTCGGCCCGGATCAACTGGCCCTCACCTTGCGCGTCGTTTTCGAATCGGCCTTCAAAGCGGTCGCCGTTGGCCCAAAAGAAGGTGCCCTGGCCGTGCTTGAGACCGGCTTGCCAATCGCCTTCGTAGCGATCGCCCGAAGGCCAGGTGTAACGACCGCGCCCGTGCGGCACGCCGCCCTGCACCGGCCCGGTGTAAATCGCACCCGAAGCAAATTGCAGCCGCCCCTCGCCATGGGGTTGTTCGTTTTTCCAGTCGCCTTCGAACTGCTGGCCGTTTTTCCACAGGTACAGACCTCGGCCTTCAGGCACGCCCGCCTTGAACTGCCCGGTGTACAGGTCGCCCGAGGCATAGCGCATGCGGCCCTGGCCCTGGGGCAGGCCGGCCTGCACCGCGCCGTCGTAGTCGTTGCCGTTGGCAAAGTGCACCTTGGCCTGCCCGATCGGCTGGTCGTTCAGCCAGTCGCCTTCGTAGCGTTGGCCATTGGCCCACTGAAAAGTGCCGTGGCCATGGCGCAGGCCCTTCACCAGGGTGCCTTCAAAACTGTCGCCATTGGCCCAGCGCACCAGGCCCTGGCCGGACAGGCTGGTGCGCCCCGCATCGCGCACCCATTGGCCCTTGAAGACCGTGCCATCCACCGTGAACTCGGCCTGTTGGGGTTCGGCCTGGGGATCCGAAGAGGGGGCGGGTGCTTGACCAGGGCGGGCCATTGGGGCGGTGGTTGCAGCCGCCGCAGCCGCCACGCCGGGCGCAGCTGCTGCATGGGCGATCTTGGGGGCGCCATCGGTCCCTGGTTTGGCGGCCCAGGGGGTGCCCCGTTCCTTGGCCAGGGCTTGGGCGTTGTTGCGCGCCAGATCGGTCACGCTGCCGCGGCATTGGTCCTGGGCCTGACGCCAAAGGCCCTCGGCCTCCAGCGAGGCCTCCTGCCGTTCGGTGCGGGCCATGCCCGCCGCGCGGCTGCGAAACTGCTGGGTCTGGTGGCGCGCTTTTTCAAACAGCGGTGCGCAGTGCTCTGCGTTGTGTCCGTCCACCGCGGTCTGATCACGTCGGCTCTCGGCCAATTGGCGCTGCGGCCCGGTACAGCGTTCGCTGGCCACATCCCACAGGTCTTCGGCCTTGTGAAACAAGGTGGCTGAATCGGCCCAGCGGCGCTCTCCCAGCGCCTGGCGTGCCAACTCCTGCATGGCCTCGGCCTCCTTGCGCCCGTTCTGGCAGTCGCTGCTGTCGCCCAGATCGGCGCTCAGGCGTTGGCGCACGCGCTGGGCCTCCACCAGATTGCGTTCGGCGCGTTCACGCGCCCGGCCCTGGCAGTGCGGCACAGCCTGGGCCCACAGCGTGATGGTCTGTTCGTAAAGCGGCACCAGGCTGGCCGGCTCCTGCTTGCGCGACAGGGCCCCTGCCGCCGCGACGTCGGCCGCCATGGCCTTGTCGCTCAGGGCCCTGCAATCGTCCGGCGTCGCTGCCAGGGCGGGCTCGGGCGCGGCGCTCTGGGCCAGGCAGGTGGGGCCGGCCAGCAGGGCCCATGTCAGGGTGGTCAGGGTGAACAGCGCAGGCAGTGGCTTTGTCGTCAGGGCAGGCATGGAGTGATCGGTTGGCGGGGTGGGCGGGGCGGCGGTGTTGCCGAGGTTCAGCGGCTGGTTTCCATGGGCATGGTCAACAGCCCTTCGATCAGGCCGTTGGCGAACGGGTCGGCGCTGCTGCGGGCGTCATCGGTGCTTTCGTAGCTGAAGCCTGTGTGGGCCGAGGCCAGCGGCATCTCGCCCAGGGCCAGATCCAGCTCGCTGGGGCGCAGGCCGTCCAGAATGGCCACCACCTCGTCTGCGCGGCCATCGCGTTCGGCGCGCTGGTTCAGCAAGGGCAGGCGCTCGGGGTCAAGCATCAGCGCATTGGCGGTGTACTGGCGCTCGAGCAGCTTCTGGTGCAGCGTGAAGCCGGCCAAGGGGTTGGCGCCCAGCTTGCGGGCGGCCTCGTAGGCCCACAGATCGGCCTTGTCGAACACCGTGCCGGCAATGCGGGCCACCCCGCTCAGGCTGCCCCGGTTGGCGGCGGCCAACTGCATTTCATTCAAGATCTGTTGCTGCGTGAGTTTCTGGCCGGCGCTGCTCAGGGTGTCGCGGATCTTGTCCTGCGCGGCCTGGCTGGCCAGGCTCAGCGCCTGCTGGCGCAACACCTCGGTGGCCGCGCTGGCTGCCGCACTCTGGGCGGTGCGGATGGCCGACTCTGCTGCCAGCGCGGCCCCCTTGATGCCCGACACCAGCGTGAACAGGTTGTAGGCCGCGCTCGCCGTCTTGACCGAGTAGTGGTAGAGCTTCATGCGGGCGCCGCCTTCTTCAGACAGCCCTTGCGTCCACAGCACCACCCAAAGGGCCTCGTCTTCGCTCAAATCGGCCTGGGCTACTTGCAAAGGGTGCAGGCTCATCAGCCAGTGGTAGTCCTGGGCCTGCGGTGTGGCGGGTGAGGCCAGGCGGGTGTAGCCCCGACAGACCTCGAAAGGGCTCACCTTCACGGTCTTGCCCATGCTCAGGGTGATGTCGAAGGGGCGGCCTGCATCGCGTCTTTCCGACAGGGCCTCCAGCATCTTCACCGTGTCTTCGCGGCTGTAGCCAGCGATCTGCTTGATTTTGTCCCGGATCTGCAAGGGGCTGCCAGGGGCGGCGCCGATCACAGTCAGGCGCTCGTCCACGCCCAGCCCGCGCACCCAGGCCACGCGGTCGTCGGCGCTCAGGCCGTCGCTGGTGGCCACCGAGAAGGGCAGCTCCCATTGCTTGTCGCAGTCAGGGTTCTTGAGGGCGGCCGATTGGGCGATGGCGGGCCGCAAGGCCTGCTCGCCGGCGCCGAAATCCCGGATGCGGCCCAGCAATGCCTCGTCGACCTTGCGGCCGTCGTCCACGGTGTAGCGAGGGGCGGAGCAGGCGCCGAGCAGGGCGGCCAGCAGCGCCGGGAGTAGGCGCTGGAAGAGGCGGTGCGGCATGGTGTTTGGTAAACAAATGCAAAACCCGCCGATTATTGCAATAGTCAGTGCCGGCCCGATGCCCCTTTCTGCATCTCTTGTGTTTTGTCAGTCCCCTCCAAGTCTGCCATCAGCAGACCGAGGTCTCCAGAATCACCTGGCACGATTGGCCTGGCAGCAGGCGGGTGACCCCGGGTTTGCAGCGGCCTGCGGTTGAGCCTGTGAAACTCGAGTTGTAGTTCGTGTCGTTGGTGTGCACGCTGTAGTCACCCAGCAGCGGCACGGCGGTGACGGAGTCGATGCTCAGGGTGGCGCTGGTGCCGTTGAGCAATGCCCCTGTGGTGGCGGCGCAGATCGTGCCACCCGAGCCGGGCAGCGTGCCCAGCGAAGTCAAGGTGTCGGCCGGGTTGTCGTCAGAGTCATAGATCAGGGTGGCGCCGGCGGGGTCAGAAAAATAGTCACGCACACTGGCCCAGGCGGACTGGCCTGTGCCGCTGGCCAGCAAGATCGTCAAGGTGCCGGCGCAGGCTGCCACGGCCAGCATGCGCTGGCCTTTGCCGCGCACTGCGTAGGCACCAGCCGCCGCTGTGAACACGGACAGCCCGATGGTGGCCAGCGTGCCCAATGTGGGAACACTGGCTGCAGTGCTGCCGGCCAGAGCACTGTAGACGATGGAAACACCCGCCATGAAAATCCTCGCAAATCAACAATTCAAAGATGGGCTCAACAAAGGCCTTGCGGCATCAGCGCCTGCTGTCGGCCCCCAAAATGGGGCCGACAGCTGCACTCTTCTCCCTGAGCACATCTGCATTGTTCAGATCAAGCGTTGATAAAGCGTTGAAAGAAAAAAAGCCCTTCAACGAAGGGCCTTGGCAGGGGGGGAGGGGCTTAGAGTTCCAGCACCAGCTGCCCGCCACAGGCGCGTGAGCAGCACACCATCATGCGGTTGTGGGCCTCGCGCTCGCCGCGGGTCAGCACCACGTCACGGTGGTCGACCTGGCCGCCCAGCACCCGCACCTCGCAAGAGCCGCACAGGCCCTCGCCACAATCGCTTTGCACATCGATGTTGGCCGCGCGCAGCACCGACAGCACGGTTTGGTCGGCCGGCACCGGCAGCGTCAGGCCCGAATCCTTCAGCACCACTTCGAAGGCGTGTTCGCGGCTCGGGTCCAGCTCAGTGGGCTGGGCGTGAAAGTGCTCGGTGTGCAGGCTGTCCTCGGGCCAGTGGGCGCCGGCCTCGGCCAGGGCCTGCAGCAAGCGCTCGGGGCCGCAGGCATACAGCTGGGTACCGGCCTGGGGGGCGTGCAGCAGGGCGCCCAGGTCCAGGCGCTGCCCTTCGTCGCTGGCATGCACGTGCAGGCGCGCGCCATGGTCGGCCACCATCTCGGCCAGGTAGGCCATGCTGGCGCGAGAACGCCCGCAGTAGTGCACCTGGTAATCGATCCCCAAGGCGGCGGCGCGCCGGGCCATGGCGCGGATCGGCGTGATGCCGATGCCCCCGGCCAGCAGCATCACGCGCTGGGCCGCTTCGTCGAACCGGAAGTGGTTGCGCGGGCCGCGGATCCGCAGGCGCTCGCCCACACGCAAGTGTTCGTGCAGCCAGGCCGAGCCGCCCCGGCTGGCGGGGTCGCGCAGCACCGCAATCTCGTAAACCGACGCATCGGCCGGGTCTCCACACAGCGAGTACTGGCGCGACAGGCCCGTGCTGCCGCAGGCCACATCGATGTGCGCGCCGGGCGTCCAGCGTGGCAGAGGCTGGCCGTCCACCGAGCGCAGGCGCAGGCGCAAGGTGTCGGCGCTCAGGGGCGTGAGGCTGTCCACCAGCACCGGGCGCGCCGTGGCGTGGCGCGAGGGCTCGCCAATGCGCACAGGCTGCAGGGCCTCGTGCAGCTCGGGTCGGTGGTGTTCGGGGTTGGCGGCCGGATCCCACTCCACCCACAGGTGCTCGGGGCCGCGGAACGAGGTGTTGGCCACGTAGCTGAAGGTCTGCTCGGCCAGCCGCATGTGGGGCAGGCGGCGGGCAAACTCGTCGATGAAGATCTGCAGCTCCATGCGGGCCAGGTTCTTGCCCATGCACTGGTGGGCGCCGTAGCCGAAAGTCAGGTGCTCGCTCGCATCATCGCGCCGGATGTCGAACAGGTCGGCATCGGCAAAGCGGCGCTCGTCGTGGTTGGCTGAAGCCATCACGATCAGCAGTTTGCTGCCGGCCGGAATGTCCACCCCGCCCACCTGCACATCGCGCGTGGCCAGGCGCCGCCAGGCCGCCACCGAGCCGTTGTGGCGCAGGCACTCTTCCACCGCGCTCGGGATCAGGCTGCGGTCTTCGCACAACTCGCGCCAGGCGCTGGGGTGTTGCAGCAGCAGCTTCAGGGCGTTGGCGGTGGCGTTGGCGGTGGTCTCATGGGCCGCCACGATGCCTGCCATCATCATCGAGTGCAGGTAAGAGTCGGTCACCACATCGGGGTACTCAGCCTGCTTGCGGATGCCGTATTTCATCCAGCCCGGCCCGCTGGGGTCTTGCCGCATCTTGTCCAGGATCTTGCCGGCCAGTTGCCAGAAATTGCCCACCGCATGGGCCACCTTCACCTGCTCTTCAGGGCGCGGGCGGCCCCAGGTGTTCACGGTGTGGGCGATCGAGTACTGGCGCAACTGGTCCATGTCTTCCTCGGGCACGCCCAGAAAGTGCAGGGCGATGGTCAGCGGCACCTCCCACAGCATCTGATCGACCAGATCGGCGCGCCCATCGTTGACGAAGCGGTCGATGTACTCGCGCGTCACGCGGCGCACCAGCGGCTCATGGTGCTTCAAGGCCTCGGGTGTGAAGGGCTCCATCAGCACACGGCGGCGTGCCATGTGGGCGGGCTCGTCTTCGTTCACCAGGGTGCGGTTCATGGCATAGCCGTACTGGGCCAGCACCGCGTTGGCTTCGTCACCCGTGGGGGTGATCTTTTCCAGCGCGATCGACGGGCTGAAGGTCAGGTTGTCGCGGAACACCGCCTTGATGTCGTCGTAGCGCGTCACCACCCAGTAGCCCAGTTGCGGGCTGTAGAACACCGGCTCTTGCTCGCGGGCCCAGCGCACGTACTCGGGCGGGTCCTGCTGGTAGCCGTCTGAAAACGGGTCGAAGGCCGCGGCGGCGGGGCTCACCGGGCAGCCGGTGGGCGCGCGCTGGCCCGTCAGCGCGGCATGGTCTATGGGGCAGCGGGCGGCGGGGGCCGGGGTGTCTTGGGGGGTGGTCATGGCGCCGTGGGTATTTTGAATAGCGTAACTATAGTCCGCAATGCGTAATTTCAAAAAAGGTGGAAACCCTGAGACGCAGTGCCCTCAGATCGCTTGGGGTCATCTTCAACGTGAGCATTTGAAGATATAAAATAAATGCATCTTAAAAAGGAAGCCCCATGCTCGACAGCCAGACCCGCACCCTCGTCAAAGCCACCGCCCCCGTGCTCAAGGAGCACGGCGTGGCCCTGACCCGTCACTTCTATGCCCGCATGTTCGAGCACAACCCTGAGCTGAAGGCCATCTTCAACCAGGGCCACCAGCGCTCGGGCGCCCAGCAACAGGCCCTGGCCATGGCCGTGGCGGCCTATGCCGAACACATCGACAACCCGGGCGTGCTGGCACCGGTGCTGCAGCTGATTGCGCACAAGCACGTCAGCCTGGGCATTCGCCGCGAGCACTACGCCATCGTCGGCAAGCACCTGTTGGCCTCGATCCGCGAGGTGCTGGGGGCCGAAGCCGCCACCGATGAATTGATCGCTGCCTGGGCGGCCGCCTACGGGCAACTGGCCGATCTGCTGATCGGCATGGAAGAGGGCCTGTACCAGGCCGCGGCCACCCAGGCCGGCGGCTGGACGGGCTGGCGCGGCTTTCGTGTGCAACGCAAGGTGGCCGAGAGCGAAGAGATCACCTCTTTCTACCTGGTGCCTGCCGACGGTGGCCCGGTGCCGGGCTTCCAGCCGGGCCAGTATGTGAGCGTGCGCGTGCCTGTGCCTGAGCTGGGCCTGCATCAACCGCGCCAGTACAGCCTGTCGGCCGCGCCGGGCGAGCAGGCCCTGCGCATTTCGGTCAAGCGCGAAGCCGGGCAGGGCGCTGCGGCCATCGCCCCGGCCGGCATGGTCTCGAACGTGCTGCACAGCCAGGTGCAAGAGGGCGACCTGATCGACGTGGCCCCGCCCATGGGAGATTTCGTGTTGGACACCCAGGCCGAGGCGCCTGCCGTGTTGATCAGTGCCGGCGTGGGCATCACCCCCATGATGGCCATGCTGGAGCACTTGGTGCAGCGCGCCCCGCAGCGCCCCGTGCACTTCTTGCATGCGGCCCGCCACGGTGGCGCCCACGCCTTTGGCGCCCGGGTGCGTGAACTGGCAGGCCGTCATCGGGCCCTCAAGGCCCGCATCCACTACGAACACCCACGGGCCCAGGATCAATTGGGCCAGCACTACGATCAGGCGGGCCGCATCGAGCTGTCGGCCGAACAGGTCAACGCCCTGGGCACCGGCTCGCAGTTCTACCTGTGCGGCCCGCGCGGCTTCATGCAGGCGCAACGCCAGGCCCTGCAGGCCGCGGGCGTGCCCGATGCACACATCCACGCCGAGGCCTTCGGCACGGGTGGCGTTTGAGTGAAAGGCGTTATGCTGCGGTGATCTGAGCCCTCAGCCACACCATGCAGCTCACGCACTTCACCGACCTGGGTCTGCGCGTTCTGATGTACCTCACACATCAGAAGCGCGACACGCCCGCCACCATCTCCGAAATTGCCGAGCAGTTTGCCGTGTCGCGCCACCACCTGGTCAAGGTGGTGCACTTCATGGGCCAAAACCAATGGCTGGCCACCACCCGGGGCAAGGGCGGGGGCCTGGCCCTGGCCCGCCCGCTGCTTGAGTACCGCCTGGGCGACGTGATCCAGAGCCTGGAGGGCGTCACCCAGATGATCGATTGCGCCGACCCGCCTTGCGCCCTGGCCGGGCGTTGCCAGCTCAAGGGCATGCTCGACCAGGCCCAGCAGGCCTTTTTTGCCAGCCTCAATCAATACACCCTGGCCGACATGGTCGCTGCGCCCACGGGCGAGGCCATCGTGCGCTTGGTGGCGCGCTCGGTCCCGGCCGCGGCCTGATCAAAGATCCCGCGCCCACACCTGGCCCACCAGGTCTTTGCCAAAGCTGTGGTGCTTGTCCTCTTCGATCAACTCGAAGCCGGCGGCCTGGTAGATGCGGCGGGCCGACACCAGGATGTCGTTGGTCCACAGCACCATGCGGCGGTAGCCTTGGGCCCGTGCAAAGTGCAGGCATTCGTCTACCAGGCGGCGGCCCAGGCCCAGGCCGCGGGCACTGGCATCCACGTACAGCATGCGCAGCTTGGCGGTTTGTTCGTCTTGTTGCACCACGAACACCGAGCCCACCACCTCGCCCTCGCTCTCGGCAATCCAGCAGCGCTCGCGTCGGGGGTCGAAGGTCTTCACATACTGGCCCACGATCTCGGCCAGCAGGCCCTCAAAGGTCCAGTCCCAGCCATATTCATGCGCGTACAACTCGGCCTGTTTCTGGATCACGATGCCCAAGTCGCCTGGGCGCGGGTCGCGCAGGATGAAGGCCTTGGGGGCTGCATCGGCGTCACCCAACAGGCGCCGCACCTGGGCCATGGCGCCCACCAGGCGGGTTTGATCGGACTCGCTCAGCGGCTGCAGCAGGGCCGCCACCTCGGCGGCAGACGCCGCCTCCAGCTCGGCAAACACGCGACGGCCTTCGTCGGTCAGGCGCAGGGCCAGGCGTTTGCCATGGTCGGGCGAGGCCTCTCGCTGCACCAGGCCGCGCTCTTCCAGGCTGTTGATGAGCCGGCTCAGGTAACCCGGGTCCATGCCCAGATCACGCCCCAGCTGCGCCGCCGAGGCCGGCGCCTGCGCGGGCGCGTGGGCCATCTCGTACAGCAGGCGCAGCTGCGGCAGGCTGTAGTCCGAGTGCAGCACCCGATCCCCAAGTGCGCCCACCAGGCGTGTGTGAAAGCGGTTGAACTGGCGCACCGCCACGATGCGGTCTGGAAGGATGTCTGGGTGGTTGGTCATGGTTTTGATGCTTAAGGCATGACCATGTTGCCAAAAGCAACATATTGAGTCAAGCCCGCGCGATGCGGACCTGCTCAGATCTGGCTGGCGGGCGCGTCGGGCTCGCCCTCGGCCCGCGGCGGGGCGGTCAGGGGCAGCCGAAAGCTGAAACACGTGCCCTGGCCCCGTTGTGAACTCACCTCCACCTGCCCACCCAGCAGGCCAGAAACCAGGCCATAGACAATGCTCAGGCCCAGCCCCGAGCCGCCCTGGCCCAGGCGCGTGGTGAAGAACGGGTCAAAGATCCGGGCCAGGTTCTCAGGGGCCACGCCGGCCCCGTCATCGCTCACCTTGAGCAGCACCTCTGCGCCGTCTTGCCGGGCCCACAGGGTCAGCAGGCCGCCGCGTTCGCCAAAGGCGTGGATCATGGCGTTTTCATACAGGTTGCTCACGATCTGGCTGATCGCACCCGGGTGGCTTTCCATGCGGATGCCGGTGGGTATGTCGATGGCGTAGCGGGCCGGCCCATGCTTGTGCACCACCGAGATCGTGGTCATTGTCTCGCTCACCAGCTCGCGCAGATCAAAGCTGCGCCGGCGCAGGCTGGTCTGGTCCACCGCCATCTGCTTGAAATCCTGCACCAGTTCGGCCGCCCGGTTCAGGCTGCCCAAGGCGATGGCCAGGCCTTCGTCCAGGTGGCCTACAAACTGATCGAGCTGGGCACGCGTCAGGCCCTTGGCCAGGTCGCTCTTGAATGCGCGGCTTTGGTCGGCCATGGTGCTCAGCACCAGCACGCCGTTGCCGATGGGGGTATTGAGCTCATGGGCCACCCCGGCCACCAGGGCGCCCAGCGAGGCCAGTTTCTCGGTCTGTACCAGCCGCTCCTGGGTCTGACGCAGGTGGTCCATCGCGCCTTGCAGCTCGGCGTGGGCCTGGCGCACCTCGGCGGTGCGGTTGTTCACGCGCTCTTCCAGCTTTTCAACCGAATGGCCCAGAGAGGCCCGCATGAAGTCGAGTTGCTGGGCCAGCACCCCAAACTCGTCAGGCCGCAACTTTGGCAAGGCCGTCTGCAAATCACCGGCCGAAATCCTGGCCGCGCTGTTGCCCAGCCGGGACAGGGGGCGCAGCACCCGCCGGTGCAGCCACAGCCCGATCAGCAGCGACGAGGCCACCAGCTGGCAGCCCACCACCCCGGCCAGCACCCAGGCCGAGTTCCAGACCTCGTCCTGGGCCAAGGTGGTGGCATAGGACAGGCTGACCTCGCCCAGGTGTTCTCCCTCCTTGTCGATGCTGCGGCTGATCTCGATCCGGCTGCCCCGCCTGGGTTGGGTGCGGCTAAACGACAGCAGCGACTCACCATCGGCATCACGCACCTCGACCGATACGATCGAGGCGTCGGCCACCACGGCGTTCACCAGAGGGCGGCCGGTATCGATCGCCACGTTCCACAGTGGCAGCACCAGGCCGGCCTTGAGCAGATCGGCAAATTGTTCGGCCCGGGCCCGCGCGTTCACGTCCACCGCTTTTTGCAGATTCAGGTCGAGCAGGATCAGCGTGGCCAGCGCGGCCGGAATCAACAAGGCCAGCAGCAGCACCACGAACAAGGGGCGGCGCAGGCTTTTGTTGGGGGCGGCGGCAGGGGGCCGGGCCGGGTCCAGGGGGGGCCGATCATTCATGACCAGTTGGGCCTGACCGGCGCGCGCGGATGCCCCCCACCATGGGGTGCCAGTCCGGGACCAGGGTCTGTAGAAGACACATCGGCAAATTGTTGCCCTCAGGCCCGGTGCGGTCAATCGGTGTTGCCAGGGGCCGTTTCGCAGAGATGACGTCGATCAAACGGGGCCGCCTTGGCGTTTGCCCCTGCTTGTCAAATGCGCCGCGGCGGCGTTGAATGAACAAGCCATCGGATGCCCATTGCCACCGCATGGGCCCGGGCAGATCCTGTCAGACACACCCGACCCCGCCATGAACTTCATCGCGACTTCTCTGGCACTGCTGCTTTTACTGGGCGGCACAGGCAGGGCTGCAAATGTGGCCGCGAATGAGGTCGCGACAGCCACTTCAAACGCAGCCGCAACAAGCCCTTCGACGGCGCGCTGGGTGCTGCGCACGGCGGCTCAGGAGGGCTCGGCCCCCAAATACCTGCTCGGCTCCAGTGCGGCGGCGGGGCGCGGCCTGTGCCCCGATATCCTGCGGGCCATCGAGGGGGTTGAGCCCGAGATCCACTTCGAGGTCGACCTCAAACCCACCCCCCTTCGGCGCATCGAGAAATCCCTTCAAGAGGGGCGGCTGGACGTGCTTTGTGCCTTGCTCGAAACCCCCAGGCGCCACCAGATCGCCCACCGCCTCTCCACCCCGGTGTACGCCGTGCGCGAACGGCTGGTGGCTTTGCGCGACGACGCGTTCAGCCCCACAGGCTTCGACGACCTGGCCCGCTCTGGCGGGCTGGTGGCCACCCAGGCCGGCGCCAGTTATGCCGACAAGCTGCGCCACCATGGCGTGGCCGTCGACGAAACCGACACGGTGACGGCCTTGCGCAACATCGTGAGGCACCGGGTGCGCTACTACTACGGCAGCGAACTCACCTGCGTCTACTACATCAGGGCCGGGCAGATGAGCCCTGATTTGCGCCTGGTGCCTGGGGTGATGGGCGAAACGCCCAGCCACTTCTGGGCGGGTCGGCACCTCGAGCCCGCCCTGGTCAAGCGTCTGGATGGGGCCCTGGTCAAACTCAAGCGCAACGGCACCCTGGAGCGCATCTACAACCGCTATGCCGAGATGAATTGAAGGGGCCGCTTTCTGACAAGGGGGACCACATGAAAAACCATCAGACCCAGCCGCAACCCGGTGCACGGCATGGTGTTCACCACTTCACCAGGGGCCGGCCCCCGTGGGTGCTGGCGCTGGCCTGGCTGCTTGCCCCGGCCCTGCTCGTGCCGGCCCAGGCGGCCTGCACCCGCATGCGCATCGGCGCCGACCCGGCCTACCCCCCCTTGCACTGGTACGACGGCCACCAGATGCTGGGCGCCAGCGTCGATATCGCCAGGCGCGTGCTCGACGAACTGCACATTGCCTACGAGATCCGCTACCAGGGGCCCTTCACCCGCATCATGAAACTGGCCGAGCGTGGCGAGATCGACATGGTGGCCACGCTCAAGAAAACCCCCGAGCGCGAGCAGTTTCTGCTGTTCCCCAAGGCGATGGCGCTGTCCAACCCGGTGGCGGTGTTCCAGGCCCGCGACCGCGCCTTCGCCTTTCACGCGCGACAAGACCTGGTCGGTCACCGCGGCGGCATCACCCGCGGCAACCGCTTCGGGGCCGATGTGGACGACTTCGCCAAGGCATCGCTCGACATCGAAGAGGCCGACACCCCGGAAAGCAATTTCAACAAGCTCAAGGTCGGGCGCATCGATTACTTTCTCACCGGCTACTTTGTCGGCATGGCCTACCTGCTCAAGCGCAGCGACGAAAGCAGCTTCGTGGTGCCGTCAACCTACCTGGCCGACACCCCCAACTACCTGGCGCTCACGCTGAAGGGGGCGTGTGCTGACAAACTGGAGGCCATCGACGCCAAGCTGGTGCAGCTCAAAAAAAGCGGCGTGCTCGACGAGATCATCAAGGCCAACCTGGCGCGCTGGCGGTCCAGCTCGCTGGCGCGTGAGGGCGCTTCGCCCTGAACCCGCCCCAAATGGCCCGACGCTGCCCGTGGGGGGAGAGGGCGCGACACCCCAGCCGTCTTTACATCGCCGCTACAAAGTCGTCGTCAACAAGGCCCGGCCATGTGCCGTTGTCATCCTCGGGAGCCGTCTGAAACCCAACCCTTCGAGGAGCAATGCATGTCAAACAAATCCCTGGTCACCGTCTTGTCCCTGTTCGTTCTCTGCGGCGCCGCAGCAGCCCAGACACCCGCTCAGAGCTGGAAAGCCAGCCACCCGCGGCGGGCCGAGGTCAATGCCCGCCTGGATCGCCAGAACGCGCGCATCCACCATGAGGTCAAGAGCGGCGAAATCACCCCCCAGCAGGCCTCAGCACTGCACCACGAAGACCACCAGATCCGGCAGGAAGAGCGCGTGATGGCTTCGCAAAACGGCGGGCACATCACCAAGGCCGAACAGCACGCCCTCAACCAGCAGGAAAACGCCGTCAGCAAGCAGATCGGCAAGTAAGCTCAGCCGGGCCCCTCGTGAGCCGGGCCCAGGCGGCCCGCCAGCGCCAGCGGTTCGAACACGCTCAGCGGCACCGGCCGGCTGAACAGAAACCCCTGGTAGGCGTGGCAGCCGATCTGTTGCAAAAACCGCTGCTGAGCCATTGTCTCCACGCCTTCGGCAATCACGGGCAGACCCAGGCTCTGGGCCAGGGTGACGATGGTCTTGGCAATCGCGGCATCGTGCGCGTCATGCAGCAGGTCACGCACAAACGATTGGTCGATCTTCAGCTGGTTCAGCGGCAGGCGCTTCAGGTAGGTCAGTGACGAGTAGCCGGTGCCGAAATCATCCAGCGAGAACCCGATGCCATGCCCTTGCAGCGTATGCATGGTGGCAATGATCTCGTCCACATCGTGCACCAGCAGGCTTTCGGTCAGCTCCAGCTTGAGGCGACGCGGGTCGGCCCCGGTGTGCTGCACCACCTCCAGCACCATGGCCACAAACCCGGGGTCGCGAAACTGCCTGGCGCTCATGTTCACCGCCAGGCTCAACTGACCCAGGCCCGGGCGGCCGGCCCAGCGGGCCAACTGCTCGCAGGCGGCCTGCAGCACCCAGCGCCCCAGTGGCACGATCAGCCCGGTGTCCTCCGCCAGGCCGATGAATTCGCCCGGTGGCACCAGCCCCCGTTCGGGGTGTTGCCAGCGCACCAGCACTTCGGCACTGAGCAGTTCGCTGTCGCTGTTCACCTGCGGCTGGAAATGCAGCACCAGCTGATGCTGCTCCAAGGCCTGGCGCAGGTCGTTCTCGACTTCTGCGCGGTACTTCACCACCGCTTCCATGGCCGGATCAAAAAAGCGCAGGGCCTGCCGCCCGGCATCCTTGGCGCGGTACATGGCCAGGTCGGCCTGCTTCATCAGCTCGTCCATCGAAGTGCCCTTGCCCAGGAACAGCGTGGCCCCCAGGCTGGCACTGCTGTGGTGCACGAAGCCCTTCAGGGTGTAGGCCTGGGTGAGCGAGCGCAGCAGGCGCTCGGCAATCGCCTCGGTGGCGCTGGCCGCATCGCGCGGTGTCTCGCCCAGCCCGCCCAGCACCATCACAAACTCATCGCCACCGATGCGTGCCACCGTGTCATCGGGGTGCACCCCTTGCCGCAGTCGGTCGGCCACCTGCTGCAGCAGCAGGTCCCCCATGTCGTGGCCCTGGGTGTCATTCAAGGTCTTGAAGTGGTCCAGGTCGATGAACAGCAGGGCGGCGTACTGGCCGGTGCGCTGGCTGATGGCTTGCGTCTGACGCAGCCGGTCCAGCAGCAGCACGCGGTTGGGCAGGCCGGTGAGCTGGTCAAAGAAAGCCAGGTTGTTGATCTGCGCCGCCGAGCGCTGGTGTTCGGTGTCGGCGACCTGCAACTGACGCTGCATTTCGGCCAGCCAGCCCAGCACGCTGTGCTGCAACGTGGGCGCCACAGCGATGGGGTCAGCGAAATCGCCCCGTCCCAACCGTTCGATCTGGCGGTGAATCTCCTCCAGCTTGCCGCCCAGTGTGTGGTGCAGCGCCCGGTAGGTCTGCCAAAGCGTCATGGCCAGCAGCAGGCCCACCCCTGCAAACACCCACCGCACCACCACGGCATAGTGCGCGGCGTTCTGCACCGCCGCCGTGGTGCGCAGTTCCACCATCTGCTGAAACTCGGCGATCGGGCGCATGATGCGGGCCTTGGCCTGGTGGTAGGCCGTGTCATGCAGCATGGTGATGGCCTGCAAGCGGCGAGCCGCCACATCGCCGCCGGAGGCTTCGACCAGCACCATCGCCGCAAACTCGGTGCCGGTCAATGCGTCCGACTGGGCCTTGGCCTCGGCCAGCTTGGCGAACTCGGGCTGCGTGAAGTGGGCCTGCTCCATCAGCGTCAGCAGTGGCACTGCCGGGCCAAAGGCCCGTGGGCGGCGGCCATCCTCCAGCACCAGATCCCAGTACACATTGCGGTAGTCGAGCGGTCGGGGGCTCTGACCATCGCGGATGGCCAGAATCTCCAGGTAGTATTTTTGGTAAACCAGATTGCCCGTGGCCACATAGGTGCGCACCATGCGGGTCAGGTCGTCCGACGATTGCCGCAACTCGGTGGCCAGGCCCAGTGACTGCAGGCGCTCTTCGTTGGCCTGGTCGATCGCCTTCTCGGCCCGCACGTAGTAAGCGAACAGCCCCATGAAAAGCAGCGCCATCACCCCCGTGGTCCACAAGGACTGGTGGAGTCGGGTCAAGGCGGGGTGGCCCGTGGCAGCAGGACGTGGGTTCATGGTGCGTTAGCAACAGAATGTAGCAAGAATGCGGCCCGCTTCTGAAGATCGGGCGCCATGGCCTGTCACGCGGCATACTCATCTGGCTCGCATTTTGCGTAAGGCCTGTCACTGACAGCCCTCATCAAGGATTCCGCCTCCCATGCAACGACGTCATCTGCTCACCCTGGCAGCCGCGGCTGCCGCCAGCCAGGCCCCCGCCTTTGCCGACACCCGGCCGCTTCGTCTGGTCGTGCCTTTCCCGCCCGGTGGGGCCACCGACATCACGGGGCGCGCCATCAGCGAGCCTTTGGCCCGCCTGCTGGGCCAAGCCGTGGTGGTCGACAACAAAGGGGGGGCAGGGGGCTCGATCGGCATGGCCGAAGTGGCCCGTGCCACCCCGGATGGGCTCACCCTGGCAGTGGCTACCGTGTCCACCCACGGGGTCAACCCCGCGGTCTACAAGAAGCTGCCTTACGACCCCATCAAAGACTTTGCCCCTGTCACCGAACTGGTCAAGGCGCCTGGGGTGCTGGTGGTCAATGCCGGCCTGCCTGTCAAAGACTACGCCGAGTTCCTGCGCTACCTCAAGGCCAACCCAGGCAAGCTTTCTTACGCCACCCCAGGCACGGGCACCATCGGCCACATGTGGGGCGAGTTGTTCAAGAGTGCCACTGGCACCTTCATGCTGCACATCCCCTACCGCGGGGCCGGCCCCGCGCTCAATGACGTGGTGGGCGGGCAGGTGATGGTTTACTTTGACCAGGTGGCCGCCTCGCTGCCCCACATCCAGTCGGGCAAGCTGCGTGCCCTGGCCGTGTCCTGGAACAAGCGCCTGGAGGTGCTGCCCAATGTGCCCACCTATGGCGAGCTGGGCCTCAACGTGTGCAACGAGCCCTCCTGGTTCGGTCTGGTGGCCCCGGCGGGCACGCCCAAGGCTGCCATCGTGCGCGTGCAAGAGGCCGTGGTGCGGGCCCTGAAAGAGCCCGCCGTGCGCGAGCGTCTCGCCGCCCAGGGCCTGTTTGCCACCGGTACCAGCCCTGAAGAGTTCGGGGCCGAGATCAAGTCCGAGATCGAGAAGATGCAGCGCGTCAGCGCCTACGCCAAGATCACGTTAGACTGACCACGGCGCCCTTGGCGTCCGGGTTTTCACCCTTTGTGGCGCCCGGTAGCACGTTGTGCTCTCTCATATACTGCGGAACTCCCTATCCGCCTCAACATGACCCTCTCCCCTGCCAGGCGCAGCCTGCTTGTCCCCGTCTGCCGTTGGCTGGGGCGCCACGCGGCCCTGGTCGGCTGGTTGGGGGGCGGTCTGCTGGCCGGTGCCGTGGCCGCTCTGATCGCCTGGGGTGCCTTGCAGGTTCGAGTACAGGCCATTGACCAGGGCCACGCCAAAGTGCTGCAACGCATGCATGTCCTGCAAGACAACGTGCGGCACATGCTGGACGTGCTCAACGCGTCACACAGTGCTGAATGCACGCCCGACAACCTCAGCCAGTTGCGGGTGCTGCTGCTCAAAAATCGCGACGTGCGCCAGATCGGCCTGCTGGACGACCAGGGCCGCCTGTACTGCAGCACGGTCTCGGGTCTGCTGCCCCAGCCCTGGCCGCGCAGCACCCAAGGGATCGATGGGTCGGTGGGGCGTTACCTGTTGAACACACCGCTGCGGGCGTACTCGCCCCAGGCGCCGGCCGAGCTGTGTGGCACCGTGATCGAGCGGGGGCGTTTTCAAGTGATGATCGACGACAACCCCACCCAGGAGGTGTTCACCCAGTACGCCGACGGCGTGTGGGCCGGCAACATCCACCAGCGGCGCCGGGCCTTTGTCGGGGCCCGCGGTGCGCAGACCGACGCCATGGCCTCGCTCGACACCCCGCACCTCAGCTTCGATTGGCCGCAGCGCGTGTGGCGGGTGACCAACTCCGTGCCTGGGGTCAGTCCGATCTCGGTGCAATCGGTGCTGGGTCTGGGGGACCTGCTGCAGCGGCACCCCTGGATGGCGGCCGGCTATGTGGTGCTTTGCATCGTGCTGGGCTGGTTGGCCGGCGCGGCGCTGGTTCGAATGGGCCGTTACCTCAGCTCGATGCAGTTCCTCATTCGCCACCTTTGCCAGCCGGCCAACGTGGTGTGTCACTACCAGCCGATTCTTGAGCTGGGCACGGGCCGCGTGATGGGCTGCGAGGTGCTGGCCCGGCTGCAAGACGGCCAGAACCTGCTGTACCCTGATCAATTCATCCCGGCGCTCACCCAGCAGCAACTGGGCTGGCGCTTTGATGCGGCCGTCAGCCGCCACGCCTTGCTTGAGCTGGGCGCGGCACTGCCGCCCCAGACCCACTTTTCGGTGGCGCTCAATTTCTTTCCGCAAAACCTGCGCCGCGACCTGATCCTGCCCCACCTGAAGGCGGCGCAGCACGACAGCGGGCGCAGCGACCTGCGCATCGAACTGGAGGTCACCGAGTACGACTTCTCCAGTGCCCTGGTGCCCGAGCTGGCCCGCCTCAAGGCCGATGGCTTTGCCATCTCGATCGACGACTTTGGCACCGGCTACTCCAATCTGGGCATCGTCAAGCGCGTCGCGCCCGACTACCTGAAGATTGACAAGTCCTTTGTCTTCGAGATGGCCGACGCCACCATCCGGTCCACCCTGATCCCCGAGATCATTGCCATCGCCAAAGCCATCGGCAGCGAGGTGATCGCCGAGGGCATCGAAACCGACCTGCAGGCCCGGCAACTGCTGGAGATGGGGGCACGCTATGGGCAGGGCTACCACTTTGCCCGGCCCATGACGCTCGATGACTTTCTGCACTACCTGGCGCAAGGGCCTGACGCGGCCTGACCCCGCCGCGCGAGCTGTTGGATATCCCCGCCTTTTCTGGACAAGCCTGTGGACAAGCCGTGTGCCGAGGCAGGAGCACTGCGTCAAGTGATTGATTCATAAGGGCAATTGTTACGCTGCTTAAAAAAGCATCAGTGCGGAATTGCCCGCGGGGTCCGCTCCGTCAGGTTCAGCACTGCCGCATCCACCAGCAGCACCGCCAGCAAGGCGCCACCGGCCAGTGGAAACAACAGGCAGCCTGGTAGCAAACAGGCCAGCATGCGCCAGTACAGCGGCGAGGTAGCCCGCAACCGGGGCACGCCCAGTTGTCCCGCTGGCCGGCGTTGCCACCACATCAGTGGGGCCGCCAGGCACAACAGCGCTACCACGCCACACACCAGCAGCAGGCCCCAGCGGTTGGCCCAACCCCACTCCTGGCCCAGGTGCACGTTGATGCCCCACTCCATCCATCGGCCTGCCGGGCCGTAGTCGCGCCAGGCCATGTCCAGCAGCACCTCGCCGCTGTAGGCATCGAGATGCACCACGCGCTGACGGCTCAGGTCGGCCGGGTAGACCGAGGCAGTCCACACGCCGCGGGGGCCCACCGGAGCGCTCAAGCTCAGGCCAGGTGCCAGATCCAGCGCCTGTACCCGAGTCCAGATCGGGTCCAGACCGAGCATCGGTGGCAGGTGGCCCTCGTCTTGGCCTGGCGCCTGGGGGGCTGCCCCGGGCGCCGCAGCGTGCCCGGCATGCTCACCCGTGGGGGTGGATTGCGGCAACCGCGCCTGGGCCAGCGACCAATTCGTGTCTGTGTGGTCGGCCAGGCGCTGGCCCGACATCGGCAACTGCACCCGCAGGCCCGCCGGGTAGCCCCAATGGGCGCCATTGGCCCACTGGTTCACCCAAGCGCCCCACACCCCCGACCAGGGCATGCCGGTGAGCGCCAGAAACAGCAGCACTCCGCCGACAGCCACGCCCCCCACGGCATGCAGGTCGCGCCAGAAGACGCGTTGACCGGGGTGCCAGCGGCGCAGGCTCCAAACACCTTGCCTGCGACCCCTGGGCCACCAAAGGTACACGCCGCTCAGCACCAGCAGACCTGTCCAGCCCGCGGCGATCTCGATCAGCGCCCGTGCCCATGGCCCCACGATCTTCAGGCTGTGCAGGTGCCTCAGCGTCCAACCCAGGGTGCCGCGCTCGGGCAATTGGCCCAGCACCCGGCCATCCGCCGGGCTCAGGTACACCCACACGCGCTTCCCTTGCGGGGTGAGCAGGTCGATGCGGGCCGATCGCCCCGGCGATTCGGGCGGGTTCCAGTGCAGCAATTGCCCGGGCACGGCCTGCTGGGCAGCGGCCAGCAGGCGCTCGGGCGGCAAGTCACCGCCTGCCTCACGCGGGTGCCAGGGTACGGTCAGCAGTTCGCGATGCCACCACACGTCCACCTGGTCGTGGAACAGGTACAGCCCCCCCGTCAGTGACAGCAACAGCACAAACGGCCAAACCAGCAAACCGGCATAAAAATGCCAACGCCACAGCAAGCGGTACAGCAGGCCGGCCCGTGGCTCGGGCGCGCCCGTTTCGGCGGGGGGCGCAGCGGTCGCCACGCTCATCTGAACTTCCAGGCCAGCGTGGCGTAAAAGGCGCGGCCATCACCGGGCGAGTGCCCCCACGAGCCGCTGTCGTACCACACGTATTCATAAAAGCGGTTGGTCAGGTTGCGCACCTGCAACTGCAGCGTCAGATCGGGCTGGATGCGCCATTGCGCCGACAGGTTCAGCAGCACGTTGCCGCCAAACTTGCCCAGCGTGTTGGTGCGCTCCACGTAGTAACTGCCCTGGGCCGTGCCCCAAGCCGAAAGCTTCCAGTCGCTGCTGAGCTGGTAGTCGGCGCCCAGAGAGGCGACATAGTGCGGCACGTTCTCGATCTCCTTGCCCAGGGTGGTCGGCGCACTGGGGTCCGGCGCGGTGATGAGGGCCTGCTGGTGCGAGTAGCTCACCCAGCCCGACACCTTGCCGGTGGGCCGCAAGTTCAGTTGCAGGTCGTAGCCCTTGCGCAGGGTGCGGGCGACGTTCGCCTGGCCGCCGCTGTCCACCAGGCCGTCCACGCCCAGCTTGCGCGCCACTTCGCCGCTGGCACGCTGCTCCCAGTAGGCTACCCGGCCATCCAGGCCTTCGAGCGGCGAGAACTTCACACCCAGTTCCCAGCCATCGTTCAGTGAGGCCGACAGGTCGCTCTTCTGTGTGCTGGCGCGGTAGGCGTCGATGCCCGTGCCGATCTGGAACGTGCGCCCCAGGTTGGCGTACACGCTGGCCTGCTCCCAAGGGGCGTACACCACGCTCAGCTTGGGCTGGGGTACCGTGCCGTAGGCGTTCAGCGGCAGGGTGGTGCCTGCCAGTTGGTCCACCAGATGCCCGCTGAAATGGTCCACCCGCAGGGCCGGCACGATCTTCAGCTCGGGCACCGGACGGATCATGGCCTGCACATAGGCTCCCTGGTTGCTGAGCGTGTAGTCCCAGCCGCGGATCTGCGAGGTGCGCACCCGCTCGATCGTGCGGTAACGATCACTCAGATTGCTCTGGCGCTGGTAGTCCACCCCGCCTTCCAACACGAACTCATGCGCCCAGCTCACCTTCGGGCGCCAGGTCAGGGTGCTGATGGCGCCGTCCTGGTTCTCGTCCGAATCGCGCTCTTGCTGCACCCCCGCCTGGGTGAATCGAACCCAGCGCTGGTTGGTGTAGGTGTTGCGGTACGCGCGGGTGCTCCACGACAGGTGATCACCGAGTTGCTCGTCATGGAAAACGGCCACCTGGTTGGTGTGGCGTGTGCTGCGGTCTGCCGAGGCATAGCTGGGCGATGAGCGCGGGCTGCTGGCCGCGGCCGATGCGCTCAGGTAGCCCGATTCGAGCGCATCGTTCTCGAAGTGGCGCAGGCTCAGCCCAGTGCGGTAGCGGCCATCATCGGTGGTGTAGAACCACTTGCCTGCCAGGGCCAGCTTGCGGGCATTCGCGTGGTCCCGGTAGCCGTCTGAGTCGCGCGAGGCTACAAAGTAGTTCTGCGTCCAGTTGGCGTTCTCAATGCCCTTGGCCACCTGCACCTCGCGGGTGTTGAAACTGCCCAGCGTGGTGTTGATCTGGGTCTCGTTGCCACCCGTGCGGGTGATCACATTGGCGTTGCCAGCAATGTTGTTCAGGCCATAGCGCGGGTCGTTGGTTCCGCGCACCACTTCGATGCTCTCGATGTCGAGCGGAAACACTGCGTCCAGAAACGGCATGCCCCCCGCGTTGTCGTTGGAGGGGATGCCATCGATCAGCAGCTTGACCGCATTCACCCGGCCTTCGCCATTGAAGCCTCGGAACGAAAACCGCCCGGCATCCGTGCCCTGCCGAAACGGCGTCACCAGCACCCCCGGGGCGCGCTGCAGCAGCACCCAGCTGTAATCCACCGAGGTGTCCTGCACCGCGGTGCCGCCCAGTACGTCCACCGACGTCAGCACGTTGCGGCTGGTCAGCGGGCCCTGGGCCTTGTCCGTGATCTGCACCGTGCCCAGCGTCAGGGTGGATTCCCCGGCGGCGCTGTCGGGGTGGGTCTGGGCCCAGGCGCTCAGGCCAGGGCTTGTGCTCAGGGCCAGCAACGCTGCCAGCGCCACGGGGCGGCGCAAGTTTCGATTTTCAAGAGGGGTCATTTCAAAGCATTCGCAAAAATGCAGCCGTCCATGCTCAGGGCATGGTCGGTGCAAGACCGTCCGCCGCAAGGGCCAGAGCCCTCGGCAAACAGATCAAAAGACAAGGCGGCCCCGGCACGGCCAAGCCGGTGCCCAGGGGCTAGCAACAAGAACAGGGAAGGGGCGAAGAGGGCGCAACGCCCCCGATGCCAGGCTCAGGCCTGAGTTGGCGGGCCGCGTGGCGGCAAAGGGGCGCCGGCCACCACCGCCAGGTGGGCCACCAGCGCAGGCTGCAATTGAGGGGCCAGCGGCGATTCAAAAGGCGCAAACAGACTGGCGAACACCAGCGGCACATCCAGCGCCAGGCACAACGGGCAATCCAGCGCGTGCCCGCTCTGGCTGGTCGGCTGATCGTCGCCATCGGGGCTGTTGGCCAGCAGCTTCATACCGCCATTGGCCGAGCACACCAGGGTCAGCGCCTCAGGCTTGAGCAAAGGCGAGGCCACAGCCGCCCCGAAAGCCAGCACAAACCACACCAATGCCAGGTGAGTCAGTGAGCGGGAGGTGCGAAGCCATTGCATGGCCCGAAGTTTAAATGCAGCCCGGTGCGGTTCAGCGGTGAATTCAAGAACCGTGTCTGGGCCCCTGGGCAGGGCCCTCTGGCTGCGAGACAATCCAGGCATGACTGCAGACCTGATCCGTACCCTGGAGGGCACCACCGCACTGGTGCTCGATTCGCCTCACAGCGGCACTTTCTACCCGGACGACTTTCAGCATGCCGTGCCTCTGCCCATCCTGCGGCAGGCCGAAGACACCCATGTCGAGAAGCTGTACGACTTTGCTCCGGGCCTTGGCGTGGCCTGGGTCGAGGCCCTGTTTCCGCGCAGCTACCTCGATGCCAACCGCGACACCACCGAGATCGACACCACCCTGTTCGACACGCCCTGGCCCGGCCCGGTGGCCACCGACCCCAAGGTGCTCAGCAAGGTGCGCCTGGGCAAAGGCCTGATCTGGCGCAGCACCGATGGCGGCGAGCCCATCTACCAACGCCGCCTGAGCGTGGGCGAGGTGCAAGACCGCATCGAGCGCTGCTGGGTGCCCTACCACGCGGCCGTGGCCCAGGCCATCGACGCCGCCCACGCGCGCCATGGCTACAGCCTTCACATCAATTGCCACTCCATGCCCGCCGTGGCCTCCAGCCACGCCACCGAGTTCCCGGGCGAGGCCCACGCCGATTTTGTGGTGGGCAACCGCGACCACAGCACCAGCAGCCCCGCGCTGGCCGAACTGATCTGCGAACACCTGCGCGCCCTGGGCTACAGCGTGGCCCTGAATCACCCCTACAAGGGCGTGGAGCTGGTGCGCCGCTACAGCCACCCCAGCAGCCATCGCCACAGCCTTCAGCTGGAGATCAACCGCAAGCTCTACATGGACGAGGCCACCCTGGCCCCGACCGCGGGCTTTGGCGAGTTGCGCGGCCATCTGCAAGGCCTGGTGCAGCGCCTGTTGACGGTCGACCCCCGGGCCCTGTGATGGAGACCGTCGACTGCGTTGTGATCGGGGCCGGTGTGGTGGGGCTGGCCGTGGCGCGTGCCCTGGCCCTGCAAGGGCGCGAGGTGCTGGTGCTGGAAAGCGCCGAAACCTTTGGCACCGGCACCAGCGCACGCAACAGCGAGGTCATCCACGCCGGCATCTATTACCCGCAGGGCTCGCTCAAGGCCCAACTTTGCGTGCGCGGGCGCGAGCTGCTGTACGCCTATTGCCAGCAGCGCGGCATCGCCCACCAACGCTGCGGCAAGCTGCTGGTAGCCACCCAGCCCGAACAACTCGGTCAGTTGCAGGGCATTGTCGACAAGGCGGCCGCCAATGGCGTCACCGACCTGGCCTGGCTCAGCCGTGAGCAGGCCCAGGCCCTGGAGCCGCGCCTGCAGTGCCTGGCGGCACTGCACTCGCCCAGCACCGGCATCATCGACAGCCACGGCCTGATGCTGGCCCTGCTGGGTGATCTTGAAAACGCAGGCGGCACCCTGGCCGTGCAGTCGGCCCTGCAAAGTGCCCAGGTCACGCCGCAAGGGCTGCTGCTTCAGGCGGCCGACGGCACCACCCTGTGTGCCCGCAGCGTGGTCAATGCCGCCGGCCTGGCCGCCCCCGATCTGGCGCGCCGCTTTGCCGGGCTTGACGCAGCCCATGTGCCCCAGGCCTATTACGCCAAGGGCAACTATTTCACCCTGGCCGGGCGCGCGCCCTTCAGCCGCCTGATCTACCCCGTGCCCCAGGCCGCCGGCCTGGGGGTGCACCTCACGCTCGACCTGGGTGGGCAGGCCAAGTTCGGCCCCGATGTGCAGTGGGTCGATTCACCCGACGACCTGGTGGTCGACCCCGCCCGGGGCGACGCCTTTTATGCCGAGGTGCGCCAGTACTGGCCCGAGCTGCCCGACGGCGCCCTGCAACCGGGCTATGCCGGCATGCGCCCCAAGATCGCGCCCCCGGGCCAGCCCGCACCCGACTTCGTCATCCAGGGGCCTGCCGTGCATGGGGTGCCTGGCCTGGTCAACCTGTTCGGCATCGAGTCACCCGGCCTGACCAGCTCGCTGGCCATCGGCGAGCGGGTGGCCGGCCTGCTGGGCTAGACCCGTTGGGCGATACCGGTGGGGCGACACCCGTTGCGCAATACCGGTTGGGCGACACCGGCTTGCCGGGGCAGGGGGGCGGTGCAGCGCGTAAGATGCAGCGCTTTCCCTGTTTGCCCTGGCTTTTGTTTTGTCCCTCTCTGACCCGCACGACCCCGACCTCCAAGACCCCGACGCCCCCGATGACACTCCGGTGGTAAAAGAGCCCCGTCTGTGGGCTGACAACGGCTGGACGGCCCGCGTCATCAAAAATGACGACGACGACGGCTGGGCCGTCGCCATGTACAAAGGCCGCGAACCCGAGCCCGCCCTGGTTGGCCCCTGGACCATGGGGCGCGACAAGAAAAACCCCAAGCCGCTCGACACCAACGCCTTCAACACCCTGGTCAAGACCGCCAGCGAGGTGCTGCGCCGCCACGAACAGCAGCTGCGCGCCCAGCTGCACAAAAGTGTGGACCTGAACCTGGGCGACGCCCGCTGGCAGGTCACCCTCGACATCGTGCCCGACGAGTTCGAGCCCTACGCCACCCTGGCCGCCTACGCCCACCCCGATCTGCCCCCCTACAGCGAGCCCGTGGCCCAGCGCCGCGTGCGCCCCGACTTCAAGCTGAATCAGCGCAGCGCCAGCGCCTGGGTCGAGGGTGATTTCGGGCCCGTGCCAGGGGCTTGAATCCCGCCCGCCAGCGCCATGTTATAAATTTGTGACAAGGCGTGTCATGGTTTGATTCGGTCCGTTTCAGGCCCGGCCATGGCACTCCTCGGCGCACCGCGCCAGAACAACAACAAAGATCAAACATGGACCTGATGTCAAAAGAGTGGCTGGATGCCTATTGGTCCATCAGCGAGCTGCGCGCCAATCTCGTCATCTTTTGCAACATCTTTGGGGCCCTGCTGCTGGGCCTGCTCGTGGGGTATGAGCGCTCGTATCACGGCCGCGCCGCCGGCATGCGCACCTACGGCATGGTGTGCATGGCCTCGGCGGCCCTGACCGTGTTTGTGGGCTACCCCGAATATTGGTATGCCGGCCATGGCCTGCATGCGGCCAGCGTCGACCCCACCCGGGTGGTGCAGGGCATCGTCACCGGCATCGGCTTTCTGGGCGCCGGCGTCATCATGAAAGAAGGCCTCAACATCAGCGGCCTCACCACCGCGGCATCGATCTGGGCCTCGTCGGCCATCGGGGTGCTGGTGGGCATCGGCTTTTATGGCGCAGCCATCTCGCTCACGCTGCTGTCGTCCAGCCTGATGCTCTGGGGCGCCACCCTGGAGGCGCGGCTGCCCTCGCGCCATGCGATCGGCGTCAACCTGCATTTTGTGGCTGGCTGCCAGCCCACCCAGGCCCACGTGGCAGAACTGCTCCGGCAAAACGGCTACGCGCTGGCCGAAAAATCGATCGCCATCGTGGCCAGCGGCCAGCAGTTCGAATGGAGCTTTGTGGCCGTGGCCATCAATCGCGACGCCGGGGTGGCCCTGCCCACGTTGGCAAACGCGCTCCAGAACCACGCCGACATCGGGCGCTTTCAGCTCTCGCATGCCCGCAACTGAACTTGGCCGGCGCCTCAGGTAGCACTTCAGCAAACACCTCAGGCCGTGTTTCAGCCCCGGCCCAGCCAGGGCCCAATCAGCGCCCAGTCAGTGCCCAGTCAGTGCGCCAGCCGGCGCGTTGGTCGCTGCCACCACAAAGTGTCGTGGGTCTTGCACTTGCCCACATCGGCGGGCAGATTTGGCCGCCCAGCGCACGCGGTCGGCCTTTGGCGAGCAAACCGATCAGATCAGGCACTTGATCGCCCTGCTGGCCCACCGCCTCAGCGGCTGCGCGGTCCGTTGTCTTGGGCCAACGGTGGCAGCCGCTGATGCTGCTGCCCCTGCGTTGCGGCAGCGGGCGCCGACATGGGGCCGGGCTTGCCAATAATGCCTTCGGTTTTGTCTCACCCCTCGGCACAAAGGGCCCCACCATGTCCCTGGTTTTGCTTCAGCAAGGCTGCACCCACCCCAGCGTGGCGGCGCTTCGAACCACCCTGTGCCAGGCCCTGGGCCCGGCCGCAGCCCCCTATGCCGGCCTGGCCACCGGGGGCGAGCTGTTCGATGCTCCCCTGGGGGGCGCGCTGCGCTGCTGGCAGGCCGGGCGCGGGTTGATCGCCGACGGCATCGTGGGCCCGCGCAACCTGCAGGCACTGGGCCTTGCGCCCCCGGGCCAGCCCCGGCTTGATCTTGAACTTCAGGCCACCGCGGCTCAGGCCCTTTTTCCGGGCGCCAAGGCTGCGGCGGTGTCGTGTTTTCTGCCTTACGTGCTGGCCGCACTGCGGGCCACGGGCTTGTGCTCGCGCACCCTGGTGCTGGCCACGCTGGGCACCATCCGGGCCGAGACCTCGGGCTTTGTGCCCATTTCAGAGTTTCCGTCCAAGTACAACACCGCCCCGGGTGGCCCCCCCTTCGGCCTGTACGACGGGCGCCTGGGCAACCGCCGGGGCGAGGGCGCCTTGTACAAGGGGCGGGGCTTTGTGCAGCTCACGGGGCGCAGCAACTACGACAGCTATGGCCGCGCGCTGGGCCTTGATCTGCTGGCCCAGCCCGACCTGGCCAACGCCCCCGAGGTGGCGGCCCTGCTGTTGGCGCTGTTTCTGCAACGCCACCGTACCGCCCTGGAGCAGGCCCTGGCCCAGGGCAACTACGCTGCCGCCCGTCGGCTGGTCAATGGCGGTACCCATGGGCTGGACCGCTTCAGCAGTGTCTTTGCCCTGGCGCAGGCCAACGATTGGGGGGCCGGGCCCGCTGGGGCAGCAGCGTTGGCCAGCACCCCCGCAGGCACCGCCACCGCCACCGGGCCCTCCATACCGGGCACCGGCCCTGCCGGCACGTCCAAGCCCAGCCCGCACCACCATCACCATGCCCGCCGTCGCCTGAATGCCCGCCCCGACACCCCCGACCTCAACGACCGCCCCTACACCCCGCCCCCCGTCAATCTGCTGGCCCAATGGCCCGCCCAGGCCGACGTGCAGCGCCTGCTGCCCGTGTATGCCCAGGCCGGCCTGGTCCTGAACCAGGGCCACGAAGGCGCCTGCACCGGCTTTGGCCTGGCTGGCGTGGTCAATTACCTGCGCTGGGCCCAGGCCGGCTACCCCGCGCAGTTCGAGTCGGTCAGCCCCCGCATGCTCTACAACATGGCCCGCCGCTACGACGAAAACAGTGGCGACAACAACCAGGGGGCCAGTTGCCGCAGCGCCATCACCGGCTGGTTCAACCACGGTGTGTGCCTTGATTCACAGTGGCCCTATCAGGCACTGGACCAGGGCTCGCCCCGCTTCGGCTATGCCCAGCAGGCCCAGCAACACACGCTGGGCGTGTTCTACCGGGTGCAGATTGGTGCCATCACCGACCTGCAGGCGGCCATCCAGACCGTGGGTGCGGTGTATGCGTCGTGCTTTGTGCACGAGGGCTGGGCCCATCTGCCCGCCATCACCCAATTGCCCCAAGGCCACCACGACCTGCCCGTGATCGCCTTCGACGGCGTGGTGCGCCGCGACGCCGGCCACGCCTGTGCCCTGGTGGGCTTCAACGAACGCGGCTTTGTGCTGCAAAACTCGTGGGGTGCCGACTGGGGCGCCCATGGCTTTGCCGTGATCAGCTACGAAGACTGGCTGGCCCACGGCATGGACGCCTGGGTGGTGGCGCTGGGGGTGCCCGGCCTGGTGGCCGGCGGTGCGGCAGCCCAGCGCCGGCCCCACCACAGTGCCAACAGCGGATCGGGGCAGGGCGCCGGCAGCCCACCCTGGAACAGCGCCCAATTGGCCGAACACGCCCTGATGGTGGGCAACGACGGCCGCATGAGCCGCTACCTCACCCCCGACGAGCGCAGCCGCAGCCTGGCCTACCAGGCCACCGTGCTGCCCGACCGCTGGTTTCGGGCCCAGCCGGCCGACAGCCCCAAACGCTTGCTGATCTATGTGCACGGGGGCCTCAACAGCGAGGCCGACGGCCTCAAGCGCTGCAAAGCCCTGGGCCAGGTGTTTGAGCGCAATGGCTGCTACCCCCTGTTTGTGGTCTGGAAAACCGGCCTGCTCGAAAGCCTGGGCGACCTGTTCAGCCAATGGCGCCAACGCCAGCCCGCCGCCACCGGCTGGGGCCAGGCTTTGTGGGCGCAAACCGATGCCCTGATCGAATCCACTGTGGGCCGCCCCCTGGCCCGCCCCATCTGGTCAGAGATCAAAGAAAACGCCCAACTGGCCTGGCAAAGCCACCGGGCGGGCGACCAACTGGTGCACGCGCTGGTCGATTTGATCCAGCTGTGGGGCGATCAACTGCAAATCCACCTGGTGGGCCACTCGGCCGGCAGCCTGTGGCTGGGCCACCTGATCTCGGCCCTGCAGGCCACCCGCGCAGCCACCGGCCGGCCGGCCCTCGATGCCGTGCCCAGCGTGCACCTTTACGCCCCGGCCTGCACGGTGGCCTTTGCCAACCAGCACTACGCGGCCACTGACATCCTGCCCCGCACCCACCTGGCGCTGTTGAGCGACCCCCTGGAGCGCGCCGACAACACCGCGCTGGTGTACCGCAAGTCGTTGCTGTACCTCGTGTCGAACGCCCTGGAGGCCGACCGCCGCACGCCCATCCTGGGCCTGCAGCGCGTGTTCGATACCGAGCAAGACGAACACGCCTGGGACGGCGCCGCCGCCACCGGCGAAACCCTGCGCGCCTGGCACCGCGCCGTGGCCGACAGCCAGCTGCTGAACCGCCTGCAGGTGCTGCACGACGACAAGGTGCTGACGGCCTTGCCCGACCTCAGGCAGCCCGCCAGCCACGGCTGCTTTGACAACGACATTCCATTATTGACCAGTACTTTGCAGACGATTTGCGGGGGTGGCTTGCTGCATCGGATACGGGATTTGCGGGGCTATTGACCGCTGTTTCTATGACAGAACATGCGCGTACCGGTCGGTGTTTGCAGCCTCGGGGGTGGGGAAATCATCATGTCTCATTTGTCTTCTTTTGCAATTTTTTGTGAAGGAATGCTGAGAAAATTCAAAGGTGTCCGCCTCCTCCCACCCCGCTTCCCCCATCGTCTTTCCGTCGCTGGATCCGTCCGTACCCGGGCCCGCGGGGGGGCGCCACGGGGGTGCCGTGGTCTGGTTCACCGGTCTTTCGGGTGCCGGCAAATCCACCTTGGCCCAGGGCGTGCATGCGCGCCTGCGTGAGCAGCGCCTGGCCAGCACCGTGCTCGATGGCGATCTGCTGCGAACGGGCCTGTGTGCCGACCTGGGGTTTTCGGCAGCCGACCGTGTCGAGAACGTGCGCCGGACTGCCGAGGTGGCCGCCCTGATGGCTGAGGCCGGCCTGCTGGTCTTGGTGGCGCTGATTGCGCCTTTTGCTGATGGACGCCTGCGTGCCCGTCAACGCGTGGCGCCAAGGCCATTTGTCGAGGTCTACTGCAACACCCCGCTGAGCGTGTGCGAGGCGCGTGACCCCAAGGGGCTTTACCGCCGTGTGCGAGCTGGTCAGGTGACCGAGTTCACGGGCATCACTTCGCCCTACGAGGCACCGCTTCAGCCCGAGTTGGTGCTTGACACGTCCAGCGCTTCCCCGGCGCACTGCATTGACCAGGTGCTGCAGGCCCTGAGTGGGCTGTTCAGTGTTGATCAGCAAGCTGCCGGAGGCCGGTTTTGAGCCCAGGTCGCAGATCCCTGGGGCGGTGGCTGTTGATCGGGGCAGCCCTGGCCCTTGTCGGCCGGGCCTCGGGGGGGCAGGCCGAGCCCGCCCGCGTGAGCATCCATAACCAAGGCCGAGTCCTCAGTCTGCGCACCGTGGCGCCCCATGAGCTGGGCGCGCTGCCGCAATCCCTCGAGCTGCGATACGTGGAAGGGCCCGAGGGGCAGTTGTGGGGCCTGACCCATCGCTTGCTCATTGCGCGCAGGGCCACGTTCCCAGCGCCGTCCCTGCCTGGGGTGGCCACGCCGCTGCCGCTGTTGTCACTGGCCCGTGTGGGCGACCTGCAGGTCGACGCCCTGGAGTCGCCCGACATCGACACCACTCTGCGTTGGCTTCCTCAACTGCAGCGCCAGCTTGGCGTGTTGTCGGTTCAAGTCGATATCAGCCAGAACCTGCCTTGGCCCACGGGCTCGGTACCGGCCCAGCGGGCCAGGCAGCAGATCCGGGAAATGGCGCGCACCATGCCTCGCAGCGGGTTCTGGCAACCCGGTGTCTTTGACGTGCTGGCCACCACCGGCGTGCGTGCCAGCCGGGCCATCAGCCGGGGGCAGGGGGTGCGGGTCGCGGTGATCGATTCGGGGGTGGACCTGCGAGCCGCCGCTTTGCAGGGCCTGCAGCCCTTGGCACGGTTCGATGCCGATGCCGACCTCGAGCCTGGGTATTCGCCCTCAGGCATGGAAGCGCATGCCAGCGGCGTGGCCGGACTGATCCTGGGTCGTGCCGTGGCCCGACCCGATGGCGGCACCTTCGAGGGGATTGCCCCTGAGGCCGGCCTGATCGACATCCGCCTGCAAAGCGGCTGGACATCGAGCCTCGTCATGGCCTTGGGCATGGCCCATCAGGCCCAGGCCGATGTCATCAACTGCAGCTTCCAGCTGCCTTGGCTGCCCGATCCCGTGGCCTTGCTGATCGATGCGCTGGCCCGCGAGGGCCGGCAGGGCAAGGGGGCCGTGGTGGTGGTGGCGGCCGGCAATCTGGCCGAGAGCCTGAACGGCCGCCAAAGCCTGGCCAACCACCCCGCCGTCCTGTCCGTCACGGCTTCTGACCACCAGGGCCGTACCGGTTGGACGGCCTCGGGCAAGGATGTTTTTCTCACGGCCCCGGGCGATCTGTTGAGCCCGGGGCTCGGTGCTGACTACCAGACCCTGGGCAGCACCTCGGCGGCAGCGGCCGTGGTGAGTGGCATCAGCGCTCTGCTGTTGGCAGCACGGCCGCAATCAACCCTGGCCCAGGTCCGTCAATGGCTGGCCCGCAGTGCCTACCGCGACCCGGCGCTGCGCTGGCCCGGTGGCCGCAATGAGCAGCAAGGCCACGGTGCGGTGCGCGCCGATCAAGCCCTGGCATTGGCTTTGCAAACCCCACCCTGACATGACACAACACGCCAGTCGCGACCTTGATGCCCCGTTCGACCCGGGCACGCTGCACTCCGACACCCTGCCGGCCCTGCTTCAGCGCCTGGATGTCAGTGTGGCCCTGACCTCGTTTCAGGCCAACCGTCTGATGCTGGTGCGCAGCGAAGGCGCCACGGTGGACGTCCTGTTCCGCGAGGTGCCCCGGCCCATGGGCCTGCTCATCGAGCCGCAACAGATGCTGCTGGGCAGTTGGGCCCAGGTGCTGGAGTACCGCCGGCATGATGCACTCAATGCCAGCGTCGAGCCGGGCTGCCCGGTCGATGCCAGCTACGTGCCGCATGCGACGCGTGTCACCGGCGACATCAACATCCATGACATCGCCAGGGGCCATGACGGCACGCTTTGGATGGTCAACACGGCCTTCTCATGCCTGGCCACCCTCGACCCTGCCTACCACTTCGTCCCCCGCTGGAAACCCCACTTCATCAGCAGCCTGGCGCATGAAGATCGCTGCCACCTCAATGGCATGGCGATGCGCGGCGGTCGGCCGGCCTTTGTGACCGCCTTTTCGCGCGACGACACCCCTTTGGGCTGGAAGAGCTTCCGCAGCGAAGGCATGCTGATGACGGTGCCCGAGGGCAAAGTGCTTGCCGAGGGCTTGTCTTTTCCGCATTCCCCACGCTGGATCGATGGCTGGGTGTACTACTGCGAATCGGGCCATGGCCGGGTCTGGCGTTGCCGCGAAGACGGCAGCGAATCCACCTTGGTGGCCGAGTTGCCTGGTTACACCCGTGGGCTTGCCCATCTTGGTTCGCTGCTGTTCGTCGGTCTGTCGCGGGTGCGGTTCTCCGAGAACGCCCCCCCCATGCCCCTGCTGGCGAGCCATCCCACCACCGTCAGCGGCTTCTGGGTGATCGACCTCGAAAAGCTCGATGAACAAGGCTGGCTGATCTTCACCGGCGACATCGACCAGATCTACGACCTGGCCTTGATCGAGCAGGCTCGCTTTCCCCATGTCATGGCCTGGTCCGACGAAGACTTTGGCCATCGTTTTCATTTTCCACCGCTCACTGTCTGAAAACCCAGCACGGATCCCCCAACATGAACAACTCCAACAAACTCGCAGCGGCCCTTGTGAAGGTGGCCTTGCCCAGCGCGGCTGTCGCTGGTGCCCTGGTCGGGGCGGGTCTGGCTGTGCGCTCGCATTCATCAGCCTCGCGGCGCCAGGCCCAGATCCAACCTGCACCCGCCCCGGCCCCTTTGGCCGAAGGGACCTCCGCCGACTCATTCGCGCTCGACGACAGCCCTGGGGCCGAAGCCATCCAGCGCACCCGCCTGAACACGGCCCAACGCCTGATGGCCCAGGTGCGGACCGGCCAGTCCTCCACCTCATCAGGCGCCCCGGTTTCAACACAGGATGAGGCGGTTCCAAGCCGATCTGGCCGTGCCAGCGGTGACCTGGGCTTGTTCACGGCCCATTCCCGGCGTCAGGGGGCCTTGCTGGGCAGCCTCAAAGTGGCCTCGGCAGGTTGTAATGGCATCTCATGCAGCAGTGGCACCAATGCCGGGAGCCCTTGTAGTGCGCCGGCGCAATGTTCACCAGCACCAGCACCAGCACCAGCGACACCTACCGTCGGCACTTTCGCTGGCCCCAGCAGCACCTACTACAAGGCGGGCCAAAATGTCGACTTCACGGTCTCCTTCTCGGCGGCTGTGACGGTTTCGGGATCGCCCCGCGTGGTCTTGCAGGTGGGTGGCACCCCCAGCTACTACGCCAACTACCTGTCGGGAACCGGCTCAACCACCCTGACCTTCCGGTACACCCCTTCGGCCGGGGCCAACGGCACGGTCAGCGCCTCGGCCAATTTGGACCTCAACGGCGGCTCCATCAAGAACGGCACTTCCAACAGCGTCGCGAACACCAGCTTGACAGGCACCTACAGCGGCCTGGTGATCGACACCACCGCGCCCGACAAAGCCAGTAGCGGCGCCATCACCGCCAGCGACGTCGACAGCAGCGGCGGTTACAGCCTCAACGACACCATCACCCTCACCTTCAGCGAGCTCGTCCTGGTGAGCAGCGTGACGGCGGCCAACCTGTCGGTCAGCAGCAAGAGCCTGGGCACAGGCGCGGCGGTGAGCGCGCAGTCACCCAACGCCGGCTATGCCACCACCTACGTGCTGACCCTGGGCACCGGCACCAGCGTCGCCTCTGGCGACACCCTGACCATTGCGGCCGCCAACGTGGTAGACCGGGCCGGCAATACGGCTTCGGCGGCCGTCAATTTCACCTTGCCAGTCTTCAACACGGCCCCCACCGCCAGTTCGGTCAGCCTGAGCGGCACCACCACGGCGGGCAATGCGCTGACTGGCAGCTACAGCTACAGCGATGCCAACAGCGACACGCAGAACACCAGCGGCAGCGGCACCAGCTACCGCTGGGTGCGCTCCACGGACAACAGCGTGGCCACCACCGGCGACAACACTGCGGTCAGCAGCGGCTTCACCTTGGGCACCAACCAGACCTACACCCTGGTGGCCGGCGATGTGGGCAAGTACCTGTTCTACTGCGTGACGCCGGTCGCCAACACGGGCATCACGACGGGGGCTGAGGACTGCAGCGCTGCCAGCAGCCAGGTGGCAGCGCCTGCCGCCACCAGCATCAGCAGCATCAACTCGCCCAGCAACGGCTATTACAAGGCCGGCACAACCTTGACCTTCACGGTCAACCTGGGGGCGGCTGTCACGGTCACAGGCACGCCGCGCATTGCCGTCAACCTGGGGGGCTCGACCGTGTATGCCAACTACGCCTCGGGCAGCGGTACCAGCGCCTTGAGTTTCAGCTACACCGTGCAAAGTGGCGACACCGCGGCCTCAGGCATCAGCATCAGCAGCCCGGTGCAACTGAACGGCGGCACCATTCAAGACGCCTACTCCCAAACGCCGACCCTGACCTTCACCCCGCCCACCTTGAGCGGGGTGCTGGTGGACACCACCGTACCCGACAAAGCCAGCAGTGGCGCCATCACCGCCAATGATGCCGATGCCACGGGCAGCTACACAGTGGCTGACACCCTGACCCTGACCTTCAGCGAGCCGGTGGCCACGGCCAGCCTGGCCGTCGGCAACCTGTCGGTCAGCGGCAAATCGTTGGGCGCTACACCGTCGCTGACCCCGATATCGGCCAGCAATGGCTACGCCACCAGCTACTTGCTGACGTTGGGCAGCGGCACCACGGTAGCCAACAGCGACACCTTGGCGATCACCGCCGCCAACGTGGTGGACAAGGCCGGCAATGCTGCGGCCAGTGTCGTCAACTTCACGCTGCCAACCTTGAATGCGGTGCCGGTGGCCAGCACCGTGGGCATCACCGGCACCGCACAGGTGGGCGTGCAACTCACAGGCACCTACACCTACAGCGACGCAGAGAGCAACGCCGAGGGCACCAGCCAGTACGCCTGGTACGTGGGGGCCAACAGCAATGGCTCGGGCAAGACCGCCATCAACCTGGCCACAGGCCTCAACTACACGCCAGTGGCTGGCGATGTGGGCAAATACTTGTTCTTCTGCGTCACCCCGGTGGCATCGGCTGGCACCACCACAGGGGTGCAAGCCTGTTCGACCGCCTCTGCCGCAGTGCTGGCCGCCGCCATCAACGGGCAGTGCGGCACGGTGGCTGCCACACCCTTCATGCCTACTGGGGCAGGGCTTTGCCTGACCCCTGGCGCGGCTTCGGTCGTCAATGTGGGGTCTCCCTGGACCTGGACCTGCCAAGGCAGCAATGGTGGCAGCAGCTCACCCACCTGTTCGGCACCCAATTCGTCGGTCACAGGCACCACCACGGGCCGAGCCACGCAGTCGGTGAGCAACGGGTGGGCGATTGATACCCCCAACTCGGCGGGCTTCATTCCAGTCACCGGTCATGCCAAATCGCCCTTGGTGGCACCTCCTGCTGGTTACACCTTTCCGCAGGGCTTGTTTGACGTCACTTTGACGGGCCCTCAAGGCGGTTCGACCACACTGGTGCTGACCTTCTCAAACCCACTGCCAACGGGCACGGTCTACATGAAGTACGGCAAAACCTCGCCCACCGACACGGCGCATTGGTACCGCTTCACGGCGGCCCAGATCGGCACCAACACCATCACGCTGCCTTTGGTCGACGGTGGTCAGGGTGACGACGACGGTACGCTGGACGGCGTCATCACCGATCCTGGTGGCCCCGCCATCGACAACTCGCTCAACAGCGTGCCCACCTTGTCCGAATGGGCCACCTTGGGCTTGTCTGGCGGGCTGGGATGGCTTGCCATGCTGGGCCTGCGTCGCCGTCGCCGGTCGCAAGCCATTCATTGAATGAAGCGGGCCTTGCCCGCTTCAACCCAGGCCGCCTCCTGCGCCATCGAGCGGCCATGCCACGGCAAGCACTGAAACGCTGACACCAGCACGATCCGCCCCCCCAGCCTGGCCGGGGGTGTATCACCGCGCACGACGCCACACCGTCGTGCCAAGCCCCTTCTGTAAGCCGTGCACACCTGGCCTAGCTGCCTCAGCACCCGGCTGGCTCATGCACTGGCGCATTCAGCGCATGCGGCGCACTCAGCGCAGTTGGCGCCAGTTCTACCCAAGCCACCTTCAGAGCCACACCGTGCGCCAGCGTGGCACGTGCTTTTCAGGCTCTGCCCCCCCCGAACTTGTGGGTTTTGGGCCTTTGCTAATCCTTCTCATGGCGTCACAGCCTAGAAATGGAAAATCTTTACATTTACGTGAAGTTTTGCACAAGAAGACAACATTTGGTGTTTCTGTTACTATTTAATTCTAAAATATATAAACGATAACGAAATGTCATCAACATCATCAGTGATAAAAAAAGACTGATAGTGCGCAAAAAACTATTTACGGAGAACCGCTTTGTGGACAAGCCCGATCCAACGTCACGTTTGAATGCAGCGCCGCGCTCGGGGTCTGTTCGCAGTGCCGGTGGCATCACCAGATGGGTGCAACGGCTTCCCGGGGCAGGGTGGCTGTCTCATTTTTGGGCGCGCCTGGGCCGCAATACGGGCCAGCCATCGAGGGCCCATGCTGATCACGCCGCGCATTTGCACACCTCTGAAAGTGGGTTTCCACCCTCCGGCCCATTCATTGCCGGTGATGTGCCGCCCTCAGAGAAAGAACTGGCCGAGCGCCTGCTCAAGTACGTGCGCTCCAGAAAGAACGCCCATGACGGCTGGATTCTTTTTGACCACCTTGACCATGCCACCAAAGTCAATCGGATGTTTTTCTCTCAGTTTGGCTTGAAGGAAGAAGACGTGCGCGGGTGTTCACCGGAAGAGGTGTTGGCCACCATCAGCCTGGCCTGCGATCTGGAGGGCGACTTTCCTCAGATCAGCTATCTGTCGATGGACATATTCAACAAACCCGCACAAAACAAAAATTACAGCTGTGTTTTCAAGATAAGCCTGCCTGAAAAACGATTGATGCAGGTCGTTCGGTGCGAACTGGGCTCTGTTAAATATGGCAGCCTATTGCTTTTCACCGATGTCAGTCATCTGCCCATTGTCGGAGTGATGATGGCGCAATCACTGCCGGGCCTGAATGATTTTCAGAGGATATCGCCTTTTGCGCGTACCTCGCAGGCCCATCAATATTCATCAAGCCAAGCAAAAAATAATCAGGCTTTAAGCCCCCAGGTGGCCAGAAGTCACATCGCGGTAGAGAGGCAGGAGACATGAGTAGCCAAAACCTGCAACCAACTCTCTGGGTATTTAACACCTCTCGCAAATAACTCCCAACCCCTGGTTTGTTTTATTTTGGTGCGTGCTCGCCAGGCCTTTAAACGCCTGGTGGGCACCCGCAAAGCCAGTTTTCTTTGACTTCAATCGGTGTGAAAGTTTTATGAATTTCGAAAACAGCAGCAAATACCATTTGGTATGCCGGCAGTGCGGCAGCGGGCTATCCCGCATGAAAAGACCTTTGTGGATGCGATTGATCCCGGGTTCAAAACGACATGAGTGTGACTACTGTGCGGCGGTGTACATGCAGGTCTTCGGGGGTTTGTTGAATACCCAGCGCGGAACGGGCAGAAAAAGAAACCTGAAGTACTGAAGATCGTCGGCCGACCCCTGTGCTGGGGCCATGCCCTTCGGGGCGGCAGATCTGCGGCAAATCTGTGGCAGTGGGCGGGTCGGCCCTGTTGCAACCACCCTGGGCGCTCAGGTTGGTGGCTTGGGGCGTTGCGTTGATTTTGGCCGTGCTGCGTGCGGCATCGGGTGCTGTGGCTGCCATCGTTGGGCCGCGCGCCGTGCCGTGCAACGCCGTTTTCTGGCCCCTCGGGGCCTGTGCTGGGCCGCATTCGGTGCAGCCTGTGTCGCACCCCATTTGTATCGGGTGGTGTCGTGATGCCTTATGCGCCATGCCTGCCTGCCTTGGCTGCCCAGCTTGCTGTCGCAGGCCTGCGCTGCGCCCCAGAGCCTTGGCCCTGCCGTTCGGCATACTTACATCTGTTAACGAACCACGGGTCGGTAGCGCCTTTCTAATTGACCCCGCTCAATGCCATGCCACCGACTGTGCTTAATATGTGCACATGCTCGTCGGTTGGCATATGGCCCGACCGGAGCCTGTCCCCAGGAGAGAGAACATGTCTTCCAGCACACACGAATCTACCGGCAACTCCACCCAGACCGAACTTGAGAACCTGGTCGCCGATCTGCGCAGCCTGATCGGCCGCAAAGAGCTTGATTCGGTGCCAGAAATCCGTGCCCTGCGCGAGCGCATGGAGTCGGGCATTGAAAGCGTGCGCGACAGCGCCGTGCGCGCCGCCCAAGAGGCCGCCCGCCAGGCCCGCGAAGCCGCACGCGTGGCCAACGATTACGCCCACGACGAACCCTGGCGTGTAGCAGGTGCCGCCCTGGCCGTGGGCGCCTTGGTGGGCTATTTGCTGGGCCGCCGCTGATGGCTGATGCGCAGCCCGGCGCTCGCCCGGCGGGCCGCTTCAGGTGGTTGTCGCTGCTGGGGCTTGAGGCCCCGCTGCAACGCCTGCGCGGCACCGTCACCGAGACCGCCCTGGCGGCCGAAGACCGGGTTGAGCTGCTGAGCATCGAGTGGGCCGAAGAAAAGCAGCGCCTGCGCCGCCTGCTGGTGCTGGCCGTGGCTGCGGCGGCACTCACCGTGGTGCTGTTCATCGTGCTGTCGGCTGCGGTGCTGGTGCAGTTCTGGGACACCCCCTGGCGCCTTGGCGCCGCGTGGGGCGTTGCCGCAGCCTGGGCCCTGGCCTGGGGTGGGGTGCTGGTGGCCCTTGTACGGGTGGCCCGCCAGGGCCAGCAAGCCTTTGCCCTGACCCGGCGCGAGCTGGGCCGCGACTGGGCCGACCTCAAGGAGGGGCTGTGACACCTCGCCGCACCCACGATCACCCCCACGGTCGCCCTCAAAATCGCCCGCGCCGTGGCCACCCCCACCCGGCTGCCGAGGCCGTGGCATCTTCAGACGAGCTTGCCAGCGCCATGCCCATCACCGATGTGTCTGATCAATCCCTCAGCCTGGCCGAACGCAAGGCCCAACTGGTCGAGCGCATCGAGCGCCAACGCCTGCTGCGGCAAACCCGCAGCATCCAGGCCGCCATCGCCCGGCTGCACGCCAAAGGGCAGGGCGCATCGGCTGACGACACCGGGTTTCCGCGCAGCAAGACATTGCGCCTGATCACCAGCCAACCTGCTCTGGTGGCTGGGGCTGCGGGTGTTTTGCTGATGGTGGGCCCCGCGCGGCTGCTGCGCCTGGCCAGCTGGGTGGTGCCCATGCTGCTGCGCCGCCGCTGAGGCATCAACCCGGCCGGGGCTCTGCCCAGGTTGATCTGGGCTGGCCCTGGTTTGGGCCTGTGCCACGGCCTGCCTAAAAAGGCCAAGGCCGCCTATGGCGCCCCGCCCCTGGCTGGGGCTGGTTTGGCCACCCGGTGGCTGCGCTGCCACCCGCGGTGGTTTACATCTGCTGCTCGCGCTGCAGCTTGGCCTGCAGCTCTTTCCACAAACGCACCTGGCTTGAGCCCCCCTTGCGCGTCGAGCCATTGGGCAACCACAGATCGTCGTCATTGAAGCTGTACACCGGCTCCAGGTCGGTGCGCTGCGATGCGGGGCGAATCACGGGGTTCAGGTTGTCCAGAATCAGGGGCTCGGCATCTGGGCTGGGGTAGTAAGCCAGCACCATGTGCGCCTCGTTCAGGCGCAAGGCGCGCACATAGGTGATGCGCAAGCGGTCAATCGGTATGCCCAGCTCTTTCAGCGTCAGGTACTTGGCAATCGCGTAGTCTTCGCAATCGGCCGCCAGGCTGCCCAGCGACTCAACCGGTGTGGCCCAGTAATCTTCCACCCCCCAATGCCGCGCATCAGTCATGTACGGGATCTGGTTGAAAAAGTCGTTTGAGCGCAGCAGCAACTGCGGGGCGTCCAGCTTGTTGGCCGCCACCTGGGCCTGGGCATCGCGCACCAGGCGTTGCCAGGTCAGCATGCGGCTTGGCGCCCCCGCGCCCCAGCGTTGCTCGGCCCAACTGAGCAGGTTGCGCGAAAACTCAACCAACTCGGCCTGGCTTTGGCTTGCCGCCAGCGCAAGGGCCAGGCACAACAAGCCCACCATGCGTTGGGGCCAGCGCAAGGCACGCAGCCTGCCCGCCCACTCAAAGGCACCTTGCCTGTCGCCGGCCTGGGCACGGCGGGGTGGGGCTGTAAGGGTGGGCTGGTGCATCGGGTTGAAATGGTAGCGTCTGTGCTCTGGTGCGGGGCGGTTTGTGTGCAGTGCCGCAAAAACCGACCCCAAGCCTGGGCCCTGGGCGGGCCACGAAGGCAAATTGTGTTGCATGGCTGATACATCTACGGTGGCCATTTGGCAGCCCCGCCCAGCCCATTTTGGTCGCTATGCGCACAAGACAACGATGTCAGCGCCATGGCCGCCCGCGATCAACCCCCAATGCCAGCAAGGCTACCCCCGTGGTTTCGACTTGATTTGAAACAAATTGAAATCATATTTTTCAATTAATGCTCTCATATTTGATCATTTTGATTTTTAATGCCCAGCGGAATCGTGAACATCGCTAAAAAGCGCGCCCCTCACCCAAATGGGGGAAGGGTGGAGGCCCCGTTTGATGGTACAGATTGGGTAACGTCAAGTTCGAATGCTCAGCACCGGACAAGGCGTTACAAAGTTTCTGAACTCATTATTAGGGTTAGTACTGGAAAAAAAAGGGCCCGTGTTAACATCTTCACACATTTGCCATTGACACTTCCCTTGGTGAGTGCGTGCAGGCGAGGCGCGGCAACACCGCGACATCTATCAACACTTTTGTAGAGTGCCACGGACATGAACAAACATCACACCCACCCTCTGGCCCTTGCGGTTGCAACCCTTTGCTTCTGCATCTCGGCCCAAGCCCAATCTACCAACGATGCTGCCAGCAAGGCCAGCGCCACTGCAGACAGCAGTGCCGCCACCCCCACGGCGCCTTCGGCGCCGGCGGGTGATGCAGGCTTCATGGGTGGTATGTTCAGTGCCCCCGGCACCACGGGCAGCTTGGGCCAGTTGGCCGCCACCCCCTCGTACGAGTTGGCCGGCATTGGCCGCCGCGACAGCACGCAAACCACCATCTTGACCTCGCCCGTCAATGGTCTGCCAGTTCGTTTCAACAACGGCATTTTTGTGTATGCATCGGCCCTTGCAGGCTTTGGTCACAACAGCAACGTGAATGCGGCTACCAGCGGTGGCGTGGCATCTAATTTCTATTCTCTGCAGCCTGATATTGTGGGCGAGCTTAAAACCCGTGGTGACCGTTATACCCTGCGTTATCAGGGTAATTACACCAAATACACCGCCAGCTCTGCTGATAATTTTAATCACCATAATTTTGATTTAGCGGGTGATAATTATTTCAGCAGCCGATCCAGCCTGGGTTGGGATGTTGGGTATATCGAAACATCTGATGCCCGTGGCACCACCAACACCACCGCCACGTCTACCCCCAATCGTTGGAATGCACCAACAGCCCGTGCCATTTACGCTTACGGTGCCAAAGAGGCACAAGGCCGCATTGAGGTTGAGGGTAACTACATCTCTAAGCGATACCAAAATAACCTGACCGTCACGTCGGTTTTGAATAACGACAAGACGGGTATCGCCGGTCGTTTTTACTATCGTGTGGCACCCCGCACCAGCATGATGGTTGAGCTGAATCAGGTGCATGCCAATTACGTTAACAACACAGGCTATAGCAACAACGATCGCCGCGTTTATGTGGGTGTGGTGTGGGACGCTACGGCCAAGACATCGGGCGCCTTCAAGATTGGCTCTGCCCAAAAAACATTCACTGATGGTGGCTTTGGCAAGGCCACCGGCACGGCCTGGGAGGGCTCAGTGAAGTGGTCACCTTTGACCTACTCTAACTTTGAGTTGGTCAGCAGCCGCACCTTGGCAGATTCGACAGGCTTGGGCAATTACCTGATCAACACGGGTAACTTGGTCAACTGGAACCACAAATGGCGCAGCAACCTGACCAGCACGGCCAGTCTGGGCACGCTGAAGTCTGAGTACGATGGCGCGGGCCGTACAGACAACATCGACAACGCTTCGATTGGCGTGTTTTACGAGGTGGGCCGCAACTGGCGCGCTGGTGCGCAATGGGCTTACACCAAGCGCAAATCGAACCAAGTCATTAACGAGTTCAACCGTAACTCTACCTTCCTCTCGCTGCAAGGCACTCTGTAATTCTTGAAGGGGCACGGCCTGTGACTTTGTTTCGATTTTTGTGCTCAATCAAAGCGGCGGTGGCCGGTGCCCTGATGCTGGGTTGTGCGGGGCTAGCCATTGCGGCGGATGTTTCTGCGAACCAAGCCGGTGACTATGCTCTCAACCCGCAAACTGGTGCTCGTGTGTCTGCCTTGTCTAGCTACAAATTGGCGGCGGGTGACGTGATCACTATTCGGGTTTTGGGTGAAGATGACTTCACCCGTGAAAAGATCCGTTTGACTGATGCGGGTACCGTTAGTTTCCCGGCGATTGGTGAAATCAAAGTTCTGGGTCGCACCGTCGGGGATCTGGAGGCCATCATCGTGGCTGGCTTGAAAGGGCGGATTCTGGTCAACCCCAAGGTTTCAGTGCAAATTGAGGAATATCGACCCTTTTATGTCAATGGCATGGTTGAAAAACCCGGAGGCTACCCTTTTCAACCAGGTTTGACGGTGCGTAAAGCCGCATCATTGGCTGGTGGTTTCAAGGAGAGAGCCTCGGTGAATAAAATTTATGTCATTCGCGAAGACGATCCTACCCAGAAAGCCCAGAAGGTTGATTTGAATACTTATATTGGGCCGGGCGATATCGTAACGGTCGAAGAAAGCTTTTTCTAAGCCAGCTTTAAGCCTGCGTCACAGATGCTTGAGCCTTTTGTGAAGGCTCTGCTTGTATCTGTAATTGATAAATATGGCCTCATGCCCATGGGTGAGGTTGCCTGAATTGAGTCTGTCACACATGTCTTTGATTACACAGCCGTCTGCCGAGTTGCCCCATAAGCACAAGCAGATTTCATTGCACGACCCGGATGACGAAGCCGGCAAGCTTGACCTGGTGGAATACTGGCGCAGTATCACTAAGCGCAAGTGGGCTATCTTGGCCTTTGGGTTAGTCGTGGCCTTGCTGGCGGGTGTGATTGTTTTTGCGCTTACCCCCGTTTATCGGGGCACGTCGACTGTACTGATCGAAGCCAACAAAAACAAGGTGGTTTCGATTGAAGACGTGTACAGCGGTATCAGCCAGAATCGTGAATATTTTCAAACCCAGGTTGAAATCATCAAATCGCGCGAAGTCGCCATTCGTACCATCCAGGTGCTGAAGCTTTGGGATTATCCAGAGTTTGATCCCCGTGCTAAAGAGAAAAGCCAACTGCAAGAATGGTCAGAGAAGCTGGGTGTCAGTGACGAGGTCGAGGGCAAGGATTGGACAGACACATCCTTGGCCGATGCTGTTTTTTTGAAGTTTAGTAAGAGGCTGACGATTGAGCCTGTTCGCTTGAGTCAACTTGCCAGAATTAGTTTTGAATCAAGTAGCCCCGCATTGGCTGCATTGGTTGCCAACACCATCGCAAACACCTACATCGAAAACGATTTGGATGCTCGCTACAAAATGACCAAGCAGGCCAGCGGCTGGTTGCAAGAGCGTTTGTCTAGTCTCAAGACCAAGCTCGACGAGTCAGAGCGCAATCTGCAGAATTATCGCGAGAAGGCCGGCATTGTGGATGTGAAGAGTGCAGCCCAAAGTGGTGCCGGCAAGCAGATTGAAGAAGTAACCCAGCGCTTGGTAGAGACACGTTTGCGGCGTGCTGAGGCAGAAAATGCCTACAACCAAATCAAGTCAGTGGGTAAAAATGGTGACTACAGCAGCTTGCCCGCTGTGGTGCGCAACAGTAATGTTTCAGAGGCGTTAAAGGCTCAGGCTGAGGCCGAGCGAACCATGTCGGAGGTGGCCCAGCGCTATGGTTTCGAGCACCCGAAGTACGTCGCTGCGGAAGCCACGCTTAAAAGTTCGCGTGATAACGTCAAACGCCAGGTTGAATCTGTTGTCGGCAGCGTCACCCGCGAGTACGAAGTGGCTGTGGGCACCGAGCGCGCTTTGGAGGGCACACTTAACAGTGCCCGTGGCAGCATCCAAAACTTGAACCGCAAAGAGTTTGAATTGGGCGTGTTGGAGCGTGAGGTGGATTCGAACCGCCAGATCTACGACATGTTCATGACCCGGGCCAAAGAGACCAATGTGTCGGGTGACTTGCAAAGTGCAGTAGCGCGGGTGGTAGACCCTGCGGTAGTGCCCATCAAACCCGTTAAACCGCAAAAGCCCCAAATCATCGGCATTGCTTTTGTGCTGGGCTTGTTCATTGGCGTGTTGGTGTCGTTGTTGCTTGATCGTTTGGACAACACCATCAAGACCACAGAAGACGTCGAATCCAAGCTCAAAGCCCCGTTGTTGACCACTTTGCCACTGCTTGACAAGGGCGATACTGACCGGGTGGCCAGTGCTCGCCTGTTTTTGGATAACCCTAAATCCATCTACTCGGAGGCGATTCGCACGGCGCGTACCGGGGTACTGCTGTCGGCCATTGATGTGCCCAACCGCATTTTGTTGGTGACATCAAGCCTGCCGGGTGAGGGTAAAACTACCTTCTCGATCAACCTGGCGTTGGCACATTCGCAAACCAAGCGCACGCTGCTGATTGATGCCGACATGCGTCGGCCTGCCATTACCAAGGGGTTGGATTTGGCACCTGCCGCCAAGGGCCTGTCTGAATTGGTGGCGGGTACTGCGGTGTTGGATGAATGCTTGCAGGCTGTGCCTGGCAGTACCTTGAGCGTGCTGGGCTCGGGCCGAATCCCGCCCAACCCGCTGGAACTGTTGCTGTCGCAAAAGTTCAAGGCCACGTTAGACGAGTTGGCTGCCATTTACGACATCATCGTGATCGATTCGCCCCCAGTAGAGTTGGTGAGCGATGCGCTGGTGATCAGCGCGCATGCCACCGGTGTGATTTATGCGGTTAAAGCTGCAGACACCCCGTACCCGCTGGCACGCAAGGGCCTGCAACGCATTCGGCGTGCCGAGGGTGAGATCATGGGCGTGGTGCTGAACCGCTTCGACTTCAAGCAGGCCGAAAAGTACTACGGCGAATACTCGGGCTATGGCAAATACGGTTATGGCAAGGGTGGCTACGGCGAGGCTTATGGCAGCGAACCCGAAGCCAATACTGGCAAAAAGAAGGCGGCCTAAGTTGCATGCCCTTGCACCGTACCTTTTGTAACCAGCTGATTTATGACTGAACCCACTGGCATCATCGATCTGCACTGCCATTTTTTGCATGGCATAGACGACGGTGCCCGCAACCTGGCCGAGTCGCTCGATTTGGCCCGGGCTGCGGTGGCCGATGGCATCACGGCCAGCGCCATGACGCCGCACATCCACCCCGGCCGCTACCCCAACCAAAAGTCTGTCATTGCCATGCATGTGCAGGCTTTTCAGCAGGTGCTGAACGAGCAGGGCATTCCGCTGGCGGTGTACCCGGGGGCCGAGTTGCGTGCGTCTGATGAATCGCTGCAGCAACTGGCCGACCACGAGGTGCCGTTTTTGGGCGAGCACAAGGGCATGAAGGTGTTGTTGCTTGAGTTTCCACACCAGGGCCTGCCTGTTTGGGGCTTGGGCTTTGTGTACAAGCTGCTGGAGCAGGGCATTCGCCCTTTGATTGCCCACCCCGAGCGTAACAAGCATGTGATGGCCGATGTAGACCGCATTCAGCCCTACATTGCGGCGGGCTGCTGGCTGCAGGTGACCGGCGGGTCGCTGCTGGGTGATTTTGGCAAAACCTCCGAGAAGGCCGCTTGGGCCCTGATGGATCAAGACGCCGTGGCTGTTGTGGCCAGCGATGCCCACAACCTGGACAGCCGTCCCCCGCATTTGGCGGCGGCCCGCCAAGCGGTTGAAGACGAATACGGTGCCCGCCGGGCCGATCGCCTGTTCAGGGCCACAGCGGCCAGTATTTTGGGGCTGGGCTGACATGATCAAGCCGCACCCCCGCCAATACCTACAGTGGGCGTTGTTGCTGGCAGGCTTGCTGTTGTTGGTAGCCGCCGCTCGCACCCTGTGGCCTGCAGCCCAGGCCGACTTGGGCACTGTCCGCGCCCGTGCGGGTGTTGAGCAGTGGCGCACCCACCCACGGCCCGTGCCGCTCAAAGAATGGGGCACCTGGCGGGCTGACTTGATTGCTGGAATTGCCCTGACGCCCAGCGATGCCCAACTGCACGACCTGATGGGCTACCTGTATGGCACCTATGCCTTGCAAGCCAAAGGGGCCCCTGATTTGGCACGTGATTTTTACCAGCAGGCCTACACCAACTTCAGCCAGGCAGCCATTTTGCGGCCCATGTCGCCCGATTTTGCGCAGAACGCTGGCTTGGCCGCCAAGCTCAGTGCCCAGCCCGATTTGCAGGCCAAAGGGCATTTTTGGGATTGCCGAGCCGTTGCCTACACCGCCGCCGGGGTTGCATTACCGAATGAATTGGTGGCAAGCAGGTGCCACTGATGGGCACAGGCATGTGTGCCGGTGGTGGGTTAAGTCTGTGTGCACTGGCGCCAGGCGCTTGCAGTCAAGGGTAGGTCATTATTTGAACTTATCCTCCTACACGGAGGTTTATTAAAATGAACGTAACAGTAATTGGCGCAGGCTACGTGGGCTTGGTAAGCGGCGTGTGTTTTGCAGACTTGGGCCACCATGTGATGTGCGTGGATGTGGATGCAGCCAAGGTCGATTTGTTGAATAAGGGCGGTGTGCCCATTTACGAGCCTGGCTTGGACGCCTTGATTGCCCGCAATCGGGCGGCAGGCCGCCTGAAGTTTTCAACCAGCATGGCCGAGGGCGTGGCCCATGCGCCGCTGCAGTTCATTGCTGTGGGTACACCGCCCGATGAAGACGGGGCTGCAGATTTGCAGTATGTGTTGGCCGCAGGCCGCAGCGTTGCCCAGCACATGAACGAATTCACGGTGATCGTGAACAAATCCACAGTGCCGGTGGGCACGGCTGGCAAAGTGACCGCTGCGGTAGCCCAGGTGCTGCAAGAGCGTGGCGTGGCGGTTGATTTTGCCGTGGTGTCAAACCCCGAGTTTTTGAAAGAGGGCGCGGCCATTGACGACTTCATGCGCCCCGACCGCATTGTGGTGGGCGCGGCAGAGGGCCCCTTGGGCGACCAGGCGTTTGAGGTGATGCGCAAGCTGTATGCCCCCATCAACCGCAACCACGACCGGCTGATGCGCATGAGCATCCACAGCGCCGAGCTGACCAAATACGCTGCCAACGCCATGCTGGCCACGCGCATCAGCTTTATGAACGAACTGGCCAACCTGGCCGACGAGGTGGGCGCCGATATCGAGCAAGTGCGTATTGGTATTGGCAGCGACAGCCGCATTGGCTACAGCTTTTTGTACGCGGGCACGGGCTATGGTGGCTCGTGCTTTCCGAAAGATGTGCAGGCCTTGCGCCGCACCGCTGCCGAGTGGGGGCACCCCATGCGCGTGCTAGAGGCGGTAGAAGAGGCCAACCAGCACCAGTTTGATGTGCTGGTGCGCAAGCTGCGCGCCCGCCTGGGCGACGACCTGCGTGGCAAAACCTTTGCCATCTGGGGCCTGGCCTTCAAACCCAACACCGACGACATGCGCCAGGCCCCCAGCCGCCACATCATCAAAGAGTTGCTGAACCGCGGCGCCAGTGTGCGCGCTTACGACCCCGTGGCCAAGGCCGAGGCCCAGCGCAGCATTGCGCTTGACTTTGCAGGCGTGCCCGAGTTGCTGCCCCGCGTGGCTTTTGTAGACGCCGCGGCAGATGCACTGCAACAGGCCGATGCCCTGTTGCTGGTGACCGAGTGGAAAGAGTTCAGGGGCTTTGATTTGCAGCAGATGCGCCAAAGCCTGCGCCAGCCCATCGTGTTTGACGGCCGCAACCAGTACGACCCTGAGGCCGTGGCTGCCGCGGGGCTTGAATACCACGGCATTGGCCGGGGTAAGCCGGTGGGTGTGGATGGTGCTGGTGGCACCCAGCAGACATAAAAAGCGGAGGATAGTTGTGACAACTTTGGTTCAACCCTTGATCTTGTGCGGTGGCTCGGGCACCCGCCTGTGGCCTTTGTCGCGCGAGCAATACCCCAAGCAATTGCTCAAACTGGTGGGCAGCAACAGCCTGCTGCAAGACACGGCCCTGCGCCTGGGCCCGCTGCAGCAGGGCGGGGCGCTGGCCCTGGCTGCGCCGGTGCTGGTGGGCAACGACGAATATCGTTTTTTGCTGGGCGAGCAGGTGCGCCAGGTGGGCATTGAGCCGGCGGCCCTGGTGCTAGAGCCCATGGGTCGCAACACCGCCCCGGCCTTGACCCTGGGCGCCCTGGCCGCCACGGCCAACGGGCAAGACCCGGTGCTGGTGGTCATGCCGGCCGATCATGTGATTCAAGACCAGGCAGCCTTCAAGGCCGCCGTGCTGCAGGGTGTGCCCCTGGCCCAGGCCGGCAAACTGGTGACCTTTGGCATTGAGGCCACGGCCCCCGAAACCGGCTATGGCTACATTCGCAAGGGCGCTGCACTGGCCGAAAGCGCAGGTGCCTACGGCGTGGCCGAGTTTGTAGAAAAGCCCAATGCTGCCACCGCGCAGCAATACCTGGCCAGCGGCCAGTTTTATTGGAACGGCGGCATTTTTGTGATCAAGGCCTCTGTGTGGTTGGCCAAAATGCAAAGCCTGCAACCCGCCATGTTGCAAGCCTGCCAGCAGGCCTTTGAGGCCCGCAAGGCCGATGCCGACTTTATCCGCCCCGACAAGGCTGCCTTTGCGGCCTGCCCGTCAGACTCGATTGACTACGCGGTGATGGAGAAGCTGGCCAGCGCCCAGCACAACACCGGTGAGGTGGTGGTGGTGCCCCTGGCCGCCAATTGGTCAGATGTGGGCGCCTGGAACGCGGTGTGGGACATCAGCGCCAAAGACGCCAACGGCAACGCCCTGCAAGGTGACGCCCTGGCCATTGACACCCGCAACACCCTGGTGATGGCGCAATCGCGCCTGGTGGCCTGTGTGGGTTTGGACGATGCGGTGGTAATCGAAACCCCCGACGCCGTGCTGGTGGCCAGCCGCAGCCACATTCAAAAAGTAAAAGACGTGGTTAACCACCTCAAGGCTACGGGCCGCACCGAGGCCGGCAGCAGCCGCAAGGTGCACCGCCCCTGGGGCTGGTACGACAGTGTGGACGCGGGTGAGCGCTTTCAGGTCAAACGCATTGTGGTCAAACCCGGTGCGGCCTTGTCGCTACAAATGCACCACCACCGTGCCGAACACTGGATTGTGGTGCAAGGCACAGCCCAGGTCACCCGGGGCGATCAGGTGTTTTTGGTCAGCGAAAACCAAAGCACCTACATACCCCTGGGTGAAAAGCACCGGCTAGAGAACCCCGGCAAGCTGCCGCTTGAGATGATCGAGGTGCAAAGCGGCACCTACCTGGGCGAAGACGACATTGTTCGGTTTCAAGACGTTTACGGCCGGCAGGCCTAGTGCCCATGCCAAGGCTGCAGTAGGGCAGCCTTTTTATTTTGTAGCGTGAATCTGGTTGATCACAACCGAGGGAGGGATTTTTTGGCTACGTTCTCAATGAGAAGTTCAGCTTCGCTCATGCGCTTTGCTGTGCATGCGGTCGATTGGTTTGCCTTTGCAGGCGCGGGGCTGGCCGCCTATTTGTGGCGTTTTGATGGCGAGGCCGTGCTGCCATTGCCCCAGGTGTATGCGCTGCTGATCATCCAGATGGCCACCTTGATGACCCTGGTGTCGTCGGCCGTGTACCGCAATTGGCGCGGGGGGCAGTTCAAGGCCATGCTGGGGCGCGTGGGGGTGAGCTGGGTCATTACCTGGGCCTTGCTGATGACCTGGTTGGTATTGACTAAAAGCAGTGCTGAATATTCTCGCATCTGGCTGCTGACCTGGGGCGGCGCATCTTTGGTCATCTCGTGGCTGGCACGCTTGGGCGTGTTTTTGTTCATGAGCTACATGCGCGGCCGCCAGGTTAACCACATGCGGGTGTTGCTGGTGGGCGGAGGGGGGCCAGTGGCCGCCATACGCCGCCGCGTTAAAACCAGCACCTGGACAGGTTACGACCTGACGGGTGTGGTGTCGATGGACGATATCGATGCCCTGCATTACTCACTGGGCCAACTGGACCCTGATGAGGTGTGGATTTGCCCACCCGCCAACGACATGAGCAGCATCCAGCCCGTGCTCAACGAATTGCGCCACAGCACCGCCAACATTCGCCTGGTGCCCGACATGGGCGCGTTTCAAATGGTGAACAACGGCCTGAGTGTGGTGCTGGGCATGCCCATGCTCGACATCTCTAGCTCGCCCATGTCGGGCTTTAACCTGATTGTTAAGTGGCTTGAAGACAAGATTGTGGCCAGCCTGATCTTGGTCTTGATCTCGCCCATTTTGGCAGCGGTTGCCATTGCCGTGAAAGTAACGTCGCCGGGCCCTGTCATCTTCAAACAAAAACGCCATGGCTGGAACGGTGAAGAGATCGAGGTCTACAAGTTCAGAAGCATGGTGGTGCACAACGAGCACACGGGCCATGTCACCCAGGCTAAAAAGGGCGATTCGCGCATTACCCCGTTAGGTGCCTTTTTAAGGCGCAGCAGCATGGACGAGCTGCCTCAGTTTGTGAATGTGCTGCAAGGCCGCATGAGCATCGTGGGCCCGCGCCCCCATGCAGTGGCACACAATATGCAGTACCGCGAACTGATCCCCCGCTACATGCTTCGGCACAAAGTCAAGCCAGGTATCACGGGCTGGGCACAGGTGAATGGCTTGCGCGGTGAAACCGATACGGTTGACAAGATGGAAGCCCGAGTTCAGGCCGATCTTTTTTACATTGAAAACTGGTCAGTATGGCTGGATTTAAAAATCATATTGATGACGGTTTTTAAAGGGTTTTTTAATAAAAACGCTTATTAAAAGTATTCAAAATCGGAAGGGAGTTGCATGAAGATCAACGACAAAATTCTCGTAACCGGCGGCGCAGGCTTCATTGGCGCCAATTTCGTGCTCGATTGGCTGGCTCAGAGCGATGAGCCTGTGGTCAACCTCGACAAGCTGACCTACGCGGGCAACCGCGAGAACCTGGCCTCGCTCGAAGGCGATGGCCGCCACCACTTCGCGCACGGTGACATCGGCGACAGCGCCTTGGTCGACGAGCTGCTGCGGGTGCATCAGCCCCGGGCCGTGATCAACTTTGCGGCCGAATCGCACGTGGACCGCTCCATCCATGGCCCGGAAGACTTCATCCAGACCAACGTTGTTGGCACCTTGCGCCTGCTCGAATCGGTGCGCGGCTACTGGAATGGCCTGGCTGCAGAGCAAAAAGCCAGTTTTCGTTTTCTGCACGTCTCGACCGACGAGGTCTATGGGTCACTGTCGCCCACCGACCCCGCGTTCACTGAAGACAACCCCTTCGAGCCCAACAGCCCCTACTCGGCCAGCAAGGCTGCCAGTGACCACCTGGTGCGCGCCTGGCATCACACCTACGGGCTGCCGGTGCTCACCACCAACTGCTCCAACAACTACGGCCCCTACCATTTCCCGGAAAAGCTCATCCCGCTGATGGTCGTCAACGCGCTGGCGGGCAAGCCCTTGCCCATCTATGGTGATGGCCAGCAGGTGCGCGACTGGCTGTATGTGAAAGACCACTGCAGCGCGATCCGGCGTGTGCTCGAGGGCGGGCGCGTGGGCGAGACCTACAACGTGGGCGGTTGGAACGAAAAGCCCAACCTCGACATCGTGCACACCGTGTGTGCGCTGCTTGATGAACTGCGCCCCCGCAGCGACGGCAAACCTTACCGCGACCAGATCACCTACGTCAAAGACCGCCCCGGCCACGACCGCCGCTACGCCATCGACGCCCGCAAGCTTGAGCGTGAACTGGGCTGGAAGCCGGCAGAGACCTTTGAGTCCGGCATCCGCAAAACCGTGCAGTGGTACCTCAGCCATGAGGACTGGGTGAGCCATGTGCAAAGCGGCGCCTACCGCGACTGGGTGCAAAAACAGTACGCCAGCGAAGGGGCTGTATGAGCCTGCACATCCTGCTGCTGGGCAAAAACGGACAACTGGGCTGGGAGCTGCAACGCAGCCTGGCCCCGCTGGGCCGGATCACGGCACTGGATCGCCACAGCACCGAACACTGCGGCGACCTCAGCCGGCTGGACGACCTGGCTGCCACCGTGCGTGCCTTGCGTCCCAACGTCATCGTCAACGCCGCCGCCCACACCGCAGTCGATCGTGCTGAAAGCGAGCCCGAACTCGCGCGAACCCTCAACGCCCTGGCCCCCGGCGCGCTGGCCCGCGAGGCGGCCCAACTGGGGGCCACCCTGGTCCACTACAGCACCGACTATGTGTTTGACGGCAGCGGCGATGCGCCCTGGCACGAGGGCGATGCCACCGGCCCGCTCAGCGTCTATGGCCGCACCAAGCTCGAAGGCGAGCAACTGATCCAGCAAAGCGGTGCCCGCCATCTGATCTTTCGCACCAGCTGGGTGTACGCCGCACGCGGTGGCAACTTTGCCAAGACCATGCTGCGCCTGGCGGCCGAGCGCGAACGCCTGACCGTGATCGATGATCAGTTCGGCGCCCCCACCGGGGCCGACCTGCTGGCCGACCTCAGTGCCCACGCCATCCGTGCCGTGCAAGTACGCCCCGAACTCTCAGGCCTGTACCACGCCGTGGCCGCAGGCCAGACCAGCTGGCATGGGTATGCCCGCTTTGTGATCGAGCATGCACGCCGTGCTGGTGTGGCCCTCAAGACGCCAGAAGACGGTATCGCCCCTGTGCCCACCAGTGCCTTCCCCACGCCAGCACGGCGCCCGAACAACTCGCGCCTGAGCACGGCCAAACTGCAAAGCGCGTTTGACCTGGCCTTGCCCGACTGGCAGCAGGGCGTGGCCCGCATGCTCGACGAGATAAAAAATCTTCATTAATAGTCACAGCAAATGATTTCCAACACACCACGTGTATGCGTTCTGATGGCGACCTTTAATGGCGCTCCTTGGCTTGTTGAACAGGTTAATTCGATACTCAATCAGGTGGCTGTTGAATTAAAGGTCTTTATTGCTGATGATGCATCATCTGACCGAACTGTTGAGCTGATTAATGAGATGAGATCTTTAGACGATCGTATCAATCTCATTTCGTTTGATCAGAAAGCTGGTTCTGCATCAGCTAATTTTTTCCGGTTGATGATGGCTGTGAATGTTTCTGATTTTGATTATGTCGCCTTCTCGGATCAAGATGACATATGGTTGTCAGAGAAGCTGAGTCGTGCCGCCCAATTTTTGCACAATGAGAATTGTGTGGGCTACTCGTGCGCCACGACTGCTTTTTGGCCAGATGGACGCGAGAAAGTGATGAGGCAAAATCCAAAAATCAGAAGGTATGATTATATTTTTGAAGGTGCGGGGCAGGGCTGTACTTTTGTGCTGAAGAAGGATTTCTTCATTGATTTTGTTGGGTTTTTGCTTGCCAATAAAAATGGTTTAAAAAATATACATTATCACGACTGGCTGATCTATGCGTTTGCCAGGAACAACTCGTTGAATTGGTTCTTTGATGCTATTCCGATGCTTAAATATCGTCAGCACGCATTAAATGATACTGGGGCTCGTGGTTCTCTTTCGGGTATTACTGCGCGCTTTGAAAAAATAAGAGTGGGTTGGTACTCGAGTCAATTGCATTCATTGATTAATATATTAATTCTCAGCAAGGGGCAGTGCTCAAGCTTGGATGATGTAAAAAAGAATTTTTTTGATAATCCATCTTTGAGTGGGCGGTTGAGGAACTCTATTTGGATTTTTAACAATGGACGTAGGCGATTTTTGGATCGATTGGTTCTGAGCTTTTCAATCATTCGTGGATGGATTTAAGGGGCGGATATGTACAAAAATGTAGTGATATTTGGTGGTACGGGTTTTGTTGGCCTTCACATGACGCAACATCTTTTATCCAATGGAATTGCCGAGCATGTTTATCTTTTGGATATTAAACCCATAGACTGGCATCCCGCTCATGTCTTTGTTAATCGTTACTGCAAGGCCGGATTGGTAACGTATGTAAACGCCGATGTTCGTTTGCCTATCGATCTCATTTTTTTGAATGGGAAGTCCGTAGATTTGATATTTAATTTGGCTGCTATTCATCGTGAGCCGGGGCATGCTCGGTTAGAGTATTTTGAAACCAATATTCGCGGTGCCGAAAATGTTACCAAGTTCGCTGGTGATGTTGGTTGTTTGAATGTTGTATTTACCAGCAGCATTTCGCCATATGGGCCTAGCGAAAATGAAATATTTGAAAGTAGTCTGACGGCTCCAGAAACCCCGTATGGCTCATCAAAGTTAGCCGCAGAATATATCCATAAGCTATGGAAGCAAGAAAATTCAGATCGACAGCTAACCATAGTTCGGCCGGGAGTTATTTTTGGGCCAGGCGAAGGTGGAAATGTTTCGAGATTGGTTAAGGCGGTAGCTAGGTATGGATTTTTTGTAAGGGTTGGTGGTAGAGATGTTCGAAAAGCTGGAGTTTACGTTAAAGAGCTTTGTTGTGCCGTTTGTTGGTTGCTTGATCTGGGTTCTCGTGAGTCATATAAAGAATTGATTGCAAATATAACATTTGACCCGGGTCCTACGCTTGATGATTATATTGAGGCAATTAAACGTGTGACTCGCAAGAATGCCCTCGTATTGAAGGTGCCTTCATTTTTAGTGTTGTGGGCTGCCTATTTCATTAATGGTGTTCTGGGCTTTACCAAAATTGGGAAGGCGCTTGATCCAGTCCGTGTACGTAAGATCACGCGATCAAACAATGTGCGCGCAGGTTTTTTAGTCTCAAATGGGTACAAATATAGTTATGACCTCGACTCTGCTTTGAGTGATTGGCAAAAGGATCTGCCCTCCGAGTGGAAATAGTTCTTATAGGGGAATTTAATCATGACCACGCAACGCAAAGGCATCATCCTCGCCGGGGGCTCCGGCACCCGACTGCACCCGGCCACGCTGGCCATCAGCAAGCAGCTGCTGCCGGTGTACGACAAGCCCATGGTGTACTACCCGCTCAGCACCCTGATGCTGGCGGGCATGCGCGACATCCTGCTCATCAGCACCCCGCAAGACACCCCCCGCTTCCAGCAACTGCTGGGCGACGGCAGCCAATGGGGTCTGAACCTGCAGTACGCCGTTCAACCCAGCCCCGACGGGTTGGCCCAGGCCTTCATCATCGGTGAGCAGTTTGTCGGCAACCACCCGAGTGCCCTGGTGCTGGGCGACAACATCTTCTATGGCCATGACTTTGGCCCCCTGTTGGCCAATGCCGATGCGCAGACGGCCGGTGCCACCGTGTTCGCCTACCACGTCACCGATCCTGAACGTTACGGCGTGGTGGCCTTTGACAAGAGTGGCAAGGCCAGCAGCATCGAAGAAAAGCCCCCGGTCCCCAAGAGCAATTACGCGGTCACGGGCTTGTACTTCTATGACCAGCAGGTGGTGGACATTGCCAAGAGCATCCGCCCCAGCGCCCGCGGCGAGCTGGAGATCACCACCGTCAATGAAACCTACCTGCAGCGTGGCCAACTCAACGTGCAGATCATGAAGCGTGGCTACGCCTGGCTCGACACCGGCACCCACGACAGCCTGCTGGAGGCGGGTCAGTTCATCGCCACGCTGGAGCGCCGCCAGGGTCTGAAGGTGGCCTGCCCCGAAGAGATTGCCTGGCGCAACGGGTTCATCACCAGTGAACAGCTTGAGCGCCTGGCCCAGCCCCTGGCCAAGAACGGCTACGGCCAATACCTGCTGCGCCTGCTCAAAGATTAAGCCCCATCATGAACGTCATCCCAACCGCCATTCCCGAAGTCCTGATCCTTGAGCCCAAAGTATTTGGCGATGCCCGAGGCTTCTTCTTCGAAAGCTTCAACCAGAAGGCCTTCAACGAGGCCACCGGCCTGCAAGTCGAATTTGTGCAGGACAACCACAGCCGATCGACCCAGGGCGTGTTGCGTGGGCTGCATTACCAGTTGCAGCAGGCCCAGGGCAAGCTGGTGCGCGTGGTGCACGGCTCGGTGTTCGATGTGGCGGTGGACATCCGCAAAAGCTCGCCCACTTTCGGCCAATGGGTGGGCGTGGAGTTGAGTGAGGACAATCACCGCCAGCTGTGGGTGCCGGCCGGCTTTGCCCATGGCTTTGTGGTGACCAGTGAAAGCGCCGACTTTCTGTACAAGACCACCGACTACTATGCGCCGCAATACGAGCGCTGCATTGCCTGGAACGACCCCACCCTGGGGGTTCAGTGGCCCGATCTGGGCGAGCCCCCTCGTCTGTCGGCCAAGGATGCACAGGGTGTGCCTTTGGCTCAGGCCGACGTGTTTTAAATGGAAAGACGAGATTGTTTTATCAGGCGTGTCCATTGAGATTCAATCACGTCCCTCGCTTGCTTATGCTCCCTAAATGTTTAGCTGACAACCTTGAGGAGGAGATTGCACCATGATCATGCAACTGTTTCCCACCGCATTAGATATTAGGAAAAATTTCGAAGCGCTACCACGCTATGTTGGAATATTTATATGATTTTGTGATCATGAATATTCCATGAATTACGCAGGATGACCGTCTGGGAAATATTTTTAATTGTCTTGAGGGGCGTTGGAGATGAGTTTAGAAGTAATTTCTGATATTGCAAGGCAATAATCTGTCATCCATTTGCCCAAGGCCTCTGCATATCTATTTGAAATATTGCCAATTATCTATGAGATTAAATATAAAAAAAATATTTGAATTGATGCTGTTCGTCACATCCCGCTTGTGGGGGTTGGTGATTCAGCTTGTGAGCCTCCCAGTCCTTTCCGAGAGGCTGGGCGCAGGTGGGTTTGGCGCCATCGCGTACAGTCAAGCAATAGCAAATGTTGCAGTAAGCGCAATTGATATGGGATATTCTATATCTGGGGCGAAGAGCTTTATTGATGCTGACAACCCGAAAGAGAAAGCGAAAGTGTTTTGTACAGTTTTGCTGAATAAATTAATTATGGGCCTGGGGTTGGTCGTTGTAATATTTTTATATTTGGCCTACGAGGATGACCGACTTATCAGGATTGCAGTTCTTAATTCTATTATATTTCTGATGGCTTCCATAGTCTCGCCCTTGTGGTATATGCAGGCGAATGGCGTAGTTGGATATTATTATTTCTTCACTCAAACAGTTAGAACTATCGGCATTATTTTTTTGTATTTCTTCGTGAAATCGAAAGATGATTTCGCGCTCGCAGCCTTTATTGTTTTTTCGACGGAATTTCTTTCGGCCATATTTTTATTTTTCGAGTCGATAAGAAAACTAGATCATGGCTTCGTTATGCCAGATTCATCTTTGATGAAAAAACTATTTTTTTTGTCTCTAAAAAATTGGGGTGGAGGATTGGGTTCCATAGCGTTTTCGGCACTGCTGCCGATTTTCATCAAGCATCAAATGGATGTTGCTGCAGTTGGGCTATATTCATCTGCTGAAAAAATTGTTAGAGCTGCACACGCGTGCATATGGCCTATTGGTCAAATATTTTATTCTCGTGCGGTTATTTTTTGGAAAGATAATGATAATCATCTGCATGACGGTGTCTTTCGTGCAATATTTGCGCCGTTAATTTTGATGATGATTATTGGGTTTGGGTCGGCATTATTCATATACCTTTTTGATGATTATTTAATCAAGGCGTTATATGGTGAAACATTCCCCGGCGCGGTTGATTGTCTGAGGGTTATGATGTTTTATCCTTTTGTTTCATCAATGGAAATATCGGTGCTATATTTCTTTATTTACCCCAGATCAATGATAAAGGCTTTGTTTTTTGGTTATTGGGGCGGTGGATTTCTGATGCTGCTGTATTTGCTGGTGAGTCCGATTGCCTTCGCCTACTATTCAGCAGCTTTGCCTCTTTACGAAGTTGTTGTGTTGTCGATATTTCTGTTCTTTTTGACTTTTGATCGCGTAGGGAAGAGAAATGAATAAAATTTCCGTCATTATTTGTTCTTACAATCATGGTAAGTATGTGGAGGATGCTATTAATTCAATTAAGTGCCAATCGCGCAGTGCACACGAATTAATCGTAGTTAATGATGGATCGTCAGATGACACAGAGAGTATTCTGATGCGTATTGATGATATTAAAGTAATTTCAAGGAGCAATAGAGGTCAGTGCTGCTCATATTACGATGGCTTCTTGAGCTCAACGGGTGACATTATATATTTCTTGGATGCTGATGATGTTGCAGATCCGGATTTGATTGAATCATTGGAAAAGGCGTTTTCAGATCCTCGTGTGTCAAAAGTGCATTGGAGAATGAGATTAATTAATGCTGCTGGCAAAGAGATTAATGCATCTGTTCCCCGGATTTTGAGTGACGGGTTTTTTTCGGAACGGCTTCTAAATCATGGAATTCTTCATTACTCTCCACCTGCATCTGGTAATGCTTATCGCCGATCAGCAATAGAAGCCGCATTTCCATTGCCGTATTCCGAATTTGATCGGCATGGTGCTGATTTTTTTCTGATAAATTTCTCCGCAATTAATGGTGCTATTAAATCGCTTGATAAGGTCAATGGATCATACCGCTTACTGGAGGCTGCAGGCGATAATTTAATTTTCGGAAATTCGGCATCGCAAAAAAATGAGATTGTTAAAATTCGCGCTAGAGATACGCGATTAAAACAAGTTATTAGTAATGCGGGATTTTCTATTGCTAAGATTGAAGGTAGAGTTCTTCACTCTCTAACAACATTTAAAGTGTATTTTGGTGTTTCTGTCGCAAACGCTGGAAGTTTTTCGGGTAGATGTCGAATTTTATTTGAAAATTGGTCTGCTTTATTGCACATTCTGATGCGTGATCAGGATAGGGGTATTCTTTTTAAATTTTCATTTTTGTTGTGGTGTGTATTCATAGTTATATCTCCCTATCGGTTTTCTATGAATTTTATTAAATATGCCTGCAATCAGGCCGCAAGGATATGAGCAAGAGTAAATTTCAGGGTTGGGCTAATTCTTTGTTGTGGCGAGATAGTATATTTTTCTATCTTCTTTTCTTTTTAATTTTAATACCATATGCAATTTTTGAACCTACTTCATTGTTTCCCATTGATAGAGTAATAGGAATCGGGGACCATATTTTAGTATCAGGTGCTCTGATATCGCTTATTTGCGTTGCCATGCTCTCAGGTCGCATTCTAGTGGACCTTTTTATAGGGCAAGGGTCTGATTTTAGTCGTATCCCGCTGGGAACTAGGCGAGTTATTTATTTCACTTGTTCTCTTTTATTCTATGCATCAATAGTCGCGCATATTTTAATTATACCAAGCATTATTTCTGGGTATTCCTCTGGAGGATTTGTGGGTGCGAGAGAGGAAAGTTATTCAGGTGTTGGTGTGCCAATGCGACTCTACATGTTTGCTCTTCCTGTTATTTTCTGCATTAGTCAACCATCCCTCTTGTTTAAGCGTATGCTCGCATTCCTTGTATTGCTCATCTTACTGAGAGTGTTTGTTCTTAGTGAACGACTTGCAATATTTGAGTTTTTCCTATCTGCCTGGTTTTGTGCAAAGGCAACTGGATACAAGCCTAGTTTTTCTTCACTATTTAAAATAGTTGTTGCTCTTTCTCTTGTCTTCTGGCTTGTTCAAATAATAAGGTTGTCAACAATCGAGTACTTGGATAGCTCCATGCTTGGCGTCGAGAATGTTGGCGTCTTTCAAACTTTGATGACCTATTATGCTGACGTTCAGAATAAACTGTACGAAATGATGTTTTACAATTATAGTTACTCATTTACTTCGTATGATGCGGTAATTAGAAAGATTACTGGAGCTGAAATTGCGATTGATCAAGGACGTGATTTGATTTTCTTTGGTGATCTTTTTGATAATAAAAAATTTATTTCCGGATTGAATAATCCCGGAGGCTTTTCTCAGGATTATTCTGATTTTGGAGTGTATTTTTTTATGGTGGTGGTTTATGTGAAATTCACCATCAGTGCTTTTTTTATTTTCGGAGCTTGGCGGTCGCTGCCTTGTTTGGCGTTGGCGCCACTGTTTACGATTCAAATACTTGAATATCCCCGGTTTAACTATTTGTACTTGCCTTTTGGTGTTGTTTTGCTTTTAATCGCGTCTGCTTTTTCTCTGCATTTGTGGGTGTTGACCTATCGAAGGAATTCCTAATCATGAAAATACTAGCAAATTTCGCAATGTTGAGTGATGTTCCTAATGGTTTGAATGCTTATGCAAATCGAGCATTGAAAGTACTTTCTAAAAGTGGTGATTGTGAATTTCTCATATCAAAGAAGTATTCCGGTCAACTAAATTCATGTCGTGATGTTCCTGATGGAATAGGTATCGGATCCGGTCTAAAGGGCGCATTTTATCGGTTTTTTTGGGCAAATCAGCAGAGGGTTGAAGATGGCTACTTGATCTATTCACCTACGCATCATTATATTGCTCGCGGTTATAATAATGTAATAACAATACACGATTTAATTGCTCTTAAATTTCCCAGGCAGCATTTTTTTCAATATCTTTATTTTAGATTTGCCCTCCCTCGCGTTTTGAAGCGGTGTCGTGCGATATTTACTGTGTCCGAGACGACTAAGGTTGATTTGATTAATCAATATAAATTGAAGGATTCAAATATATATGTTGTACCCAATTGCATTGATGTTGAGCGGTTTTCCGATGATGAAAATATTGATCGACGATCTTTAAATAAGATTAACCCATATCTGCTATTTGTTGGCGCTCGTTATCCTCATAAAAATCTTGGTGAGTTGATTGATCGTCACGAACTGTGGAGCAAGAACTACCGGTTGGTGGTGGTGAATTGTACTGGTGATTATAGGAAATTAATTAATAACCTGTTGGCGAAGTTTGATTTGTTCGGGCGGGTTGAGTTTTTGGAAAATATTCCAAAAGAGGAGTTGGTACGCCTTTATAAAGGTGCTGCAGCACTTGTTTATCCTTCAAAGTGGGAGGGGTTTGGTATACCACCATTAGAGGCGATTTCATATGGGTGTCCTGTAATTGCCTCTGATATTCCTGTGTTGCGGGAGGTGTTGGGCCAGACTGCTGTATTTGTTAAATTGGGTTCCGTCGATTCTTGGGGGACTGCATTTCAATCTTTGAAGTATGTGCAGGAAAACTACACAACATGGACATCTGATGTTGTTTCGATTCTGGATAAGTATTCAGTAGCTGCATATGAAAGGAGTATTTCGAATGCGTTGTCATCTGTCATGGATTTGGCTTCAAGCAGTTGAGGTATTTTCGTTTATTTTCATTTCTTTCTTTTTTTTTATCGCACCCGCGTTCGCTTGTGATTCTCGTGTGCATTCGACAGTTGTCTGTAGTGTTCGCGACTATGGAGCTGATGATTCTGGGATGGTTGATAGTTCGGCAGCTTTTAATAAGGCATTCACTGAGCAAGATTCAGTTTATATCCCAAGAGGGATCTATAAGATTTCCATTCCAATCATTATTCCTGCTGGACGAAATTTTTCAATTTATGGTGACGGTGCTGATTCGGTAATAAATGCCGAAAAGGGAGCATTTATTCGGGAGGATGAACGGTCCATAAATGATCATCTTGTAATTAAAGATGTTGCAATTTATGGTGGTCTGAAAAAAGACCCCAAACAAGCTCGGAGCAGGTCTTTGGTTGTTCTGAGATGGGGTAAGTCTCTTGAGATTTCAAATGTGACTTTTTCGGATTCACAGTTTTTTGGTATTAGAGTTGCTGCTTATTCTAGAGTCTCATTTTTAAATGTGAAGATAAATAGAACTGCTCGTGACGGTATTAATGTGAGTGGGTCAAGAAATATTTCCATCATCGGTGGGGCTATTGAACATGTTGGTGATGATGCCGTTGCCGCTCATTTTGAAGGCTCTGATAATGAGATTGCGCCATATGATCGTAATCTATTGATTGATGGCGTTCATATCGTCGATGCTTTTGGTATTAAAGTGCTCGGTGCGCGTTCGGTTAAAATTGTTAATAACACGCTTCAATGGGTAAAGGGGTATGGTGTATTTGTTGGTGCTGATAGGCAATCAGGTGAGGGTTATATACCACAGCACGATGTGATAATTTCAGGCAATCTGATATCTGATATTGTTCAACCAAAGCTATTCGGTTATCCAAATTTGGATAATTCTGCTTTGGTTTTGTATTCTTATTTAGAGCCAAATCTAAATGATAAAATGAAAATTCCGACGGCCTCAGCGACTGAATTTCGTAAGGTGCCCGATGGTTGTACTAATATAAGTAGTGGATTTCAAATTTTCGGTAATATATTTAAAAAAACATCCTTGGGTGTTTTTGGTGCGAAATTCAAGGATTACTCTGGATTTGAGGCCTTTGTGGATGTTGGTTATGATAATAATCCTGTCATGCCGAGTGATTATGGTGTTTCCGATGGGAATGGCATTGTTTTTGGTGGGTGTTGGGAGGATGTTAATATTAGCGGAAATTTCTTTCGGGGATTTTTGTTATCCATTGCGAAAACTCCATACTCGTCAATTAATATGAGGGCTGTGAGGGTTGATAATAATAATTTCACGCAGGATCATTTTCCTTTTATTGAGCTTTCTGGAGGGGTTGAGGGCTATATGTTGCTGCGTGGTAATATTTTTAGATCGTCGCTCTCTGGTTCTTATGAGATATATAAAATAGATCCTGGCTTTCGTATTTTGGGTGCGGATAATTTTGTTGAGGGATGTTTATATATGAAGCCTGCGGCTGTTGGTTTTTTTGAGGGGTATTGTAGTTTTAGCCGATAGTTGGGCTGGGTTTAGGTTTCGTTTGGTCTGTTTGGTTAACTCTTGATTAATTTTTTGTGCTGGTTTTTTTGGGGGAGTAAATAAGCGTCTCTGCCAAACCCTAGCAACCCGCGTGAACATTAGCCCCGCAGGACATTGCCTCAGCCCAGAACTCCCAATTTAATATTCACCACAGCCCAATTCCTGGGAGTTTTGCCTGAGACCCGATCTCCATGACCGCGGACTTCTTCTGCAACCGCCTCGATCAGATGATTGATCTGCGCCACCCGTTGGCGGTGCTGGCCAACCGCGTGCCCTGGCAAGAGCTGGAGGCCACTTTGGCTCACCGGTTTGCACGCCAGGTGCGCGCCGGCAAGCGCATCGAGGACATGGATTTGTTCGGCCGCAGCGTCTCAGTGGTAGGCTCGGGTGTGGCTGCGGCAGGTCGCCCACGTTTGCCCACCCGGCTGATGGTGGCGCTGCTGTACCTCAAGCATGCTTTCAATAAAAGTGACGAAGAGGTCGTGCAGCGCTGGGGCGAGACCTCAACCTGGCAATACTTTTCGGGCAACGAGTATTTCGAGCACCGCTGGCCTTGCGACCCCACTCAACTGGTCAAGTTTTGCGAGCTGCCGGGTGAAGAAGGCGCGGAAGAACGCTGGCTCGAACCATCGAGGTGATGCACTTCATCGGTATCCAGCCGCCAATGGCCTTGATGGACTTAGGTTATCGCGGGGTGAACAAAGACAACCCAGGGCTGAGCATTTAGTACCGGGTAAGTTCAAGACATTGGGCAAACCAAGACAAGGCACGGCTCAAACGTAGACATGTAATCGGACCCATCATCGGCCACCTCAAGGCCGATCACGGATTGAACCGCTGCCACCTCAAAGGTCCGAGGACTACAATCTGCGGCGGCTGCTGAGGATGTTGCCAAGAAGGGCGTTGTTCCTTTTTTGCGCTTGCCGGGTACTGCTGGCTTGGCCCACTTTGTCCTGAACCGGGCGTGTGCAGTGTAAGCGTTCAGGCAATCCATCTTCACAGTTGGCCTGCCATAGCGTATTCATGTCCACGCCAATCAGCGCGGACATGAGTCCACTTCAATTTCTCTCTTGAATTCAGCCTTCGCGTACACCAGCCCACTGGTGGGGCTGTAACTCCGCAATCCGGCCGGCCTTGTGCGTGGGCAGTCGGGTCAGCACGTCGCGCAAGTACTCGTACGGGTCAAGTCCGTTGAGTTTGGCGCTCTGGATCAGGCTCATGATGGCCGCTGCTCTTTGGCCTGCCAGATAGGGGCCAATTCTTTAGGCCCTTAGTACAGGGCGTGCCTGGTGTTCTTGGTGTGGCAGGGTCTTCTAAGAAGCCTGCGGCGATCCCAAATCGTGGCCCAAAATGAATCTGACCCAGACGCCATCCATGTCAGGGCAAGCGCTTACTCATGACGATCGTACGCCTTGAACCCAGCCCTCTTGACGAGTTCATCCTTACGCGCCGAGTCATAGTCTGAATTCACCATCTCTTTGACCAACTCAGCCAGCGTGATCTTGGGTTTCCAGCCCAGTTTCTCGTGCGCCTTGGTGGGGTCGCCCAGCAGGGTTTCGACTTCGGTGGGGCGGTAGTAGCGGGGGTCTACGCGCACCACCACGTCGCCAACCTTGCATTTGGCCTTGTCGCCGGCCACGGCAGTCACCACGCCCACTTCGGCTTCGCCCTCGCCCTCAAAGCGCAGGGTTACGCCCAGTTCGGCGGCGGCAAACTCTACAAACTGGCGCACGCTGTATTGCACGCCGGTGGCAATCACAAAATCTTCGGCTTGCTCTTGCTGCAGCATCAGCCACTGCATTTCGACATAGTCTTTGGCGTGGCCCCAGTCGCGCAGGGCGCTCATGTTGCCCAGGTACAAGCAGTCTTGCAGGCCCAGGGCAATGCGGGCAATGGCGCGGGTGATCTTGCGGGTGACAAAGGTTTCGCCACGCACAGGGCTTTCGTGGTTGAACAAAATGCCGTTGCAAGCGTAAATGCCATAGGCCTCGCGGTAGTTCACCGTGATCCAGTAGGCGTACAGCTTGGCCACCGCATAGGGGCTGCGGGGGTAGAAGGGGGTGCTTTCCTTTTGCGGAGTCTCTTGCACCAGGCCATACAGCTCGCTGGTGCTGGCCTGGTAAAAGCGGGTTTTCTTCTCCAGCTTCAAGATTCGAATGGCTTCCAGAATGCGCAGGGCGCCAATGCCGTCGGCATTGGCGGTGTATTCGGGTTCTTCAAAGCTCACGCCCACATGGCTTTGGGCGGCCAGGTTGTAAATCTCGTCGGGCTGCACCTGTTGAATGATGCGAATCAGGCTGGTCGAGTCGGTCAGGTCACCATGGTGCAAGATGAAAGTACGGCCCTTCACGTGTGGGTCTTGGTACAGGTGGTCAATGCGGTCGGTGTTGAACAGGCTGCTGCGGCGTTTGATGCCGTGCACCTCGTAGCCCTTTTCAAGCAGCAGTTCGGCCAGGTACGAGCCGTCTTGGCCGGTCACCCCGGTGATAAGTGCCACTTTGCGATCGGTGTTGCCCTGATTTGCCATTTGTTGTGCTCTCTTCGCTATCTCTGTGATTCAAAAAACTGGGGGCTGCTGTGCTTCGGTGCGGCGTTCTGTTTGACGGCGGCCTGCCAGGTGGGGCGGGTTTGCAACCGTGATGGTTATCACGGGCTTTGCATTGTTCAGCTGTTGAATTCGCCAGCGGCCTGGCGTTGCAAAAAGTCGGCATACGCCCGGCCAATGCCTTCGCGCAAATCCACCGTGGGTTGCCAGCCCATGCTGGTCAGACGGCCCACGTCCATCAGTTTGCGGGGGGTGCCATCAGGTTTGGTGGTGTCCCACACCACTTCGCCGTTAAAGCCCACCACCTCGCGCACCAGCTCGGTCAGGGCCTTGATGCTCAGGTCGTGCCCGCAGCCCACGTTGACCAGGGGCGGGTACACCGACAGCAGGCTGTCAAAGCGGTCGTCGGGCAGGTTCATCAGGTACACGCAGGCGTCGGCCATGTCGTCGCTGTACAAAAACTCGCGCAGCGGGGTGCCGGTGCCCCAGGCGGGCACGGTGGCATCGCCACGTTGCTTGGCCTCGTGAAACTTGCGGATCAGCGCCGGCAGCACATGGCTGTTTTGCAGGTGGTAGTTGTCGCCGGGGCCATACAGGTTGGTGGGCATGGCAGCCAAAAAGCGGGTGCCGTATTGCCGGTTGTAGGCCGAGCACATCTCGATGCCTGCAATCTTGGCCAGGGCGTAGGGGCGGTTGGTGGGCTCTAGCGAGCCGGTCAGCAGGTGCTCTTCGCGCATGGGCTGCGGGCACTCGCGCGGGTAGATGCAGCTGCTGCCCAAAAACAGCAGGCGCTGCACGCCATGGCGCCAGGCCGCATGGATCACATTGGTTTGAATCGCCAGGTTGTCGCGAATGAACTCGGCCGGGTAGCTGTTGTTGGCCACAATGCCGCCCACCTTGGCCGCCGCCAGGTACACCTGGGTGGGCTTTTCGGCAGCAAAAAAGGCCTCAACCTGATCAGCCTGGGTCAGGTCCAGCTCGGCATGGGTGCGGGCCAGCACGGGCTGGCCCTGGGCCTGCAGCCGGCGCACCAGGGCCGAGCCCACCAGACCACGGTGGCCCGCCACGTATATTTTTGCTTGGTTCGCGTCAGCGCTCATTCCGTGCACACCCGAGTTTGTTGGAAGCATTGAAACCAAGCATTATTACCAAGTCGTTGGGTTGATGGCCGTTCATCCCTGGCGCGTTTTGATGTTCCGTGCAGGCCGCTCGGAGCTTTGTGCAAAAACGCCTGGCTCAGCCTGGCACCAGCAAGCAGGCCCAGTGCCAACAAAGGAGTCTCGATGCCATTCGGGCCGGTTCTGTATGTGGGCGACCCCCATGGCCAGTTGGGGCACATCGTGGCGTGCGCCCAAAGCCAAAACGCCAGTGCGGTGGTGCTGCTGGGCGACATCCAGTCGCCGCAGGCCCTGCACCTGGCCCTGGAGCCGATTCAAGACCGGGTGTGGTTCATTCATGGCAACCACGACACCGACACGCCAGCCGATTTTGAACACCTGTGGGACAGCCGCCTGGCCGACAGAAACGTGCATGGTCGGGTGGTGGTATTGCCCGATGGCACCCGCCTGGCCGGCTTGGGCGGGGTGTTTCGCCATTCTGTTTTTGACCCGGGCGAGTGGGCTGGGCCACCGCGTTACCGCAACGCTGCGGAGCATGGCAGCCGCACGCCCCGGCAAAGCCGGTGGCGCGATGGGCCGCCGCTGCGGCATTGGTCCACGATCTACCCCGATGACATTGCGGGCTTGGCCGTGCAGCAGGCCGATGTGTTGATCAGCCACGAGGCCCCTGGCTACCACCCCCACGGCTTTGAGGCGCTGAGCACCTTGGCGCGTGCCATGGGCGCGCGCCTGAGCGTGCATGGTCACCATCACGATGCCCTGGATTCGAGTGCTCACTGGGCGGTGCAAGGCTTCAAGTCGTTTGGGGTGGGGCAGGCGGGGGTCAGCGCGATCGATCTGAGCGGGCAATGCAGGGCGGTGGTACTGTGAGCTGGCGTTGGGGCTACAGGGGGTGGGCAGAACATGGCTGCTGCGGCTGCGATGTCCGTGAAGAAATTCAATATGATTGAAAATGCCACCCTCTGGTTGGGTTGCAAACCAAGCGGACTGAGCCCATCTCGGTTTAAAACGTCATTCCTCAAAATACTTGGTTTCTTGAAATTCTGCTTCTTGCTTGGGTGATCTCAGCTTGGCCCTGGCATAAAGAACCAATATCGCAGGCCATAAGCCGATGTAAAGCAAAAGCTGAAACACCAACGAAATGACTTTGTTGAGTATTTTCCAAAAAAGCAGTTTTCCGGTTTTTTCTTCAAGATCGTCGGGCAGATCAATCGACGAGTGTTTCCATTCGCTGATATGGTTATTTGCCTCTCGCACCATATTGATGATAAAACCCAGCAGCCCAATGAACACATAGAGCAAAAACATGGCGTGCGTTGTCATGGTCTTCTCCGTTGTCATTTTCGGCGGTGGTGGGCCGGGGTGGTGCCGGCGCGCCCCGCGTGGCAGCACGGCTTGTGCCTGGTGCGGGGCCGGGTAGAGGGCTTGCCTGGCGCTTGCAGGCCCAGGCTTGGGCGCTGCAAGGTGGGGTGGTGGCCCGTGCCGCGGGGGCTGCCTGGCTTGGCAGGCTCGGCGGCGGCAGTGTGCAAGGGGCACGGCGGGGCATCCACCGGGCCCCGTGTGCGGTGGTGGGCAGGCGCGCCTATACACGGTTCGTTGTTAGAACTCATCCCTGATTTCCCTATTTTTGTTTAATATTTCACGCTTTGTCATTATTGCCAATGTCTTGGCGGCGTGGCATAGAAATCATCAGTGAGGGCCCACAAAGAAAGCTGGCTTTTAGTTGGTGGTGCACAAAACCTATTGATTTTTATAGTTCAAAAGTCGCTAAAAACAAGCTAGTCAATGCGTTGCCTGGTGGCCGCCGGTGCCCGGGGGGGCTCATCGTGGGCTGCTTGAGTGGTGCTCACAAAACTTCAACCCAGGCCGTCAAGGTTTTTGTTTTAAAGCCACAACCTGTTGATCAACCCACTGACCCGGGCATGGGCCCATCAACGCATGGGGCTGCGCATTTAATGGTTTAAAAGCGGTTGAATCGGTGTTTTCATAACCCATGTTTTTGCAATTCAATGCTTGCTTGAATCAAGACCATTTTGAATGCCCTTGATTGGGGGTTGAATGGCCAAGGGTTGCTTGATTTGGGTCTTGATTCGTTGCCCTGAAAATCCTGCCCACCCGCACGCCCACCCGCACGCCCACCAGTACGTCCACCCGCACGCGCATTGATTTTTAGGCGCATTGCCACCACCAGAATGCTCAAGGCGGGCATCGTGCAGGCAAGTAGGGCTACGGCTTGGGCCGTGGGGCTCAGGCCCCGCACAGTACCCCAAAACACGCCGCTGGGGCTTGCACTGCTTGCTGATACTGGCCGCATGGGCCGGTACGCGCTACATGCTGCAGACAACGAGGCCCAGCCAGGCTCGGGTGGGCTGGTGCTGCGCATCATGCAAGGCAAGACCACGGCCTTCGAGGCCAGCCGGGGCGTAGGTACTAAATCCTTCTGTGATTGAGCAGTGGGTCGATATAAGCAAGCCCAACATTTAGTGCTGGTACCCCCCCTTGGGGACACGAGTCAATACCGTGCGCAAACCTGACATCAACGTCCAGTAAGCGACTGAGCTATCTCTTCGGCCAAGGCTGGCGGCACGCCGGCCTCGTTCGCGAACTGCGGCCATCGCGCCACCGCTGCGCGTATGTCCGCAATGGTGTCCTTGCAGACACCCAGCAGTTCGTAGCGATCTGCGACCTCTCGAAAATCCAGCTCGGTAATGCCCTCGAACTTGCCATTCACCGACATCAGGTGCTGCTTGAGCCACTTATTTTCGGGATTGAAGGCAAAGGTGATGTCATAGGCGGGAGCCAGTTCCCAGGCATGGCCCCGGCGCAAGAGAAAGGAAAAGTTCTTGGTGTGATCATCATGGTTGGCCGCCAGCACATTGAAGATCATGCGGCGCAAGATCTCTTGCATGGATGCCCGATCCAGTTCCAACATCTGGGCTGTCTGAAACAGTTGGTGATAGCTATGGGTGCCGATCTGGTTAAAGTCCAGATGTGCCATGGCGCACAGCGTCTGCATGTGGTGGCGTTCGTTGCCGCTGCGGTCAAAGCGTCGAGTCATGAAGTGTGCCCGGCCTTCTTCCTCAAGCAAACGGCACTCGGTCATGTCAAGGCCCGCAGCTTTGGCCATGAGCGAATAGGCGTATTCGATCCGGCCGTAATGGCGGCCCAGGCCCAACTGTGCATCGGCCCCCATGCCATCGAACTTGAGCAGCCAAGCCTGGAAACCATCGGGTATGTCGAACTGGCCCGTCCGTACCTCTTGGGTTTGAGGATTCCAGGCGATAGTTGCCTTGGCTCGGGCTCCACCGGCCGAGGTGCCGACCTGGATGATCTGGCGCAGTACGTCGCTCGTATGGTCACTGTTGTCGAAGTCACCACTGATGGCACTGCGGGCCTGGGTCACCAACGCGGACATCTGCAGTGCCGAGGGTTGAGTCTTTGATGGCCCGCGATTGGGTCTGAAGGTCAAGGCACCCATGGAGCGTTGGCCCATGTAAGCGAGCCGATCCAACGCCGTGATGTTGTTGATATTCATGCCACGGTCGGCCATCCAGGCGTTGATCAGGGCGTTGCCGAATTTGTCGGGTAAGGCGTCGGCGATCATTGCCGGTAAGCGGTGGTAGGTTTCCGTTGGCAGACTCAGGAATTCGAAGGGTTCGCTACCCAGTGCGAGGGGCATCTGCAGCGGAGCGAGCTCGATGCCCGAGCGAAGAAACCTGGGCTCATACTCGAATGCATAGAACCTTGATTCGGGGTTGAACGCAACAGCGCCGACTTTGTGGCCCCATATTTCAACGCTGACGGCTTCCACGGGTTTGAACGATGCCATCTAGCGATCCTTCGGTTGGCTGGAGGTGAGGACGCTGCGGGAGCCCCGTTGACGTCGGGGCGTTCCTTGGGCGATCTGCAAGGGACTGATCTTCACCGGGGGGCGAAAGCTGGTTAGCCAGTCTTTGCGCCCTAGCGCAACAGCCACCCGGATCAGCGACTCCACACGGCCGCCGCGTCCCGCCTCCAAGGCGCGAATGGTCTGGTCAGATACCCCGGCGCGAATGGCAAGGTCGGCCATCGTGATGTTCTTGCGCAGCCGCTCAGCCCGGAGCTGCTCACCAAGCCAAGCTTCGAGCTCGGCTGGAGAAGCATTGAGATCAACAAGTGATGACATAGCAGGGTTTATCTAGAAAAAACTGGATCAAACTATGAAAAATAATAGTTTATCTCATGGCTTATGCAGGCATATGGTGATTTAACCTATGAAATTCCAGTCCTTGAACTAACTTGGCTTGTTAACCTATGAAATTTCATTGTTTATGAGTTTTTTGTAGTTGAGCGAGACGAATCCCAGGAATGGGGCGTGGGCGAGCGTCGGGCACAGGTGAACAGACGAAGCACGCCCCTTGTTTGAAGAAGCCGTTCAAGCCGACATCGCGGCGCTGGAAGAAGAACTGGCCGAGTTGAAGGCCGCACCTCAAGCTGCACAGGCGCCCAAGCAAATCCCCAAGCGCCTAACCTTGCCGCCCGAGCTGCCCCGCATCAGCATCAGTCACGAGCCCCGCGCCACGGTGTGCACCACCCCAGGGTGTGGCTGCCAACTCAAACGCGTCGGCGAAGACGTCAGCGAGAAGCTGGACTACACACCCGGCGTGTTCACCGTGCAGCGCCATGTGATTTTTAGGCGCAGTGCCGGCCCGAGAATGCTCAAGGCGGGCATCGTGCAGGCAAGAAGGGCTGCGGCTTGGGCCGTGGGGCTGAGGCCCAGGCCCCGCACATTACCCCAGAACACGCCGTCGGGCAGATGCAGCCCTGTACGGCAAGCCGGGGCCCGCAGGGGCTTGCACTGCTTGCTGATACTGGCCGCATGGGCCGGTACGCGCTACATGCTGCAGACAACGAGGCCCAGCCCGGCTCGGGTGGGCTGGTGCTGCGCAATCTGGCGGGCATCACGGCCGTTGACGACATGAACGACCTTGAGCTGCAGTTGCTGGCCCAGCTTTATCAAAACGTGCTGGTTGACGAACTGCCAGACCAGGCCCTGTCGGTGGCCGACATCAAGCGATGGCACCGGCGCTGGCTTGGCAATGTGTATGCCTGGGCGGGGCAAGAGCGCTCGGTCAACATGAGCAAGGGGGGCTTCAGCTTTGCGGCGGCGGGGCAGATTCCGCGCTTGTTGGTGGGCTTTGAAAAGAATGTGCTCAGGCGCTACACGCCTTGCGACCGCCTCACGCCAGCGGGCCTGGTCGAAGCCATTGCCGTAACGCATGTCGAATTGATCTTGATCCACCCGTTTCGTGAGGGCAACGGCCGGCTTTCACGCTTGCTGGCCGATGCAATGGCGGTGCAAGCGGGGCACAACCCGCTGGACTACAGCAGTTGGGAAACCCACCAGAATGGGTATTTGAGCGCCATCCATGCCGGGGTGGCCATGAACTACGAACCCATGAAGTTTTGGGTTCGAACCGCCCTGAACCTGTGGGCCGAAAGCCCTACGCCGCCAACTTGATGTGGGCAAACCGCTGCTGGCTGGGTTGCTGCAGTTTTTGCTCCAGCTTCTGAATGTTCTGGCCCGTTTCGATGGCGGTTGAGCTGGCCACGGCCCGACGCACTGCGGCCATGCTGGGCTTTTTGCGGGCGTTGGTGGGGCGCGGTGGCATGGCTTGAACCCGGTGAAGTGTTCCCAACAGTTTAGCGAAAAGTGCCGGCCAAAGCAGCGCATGCCCACTCCTTGCCACCGTCCGCAGGGCCTTGCGCCCATGAGGTGTGAGGGTTTGAAGGCAAGGATGCAGCGCGCAGCCAAGGCCTGGGTTGACACCGTGGCCAGCCATTCGCCCATGTAGACTTGCCCCTGATCCTCCACTGGGCCCAGGGTTGCCGATATCTCGGCCTCTGTGCCGCATAGTCGCTGCAGCCCGAAAGGGTTGGTGCTAGTAACACCTGTACAGCGCGGCGCAACCTCCCCGAAAGCGAGGTTAATCACGTCAGAATTCATGGTCTTCGGTTTTGCCGGAGGCTTCACTTTCGGACGGGATGACCAGAACGGTAACGCCTGGTGCACGGCTCTGTACGTGTTACTAACATCCCGTCCACCCAACGCCCGTAGTAAGGCGGCCGGTGGTTTTGAGTCTCACAGTGGAGCTCTGAACCATGTCTATTGCGCCCCCCCGGCACAGCAGTCGCGCTGCTGCCGCCCCCCATCCCCCAACTCTTGTTGCCAAGCCCTGCGCCTTGGCCCGCTCGCCTTACCCGCCTTGAGCGCGTGCCTGCGCTTGCAGGGCCAGCAGGTCGTCGATGAGGGTACACGGCGCCTGCTTCTGGGCCTGGGCCAGGCTGAGCAGGCTGGTGAGGGTGGGCTGGCGTTGGCCGTTTTCAAGCAGGCTGATGTAGTTTTTGCTCAAGCCTGCTTCAAAGCCCAGCGCTTCTTGGCTCAGGCCTGCAGCCTGCCGGCGCTGCTTCAACGCCAAGCCAAATGCCACGGCAATTTCCATTCGTACCTCCAACTTGAGTTGTGCAAATCGGATTGCTTGTCTGGCGGCTGATTGTCCAACCCGCGTTGGATTTTTGAGCCAGAGCTTGTTGCTTCAGCACGGCCATGACCAGGGCCTTGCACCAACCTGAATGCGTTGCGGCCAAGGCGCAAAGGGTTCCGCACCCCGTTTGACGGGGCTGTTTTGCAATCCAGTGAATCAAGGTTTTTATGAAACGCTTCTTTCAAGAGGTAGGGATTTCTGTTGCCGTTTTTTGGCCGCTGGCTGTATTTGCGCAGGCTCAACAGCCGGTATCGCAAGCGGCTCTGGCGCCGGCCCCCGGCAGCCAGGGCTCGGTGCAGTTGTTTGGCTTGATCGATGTGTCGGTGGGCCAGTACCTGAGCGAGGGCGGGCCGCGCACCACCGCCATGGGCAACTCCAACCACGCCAAAAGCCGCCTGGGGTTCAAGGGCCAAGAAGACCTGGGGCAGGGCGCCTGGGCCGGTTTTTGGCTGGAGGGCGCTGTCGAGGCTGAAAATGGCAACAGCCGGGCGTTTGGGTTTGAGCGGCGCTCCACCCTCAGCCTGGGGGGCCCGGCGGGCGAGTTGCGGCTGGGGCGCGACTTCACGCCGGTGCACCTGAGCGATGCGCTGTTTGACCCCTTCAATGCCACCGGGGTGGGCACCAACCTGCTGTTGCAGGTGCGCGGCAGTGGCACCGGGCCGGGGCGGGCGCCGATTTCAGCGGGGTTTGCCGCCAACAACCCGGTGTTCATCCGGGCCAACAACGCCATCACGTACTTGCTGCCGCCGGGCCTGGGCGGGTGGTCGGGGCGCTTTCAGGTGGCCTTGCCCAACCACTTGGCCACGGGCGAGGCCACGGTGGGCCGGCATGCGGCAGGGCGGCTGGGCTACGAGGCAGGTGGGGCGGCGGTAGCGCTGGCGGTGGCCCATACCGCAGCGCAAAGCGGGCCCCAAGGCTCGCCACCTGGTGCCCCCGCGGCCCAGCCCAGCCCCGGGGTGCAGACCGTCACCTTGGCGGGCAGTTACGCCCTGCCGGCTTGGGCGCAGGCCACGGTGATGGGCGAGCTGCTGCACGAGCGCTACCGCCTGCCCGATGGCCGCCGCGGCAGCCAGGGGCTGATGGTGGGGGCGTCGCTGCCCCTGGGGCGCGGTGCCTTGAAGGCCAGCTTGGCCCGGGCGGTGTTTGACATGGGCCCCACCGCGCCCCTGGCCCCAACGCCGCGGGTCAGCAAGTGGGCGCTGGGCTATGTGCTGCCACTGGCCAAGCGCTTTGAGGTTTACGCCACGGTGGCGCGCATCCGCAACCAGGGCGGGGCAGGCATGGCGGTCAGTGCGTTGGTGCCAGGGCAGGCCAACGCCGCATCAACCGGGTTTGAGCTGGGTTGGTCTTACTCGTTTTGAGCTTGGGTTTTTCAAAGGGAGACAGTGATGAGCAATGTGTTTATGAAGCCCCAGGGCTTTGCCCGGCGCCAATGGTTGCAGGGGGCTGCTTTGGCGTTGGCGGCCCCGTTGGCGGGCCACAGCCTGGCCCAACACACGGCAGCCGGGGCTGCGCCATCGGGGCAGGCCGGGGCAGACGGAGGCCTGGGCGGCGGTGGCCACTACCTGCTGCGTGGTGGCCATGTGCTGACCATGGACAAGGCCTGGCCCGATATGCCGGTGGGCGATGTGCTGGTGCGCAACGGGGTGATCGAGGCCGTGGGGCAAGGCTTGAAGGCGCCTGGGGCTGAGGTGGTAGATGCCCGCCAGATGCTGGTGATGCCGGGTTTTGTGGATGGGCATTCGCACCTCTGGAACAACTTTTTGCGGGGCTCGGTGCGGGGCGATGACCCGGTGTGGGGCTACTTTGCCGTGACCCACCGGGCTGGCCCCTTGTGCACACCCCAGGATGCTTACCGCTCGGTGCGCTTTGGCCTGGCTGAGGGGCTGATGTCTGGGGTGACCACCGTCAACAATTACTCGCACAACACGGCCAGCCCGGCGCATGCCGATGCCGAGATTGAGGCCATGCTGAGCCTGGGCGTGCGGGGGCGGTTTTCTTACGGTACGCCGGCTTTTCAGTTGGCGGCCTTGCCGGGTGCCCCCGCCCAGGCGCCGGTGCTTGACCTGGCCGACGTGGCCCGGGTGCAGGCCCAGTGGCTGCGCGGCCAGCCTTTGCTGACGCTGGGGGTGAACCTGCAGTTGCCCGCCGCCAAGGTGCTGACCGAAGGGGGCGACGCGGCGGGCTTTGTGGCGCAGTTCAAGGGGGCACAAAAGCTGGGTTTGCCGGTGTCCTTGCACTATGGCAAGCATGCTTTTGGCCTGGTGGGCCTGTTGCAGCGGCACGGGCTGCTGGGGGCCGATCTGTTGCTGATCCACCCGCAGGGTTTCACGCCGCCCGAGCGCCGGGCCCTGGTGCAGGCGGGGGTCAATTTCAGTGTGTCGCCCGCCATCGAGCTGCCGTATTCGGTGGCGCGCAACGGCCCTATCCAGTTTGACGAACTCGAGGCCCTGGGCGCCCAACTGAGTTTGTCGGTTGACTCGGCCAGCGCCAGCGCCACGGCTGACTACTTTGTGCTGCTGCGGGGCCTGTTGTGGGCGCACAAGCAGCGCACAGACAGGCTGGTCAAGCTGACGCCCAGGCGCATCATTGAAATTGCCACCCTTGAGGGGGCCAAGGCCCTGGGCCTGGGGGCAGTCACGGGCTCGCTGACACCGGGCAAGCAGGCGGATGTGCTGTTGGTGCGGCGCACCGACATGAACATTGCCCCGGTGTTTGACCCGTACTACTCGCTGGTCTATTCGGGGGCACCGGGCAATGTTGATTCGGTGATGGTGGGCGGGCGCTTTTTGCGCCGGCAGGGCCGCTTTACCCAGTTGGACGCCGATGCCGTGTTGGCCGAGGCCATGCAGTCGGCGCAGCGGCTGGATGCCGAGTTGCACGCCCAAGCAGGGGGTGCCTCATGAGCCCGCACGCTGCCACCATGGGGGCCCGCATGGGCGCCAAGCCAGGCCGCAAGCCCTGGTACCGGGTGTTGTACATCCAGGTGTTGCTGGCCATGGCCCTGGGCATTGTGCTGGGCCACCTGATGCCGGGCTGGGGCGTGCAGATGAAGCCCCTGGGCGATGGCTTCATCAAGCTGGTGAAGATGGTGATTGCGGTGGTCATTTTTTGCACCATCGTGTCGGGCATTGCCAGCATGCAAGACCTCAAGAGCATGGGGCGCACGGCGGCCAAGGCCATGCTGTACTTTGAGGTGGTGTCGACCATTGCGTTGCTGATCGGCCTGGGGGTGGCCAACTGGCTGCAGCCGGGTGCCGGCCTGCATGTCGACCCGGCCACACTGAACGCCAAAGAGGTGATGGGCTACGCCGGGCAGGCCAAACAGCAAAGCGTGGTCGAGTTTTTGCTGAATGTGATCCCCAACACCCTGGTGGATGCATTTGCCAAGGGCGACATCTTGCAGGTGGTGCTGGTGGCGGTGTTGTGCGGGGTGTCGCTGTCGGCCATTGGCGAGCGCGGGCATGGGGTGCTGCAGGGCATCAACGGCGTGTCGGCCGCAGCGTTTGCGCTGGTCAACCTGATCATGAAGCTGGCCCCGCTGGGCGCCTTTGGGGCGATTGCCTTCACGGTGGCGCGCTACGGCCTGGCCTCGCTGGGGCCGCTGCTCAAGCTGATCGGCACGTTTTACCTGACCTCGCTGCTGTTTGTGGTGGTGGTGCTGGGCGGCATTGGCTGGTGGGTGGGTTTCAGCATCTTCAGGTTTCTGGGCTACATCAAAGAAGAGATCTTGCTGGTGCTGGGCACCAGTTCTTCAGATGCGGCGCTGCCCAGCCTGATGCAAAAGCTGGAGGCCCTGGGCCTGCCCAAATCACTGGTGGGCCTGGTGGTGCCCACGGGCTACACCTTCAACACCGACGGCACCAGCATCTACATGACCCTGGCCGCCCTGTTTGTGGCCCAGGCCATGGGGGTGGAGCTGGGCTTTGAGCAGCAGTTGTCGCTGTTTCTGGTGGCGGCCCTGACGTCGAAGGGGGCCAGCGGGGTGCAGGGGGCGGCCTTCATTGCGCTGGTGGGCACCTTGTCGGTGGTGCCGAGCATCCCGGTGGCGGGCATGGCCTTGATTTTGGGGATTGACCGCTTCATGAGCGAGGCGCGGGCGCTGGTCAACATGATCGGCAATGGCGTGGCGACGCTGGTGATTGCCCGCTGGAACGGCGTGCTCACGCGGGAAGAGCTGCAGCAAAGGCTGCGCCAGGCGGCCGAGCACGGGGGGGCACCATGAGCGCGCGGGCCCCAAGCCGCTGGGCCTGGCGGAGAACCTGCCGGAGGGCCGTGGCGGGCCTGCTGGCCTGGGGGCTGGTCGCCTGCGCGGTGGCCCAGCCCGGCCCGCCTGCCCCATTGCCCCAGACGGCAACAGCGCCCCCCGCCGAACCCGAGGCGCTGAAGGTGATGGTGTTTGAGGGCGCTTTCAACCTGCCGCTGTGGGTGGCGCAAAAGCAGGGCTATTTTGCGGCGCAAGGCTTGCAGATCACCTTGCAGCCGGCCCGGGGCTCGGTGCAGGTGGTGGAGGCACTGCACACCGGGCAGGCCCAGCTGGCCTTGATGAGCGTGGACAACGTGCTGGCCTATGCCGGCGGGCAGGGCGAGTCGGCCCAGGCCCGGGCCGGGGCAGATCTGGTGGCTTTCATGGCGGGCGACAACGGCTTGTTGTCGCTGGTGGCGCGCCCCGGCGTGAGCCGCGTGGCCGGCCTGCAGGGCCTGCGCCTGGCGGTAGATGCCCAGACCACCGGCTTTGCCTTTGTGGCGCGCGAGCTGCTGGCCCGCGCCGGGCTGGCGGTAGGCCCCGGGCCGCAGCAGGTGCAGGTGCTGAGCGCAGGGGGCACTGCGCAGCGCTACCAGCAACTGGTGCAAGGCCGCTTTGAGGCCACCTTGCTGCGCCCCCCTTACGAGCGGCTGGCGCAGCGCCAGGGCTTTGGCGTGCTGGCCAGGGGCACCGATGTGGCGCCGCATTACCTGGGCACGGTGGGGGTGGTGCGGGCGCCCTGGGCCCAGGCCCACCCGCAGGCCGTGATGGGCTTTTTGCGGGCCTACCGCGACGGCCTGCACTGGTTGCAGCAGCCGGGCCACCGGGCGCAGGCGCAGGCCTTGTTGCAGCAGCACTTTGCTGAGCTGTTGGCCACCGATGCGGCTGCGGTACTGGCCGACCTGCTGGCGCCGCAAGGGGGCCTGAACTTTTCGATGGTCATCGACCTGCAGGCCCTGGCCGCGGTGCAGCAGCTGCGCCAGGTGCACGGGCCGGCGCAGCCCAACGGCCCGGCTGGCAAGGCCCCGCCCGCGGTGCCGGTGGATTTGCGTTGGTGGCAAGCCCTGCAGCTGGAGGCCCCGCCCGGGGGCCGCACCGCAGGGGGTGATGTGCCGGGGCACCCGGGGGCCGAACCGCCAGGCCAGGTGAGTGGCGGGGTTGTGTGTTTTTCAAGCTGTACTGAAGGGAGCGAGTGATGAGTCAATTCAAATCAAACCAGACCAACTTGTGGGCGCGGGCCGGGCGGCGGGGCCGCCGGCCGATGGGGCCTAGATTGGGGCTTGCGTTGGGGCCAACGTTGGGGCAGGTACTGGGGCTGGCGTTGGCCTTCGGCCTGGCAGGGACGGCCCAGGGGGCCGAGCACCTGCGCAAGAACGCCTACCAGACCGACCGGGCGTTTTCGCCAGGGGTGGTCACCGAAGGGGGCAAGACGGTGTGGCTGGCGGGCTCGTCGGCCCTCAAGGATGCGCAGGGCAACGACATCGCCTACCAGTTTGATGCGCAGCTCAAGCGGGTGTGGGAGCAGATCGACGAGACCCTGGCCTTGCAGGGCGGCCGCCTGAAAGACGTGGTGACGATCACGGTGTACCTGCTGGACCCGCGGCTGGGCGACAAGGTGGTGGCCTCGCGCAAGGCCTTGTGGCCAGACGGGCGGTACCCGGGCAGTGCCTTGATCACTGTCTCGAACTTTGCCAAGCCCGGCATTTTGGTCGAGATCCAGGCCGTGGCGGTGATTGGTGACCGCCGTGCCGAGGTGGCCCCATGAGCGCCCCGGACCTCAAGCCGACAGGCGCAGCCGGCCTGCAGGGTCTGGTGCTGCCCACTACCCCCGAATCGTTGTGGCCGCTGGTGCAGCAGGCCATGCAAGGCACGCCCGACCCGCGGGCCCGCACGCTGTTGCTGGGCCTGACCGAGTGCCTGCACCGCTTTGTGCTGGCGCACGCCGTGACCGAGGCCGAGTTTGAGCAGGCCCTTGATTTCGTGGTGCGCCTGGGCCAAGCCACGGGCCAGAACACCAATGAGGTGGTGCTGGCAGCCGATTTGCTGGGTTTGTCCACCCTGGTGGCCTTGATCAACAACCGCCCGCTCAAGGGGCATTCAGAGGCGGCGTTGCTGGGGCCTTTTTGGCGCGCGAACGTGCCGTTTTACCCGCTGGGCACGTCGATCGACCAGGCCCAGGGTGACGCGCCCGAGGCCAGCCGTGATCCGGCACGGGGCATGCCCCTGCAGGTGAGTGGGCGGGTGTTTGGCGCCGATGGGCAGCCGCTGGCCGAGGCGGTGGTCGACGTGTGGCAGGCCTCGCCCGTGGGCCTGTACGAGAACCAAGACCCGAGCCAGCCCGACATGAACCTGCGGGGGCGGTTTTTGACCGACGCGCAGGGGCGCTACCACTTTCGCAGTTTGCGGCCCGCGGGTTACCCGGTGCCCACCGATGGGCCTTGCGGCGAGCTGTTGCGTCTGCAGCAGCGCCACCCCCATCGGCCGGCGCACCTGCACTTCATGGTGTCGGCCCCGGGCCACAAGGTGTTGGTGTCGCAGGTGTTTGCCGACGATGCCGCCACCTTGGGCAGCGACCCGGTGTTTGGCGTGACCGAGGGCCTGGTGGGGCACTTCAAGACGGTGTTGCAGCAGGGGCTTGAGCAGGCCGAGCTGGCGCAGGACTTTCACCTGCTGCCCGGTGTGCCGGTGTTCCCGGCGCCGCCCATCCCTTGAGGGCCGGCCTGCCCCCCGGCGGCCTGGGGGGCGTGGCGCTGTTTTGTTTTTATTTTTTGAAAGCCTTTCATGGAACATTCTCAATTCAAACCCATGCGCAGCCTGGAGGGGCGCCACGTGGTGATTGCCGGGGGCACCGGTGCGATCGGGTTGGCCACGGCCGCCCGCCTGGGCCGCCTGGGGGCGCGCTGCGTTTTGCTGTACCTGCCGACCCCCGGCCGGACTGAGGCCGACGACCCGGCCCGGGCCCGCGCGGCCCAGCAAGCGGCGGCCTTGCCCGGCCAGGGCCATGGGGTGGTGCCTGCCCAGATCACCGACACGGCCTCGCTGCTGGCCGCGGCCGAGCAGGTGAGTGCCTTGCTGGGGCCGGTGCATGTGCTGGTGAACAGCGCCGGGTACACCCGGGCCGTGCCCACCGCCGACCTGAATGCCCTGAGCGACGAGTTGATCGACGAGATGCTGCGGGTGAACTTCAGGGGCGTGCTGGCGACCATTCGCGCCTTTGTGCCGCTGCTTCAGGCCACGGGCGATGGCCTGATCGTCAACATCTCGTCGATTGCTGCCTTCACGGGGGTGGGCAGCAACCTGGCGTATGTGGCCGCCAAGGCGGGGATCGATGTGGTGGGTGATGCCCTGGCCCGTGCGCTGGCGCCCAGGATCAGGGTGGTGTCGGTGTCGCCGGGGGTGATCGACACCGGATTTGTGCCGGGGCGGGCCGACGACTTCAATGCCAAGGCCGCGGCCAGCCTGCCCTTGCGGCGCGTGGGCACGGCCGACGACGTGGCGGCCGCCGTAGAAGCCTGCGCCACCACGCTGCGCTACACCACGGGCGGGCGCATTGTGGTGGACGGCGGGCGCCACCTGTGACAGCCAAAGGACCTGACATGCGCAAGACCTTTCTGACCTGTGCCATCACCGGCAACCTGACCCGGCCCGACCAATCGCCGTACCTGCCGATCACGCCGCGCGAGATTGCCGAGGCCAGCCTGGATGCCGCCGAGGCGGGGGCGGCGGCCGTGCACATCCATGTGCGCGACCCGGCCACCGGCCAACCCTCGATGGAGGTGGGCCTGTACCAAGAGGTGGTTGAGCTGATACGGCAGCAGAACAAAGGCCTGGTGATCAACCTGACCACCGGGCCGGGCGGGCGCTTTGTGCCCGGCCTGGTGCAACCCCGTGAGGCCGGCCCGGGCACCACGCTGTTGCCGCCGCTGGAGCGGCTGCGTCACATCGAGTTGATTCGGCCCGACATCTGCACCCTCGACTTGAACACCATGAATTCTGGCCAGGAGGTGGTGATCAACACCCCGCGCACGGTGCAGGTGATGGCCGAGGCCATTCGCGCCTGCGGGGTGATGCCCGAGCTGGAGATCTTCGATTCGGGTGACCTGCACCTGGCCACCGATCTGATCGCCCGCGGCGTGCTGCAGGGGCCGGGGCTGTGGTCGTTTGTGCTGGGGGTGCGCTATGGCTTTGCGGCCACGCCGGCCACGCTCATGTATGCCCGCAGTCTGTTGCCCGCCGGGGCGGTGTGGTCGGCCTTCGGGATCGGCCGGCACGAGTACCCGATGCTGGCCCAGGCTTTCTTGCTGGATGGCCACCTGCGTGTGGGGATGGAAGACAACCTGTACCTGGCCAAGGGCGAGCTGGCCTTGAGCAACGCCGAGCTGGTGAAAAAGGCCCGCGAGTTGGTGAGCGACCTGGGGGGCAGCCTGGCCAGCCCCGCCGAGATGCGCACGGCCCTGGGCTTGCGGCCGGCGGGTTAGGGCAGATGCGGTGCCTGAAGCGCCGCCGGCGCCTCAGGCATGGCACCGGCGGTTTGCTTTTTATCTGATCAATGTTTCGATTTTCAGCGGTTGCGGGCGTTGCTGCCCTGCAGCCCATCCAAGCGAAGGAATTTCTCATGAGCTCCACACGATCTTCGACAGCACCGGCCCCGTCTCAGGGGGCGGTTGGTTTCAAGGAAGACCAGTTGGCGCTGCGGCTGAAGGCCGCGGTGTCTGACCCCAAGCTGCTTCAATTTCGGCTTGGCAAGGGCACGGCGCCGCGAGCCAGTTCGGGTTGGGCCGTGGTGCGGGTGTGCAGCGCGGCCGTCAACCCCAGCGACGTGAAAGCGGCCCTGGGCTTGATGCCGCATGTGTGTTGGCCGCGCACACCGGGGCGTGACTACGCAGGGGTGGTGGTCGATGGCCCCAGCGATTGGGTGGGCGCCGAGGTTTGGGGTTCGGGCGGTGACCTGGGCATGAGTGTTGATGGCAGCCATGCACGCTACCTGAGCGTGCCGGTGGCCTCGTTGCAGGCCAAGCCGGCCCACCTGAGCATGGATGAAGCCGGTGCCGTGGGCGTGCCCTTTGTCACCGCGCTGACCGGGCTGAGCCGGGCAGGGGGCTTGCCTGGCCCAGGGCAGGTGGTGCTGGTGTTGGGGGCCAATGGCAAGGTGGGCCAGGCGGCGGTGCAGATTGCGGCGCGCTGCGGCGCCCGCGTGCTGGCCGTGCAACGCCCCGAGGGCCCATTGCCCGGCTGGACGCCGCCGGGCGTGCAAGTGCTGCAGCCGCACAAGCTGGCCGAGGCGGTGCTGGAGCACACCCAGGGCCGCGGTGCCGATGTGGTGTTCAACACGGTTGGCAGCCCCTACTTTGCCGCTGCCAACCAGGCCATGGGCCTGGGCGCCTGGCAGATCTTGATTGCCACCCCGGAGCGCGCCGTGCCCTTTGATATCTTTAAGTTCTACCGGGGGCAGCACCGTTATGTGGGCATTGACACGCTGGCCTTGAGCAGCCAGTACGGCGGCGAAGCCCTGGCCCAACTGCACCCGGGCTTTGAGGCCGGTGAGCTGCAGCCCTTTGCCGTGGGCGAGCAGGCCCGCTACCCGCTGCAAGAGGCGCAGGCGGCCTACCTGCGCGTGCTGGCCGGGGCCACCGAGCGCATCGTGCTCAAGCCCTGAAATCGGCCGCAGCCCAACCCCCCTCAAAGGCACCAAATGAACCTGACCCGCTTCAACCAGGCCCCGGCCTACCACCCACCCCGGCACGAGGGCATGAGCTGCCTGCGCCTGCAGGGCCACGAGGCCGGCCAGGTGCAGGCCCAGCCCGCGCTGTGGCTGGGCCTGTCGATCGTGGCCCCGGGCGGGTACACCGCGCTGGACGCCTCGCCGCTAGAGAAACACTACGTGGTGCTGCAGGGAACGCTGACCCTGATCACCGAAACCGGCGGCCACCCACTGGAAACCGAGCTGCACCCCTTTGACTCAGTGGCGCTGGCGCCCCATGAGGCCCGGCAGCTGATCAACCGCAGCCCGCATGAGGCGCGGGTGTTGCTGGCGATGCCGATGCCTGCGGGGTAGGGGCTGCGGGGGGGCTGAGCTCAGTGTGCTGAGTCGCTGGGCTCGAACAGGGCTTCAAGGCTGGGTGCCGTCAGGATCAACTGGGCCCAGCGCATCAGTTGATCGGCCTGGGCCGATTGAATGCGGGTAATAGCCCAGTCGGGGATGGGGCCGAAGCGGTGTTCGACGAGATGGGTCAGCATCGAGTTGAGACCCTCATCGCGTCCTTCTTGTCGCCCTTCCTGCCGTCCTTCTTTGCGGCCTTGTTTCTTTCCTTTCTGCAGTGCCTCTGTGAACAGGCGGCCCATGGTGTCGGCAAGCATCGGGGTTCCTTCCATCAGATCGGGTAGGTGGGCAAGTGTGGTGGCGAGGCGCTCGTTGCGCTTGGGTTGAGGCCGTAGGCGCCACCCTGGTGGTCTGCTTGCCTCAATGGTCTGGCTCGCTGCGCTCGAACAGCGCCTCAAGGCTGGGCACTGTCAGAATTAGCGAGACCCAGCTCGCCAGTTGATTGGCCTGGGCTGATTGAATGCGGGCGAGGGCCCATTCAGGGATGGGGCCGAAGCGGTGTTCGATCTGCTGGGTCAACGTCCAGGCTACCCCCTCATCGCGTCCTTCTTGTCGCCCTTCTTTGCGGCCTTGTTTCTTTCCTTTCTGCAGTGCCTCTGTGAACAGGCGGCCCATGGTGTCGGCAAGCATCGG